>NZ_JBMWDO010000006.1:0-85506 GCF_049545475.1 Stenotrophomonas sp. NPDC077461
AACAGCGCGATCACGCTGGAAGGCGGCAACATCACTTTCAGCTGCCCGGGCACGTTTACCGTCAAGGCCGGGCAGCATCCGTTCATGGGCGGGGAGAAGAACGAAGCCTTCCTGCCGCCGCTACCGGACGGCACACAGCAACTCACTCATTGGATAGCACTGAACTACATGGACGTAGACACGCAGCAGGCTATGGCCGGTACGCCATACGAAATTCACTTCGACAACGGCGCCACCATTACCGGCAGGCTCGACGCGGATGGCAAGGCGCACCACGGTCCCATCCCTAACAGGAAGGTCGCCAAGGTGATCTATCAGGCGCGCGAACCGAACAAGGACAACGCCTGGCCCGCGCTTGAGCTGATCGCCGCTGCCAAGGAAGGTGGTCATGGCTGACGGCGGGGTTGACCGCCCCAACCAGGCCGCACCGGTCACGCTGCAGCAGCTCCGCGAAGCCCTCGCATTCGTCACCGATCAGTACAGCGCTGTAGCTGACGGAACCAAGAACGTCTTTGTCTGGCTGTGGGAGGCCATCCAGGGCGACTTCAACGAGCAGCGCACCACCGGT
This sequence comes from Stenotrophomonas sp. NPDC077461, assembly GCF_049545475.1. NCBI lineage: Bacteria > Pseudomonadati > Pseudomonadota > Gammaproteobacteria > Lysobacterales > Lysobacteraceae > Stenotrophomonas > Stenotrophomonas sp. NPDC077461. The sequence goes on from NZ_JBMWDO010000006.1 coordinate 569, forward strand.
CAGATTGCCTTCGACACCGCCGTCTCGATGATTCCCGGCGTGGACCAGGTCTGCGACGTACGCGACATCATCGCAAGCTGCAAACAGATCAACAAAGACAGCAGCGACACCTGGGCCTGGGTCGGGCTGGTGCTGTGCCTGATCGGGTTGATCCCTACCGTCGGCTCCCTGCTGAAGGGCGTGCTGAAGATCTTCTTCCTCTACGTCCGCCGCTTCGGCCTCAATCACGTCGCCCGCGCCGTGGACGAAGCGATGGACTGGGTCATCACCTTCCTCCGCCGTCGCGAGGTGATGAAGTACTGGAAGTCGCTCAAGTGGGATCGTCTGTTCCACGAACTGGCGAATCAGACCCGTATCGTACGTGCCCTGGTCAGCCCCAAGATCCTGCTGGACGCCTTTGATCGCGCCATCAGCCTGATGGACAACCTGCTCGGCTTCGTCAAGAACATCCCCTTCATTGGACCCGCCGCGCAGGACACCATCAAGCTGGTGAAAGACGTCAAGGCCCTGGCGACAAAGAAGATCAGCGCCCATACGGCCCCCGCGCTGAAAATCCTGGACGAGATCATTCGTCGCCTTGAGATCGAGGATCTGGTACAGCGCCGCGGCGTTCTTGACGCGGGGAATGTGCATTTCACGGGAACGCTGCCGGAAGCGCGTGCGGTTACATTGATGCGGCAAGCAAGTCCGCCGCCCCGCTGGCTAAGCACAGGAAACATCTCAAGGAATACGCCCATAGCTCCTAAAGATGTGCGTGCACAAGTCGATCAAGCATCCAATGATCATGACTATCTGAAACTCACCAACTCTCAGATTCGGAGCTTCTCCACTTTAGAAGCAGTAGAACTCAACGGCCCGCTCAAACTGTATCGAGTCGTTTCTCCAAGTAACTTTGCTGCCAGTGCCGACTGGATGTCAGAAGACGTTTTCAAGAAAATCATGCGATCTGACGACCCGAAATCAGACTGGCGCAAGTTTCATGCCGTATGGCCCGACTGGAATCCAAACGGTCAGTTCGTCATCTATGAGCTCAAACGCGGCGAAAAGTTAAAGGTTTGGCGCGGGAAATCTGCGGCTCAAGAGAAGGATGAGCTACCCGGACATCACCTTGAAGGAGGTTACGAACAGATCAAGTTCGATAGCAGTGCTCTGTTCGACGAGGAAGGACGTTCTCTGCGAAGTTCAACTGATACCATAAAAACTGCAAAGGACAGCAGCATTTACTACGAAGCGCATCCGCGGACTGGGGCTCTCACCCCCAGCCCTATGACTTATGACGCGTGGAAGGACCTTCCGGCACATGAACAGGCCAGATACCAAAGCCTGCGCACAGAGATCAATCATCCGAAGATCGTGGGTCCGTTCGACACGAACTGGGGAACCAAGGATTTTGACTCGCAGTCGAATGACGTCAGACTTGGCCTACCCTATCTTCCCGGCCAGATAACCAGGAGTTGAACGAAATGTCCAAGAGCCAGCCTGAGCTCAACCCTTGGCACAAGCGTCAGGCGGCACTCTTGTACCACTTCGCCTCAGCAGGTTACCTGAAGGGACTCCTCCCCAAGATCGATGCGCTCATCAGCTTCGCTGACGAAATCGTTGATCAACGAAGTCCTCTCGATGTCGCGGGAGCCGCGCTTGCAGGCTGGAGTTCCGTCAGTACAGCAACTCACTTCTCCACGTTTGCCTACCCTGCACTTGTTGAGTTTCGTGAGAGTGCCATTCACGCGTTGGCAGCACGCGCCTTCCAACGCTACTTTGCCGTTGGTGATAATCAGTGCGCCCGAATGCTCGATGAGTACGCGTATCAGATGACTTGGGCAACCACCGAGCAGGAGAGCGAATTCAGAGCCCGATCTGAGGCGGCCTTCAGGCATGCGGAGAACATCAGCGACATCATCCGCCGACCATTTTCATACACCGATTTCACCTTCTGGATAACGTGGGAACAGGAGAAGGTGGCATTCCCCTCCATTCCCAGCTTCAGAGTCCACACAGATATCCAGGCCCGATCGGGCCATATGCCGCCCAGGACCGGCGTGTACATGCCGGCAGATGATCCATTTGGAGCCCTTCAGTTCGCTTGGACTGGCGGACACGGAGAGTTGGGAGACGCACGTACGCTCAACTCTTTTGGGAGATACGTATTGGATCGAGTGGGTAGGGGGGGGCTGTGGTCCAACGCTGCGCTGCTCCATCAGATCATCAACGAACGCAAGCACAAGAATCTTGTGAGCGAGATGGAACGGTCCAGCGTGTCGCTCGGGCCCTCGACTGTCGCTCGCCACTCCTTTGAAGCGCGCCCGTGTAGATGGTACTTCGTCGAGATGCTGGACGACGAATACGAAGAGATCGACGGCACCTACGCAGGCACAGCGAACGTCGCGACTTCCACTCTCCCTCACAGAGTCGAAGCGGGCCAAGTCGTCCCACAAAGCGGCTGGTGGTACACCCCGGCAAAAATGGGATCACGCCGCTACTTCAAGAAGGATGACCGCTTCCCCGAGTTGAAGGGCAGCGACTACGGCAATGTGCTTTGGATCTGGTCACCCGATCAGTCCGATCCGAAGCTATGAATGAGACTGTAAGTTCATCAAGATATTTGGAGCTCAATTCCTGGCAAAAGCGTCAAGCCACGCTGCTCTACCACTTCTCGTCACTGGCGTATGTGGAAGGCCTTCTAAACAGAATTGATCTGCTCGTCTCTTTCGCTGAATCACTTTTGGAAGAACGCTCCAATCTAGATCCGGCAGGAAGAATGCTCGCGAACTGGCAGCCGATCGACACTGCTGGACACTTCTCAACGTACGCTTACCCTGCTCTGATGGAATTCAGGGAGGGTGTTATCAAGGACATCGCCGCGCGCGCGCATCAGGTTTTTGACATCGCCGGCGAGCGCCAGTGCTCACGCATGCTGGACGAGTATGCGTACCAGATGCCTTGGGCGACTCAGGACCAGGAGGAGCAGTTCAAACATCGTGCCCAGGCTGTCTTTCACTATGCGAGCAAGATCAGCGAAATGATGAGTAGGCCGAGCTTGTGGGACGATTTCGTATTCTGGTCACTATGGCAGGAGGACGGGAAAGGGTTTTCGCACATCCCGAGATTCCGTGTTCGCTCAGACCTTTGTTGCTTCAGCGGCGACACGCCCCCGCGCACGGGCGCGTATGTCCCAGCAGATGATCCTTATGGCTCCTTGCAGTTCGGCTGGACGGGTGGACATGGTGAACTTGGCAATACCTACACGCTTAACCAATTCGGCAAGCTCGCATTGGAGCGTGTTGGCAGGGAAGGACTTTGGGAAGATGTCGACGGACTTCATCGACTGATCAGTGGCCCGGAGGGCCTCCTCCTTCGAAACATCCAACAGCGCGAAAGGTCGCGCCCCCACCTGGCACCCGCAGCTGCATCCCGGGAAAGCTTTGAGGATCGACCTTGCCGTTGGTTCTTTGTTGAGCTGATCGACGATGAGTATGAGGAGATCGACGGCACCTACGCAGGCACGTCGAGCGTCGCGACCGCCACTCGCCCACACAGAGTCGAAGCGGGCCAACAGGTGCCACAGAACGGCTGGTGGTACACCCCGGCCCAAATGGGATCCCGCCGCTACTTCAAGAAGGATGACCGCTTCCCCGAGTTGAAGGGCAGCGACTACGGCAATGTGCTTTGGATCTGGTCGCCCGATCAGTCCGACCCCAAGCTCTGAGCGCGATCATGGGTTCAGGCGCAAATCTGGTGCTCAATCTGTGACACAGGCGTCAGGCCACGCTGCTCTGTCGCTTCGCCTCCCTCCCTTGCCTCAAGGGTCTGCTGGAGCAGATCAATCAGCTGATCGGGTTCGCCGGCAGCACAGCATCCTTGTAGATCGAGGCGATAGTGGACTTCAGAGGTGATTGTGACGATCTCTCCTTGCAGCCTTGAGGCTACGAGGCGCCGAGGTACTTACCACGAACTACTGCGCTGGTTGTCGGACTTGTTGGATGCAGCAGCGTGACCTCGCCCATCCGATTCCCGCGATCACGGAGGTGTTGGCCACCAATGACACGCACATCCACCACATACATATCAGCATGGGCACCGATCAGCCATGAGCCTGCTTTTTCCTTTCGTCCTCGCTGCCGCAGCACTTTCACACGGCCCCTTCGAGATGCTCCCGGAACCGACCGGCCCGATCAACTGCCCCAAGCCGCCTGCAACGATCCGTACGGTGGAGGGCCGCATCTATGAATGTCATCCACAAGAGGGAGAAGATGCTTACCGGGATGTCACCCCACCTGACGAGCAGACGCACTGGAGGATGAGGTTCGGTTCGACACGACTGCCACCGCAGGGAACAGGCAGCTATCACCCGCCCGAAGATTGGCCGTTCCGGGCAATCGTCTCATCAAGCAATCCCGCAGCAATGGCGGCGGAGTACTTCTATGTTTTTGATCGCCGCGGCGTAGTGATCGACTCCAACGATGCGTCGGCTATTGGAGAGCAGTTGATGGAAGTGCGCATCTCCGGCATCCGCCTCTGGCCGCGTGCGAATGTGTTCTACCTCATGCCGCCACCAGACGACAAGGAAAAGCTCAAGTGGACGAGCCCAACCGATCGGATGCGGGATGTGGGCTTCTACGGATTGGTGGTCGATGGAAAGATGCTGTGTCCCGTGCTGGATGAAAGCCTGGTCAGCAGTTGGCCTGGACCAGACATCCCCAACCACCCAGCAGGCACGTACATCAATGGTCACTGCGGCGAGGCCTACCGGATCGAGTCTACCCTCCCGAACGATCCGGACGACAACTTCCGCTACTACGCCTATCCCGGCTTCCGCGCCGGCGGCGCTGCGCTGCGGTGGAGCTTCCAGCGGCATGACGAGCCGGTGCGACCGCTACTTAATCGTCTCGGTGTGTGTGTGGCCTTCTGTCCGCCGAAATAGGCGGGAACCTTTCTCCCACCCCAACGTCCAGTACACCGATCAGCCATGAGCTTTCTCTATCCCTTCGCCCTAGCCGCCGCGTCGATTTCACCGGGTCTATTCGAGACTCTGCCGGGAGAGCAAATGGGCCCGATCAACTGCCCCAAGCCCCCCTCCACCATCCGTACGGTGGAGGGCCGCATCTATGAATGCCATCCGGAAGAGGGAGAGGATGCGTACCGAGATGTCACCCCACCTGACGAGCAGACACACTGGAGGGTGAACTTCGGTTCGACACGACTGCCGCCCCAGGGAACGGGAAGCTATCACCCGCCCGAGGATTGGCCGTTCCGGGCGATCATTTCTTCCCGCAACCCTGCCGCGATGGCCGCGCAGTACTTCTTCGTTTTCGATCGCCACGGCGTGGTGATCGACTCCAACGATGCGTCGGCTATCGGAGAACAGATGATGGAAGTGCGTATCTCCGGCAGTTGACCAAGAACGAGGTAACACCGAGGCGTTCGCTACGGACAACACGCATATCCACCACATCCATATCAGCATGGGCACCGACCAGCCATGAGCTTGCTTCTACCTTTCCTCTTCGCTGCCGCGGGACTCTCTCAGGCTCCCTTTGAGACTCTTCCGTCTGCAGCAATGGGGCCGATCAACTGCCCCAAGCCCCCGGCCACTATCCGCACGGTGGAAGGCCGGATCTATGAGTGCCATCCGCAAGAGGGGGAGAGTGCCTACCGGGATGTCACCCCACCTGACGAGCAGACGCACTGGAGGGTGAACTTCGGTTCGACAAGACTGCCACCCCAGGGGACAGGCAGCTACCACCCGCCCGAGGATTGGCCGTTCCGGGCGATAGTTTCATCCCGCAACCCTGCCGCGATGGCCGCACAGTACTTCTATATTTTCGATCGCCACGGCATGGTGATCGACTCCAACGATGCGTCGGCTATCGGAGAACAGATGATGGAAGTGCGCATCTCCGGCATCCGCCTCTGGCCGCGTGCGAATGTGTTCTACCGCATGCCGCCGCCGGACGACAAGGAGAAGCTCAAGTGGACGAGCCCAACCGATCGGATGCGGAGTGTAGGCTTCTACGGATTGGTGGTCGATGGAAAGATGCTGTGTCCCGTACTGGACGAAAGCCAGGTCAGCAATTGGCCCGGGCCGGACATTCCCCATCACCCAGCAGGCACGTACATCAACGGTCATTGCGGTGAGGCCTACTTGATGACGTCGTATTTAAAGGATGATCCCGATGGCAACTTTCGCAACTACACCTATCCCGGCTTCAGCGCTGGCGGCCTTGAGCTGAGGTGGAGCTTTCAGCGGCATGACGAGCCGGTGCGGCCACTGCTCAACCGCCGCGGTGTTTGTGTGGCCTTCTGTCCGCCCAACGTCCAGCACACCGATCAGCCATGAGCCTGCTTCCATCTTTCTTGTTCGCTGCAGCAGCACTTTCACACGGCCCCTTCGAGACGCTCCCGGAACCGACCGGCCCGATCAACTGCCCCAAGTCGCCGGCAACGATCCGTACGGTGGAAGGCCGCATCCATGAATGTCATCCGCAAGAGGGAGAGGACCTTCGACACCGCCGTCTCGATGATTCCCAGTGTGGACCACGTCTGCGACGTACGCGACATCATCGCAAGCTGCAAACAGATCAACAACGACAGCAGCGACGCCTTGGCCTGGATGGAGCTGGTGCTGTGCCTGATCGGGTTGCCCTACCGTCGGCTCCCTGCTGAAGGGCGTGCTGAAGATCTTCTTCCTCTACGTCCGCCGCTTCGGCCTCAATCACGTCGCCCGCGCCGTGGACGAAGCGATGGACTGGGTCATCACCTTCCTGCGCCGTCGCGAGGTGATGAAGTACTGGAAGTCGATCAAGTGGGATCGCCTGTTCCACGAACGATAGTCCCAATCACCGGACCGCTCCCCCACACAGACAGCGGCGACGGCCCCTCCGACCGACCGCCGCTCCGGCCTTCCCTGGCCGCCCGTGATGCTCCTCAGGCCGCGCGCCCGGCGCTGAACTGCTCTTCTTCCGTCGAACCGCTCAGGGCGGTCGTCGAGGACTGGCCCTGCTGGATCGCCTGGGTGACGGCATCGAAGTAGCCGGTACCAACCTCGCGCTGGTGCTTGACCGCCGTGAAGCCGCGGTCGGCGGCGGCGAACTCGGCTTCCTGCAGTTCCACGAAGGCGCTCATCTGGCGGCGGGCGTAGCCGTGCGCCAGGTTGAACATGGAGTAGTTCAGGGCGTGGAAGCCGGCCAGGGTGATGAACTGGAACTTGTAGCCGTAGGTCGCGATCTCCTTCTGGAAGCTCGCGATGGTGGCGTCGTCCAGATTCTTCTTCCAGTTGAAGCTGGGCGAGCAGTTGTAGGCCAGCAGCTTGCCGGGGAACTTTGCGTGGATCGCCTCGGCGAAGCGGCGCGCGAATTCCAGGTCCGGTTTGCCGGTTTCGCACCAGATCAGGTCGGCGTACGGGGCGTAGGCGAGGCCGCGGCTGATCGCCTGGTCCAGGCCGTTGCGGGTCTTGTAGAAGCCTTCCACGGTGCGCTCGCCGGTGGCGAACGGCTGGTCGTTGGCGTCGATGTCGCTGGTCAGCAGGTCGGCCGCCTCGGCGTCGGTGCGCGCCACCAGCAGGGTGGGCACGCCGAGCACGTCAGCCGCCAGGCGCGCGGCGTTCAATTTCTCGATCGCCTCGCGGGTCGGCACCAGCACCTTGCCGCCCATGTGGCCGCACTTCTTCACCGAGGCCAGCTGGTCCTCGAAATGCACGCCGGCGGCGCCGGCTTCGATCATCGCCTTCATCAGTTCGAAGGCGTTGAGCACACCGCCGAAGCCGGCCTCGGCGTCGGCCACGATCGGCTGCAGGAAGTCGATCTCGTCCTTGCCTTCGGCGTGGTGCAGCTGGTCGGCGCGCAGCAGGGTGTTGTTGATGCGCTTGACCACTGCCGGCACCGAATCGGCCGGGTACAGCGACTGGTCCGGGTACATCTGGCCGGCCAGGTTGGCGTCGGCGGCCACCTGCCAGCCGGACAGGTAGATCGCGTTGAGCCCGGCCTTGACCTGCTGCATGGCCTGGTTGCCGGTCAGCGCGCCGAGCGCGTTGACGAAGTCCTTTTCATGCAGGTACTTCCACAGCTTCTCAGCGCCCAGCCGGGCCAGCGAGTGCTCCACGTGCACGGTGCCGCGCAGGCGGACCACGTCGGCGGCGCTGTAGTTGCGCTGGATGCCGGCCCAGCGCGGGTCGGTGTTCCATTCGTGCTGGATCTGTTCGGCGGTGGGCAGCTTGCTCATGTCGGTTCTCCAGGGGGCATTGGGGCAGCGGGGCAGAGCCCTGCTCTACGGGTATGTGGCAGCGGGGCAGAGCCCCGCTCTACGGGTATGTGGCGGCGGGGCAGAGCCCCGCTCTACGGGTATGTGGCGGCGGGGCAGAGCCCCGCTCTACGGGGATGGGTCAATCGATGCGGTCGTAGGCGGGCAGGGTCAGGAAGTCGGTGAGTTCGTCGCGGCGGCTGAGGTCGGCCAGCAGGGCGATGGCTTCTTCGATGCGCGATGCGCCGGGCAGCGCGCTGCGGTCGCCAAGGCGCGCGGGCAGCTGGGCCAGTGCGGCGTCGAGCAGCGCCAGGTCGATGGCGGTACCGTCGTCCAAGTGCTGTCCGCCGGTATGCAGCCACTGCCACAACTGGCTGCGGCTGATCTCGGCAGTGGCCGCGTCCTCCATAAGGTGGTGGATCGGCACGCAGCCGTTGCCATCCAGCCAGGCCGCCAGGTAGCGCACACACACGTCCACGTTGCCCTCGAAGCCGGCGCGGGTGATGGTGCCGGTCGGGGTGGCGATCAAAGCGTCGCGATCCACCTGCACATCGCGGCGCAGCACCTGGTGCTGGTTTGGCCCGGGCATGTGCGCATCGAAGATCGCCTGGGCCACCGGAATCAGCGCCGGATGCGCGACCCAGGTGCCGTCGTGGCCAGCGCTCACTTCGCGCAGCTTGTCCGCGCGCACCCGTGCCATCGCCTGCTCGTTGGCGGCCGGATCGTGATTGATCGGAATCTGCGCGGCCATGCCGCCCATCGCGTGTGCGCCACGGCGATGGCAGGTCTGGATCAGCAGTTCCGAGTACGCCTTCAGGAACGGCTGGGTCATGGTCACCTGGCCGCGCTCGGGCAGCACCTTGTCGCGATGGCGGCGGAAGGTCTTGATGTAGGAAAAGATGTAGTCCCAACGCCCGCAGTTCAGGCCGACGATGCGGTCGCGCAGCGCATGCAGGATCTCGTCCATCTCGAACACTGCCGGCAGCGTCTCAATCAGCACGGTCACCTTGATCTGGCCGTGCGGCAGGCCGAGCATGCCCTCGATGTGCGACAGCGCGGTTTCCCACAGCGCGGCCTCTTCCATGCTCTGCAGCTTGGGCAGGTAGAAGTACGGGCCGCGCTGGCGGCACATAAGGGTGCGGGCGTTGTGGTACGCGAACACGGCCGCATCGAACAGGCCACCGGCCAGCGGCTGGCCGTCGATGCGCACGTGCTTTTCGTCCAGGTGCCAGCCGCGCGGGCGCACGATCAGCACGGCCTGCTCGTTCAACGGGCGCAGCGCGTACTGCTTGCCGTTGGGCGCGGTATGGGTGAGGTCGCCCCGCACGGCGCCGATCAGCGCCTGCTGGCCCGCCAGCAGGTTGCGCCAGGCCGGGGCGGTGGAATCCTCGAAGTCGGCCATGAACACCTTGGCGCCGGAGTTCAGCGCGTTGATGACCATCTTCGGGTCGGTCGGGCCGGTGATCTCGACGCGACGGTCCTGCAGGGCATCCGGAATGGGCGCCACGGTCCAGTCGTCGGCGCGGATGGCGGCGGTATCCGTCCGGAAGTCGGGCAACCCACCGCCGTCGAAGAAGGCCTGGCGCGCCTGGCGTGCCTGCAGCCTGCGCTGGCGCTCGGGCTCGACCGCACGGTGCAGCGACACCAGCAGCGCCAGTACCCCCGCCGGCAGCAGCGCGGACTGGCCGGCAAGCTGGGTGGTGAGGGCGATGCCCGGCGTGGCCGGGGCGTCGGCAGGGGTGGGCTGGGCGGTGGCGTAAGCGACGGCGGACATGGACGACTCCTGCGGTGCGGTAGGGCTACACCGTGCGCCGACGTATCGATATTTGACAAAACAGTTATTGCAATGCTTTACATAAGTTGTGCTTATACTCGTTACGCCATGCCCACACAGCGCCCCCCAAGTCCCCGGTTTTCCTACAAATCCGATCGGCTGAAACCGCTTCGGGCGTTCTGCCAGACGGTCCGTCTCGGCTCGGTCTCACGGGCAGCCGAGGCGCTGTTTGTGAGCCAGCCGGCCATCAGCCAGCAGTTGCAGGCGCTGGAACGGGAACTGGGGGTGGGTCTGTTCGAGCGCAGCGGGCGCCGGCTGGTGCCCAGCCGTGAAGGCCAGCTGCTGTATGAAATGGCCCAGCCGCTGGTGGAGAACCTGGATGGGCTGGAGGCCAGCTTCCGCGACAAGGTGAAGGGGCTGGACGCCGGCGAGCTCAACATCGCCGCCAACAGTTCGACCATCCTGTACCTGCTGCCGCGCATCGTGGAGCGCTTCCGCCAGCGCCATCCGGATGTGCGGCTGACCCTGCACAACGCGATCAGCGCCGACGGCACCGACCTGCTGCGTAGCGACGCGGCCGACCTGGCGGTGGGCTCGATGACCGACGTGCCGGCCGACCTGAGCTACGCCCCGGCCTACCGCTTCGAGCAGGTGCTGATCACCCCACCCGCGCATCCGCTGGCCACCCTGCCCGAGCTGACCCTGGCCGCGATCTCGGCCTACCCGCTGGTGCTGCCGCCGAAGCGCCAGATCACCTACCGCCTGGTGGACCAGGTGTTCCAGCGGCAGCGCGTTCCCTATACGGTGGCGCTGGAAGTGGGCGGCTGGGAGGTGATCAAGCAGTACGTGGCGATGGGCATGGGCATCTCGATCGTACCGGCGCTGTGCCTCAACGATGCCGACCGCGACCGCCTGGCCACCCGCTCAATGAGCGCCTGGTTCCCCGAGCGCAGCTACGGGGTGATCGTGCGCCGCGGGCGGTTCCTGTCGCCGCAGGCGCGCGCCTTCATCGAGCTGATCCAGCCGGACCTGTTCAGTCCGCGCAGCTATGATGAAAGCGGTCACTCCGAACGCTGACGCGCCTGCCATGTCGATCGAACTGCGCCACCTGCGCTATTTTCTGGCGGTGGCCGATACCCTTCACTTCGGCCGCGCCGCCGAGCGGCTGGGGATGTCGCAACCACCGCTCAGCCAGCAGATCCGTCAGTTGGAAACGCTGCTGGGCGCGCGCCTGTTCCTGCGCACCAACCGCCGCGTGGAACTCACCGATGCCGGGCGCGTGCTGCAGGAGCAGGCCGGCGCGGTGCTGGCGCGGATGGACAAGGCAGTCGACCTCACCCAGCGCGCGCAGCGCGGCGAAACCGGCGAACTGCGCATCGGGCTGACCCGCGCCACGCCGCTGTCCACGCAGATTCCACGGGCGATCTTCGCTTACCGCCAGCAGTTTCCGCAGGTGCAGTTGAAGCTGCGCGAGATGAATACCCTCCAGCAGATCGATGCGCTGATGGCCGGCGAGCTGGATGTCGGGCTGATCCGCAAACGTGCGCTGCCGGCGCCGTTGATGTCGCGCCGGTTGTTCAGCGATCCACTGGCGCTGGTGGTGCACGACCAGCACCCGCTGGTGCGCGGTCTGCCCGCCGATGCGGCAGTGGCGTTGCGGCTGTTCGCGCATGAGCCGTTCGTGGGCTTCCTGCGCGAGGTCGGTGCCGGCATCCATGATCATGTCATCGCGCTGTGCCGCAGCGCCGGGTTCACGCCGCGCATCGTGCAGGAGGCCGGCGAGGCCTCGACGCTGATCAGCCTGGCCGCGTCGGGACTGGGCGTTACGGTGTTGCCGGCCTCGTGCAGTCACATTCAGGTGGACGGTGCGCGCTTCGTCGCGCTCAGCGATCGCGCGGCGAGTTCGGAAGTCCACGTGGCCTGCCGGCGCGGTACGGCATCACCGTTGATCGCGCACTTCACCCGGCTGCTGCAGGACGTCAGCGGCTGAGCGCGAGCACGCCGGTGGCCGGTTGCGTACGGCGTCCCAGGCGCCAGGCGACGGCAGCGCCGGCCACGGTCAGCAGGCCGACGAAGCCGCACACGCCGAGCCAGTCCCAGTGCGTGTAGAACACCCCGCCGAGTACGCCGGCCACGCTGGAGCCGAGGTAGTAGGCGAACAGGTACAGCGCCGATGCGTCGGCGCGCATCGCACCGGCGCGGCTGCCGACCCAGCTGCTGGCCACCGAGTGCCCGCCGAAGAAACCGAAGGTCACCAGCGCGATGCCGGCGGCCATGCAGCCCAGCCACGGCAGCGCCAGCAGCGCGATGCCCAGCGCGATCAGGCCATAGCAGATGCCCAGGACGCGGCTGCGCCCGTAGCGGTTGGCCTGCTGCCCCATCCATGCCGAGCTGAAGGTGCCCACCAGGTAGACGCTGAAGATCAGGCCGACCACGGTCTGGCTGAGGCCATACGGGGGCGCCATCAGGTGGTAGCCGAGGTAGTTGTAGAGGGTGACGAACACACCCATCAGCACGAAGGCGGTGGCGAACAGCAACGGCAGGCCGGGGTCGGCAAACAGGCTGCGCCAGCGCGCCGGCAGTTCACGCAGGCCGCTGCGGCGGCTCTGGAAATGGCGCGACGGCGGCAGTTGGACCCACAGCAGCAGCGTGCTCGCCACCGCGATCAACGAGACCACGCCGATGCCCCAGCGCCAGCCCCAGTGGTCGGCGACGATGCCGGCGATGAGGCGCCCGCTCATGCCGCCGATGGCGTTGCCGCCGATGTACAGGCCCATCGCCAGGCCGAGCGCGCGGCTGTCCATTTCTTCGGCGAGGTAGGTCATGCCCACCGCCGGTACGCCGCTCAGCGCGATGCCGAGCAGCGTGCGCAGCACCAGGAGGGTGGACCAGTCATCCACCATCGCCGTGGCAACGGACAACACGCTGGACGCCAGCAGCGCGGCAACCATCACACTGCGCCGGCCGATGCGGTCGGAGATCAACCCGGCAATCAGCATCGACACCGCCAGCAGGCCGGTGCTGAGCGACAGCGCCAGCGCGCTGCTGGCCGCCGACACGCCGAAGTGGCGGCTGAACTCGGGCAGCAGCGGCTGCACGGTGTAGAGCAGACCGAAGGTGGAGAAGCCCGCCAGGAACAGGGCGGCAGCCGTGCGCCGGAACGCCGGCGTGCCCTGCACGATGTGGGAGGTGGGCGTCAGGGCTGCGGTGTCGCCGTTCATTGCGTCAGGGCCCAGGGGCGGGCCGGTGCGTAAGGGTCAGCGGTCAGGATAGGCAGCCGTTACAGGACGATCCATAACCTGGAATGTCTGGATTGAGACGTTTCGGATATCAATACAGATACCGGTCGGGTCACCACCGGCGAGGGTGACCCGCGCCGGTGCAATGCGCCGCTTACAGCGCCTGCCAGGTGAACCCGTCGCCGCGCCGCCAGTACACGTGCGAGGCCTTGCCGTACAGCGCCGAGGCCTCGACCAGGCCGAAGAAGCGGCCATCCAGGCTGTTGCCGCGGTGGTCGCCCAGCATCAGCACCTTGCCGGCCGGCACGGTCAGCCCGGCGATGTCGGGGCCGCCGCCCTGGCCAAGATCGAGCTGGGCCAGATGGGTACCGAAGTCCTCGACCTCGCCCTGGCTGGCGTCGGCCAGCGGGCGGCCGTTGATGGTCAGATGGCCATCGCGCAGGTCGACCCGGTCGCCGCCCACGGCAGCGATGCGCTTGATCAGACGGACGCCATCGCGCGGCGAATCGAACACGGCCACATCGCCGCGCTGCGGGGTGCCGGTGGCCATCAGCTCCAGTCCGGTGAAGGGCAGGCGCAGGCCATAGGCGCGCATGTCCACCACCACGCGATCGCCGGGCATCAGCGTGTGCTGCATCGAACCGCTGGGCACCTGATAGTGGTTGGCCAGGGTGTCGCGCGCAGCGGCGAGCAGGCCCAGCATCACCAGCAGCGGCAGCGCTTCCTTCTTCAGCCAATGCAGTACGCGGTTGTGTCCTGCGGCGGGGCGGGCAGCGTGGGTATCCATGTCAGCGCTCGGTGAGGGGTGGCGGTGTGACCGTGGTGGCGGCCGGCAAGTTCCCGGGCGCCCGACGGAAAGCTACGCGGTATTTACGCCGCCGCTGCGGCCGTGGCATGGCGGTTTTACGGCCTGCGGCCGCATCGTGACCCCACCGCGCCGCAGGGCGCTCCAACGAGGTGTTCCATGACCATCCTGCTGATCCGGCACACGCCGCCGAGCGCGGCGCCGGATGCCGCGCCGCTGCCTGCCCGGGTCGCCGGGCACCGCCTGGCCTGCCATGACTGCGACTCGCTGCCGGCGCTGGTGCGCTGCCTGCAGGCCGCACGACGCAGCCGCCCGGCCTGGGTGCTGATCGCAACCACCGCCGTGGCGGCTCCGCAGTGGGCCCGGTACGGCGCAGCGGTGCGCGCGGCGCTGGACGCGCTGCCGGCGCCGTACATCGAGATGGCCAGCAACGACGATGACGCGCTTGATGACCGCCTGCATCCGCAGCATGCGCCGGCTGCACGGGTGGTGTGTGGCCGCAGCCGCGAGGAAGCCTGCCGGCTGTCACTGGCGATCGCCGCACGACGCCTGCAGCCCGCCGTGGGGAGTGCCTGAGCCATGTCGATTTTCATCATCCGTGGCCCGGAAGCCAGTGGCGCGCTGATCCGCACGGCGGTGCCGCTGCCGGCGCCGGTGCTCAAATCGCTGGTGCACCGCGCGATCGACGCCGGTACCACCGTGGCGATCCGCGCCTGCGGGTCGGAACAGGAACTGCTGGACGCCCTGCGCGTGGCCGACCACAGCCGGGGCGAGGTCACGCTGCTCGATCCGGGTGCGTGCGTGGGCAGCGTGCGCCTGCAGCGGCTGCTGCCGCACCTGCGCAACCCGTACGTGGAAGTCCATGACGATGACGCCCGCACGCCGGAAGCCTGCCTGCCGGCCGATGCCGGCCAGCGTATCGGCGTGGCGCACGGCTACTGCGCGCAGAGCTACGTGCACGCACTGGAGATCGCGCTGGATCACCTGGGCTGCAGCGAGCTGCGCGAAGGCGTGCACGTGGGAACGTGATTGCGCGATGGTGATGCCGGATGTACGAACGGCAGGGTTTCCCCTGCCGTTCGACGTGCGCTGCCTACCGGATCACTTCAGGCCGCGGTTGACCAGCAGCGGTTCCACCGACGGGTCCTTGCCGCGGAACTCGCGGTAGAGGTCGGCCAGTTCGACGCTGTTGCCGCGCGAGAGGATCTTGTCGCGGAACACCTGGCCGTTTTCCGGGGTCAGGCCGCCATGTTCCTTGAACCACTCGAAGGTGTCATGGTCGAGCACTTCGGCCCAGAAGTAGGCGTAGTAGCCGGCCGAATAGCCGCCGCCCCAGATGTGGTCGAAGTAGGTGGTGCGGTAGCGCGGCGGCACCTGCGCCAGGTCGACCTTGTACTTCTTCAGCGCGGCCGCTTCAAACGGCGCCACGTCCTGCAGCGGCGCGTCGGCCGGCTGGGTGTGCCAGGCCAGGTCGAGCAGCGCGGCCGAGAGGTACTCGGTGGTCGCGTAGCCCTGGTTGAAGGTGCGTGCCTTGAGGATCTTGTCGACCAGGGCCTGCGGCATCGGTTCGCCGGTCTTGTAGTTCTTGGCGTAGTTGGCGAACACCTTGGGGTCCAGCGCCCAGTGCTCGTTGAACTGCGAGGGGAACTCGACGAAGTCGCGCGAGGTGCTGGTGCCGGCAATGGACGGGTACTTCACCTTCGAGAACATGCCGTGCAGCGCATGGCCGAACTCGTGGAACATCGTGGTCACGTCATCGAAGCTGAGCAGCGCGGGCTGACCGGCGGCGGGCTTGGTGAAGTTGCACACGTTGTAGACCACCGGCTTGGCGCCGGTCAGACCGTCCTGCTCGACGAACACGTCCATCCAGGCGCCACCGGACTTGCTGTCGCGCTTGAAGTAATCGGTGTAGAACAGCGCCAGCGAGGTGCCGTCCTTGTCGAACACCTCATAGACCTTCATGTCCGGGTGGTAGGTCGGGATGTCGGTGCGCGGCTTGAAGGTGATGCCGTAGAGCTGGGTGGCGGCGTAGAAGACGCCGTTCTGCAGCACGTTGTCCATTTCGAAGTACGGCTTGATCTGCGACTCGTCCAGATCGTACTGGGCCTTGCGTACCTGTTCGGCGTAGAAGTCCCAGTCCGAGGCGGCGAGTTTGAACCCGCCCTTCTGTGCGTCGATGACCTTCTGCATTTCGGCGATTTCGCCGCGTGCCTTGGCGGTGGCGGCCGGCACGGTGTCAGTCAGCAGCTTGAGCGCGGCGGCCGGGGTCTTGGCCATCTGGTCGGCCAGGCTGTAGGCGGCGTAGTTGTCAAAGCCAAGCAGCTTGGCCTTCTGCGCACGCAGCTGGGCCAGGCGCTGCACGGTCTGCCGGGTGTCGTTGGCATCGCCCTTCTCGGCGCGGGTTTCCGACGCCTTGAGCACGGCGGCGCGCTGGTCGCGGTCGCTCAGCGAGGCCAGCACCGGCTGCTGGGTGGTGTTCTGCAGCGGCAGCACGTACTTGCCGTCCAGCTTGCGGTCCTTGGCGTCGGCGGCGGCGGTGTTGATCGCATCCTCGTCCAGGCCGGCCAGCTTGGCCTTGTCATCGACGACCACGGCACCGGCGGCGGTCGCGGCGACCAGTCGGGTGTGGAACTGCGTGGCCAGCGTGGTTTCTTCCACGTTGAGCTTGCGCAGGGAGGCCTTGTCGGCATCGTTGAGCTGCGCGCCGGCGCGGACGAATTCCTGGTAATCACGCTCGACCAGGCGCTTCTGCACCGGGTCCAGGCCAAGGGCGTCGCGCTGGTCGTACACAGTCTTGATGCGGGCAAACAGCTTCGGGTCGAGGTTGATCTCGTCCTGGTGCTCGGCCAGCCTGGGCGCCACTTCTTCCTGGATCTTCTGGCGCGCGTCGTTGGTATCGGCCTGGACCAGGCCGAAGAAGATGCGCGACACGCGGTTCAGGGTTTCGCCGCTGCGCTCCAGCGCTTCGATGGTGTTGTCGAAGGTGGCCGGCTCGGGGTTGTCGGCGATCCTGCGGACCTCGGCCAGGTGCTGCTTCATGCCTTCATTGAAGGCCGGCAGGTAGTCGCTGTCCTTGATCCTGTCGAATGGCGGCGCCTGGAACGGCAGCGTGCTGGCGCTCAACAGGGGATTGGTGGAGGCCTCGGCCGGCGGCTGCGCGGCGGGGCTCTGGGTATCGGTCACGGGGGTGGACTCCTTGCCGGAACAAGCCGCCAGCGCCAGGCTGATGGCAGCGGCCAAAACTACGGTACGCGACATGAAACGGGCTCCTTGGAAGGGGGTGCGGCGGCGGACAACCACAGCCGATCACCCTACTCCGATTGCCCGTGGGCAGCATGTGCCGGACGTGGCGTCTGGCTGTGCACGCCCCGGCACCCGCGCGGGCGGGGCCGGGCGGCGCTCAGACGGTGCCGCGGTTCTTGCCCTGCCAGGGGCGGTAGTACTCACGGATGGCCGCCATGTCGGCGGCATCGTCGCCGCTGGAGTAGAACAGCGGGCCGATCCCGATGGTCTTCTCGGGGTAGTGGAAGTACGCGGCCAGCACCGGCACGTCGGCCATCCGCGCGATCTTCAGGAAGCCGGCCTTCCAGTGGGTCACCGCCTTGCGGGTGCCTTCGGGGGTGATGGCGTACCACATGCGCTCGGAGCCCTTGATCAGGCTGACGGCCTGCTCGACAGTACCCTGCGGCGAACTGCGGTCCAGCGGAATCACGCCAAGGGCACGCAGCAGCGGTGACAGCGGCCACCAGAACAGCGAGGCCTTGCCGAGCACTTTGACCTGCATGCCCAGCGCGATCTTGGCGGCCATGCCCCAGAACCCGTCCCAGTTGGAGGAATGCGGGGCCACGATGAAGACCAGCTTGGGCAGGTCCGGGAAGGTGCCGACCACTTTCCAGCCGCCCAGGCGCAGCGTGCAGCGGGCCAGCCAGCGCAGGAAGCGGTTGGGTTTGACCTGCGGCATGTTGGGCGGAACGGCCGGCAACAGCGGACTTCGGTTGTTCAAGCGATCACTCCCAATTGCGTGTGGTGCGCCCGCGCTTGATCTGCGCGCGGCCCTTTTTTTCATCCAGGCGACGCAGCTTCGCGCCATACGAGGGCTTGGTGGCCACCCGTGGCTTGGGCACGCTGAGGCTGGCCTGGATGAAAGCGGCCAGGCGCTCGCGCGCGTCCTCGCGGTTGCGGTCCTGGGTGCGGAAACGCTGGGCGTCGATGACCAGCACGCCCTCGCCGGTCATGCGCCGGTCACGCCGGGCCAGCAGGCGCGTGCGCAGCGGTTCGGGCAGGGACGGCGAGTTGGCCACGTCGAAGCGCAGTTCCACCGCGGTGGAGACCTTGTTGACGTTCTGCCCACCGGCCCCGCTGGCGCGCACGAAACGCTCGACGATCTCCGTATCCGGAATCGACAAGTGCGCGCTGACGGTGATCGGCCCGGTTCCCATGCGCCGCATTGTAAGGGGGGCACCGCCTGCGGGGCGACTGCAACATCTCCGATGAGGCCGATAACGTCCTCAAACTACCGCCTGATGACGGCCTGGGAGGTATGCTCCGGGTTCCATGCACTGCAGGATGCCCCGCACATGCTTTCGATCCATCCGCCGGCCCGTCGTGGCCTGACCCGTTTCGCCCTGGCCGTGGTGCTGGGGCTGGCTGCGATTGGCCCGGCCATCGCCGCGCCCCCGTCGGACGCCGACATCAACCGCCTGCTGGCCGCCTCGCGCGCGCAGAGCATGCTCGACACCATGTTGCCGCAGATCGAGGCGATGCAGCGCCAGCAGTTCGTCCAGGTGGCCTCGCAGCGCCAGCTCGACGAAGCGCAGCAGGCGCAGCTGCGGCGGATCGAACAGCGCACCAACCAGACCATCCGCCAGGCGCTGTCGTGGCAGCAGCTGCGGCCGATGTACGTGGACCTGTACAAGAAGACCTTCAGCAAGGAAGACGTGCTGGCGATGGCCGAGTTCTACGAGAGCTCGGCTGGGCAGAGCCTGCTCGACAAGACGCCGGCGCTGATGCAGAACGTGATGGTCGCCGTCCAGGACAAGATGCAGCCGCTGTTCGTGGACCTGCAGAAGGACCTGGAAGCGATCGTCAACGAAGAGACGGCCGCACCGAAGTCGCGGTAACGCGGTGGTGGGGCAGCCGGGCAGAGCCCGGCTTTACGGGCGAGACGCAGCCGGGCAGAGCCCGGCTCTACGGGGCGGTGTGCCAGCCGAACAGGTCCATTGCCTTGCGGAATTCGCCATCGACCGGGGCGCTGACGTCCATTGCGGTGCCATCCAGATGCGGAAAGCGCAGGCGCTCGGCGTGCAGCAGCATCCGGTGGATGCCCTGCATGCGGAAGCTGCGGTTGTGGCGACCATCCCCGTGGCTGGTGTCGCCGATCAGGTGATGCGACAGGTGCTTGAGATGCCGGCGGATCTGGCGGAAGCGCCCGGTCTGCGGCTGGCAGCGCAGCAGCGCATAGCGTGAGGTCTCGAACTCGCCGACCGGCACCGCGATCTCGCCCACGGCCACACGCTGGAAATGGGTGATGGCCTGCTTTTTGACCGGTTTGCCCGGGCCGCCGTCCAGGTCGTGGTCGACCGTGAAGGCGTCCTCGGCCGGCCAGCCGCGGCAGATCGCCAGGTAGTCCTTGTCCACGTCGCCGCCCATCAGCGACTTGCCGAGCGCACTGGCGCTCTCGCGGTCGAAGGCGAGCAGCAGGCAGCCGCTGGTGGCACGGTCGAGGCGGTGCACGAGGAAGATCGGCTTGCCGAGCTGCTCACGCAGGCGGTCGGCGAGAAAATCGTCTTCGCCGCGGGCCAGCTTGCTGTCATGGACCATGAGCCCGGCAGGCTTGTTGACCACCGCAAGGCGGTCGTCCAGATGCAGCAGCTGCAGGGGGGCGGTATCGAGGGCGGTATCGGTGTCGTTCACCGACCGATTATCCCCGTCGCGCGCCTGAATCGCCATCAACGGCGATTCAGGCGGTGCGCTGCGCGCCGGTCAGCGCCGCCACCAGGCACTGGCCAGCGAGAACAGGCCCGCCGCGCCGCTCACCCAGCTCCATACCGGTGCATCGCCGAAATACCAGCCACCAGGCTGCATGCCATACAGCACGGCAGCGACGATCAGCAGGCCGACGCCGGCAATCGCAGCCACCGCACGCTTCTGCAGCTTCTGCAGGTTGCTGTTCAAGGCCACCAGGTCCTGCGAACGCATCGACAGTTCGTGCCCGCCTTCGACCTGCTGCTTCAGCCAGGCATGCACCAGACGCGGCATGTCCGGGGTGTGGGTCATGATTTCCGGCAGGCGCTTGCGCAGTTCCTTCATCACCCGGCGCGGGCTGTAGCGCTCGCGCAGGATGCGTTCGAGCACGGGTCGCGCCACTGCCCAGATGTCCAGCTGCGGGTCGAGCTGGCGGCCCACGCCTTCGATGTTGAGCAGGGTTTTCTGCAGCAGGATCAGCTGCGGCTGCAGGGTGAGCTGGTAGCGCTGGGCGACGCGGAACAGCTTCATCAGCACTTCGGCCAGCGAGATCTGCGACAGCGGGCGGGTGAAGTACGGCTCGCATACCGAGCGCGCGGCCGCTTCCAGCTCGTCGATGCGCACGTTGTTGGGCATCCAGCCGGCTTCGACGTGAAGCTCGGCCATGCGCCGGTAGTCCTTGTTGAAGATGGCCATGAAGTTCTCGGCCAGGTAGTACTGATCTTCCTGCGAGAGCTGTCCCATGATGCCGAAGTCCAGCGCGATGAAGCGCGGGTTGTCGCGGCGTGCCGGATCCAGGTCGACCCAGATGTTGCCGGCATGCGCATCGGCGTGGAAGAAGTTGTCGCGGAACACCTGGGTGTAGAACACCCGCACGCCCTTGGCGGCCAGCGCCCTGCGGTCGATGCCGGCCTTGTCCAGCGCAGCGATGTCGTCGGACGGAATGCCCCAGACGCGCTCCAGGGTCAGCGCGCGCTCGGCGGTGTGGCTCCAGATGACCTCGGGCACGTACAGGTCGTCCGAGTCGATCCAGTTGCGGCGCAGGACGCTGGCGTTGGCGCCTTCGCGCTGCAGGTCCAGCTCGGCGGCCAGGGTGTTCTCCACCTCGGCCACCACTTCGCGCGGGCGGATCCTGTCGGCGCGCGGGTGGGTGCGCTCGACCAGCGCGGCGGCCGATTTCAGCAGCGCGATGTCGGCGTCGATCTGCTTTTCGATGTCCGGGCGCAGCACCTTGACCACCACCTGGCGGCCATCGGCCAGCGTGGCTGCGTGCACCTGCGCGATCGAGGCCGAGGCCAGCGGCTGCAGATCGAAGCTGGCGAACGCCTCGCTGACCGGACGGCCAAGCGCCGCCTCCACGATGCGCTGGGCGGTATCGCCGTCGAAGGGTTTGACCCGGTCCTGCAGCAGGGTCAGTTCGTTGGCCACGTCGGCCGGGATCAGGTCGCGGCGGGTGGACAGGATCTGCCCGAACTTGACGAAGATCGGCCCCAGGTCCTGCAGCGCCAGGCGCAGCCGCGCACCGCGCGACTGTGCGGCGATGTCGGCCGAGGCGCGCGGCACGAACGGCTTGGCCAGGCGCAGCCAGCGCTCGGCCGGGGTGCCGTCGAGCAGGTCGTCGAGGCGGTAGCGCAGCAGCACCCGGCCGATCCGGCTGGCGCGGAACATCGCCTTCATGCGCGCACCTGGCGCTGGCGTATGCGCTGCACGCGCACGGTCAAACGTTCCACATCGTCGCGCAGCACATCCACGTCGTCGTGGAAGGCCTCCAGCTCAGCACGCGCTACCACGTCGCGGGACTCCTCGGTGACAAATTCAGCGGCGCTGTGCGCCAGGTCGGACGCGCCACGGCGCGCATGCTGCAGGGCCGAGCGCAGCGCCAGGGCGATCTGCACGCCGAGTACCTCGCCAAACACCCGCACGAACGGCAGCTGCCAGTCCGGGTCGTAGCGGCTGGCAAGCTGCTGCAGGCGGCGCGCCAGTTCGGCATCGCCGGCCACCTTGACCCGCCCTGCCGGGGCATCGCCGCCGCGCCGCGCGTTGGCCAGGAACGGCAACTGCGCCAGCACCCCGCCCAGCGAACTGCGTACCGCCAGATCCGGTTCCTGGGTCGGATCCACCGGCCCCACCGTCAGGCGCTGCCCGGCCACGCCGATGCGCATCGCCAGCGCAGGCGCCTCCAGGGTCAGGGCGATGTGGCGGCCGTCGAGCGCGCCCAGCGCGCTGCCGGTGTCCGGGTCCAGCGCCACGGCGCGGTTGAGTGCCACTTCCAGCGCGTGGCCGGCCAGGGGCTTGAGGGAAGAGAGCAGGGAACGGGCCATCGCCGCATTCTACCGCGCCCCCTTGAACGGCGGGCGTCCGCACGGCGGGTGCACCTGCCTTTTTGCCAAGCACCGTGCGCGGGTCCATGCTTGCTTTTTTCAGCACGCCAGGAGCGGTACTACGATGGGCAAGACCCGGGTCGGGATCATTTTCGGCGGGCGCTCGGCCGAGCACGAAGTCTCGCTGCAGTCGGCGAAGAACATCGTCGATGCGCTGGACAAGGAACGCTTCGACGTGACCCTGATCGGCATCGACAAGCAGGGCCGGTGGCACGTCAGCGACCCGCAGCAGTTCCTGCTGAACGCCGATGACCCGTCGCGCATCGCGCTGCACGCCTCCGGCCACGCCGTGGCGGTGCTGCCCGGCCAGTCGCAGCGGCAACTGGTGCCGACCACGCCGACGGCCGTGCTGGAGCAGATCGACGTGGTATTCCCGATCGTGCACGGCACGCTGGGCGAGGACGGGTCGCTGCAGGGCCTGCTGCGCATGGCCAACCTGCCCTTCGTCGGCTCCGGCGTGCTGGGCTCGGCCGTGGCGATGGACAAGGACATGGCCAAGCGCCTGCTCCGCGATGCCGGCCTGGCAGTGGCACCGTTCGCCTGCATCACCCGCGCCGGCGCGGCCGCCGCCGACTACGCCGCGCTGGTGGCGACACTGGGCCTGCCGTTGTTCGTGAAGCCGGCCAATCAGGGCTCGTCGGTGGGGGTGAGCAAGGTGCGCAGCGAGAGCGAATTCCATGCCGCGCTGGCACTGGCGTTGTCGTTCGACCACAAGGTGCTGGTGGAATCGGCCGTGAGCGGCCGGGAGATCGAGTGCGCGGTGCTGGGCAACGAAGTACCCGAGGCAAGCGTGTGCGGAGAGGTGGTGGTGCACGATGATTTCTACTCGTACGACACCAAGTACATCAGCGAGACCGGCGCGGACATCGTGGTGCCCGCCGACATCGACGCGGATACGCAGGCGCGCATCCAGGACATCGCCGTGCGCGCCTACCAGGCGCTGGACTGCGCCGGTCTGGCGCGGGTGGATGTGTTCCTCACTGCCGGGGGCGAGGTGGTGATCAACGAAATCAACACCCTGCCCGGCTTCACCCGCATCAGCATGTATCCCAAGCTGTGGGCGGCCAGTGGGCTGGGCTACACCGCGTTGATTACCCGCCTGCTGGAGCTGGCAATGGCCCGGCATGCCGCCGAGCGCGGGCTGCAGCACGCCGTTGCGACGACGGCCTGAATCCTTCGCAGGATCCAGGCCGTCGCGGTCACGCGCGGCAACGCGCGTTGCCCGGGTACCGCGCCGGAGAGAAGGCGCGGGCCGGGGGGGCGCACTATCCGCGCTTGCGGAACATCGACACCACGGCCAGGATCAGGAACACGACGAACAGGACCCAGGCGATGCTGCTGGCGGTGCCGGCGATGCCGGAGAAGCCCAGCACTGCAGCGATGATGGCGATGACGAAAAAGATTACGGCGTAGTGCAGCATGTCTATCCTCGCGTGATGCGTGCCGGATTGGCGTGCTGCCATCGTTACCGACCGGCGGTGTTCAGCAAGTGACGGGAAGTTCGCCGCGCGATGAAGCCTTCAGCCTCGTGAGCCCTTCGTCAATGCTCACGACAGGCACGTAACCGAAGTCGCGCCGCGCCGGTTCCATGCTGTACCAGTGCGGCGTGCACAGCTGTTCGGCGAGGAAGCGCGTCATCGGCGGCTCGCCGCGCAGCCGCAGCAGCGGCCACAGCCGCTCGGCCACCGCACCGATGCGGTAGGCGGTCTTGAAGCTGATCGACTTCTCCACGGCCGGTGCACCGACTGCCGCCAGCAGCTTGTTGAGCAGCTCACGCATCGGCAGCGGCTCGCCGTTGGAAATGAAGTACGCCTTGCCGGCACACGCCGCGCCGGGCGCCAACGCGTCGAAGGCGAGGAAGTGGGCGAGCGCGGCGTTGTCGATGTAGGTGGTATCGACCTTGTTGAGGCCATCGCCGACGAAACGCAGGCGGCCGGCGCGCGCGCGTTCGGCCAGGCGCGGTACCAGCTGCTGGTCGCCCGGCCCCCAGATCAGGCGCGGTCGCAGCGCCACGGTGGCCAGGGAGGCATCGTTGGCGGCGAGCACGCGCTGTTCGGCGATGGTTTTGGTGGCCGCGTACGGCGCCTGGAAGTCTTCGCCGTACGGCACCTCGTCCGCGCCGAGCCCTTCCACCGGATGCGTGGCGCGGTGGGTCACGCTGGGCGTGGACGTGTAGACCAGGCGGCCGACGCTGTGCGCACGGCACGCCGCGATCACGTTGTCGGTGCCCACCACGTTGGCCTGGAAATAGCTGTCGTAGCTGCCCCACGCACCGGCTTTGGCGCCGTTGTGGAACACCGCATCGACGCCGGCCACGGCGTGCCGCACGGCATCAGGGTCGGCGAGGTCGCCGCGGATCTGGCCGACCCCCAGCGCCTGCAGCGCCGGGTAGTGGCTGCGGTTGAAGGCGAGTACCTGGTGGCCGCGCTCGACCAGGCCGCGGCACAAGGCCTGGCCGAGGAAACCACCGCCGCCGGTGACGAGGATCTTCATGCGTGCTGTTCCATTCGGGTGGCGGCCCAGATCGCCAGCTTTTCGCGGCCGATCTTGGCGTTGTGGCGGATATCGACCGGGAAGGCCGGATGCGGCAGGAACACCTCGATGCGTGCGGTGTGCGCGTGCGCGGCCGCTTCGACCCGCAGCTGCTCGCGCAGCGCAGGCGAATCGGCGACGCCGGGCTGCAGTTCATAGCACAGCACCGGGCGTTGCCGTCCGGCCGCACCGACACCCACCAGCGCGGTTCGCGCGATACCCGGCAGCGCATTGAACACCGGCTCCACCTGCTCGGTGTAGAGCGGCCCCTGCACGGTCTCCACGCGCTGGGTCTTGCGCCCGCAGAACCACAACCGGCCCTGCGCATCGAAGTAGCCGACATCGCCCATGCGGTGCACCACGCGCGTGCCACCCCCGGGCAGGGGTTCGACGATCTTGGCCGCGGCGGTGGCCTGCGGCCGGTTGAAGTAGCTGTCGGTCGCGGTGGGGCCGGCCACCGTGATCTCGCCGACGCTGCCCGCGGGCAGCACGCGCGCCTGCGACCACTCGGCCAGCGGGGCGTCGTCAATGGCGATGATGCGCACCTCGTTGGGCGCCACCACTGCACCCACGCAGGTACCTGCGCCGGTCTCGGTGGCCGCGCGCGTGCTTTCCAGCTCGCGGCCCTCGATCACCGCCACGGGCAGGCACTCGGTGGCGCCGTAGGGCGTCCAGAACTGCGCCTCGGGCGGCAGCAGGCGCCGGATCCGCGCCACCACGTCCGGCGGCACCGGCGCGCCGGCCGAGGTCACCCGGCGCACGGTGGGCAGCGGCTGGCCGTGGTCGGCCAGTACCCGCATCAGCGCCGGCGAGCCGAACAACTGGGTGACGCCGAACCGGGCGATCGCGTCATGCAGCTTGCGCGGATCAGCCTTGGCCGGACGCGTGGGGTCCATATCCGGAATCACCGAGGTCAACCCCAGCGCCGGATCGAACAGCGCGAACGGCGGGAAGGTGGGCAGGTCCACGCCGCCAGGCTCCATGCCGAACGCGGCGCGCAGCAGGTCGACCTGGCCGACGAAATGGCGGTGGCGGTAGACCACGCCCTTGGGAACGCCGGTGGAGCCGGAGGTGAACAGGATCGCGGCCACGTCCTCGCCGTCGGTGTCGGCCATCGGCTGCGGCGCGCGCGCGCCGGCCGCCTCCAGGCGTGCCAGGGTGGTGCCGCCCCAGCCCCAGCGCCGGCCAACAGTGACCTGGATCGTCGCCGAGGGGCACCAGCGCAGCACCTTGCGCGCCACGTGGGCCAGGCCGATGCCGATGAAGGCCTGCGGCTGCGCTTCGTCCAGGCACTGGCGCAGCGCGCGCCTGTCGATGCCCGGGTCGACCAGCACCGGCACCGCGCCGTTCCTGAACAGCGCGAACATCAGCAGGAAGAACTCGGGCGACGGCCGCACCATGACCACCGCGCGCACGCCGCGGCCAATGCCGTAGGCGGCCAGCCCGGCAGCCATCGCATGGCTGCGGGCATCCAGGGTGCGGTAATCCAGGGTCACGTCGTAACGGGCCATGCCGCCGGGGCCGGGCTTTCCCGGGCAGCGGATGGCGATCTGGTCGGGGCGCTCGCGGGCCAGCTCGGGCAGGCGGGCGGCGATGTTGGTGGCGCTGTTCATCCGTTCATTGTCGCCGCTGCAGAAAATTCTTGCGCGCCGGGCGGCAGCGTGGAAAATTCGCGCCCTTCCCTCCTGCTTCCTGCCGCCCAAGGCCGGCGCCCCATGCCCCATCCCTGCCTGACCTGCGGCGCCTGCTGCACCCAGTACCGCGTGGCCTTCCACTGGATGGAGTCCGACGAGGTCACCCCCGGCGGCGTTCCCCACGCGCTGACCCAGGTCCTGGACCCGCACCGGCTGTGCATGCGCGGCACCCTGTCCAAGCCGGTCTACTGCGTGGCGCTGGACGCGGAGATCGGGGTGTACTCGCGCTGCAGCATCCATCCCAACCGGCCCAGCGTGTGCCGCGAGGTGGATGCGTCATGGGAATACGGCAAGGCCAGCCCACAGTGCGACAAGGCGCGCATCGCGCACGGCATGCCGGCACTGACGCTGGCGGACTGGCGGTGGCGCGATGACGCGGGCAACGACGACGACCACCCGGACGACAACGGCAATTCGCCGGCACCCCAGGCACCGATCGCGGCGTGAAGCGGGGCGCTGGGGGCGCCGGCCCGCGGCCGGCACTGCCTGGCGTGCCTTACAGCGGGTTGGCGTCCAGGAACGCGCGGATCTCCGGCACCAGCACCTCGTGCTTGTCTTCCAGCACGTAGTGCCCGGCATCCTCGAAGGCATGCACCTGCGCCTGCGGCAGCGCGGCCTGGAACCCGGCCAGGAAATGGTGGTCGAACACGAAATCGCGCAGGCCCCAGCCGATGAACGCCGGGCGGTCGGCGAACGACGGCAGCGCCTTGCCGGCACGCTCGAGCAGCGACCAGGCCTTGTCGGCCGGGCCCAGCGGAATGTCCTGCATGAAGCGGATGGTGCTGATCCGGTTGGCGTAGCTGTTGTACGGCGACACGTACGCACGACGCACATCGGCCGGCATCTTCCGCTCCACGCCGAACCACGACGCGCCGGCGGAGAACGCGTTGAAGGTGCGGATGATCCACTCGCCGATCGACCAGTGCCGGCCCAGCGCGATCTGCCAAGGCATCTGCTTGGCGGCGGGCATCGGGAAGGCGGCGGTGTTGAGCACCACCAGGCGCTTGACCTGGTCGTGGTGCGACAGCGCCCAGCCGAAGCCGATCATGCCGCCCCAGTCGTGCACGGCCAGGGTCACCGGGCCGGTGATGCCCAGGTGGCGGAGCAGCGCGTCCAGATCGTCCACCCGCGATTGCAGCGTGTAGTCGTAGTGCGCGTCATCGGGCTTGTCCGACAGGCCCATGCCGATGTGGTCCGGCACGATGCAGCGGTACCGGTCCGACAGCCCGGCCACCAGCGTGCGCCAGTAGTAGCTCCACGACGGATTGCCGTGGACCATCACCACCACCTCGCCGTCGCGCGGGCCTTCGTCGAGATAGTTCATCGACAGGCCGGGGCGCACCTCGACGCGATGCGGATGGGCGGGGTAACCGGGAAGCTTGGACATCGGGTCGCACCTGTAAAAAGGGCCGGAAGTACCGGCCCTTGGAGTCAACGCAGGGGTCTGTTTACCAGACCACTTCGGCCATCGAGCAGTTCAGGCCCGAGCCGATGCCGAGCAGGGCGATGCGGTCGCCCTTCTTCAGCTTGCCGAGCTGCTTGAGCTTGCTCAGCACGATCGGGACCGAGGCCGGGCCGATGTTGCCGTGCTCGCCGAAGATGGTCATGACCTTCTTCGGGTCGATGCCGAAGTTCTTGATGAACGCGGCGGTGTGCGGCTGGCTGACCTGGTGGATGACGAACTGGTCCAGCTCGTCCACCGCCCAGCCCAGCGCTTCGCGCGCGGCGCCAAAGGTCTTCTGCGCCAGCTTGATGCCTTCGATCAGCAGCATGCGGGTGTCGGTGACCATGCGGTCCAGGTTGCCGCGGCACAGCTGGTTCCACTCGGTGGCCGAACGCGTCACGCCACCGCGGTAACGCGGCGCATCGGGCACCAGTTCGGTGCGTGCCATCACCATCGCGGCGGCACCGCAGCCCAGGGTCAGGGCGGCCATCTCGTTGCGGAAGTCATCGGCGGTGACGCCCGGCAGGGCCATGCGCTCGAGGGTCTTCTCGTACACCAGGTTGGCGGTTTCGCCATCGACGATCAGCGCGTAGTCGATCTCGCCGCGCTCGAGCATGCGCGCCGCGATGTCCATGCCGTTGATGAAGGCCAGGCAGGCGTTGGCGACGTCGAAGGTCATGCACTCATCGCCGACGCCCAGGTTGCCCGAGACGATGCTGGCGGTGGACGGCTCCAGGTAGTCGCGGCTGACCGAGGTGTTGACCAGCAGGCCGATCTTGTCGGCACCGATCCCGGCATCTTCCAGCGCCTTGCGCGCCGCCAGGGTGGCCGCGTCGGAGGCCAGCATGTCCGCGTCCCACAGGCGACGGGCATGGATGCCGGCGATGTCGCCGAGCACGTCGGTACGGATACCCAGACGATCCAGCGTCGGCTGCAGACGTTCGTTGATTTCCTTGGACGTCAGCGTGTGCGGCGCGTCGATGTGCGCCAGGCCGGCGATAGAGACATTCTTGAAGAGCATCAGTTAGCGCCAAGGCTCAGGCAAAGGGGGCGCTATTGTAAGCCGGCGCCGCCTTCACCGCACCTTTACGAATTCACGCCCGGGCGTATGGTCCGCCCCGGGTGTGAAGGGTTCAGCGTGGCGGGCACTGGAAGGCCAGGAAACGCTGGCTGCCATCGGCCGGCAGGCCGGCCGCCTGAACGGCATTGGCCCCGGCACTGGGGGCCTCGTTGCGGGCCAGGGTTTCCAGCTCGTCCTGCACGCGCAGGGGGTTGCGGTTGTAGAAGCCGACCTTGCTCTTGACCGTCACCACCACCTCGCCCTTGCTCTGGCAGCCACTGGGCACTGCCCCGGCCGGGAGGACGCGGACGGTCTTGCCGACCGGTTCGATCGGCACCCAGGTGCAGGCGGTGACGCTGAGGATCAGGGTGGACAGGAGCAGATGGCGCATGCGGGAAGCCTTGCAGGACGACGAAGGGGATTGTGCGGGAAACGGCTGAATCGGCTGTGATCACCGCCCTGTCGCCAGGGCGGTGATCCTCCAGGCCGGCTTAGCGGGCCTTGGGCGTGGCCACCGGAGCGGCCGGCGCGGAGGCCTTCACGGGCTTGCCGTCGGCGTCGATCACGGTGACCTCGCCCAGGTTCAGCGCGCGGACCGGTGCCTCGGTCTGCTTCAGGTCACCGACCACGATCCAGGTCAGGGTCTTGGGATCGAGCGTGGCCGCGGCCTGCTGCACCTGCGCCGGGGTCATCGCCTCGATCTCGGCCTTGCGCTTGAACACGTAGTCGTCCGGGCGCTTGTAGCTGACGATGCCGCTGATGGTGCCCAGCACCGCGCTGGCGGTTTCATAGGCGCCCGGCAGGCTCAGGGTCTGGATGTTGCGGATGCGCTCGACCTCGGCCGCAGTGGCCGGCTTGGCCGCACTGGCGAACTCGGCGATTTCCTTCTGCATCTCGGCGATCGACGGGGCGGTCTTGTCGATCTGGACCGGGGCACGCGCCGTCCACGGGCGCTGGCCCAGGGTGTTGCTGGCGTTGCTGCCGGCACCATAGGACCAGTGCTTCTGCTCGCGCAGGTTCATGTTCAGGCGCGAGGTGAAGTCGCCGCCGAGCACGCCGTTGGCGATGTCGAAGCGGGTGGTGCCGGCGTCCATCGAGGACGGCACCACCTGGGCGGCGAACAGGTTGGCCTGCACGGCGCCCGGCTGGTCGATGAGGAACACGCGGGTTTGTGCCGGACGTGCCACATCCACCGGGGCCTTGATCTGCGGCGCGGCGCCGTCGGCCTTCCAGTCGCCGAACTGGCGTTCCAGCAGCGGCACGATTTCCTTCAGCGTGGTGTCACCCACAACAATCAGGGTGCCCTGTTCCGGACGCAGCCACTGGGCGTGGAAGTCCACCAGCTCGGCGCGGGTCAGGGCCTGGATGTCGGCCTCGTTGCCGCTGCCGGTGAAGGGAATGGCATACGGATGGCCGGCGCCGTACAGCAGCGTCGGCAGCACGCGCATCGCCGAGGCGCTCGGGTTGACCTTCTCCTGGCGGATGCCGGCGATCCAGCTGGCCTTGATGCGGTCGATCTCGGTCTGGTCGAAACGCGGCTGGCGCAGCATGTCGGCATAGAGCGCCAGCGACGGCGCCAGGTTTTCCTTCAGGGCCGACAGGTACACGCTGGTGTTGTCCAGCGAGGCCGACGCGTCCAGCTTGGCGCCCAGCGCATCGGCGGCATCGGCGAACGGCAGTGCGCCGCGCTCGCCGGCACCTTCGGTCAGCATGCCCATCGTGAAGTTGGCGGTGCCGGACTTGCGGCCCTGGTCGGCGGTGAAGCCACCGGGGAACTCATAGCTGAACTGCACCACCGGGATGTCGTGGCGCTCGGCCAGGATCACCTTGGTGCCGTTCTTCAGCGTGGCGCGGTGCAGCTGCGGGAACTTCAGTTCCGGGAAGGTCTTGGTCTGCGGCACGCCGGTGCTGCGGTCGACGCCCTTGGGCAGGGTGGTGTACCTGGCGTCCACGGCCGGCACGGTGAACGGCTGCGGCGTTGCCGACGGCAGTTCCGGCAGGGCCACGCGCGCGCCCGGCTCGACCACGATGGTGTGGTCGCCGGTGCCCAGCCACTTGGCGCCCACGGCGCGCACGTCGGCGGCGGTGGCCGCGTCGATGTTGGCCAGCGACTTGCGGAAGCAGCCCGGGTCGCCTTCGAACACGGTGCATTCGGCCAGCGCGTCGGCCTTGCCGCCGAAGCCACCGATGCGCTCGATGCCGCGGATGAAGCCGGCGCGGAAGGCCGTCTTGCCCCGGCTCAGTTCTTCGGCCGTCGGACCGTCCTTGAGCAGGCGCTTGATTTCCTCATCGATGATGGCCTCGACCTTGGCCGGGTCCACGCCCTGCTTGACGCTGGCGACGATCATGAAATTGGAGCCCAGCTGCGAGCTGTAGGCGCCGGCGCTGATGTTGTCCACCAGCTGGTCCTGGTGCACCAGGCGCTGGTCCAGACGCGAGGACTTGGCGCCGCCGAGCACCTGCGCCAGCAGCTGCAGCTGGTCGATGTCGGTGGTGCCGACCTGGGCCACGTTCCAGGCGCGGTAGATGCGCGCCTGCGGCACCTTGTCGGTCATCACTTCGCGGGTGGAAGCCGGGCGCTTGGCCACGTCCACCTTCGGCTGGGCCATGCTCGGACCCGCCGGGATGTCGCCGAAGTAACGGGCAACCTTTTCCTTGGCCGTGGCCACGTCGATGTCGCCGGCCAGCACCAGCACCGCGTTGTTCGGGCCGTACCAGGTACGGAACCAGGTCTTGACGTCATCCAGCGAGGCGGCGTTGAGATCGTTCATCGAGCCGATCACGCTGTGGTGATACGGGTGCCCTTCCGGATACAGCGCGCGGTTGAGCTTTTCCCACACCTGGCCATAGGGCTGGTTCTCGCCCTGGCGCTTCTCGTTCTGCACCACGCCGCGCTGTTCGTCGAGCGCGGCTTGGTCGATCGCGCCAAGCAGATGGCCCATGCGATCGGACTCCATCCACAGCGCCATGTCCAGCGCGGTGGTGGGCACGTTCTCGAAGTAGTTGGTGCGATCGGTGTTGGTGGTGCCGTTCTGGCCGGTCACGCCGACCTGCTTGAAGGGCTCGAAGTACTCGCCGGCGTGGTTCTCGCTGCCCTGGAACATCAGGTGTTCAAACAGGTGCGCGAAGCCGGTGCGGCCGGCCGGTTCGTCCTTGCTGCCGACGTGGTACCAGATGTTGACCGCGACGATCGGCGCCTTGCGGTCGGTGTGCACCACCACCCGCAGCCCGTTGGGCAGGGTGAACTCTTCGAACGGAATGTCGACCTTGGCCACCGCAGCCGGCTTGGCCAGCACCGGTGCCGGGGCAAGCGCGCCCAGCGCGGTGGAAAGGGCTACGGCCAGCAGCGCAGCGCGCGGGCGGAGTTGGACGGTCATTCCTGTTCCTTGGTCATGAAAGTGAAGGCCGATGCTAGCGCGAGCGCCCGTCTAAAGGCATCCGCCAACAGTCATTGCCGGTGTCTAGGGCTGCGATGCGGTGTCCGCGCCGGATGACGCGGACAGAACGGCGCGGCAACGGACAGGTGTCCGGACAGCGGACACTCACCTCGACCCAAAAATCCCTTTCAAATCAATACGTAAAAGTTGGCACGAAGCCTGCTTTGTCCTAAGTGCCCCTTGGGGAACCCAGCCTAAAGCTGACTGATGGCTGAACAAACAAAGAAAAATGCAGATTGTTCTTGCAAGCCCAGATTCGGTGTACTACCTTACTACCACACCACTGCTCACCAACACTAAACAGGACCCGCCATGAACACCAAGACCCTCGCCATTGCCATCGCCATCGCCGCCAGCACCGCCTTTGCCGGCAACCTGCAGGCCGCCTCGGCCATCACCACCCTGGACACCGTGCAGGTGCGTCCCTCCGCCGACCAGATCGCCCAGGCCAACGTCGAGCGCAACAGCACCATCCCCACCCTGGCCGTGGTCGAAGTCCGCCCGACCGCCGGCATGATCGCCGAGTACCGCGCCGAGCTGACCGCCAACCGCCGCGTCACCACCTTGGCCACCGTCGACGTCCGTCCGACCGCCGAGCAGTACCAGGCCCTGGCTGCCGAAGAAGCCGGCAACCGCGACTACGTGGCCGCCCTGACCGCTGCCGCCACTGCCGTTGCCCGCGACGTGATCGTCAACCTGCCGACCCTGCACGTGCGCCCGAGCCCGTCGGACCTGCAGGCCCTGGCCCTGGAAACCGCCGCCTCGGTGCTGGTCCGCTGATTTCCGGCTGCGAACCTTCGCAGCCGCGGCGTACACTGCGCCGATGACTGCCTCGCCTACGTTCCACGTCGTCCTGTTCCAACCCGAAATTCCGCCGAACACCGGCAATGTGATCCGCCTCTGCGCCAACACCGGCGCGCGGCTGCACCTGATCGAGCCGCTCGGTTTCGACCTGAGCGACAAGCAGCTCAAGCGCGCCGGCCTGGACTATCACGAATACGCTCGACTGCAGGTACATCCCGACCTGGATGCCGCCCTGCAGGCCATTGCCCCCAAGCGCCTGTTCGCCCTGAGCACCCGCGGCAGCGTGCGTTATGACACCCAGCCGTTTGAAGACGGCGATGCCTTCCTGTTCGGCCCGGAAACCCGCGGCCTGCCCCAGGACCTGCTCGATTCGCTGCCGCACGGCCGCCGGCTGCGCCTGCCGATGCAGCCGGGCAACCGCAGCCTCAATCTGTCCAACACCGTCGCGGTGGTGATGTACGAAGCCTGGCGCCAGAGCGGATTCGCCGGCGGCCAGTAGGCCTGTGCCAACCAACCGTCGGCCCGGTGGCCTTCAGAACGCGTTGATGCCGGTCAGCTCGCGCCCGATCACCAGCTGGTGCACGGTCTCGGTGCCCTCGTAGGTGATCACCGATTCCAGGTTCAGCGCATGCCGGATCGCCACGTGCTCGGTGGTGATGCCGGCGCCGCCGAGCAGGTCGCGGCATTCACGCGCGATGTCGATCGCCATCCGGCAGTTGTTCCACTTGGCCAGGCTGACCTGCTGCGGCTGCAGCTGCCCGGCATCCTTCAGGCGTCCCAGCTGCAGCGACAACAGCTGCGCGGTGGTGATCCGCCGCGCCATGTCGGCCAGCTTGATCTGTGCGCTCTGCGTGGCGGCCACCGGGCGGCCAAACAGCACGCGCTGCTTGGTGTAGTTCAGCGCTTCGTCCAGGCACGCCACCGCCGCACCGATCGGCCCCCAGCTGATGCCGTAACGCGCCTGGTTGAGGCAGCCCAGCGGACCCTTCAAGCCCTGCACATTGGGCAGGCGGTTGCGCTCGGGGACACGCACATTGTCGAAGAACAGCGCGCCGGTGAGCGACGCACGCAGGCTCATCTTGTGCTTGATTTCCTGGGTGCTGAAACCGGGCATGCCCTTTTCCAGCACGAACCCCTGGATGCCGTCCTCGGTGTGCGCCCAGACGATGGCGATATCGGCCACCGGCCCACTGGTGATCCACATCTTGCTGCCGTTCACCACCCAGTCGCCGCCATCGCGCACGGCCCGGGTCTTCATTGCCGCCGGGTCCGACCCGCCGTGCGCCTCGGTCAGCCCGAAGCAGCCGATCACCTTGCCGGCGGCCATGTCGGGCAGCCAGCGCAGGCGCTGTTCCTCGCTGCCGTAGGCGAAGATCGGGTACATGCACAGCGAGCTCTGCACCGACACGAAACTGCGCAGCCCGGAGTCGCCACGTTCCAGTTCCTGGCAGATCAGCCCGTAGCTGACCGCATTGAGGCCACCACCGCCGTACTGTTCGGGCAGGCTGGAGCCGAGCAGGCCCAACGCCGCGATCTCGGGGATCAGTTCGTCGGGGAAGCGCCCCTGGTCGAACGCGTCGCCGATGATCGGCAGGACCCGTTCATCGGTGAAGCGCGCCACCGTGGCCTGTACGGCACGTTCCTCCTCGGTGAGCAGGGAGCGGACATCAAACAGGTCGTACGGATTCAGTGACATGGCTACCCGGGGCATCGTGGCGGTGGAACACGGCGCCCATTGTGGTCCCTGCGCAGGGGCAGGCCAAGGCATGCCGCAGCACGGCCTACAATGCCCATGTCACAGCAGAGGAGCCGGACATGCAGATCCGCGCGGAACGCCCCGACGACATCGACGCCATCCATGCCCTCACCCGCGAGGCCTTCCAGGACGCGCCCCACAGCAGCCACACCGAGTCGTTCATCGTCGATGCGCTGCGCCGGTCCGGTGCGCTGTCGGTTTCGCTGGTTGCCGAAGAGGGCGCGGCGCTGCTGGGCCACGTCGCGCTGTCGCCGGTCGAACTGAGCGACGGCAGCACCGACTGGTATGGGCTCGGCCCGATCTCGGTGCTGCCCGCGCAGCAGGGCCGTGGCATCGGCAGCGCCCTGATGCAGGCCGCCATCGATGCGCTGCAGGCCCGCGGCGCTGCGGGCTGCGTGCTGCTCGGCGATCCGGCGTATTACGCGCGCTTCGGCTTCGAGGCCGATCCGCGCCTGCGGCTGCCCGGCATTCCCGCCGCGTACTTCCAGTCGCGGCGGCTGCGCGGTGACAGTCCCGATGCCGACGTGCGCTACCACGCCGGTTTCGATGCGACCGGCTGAGCCGCGCAGCGCCATACGCTGCCACCACCCGTTGAATTGATGCGGCGCACCATCCGACGTTGCGAGCTGCGGGGCCCACCGCGCCACCGGTGGCGACCTAGGCGGAATCGTCGCGTGCCGGTACCCTGACAGCTTGATCCAGCAGTTGCGCGGTGCAGCCTCGCGCGATTCCCAGGCAACCGCCGCCGGCCTTGGCCGGGTCGGCACTACCCAAGAGTTACGCACCCCGATGAGCGAAGAAACCACCGCCCTGCCCCCGCGTGAAGCCATGGAATTCGACGTGGTGATCGTCGGCGCCGGTCCCGCTGGCCTGGCCACCGCGATCCGGCTGCGCCAGCGTGCCATCGAGGCCGGGCGCGAGCTGTCCGTATGCGTGCTGGAGAAGGGCTCCGAACCCGGCGCGCACATTCTGTCCGGTGCGATCATGGATACCCGCGCGCTGACCGAACTGTTCCCCGACTGGGCCGAGCGCGGCGCACCGCTGAAGCAGAAGGTCACCCGCGACGAATTCCTGTTCCTCAGCCCGGACGGCGCGCGCAGCACGCCCAACGCGCTGCTGCCGGAGTGCTTCCACAACGAAGGCAACTACATCATCAGCCTGGGTGAAGTGACCCGTTGGCTGGCCCAGCAGGCCGAGGCGCTGGACGTGGCGATCTTCCCCGGCTTCGCCGCCGCCGAGGTGCTGTACGACGAGACCGGTGCGGTGATGGGCGTGGCCACCGGCGACATGGGCATCCGCAAGGATGGCACGCACGGTCCCAACTTCGAGCGTGGCATGGAACTGCATGCCCGCTACACGATCTTCGCCGAAGGCTCGCGCGGCCACCTTGGCCGCCAGCTGATCGCGCGCTACCAGCTCGATGCCGGCAAGGATCCGCAGGCCTACGGCATCGGCATCAAGGAACTGTGGCAGATCGACCCGGCCAAGCACGAACCGGGCCTGGTCGTGCACACCGCCGGCTGGCCGCTGGACAGCGACACCTACGGTGGCTCGTTCCTGTACCACGCCGACGGCGGCAAGGTCGCGGTCGGTTTTGTGGTCGGTCTGGACTACCGCAATCCGTGGATGAGCCCGTTCGAGGAGTTCCAGCGCTTCAAGACCCATCCGGCGATCCGCAAACACCTGGAGGGTGGCAAGCGCATCGCCTACGGCGCGCGTGCGATCACCGCCGGCGGCCTGCTGTCGCTGCCCAAGTCGGTCTTCCCCGGCGGCGCGCTGGTCGGCTGCGAAGCGGGTTACCTCAACGCGAGCCGCATCAAGGGCAGCCATGCGGCGATCAAGACCGGCATGCTGGCCGCTGATGCCGCGTTCGATGCGCTGACCGACGGCCGCCAGCGCGACGAACTCAGCGCCTACCCCGCCGCGTTCGAGAGCAGCTGGCTGCATGACGAACTCAAGCAGTCCAAGAACTTCAAGCAGTGGTTCAAGAAGGGCCGCACCGTGGCCACGCTGATGACCGGCATCGAGCAATGGCTGCTGCCCAAGCTGGGCATCCGCAACCCGCCGTGGACGCTGCGCCACAGCAAGGCCGACCACGAGTGCCTGGAACCGGCGTCGCAGCACACCCGGATCGTGTATCCCAAGCCGGACAACGTGCTCACCTTCGACCGCCTCAGTTCGGTGTTCCTGAGCAGCACCAATCACGAGGAAGACCAGCCCAGCCACCTGACGCTGAAAGACGCCAGCGTGCCGGTGCGGGTCAACCTCGCCGAGTACGCCGGGCCGGAAGCGCGCTACTGCCCGGCCGGCGTGTACGAGTTCGTCGGCGCCGAGGGCCAGGAGCAGCTGCAGATCAACGCGCAGAACTGCGTGCACTGCAAAACCTGCGACATCAAGGACCCCACCCAGAACATCGTGTGGGTGACCCCGCAAGGTGGCGGCGGCCCCAACTACCCGGCGATGTGATCCGGACGTGTACCGGAAGCGTCTTTCCTGCGTGATCGTGGCCAGCCTGTGGCTGGCCGCCTGCGCGCGCGCGCCGCAGACGCCCGAACAGGTGCACCAGCAGGCACTGCAGCGCGCGTTCGCGATCTGCGCCGGTTGCCACACTGTCAACGCCGGAGGCGTGCATCGCTTCGGGCCGAACCTGCACGGCGTGATCGGCCGCCGCGCCGGCAGTGTCGCCGGCTACCCGTATTCGCCGGCGATGCAGCAGGCCGGGCTGACCTGGAACGAGCAGACCCTGGATACGTTCCTGCGCTCGCCCACGCACGTGGTGCCCGGTACACGCATGGTCAACGCCACCGCCGATCCACAGCGGCGCCGCCAGGTGATCGAGTACCTGCAGCAGCAACGCTGAGACCCGCGCCTCACTGTGCCTGCAGCGCCTGCAGGTAGTCACGCAGCTGGCGTTCGAAGGCCGCCAGCGATGCCTCCACGGCCGGCGTTCCGACCTCTTTCACCTGCGCCATCAGGGCCTGCGCCTGCACTGCCAGGGCATCGGCGCCGAGCGTCCCCAGCCCACCGGCAATGCGATGCAGCACGTCGGTCAGCACCGCCGCATCCTGCGCCTGTACCGCCGAACGGCCGCGCAGCAGATCGGCCTCGGTCGCCTCGCGCATACTGTCGATCAATACCTGCGCCACGTGGCCGGAACCGAACCGGGCCTCGATGGCGGCGCGACCGGGCAGAGCACCCGGCAGCGCGGCCGGCACCGGTGCCGTCGCATCCACGCTGCCGTCGCTGCCGTCGCTGCCGCCTGGCAACCAGCGCAGCAGAATCTGCCGCAGCGTGGCCAGCGCCACCGGTTTGGCCAGCACATCGTCCATGCCGGCCTCACGGCAGCGTTGCACATCCGCGTCCAGGGTACTGGCCGTCAAGGCGATCACGGGCACCCGGGTGGCGCCGCTGTCGCGTTCGCGTTCGCGCAGGCGGCGGGTCATCTGGTACCCGTCCATCACCGGCATGCGGCAGTCAGTGATCACCAGGTGGTATCCGGTGGACGCCAGCTTCGCCAGCGCCTGTTCACCGTCCTCGGCCAGCTCGTGGGCCATGCCGAGCTGCTGCAGCCGCCACTGCATCAGCACCTGGTTGGTGGGGTGATCCTCCACCACCAGGATGCGGCGCTCCGCCAGCGCCGCCGGCAGCGGTTCGACCTCCGGTACCGGCATCCGCCCGATGTCGGCGTGGCCCTCGCCGGGCAGGCGCGGCAGCGTCAGCTCCACCGTCACCCGCGTACCCTCGCCGGGCACGCTGTGCATCTCCAGCTGGCCATGCATGAGCGCCACCAGCCGCTGGCAGATGCTCAGCCCGAGACCGGTGCCGCCGTACTTGCGGCTGGTGCCCACCTCAGCCTGTGCGAACGGTTTGAACAGCCGCTCGCGCTGTTCGGCGGAGATGCCGATACCGGTGTCGGTCACGACCAGGCGCAACCGCTGTGCGTCGTCCAGGTTCTCCACACAGTCCAGCGTGATGGCGACCTGTCCCTGCTCGGTGAACTTGATGGCATTGCTGAGCAGGTTGAACGCGATCTGGCGCAGGCGCACGCCGTCGGCCAGGTGCAGCGCGGCCACCGCGTCGTCCACCCGGAGCGACAACTGCAGCCCCTTGGCCGAGGCCTGTGGCGCCAGCAGCTGCTGCACATTGTCCAGCAGCGATGGCAGCGCCACCGGACGCGGCTCCAGCGGCAGCGCGCCTGCCTCGATGCGCGAGTACACCAGAATGTCATCGAGGATCTGCCGCAGCATCTGCGCCGAGTCCTCGATCACCTCGATCACCTTGCGCTGCTCGGCATCCAGCTGCGTGTGCGAGAGCATCTCCAGCATGCCCAGCACGCCGCTCATCGGCGTGCGTATCTCGTGGCTCATCGTTGCCAGGAAGTCCGCCTTGGCCGCCGTGGCGCGTTCGGCAGCGGCCTTGGCGTCGGCCAAAGCGTCGGCCTGCGCACGGGCTTCGGTGACATCCACCCAGTACCCGCTCCACAGCACCGCGCCATCCTCGGCGGCATACGGCAGCGCGCGGGCGCGGATCCAGTGCAGCACGCCGCGCGGGTAGGTGCGGAACTCCATATCCAGCCCGGTGAAGTCGAGCGCGGCGCGCTCCAGCACCTGCAGTACGCGCGGGCGGTCCTGCGCGTCGAGCTGGGCCATCACCCGGCTCTCGTCGGCCATCGCCTCGGCCGCGCTCAGGCCGAACATCGCTTCCATGTCACCCACGATGTAGGGCAGCGACAGGCGCCCGTCGGCACCGCGGCGGGCCTGGTAGACAATGGCGGGCAGGTTGTCGGTCACCTCGGCGAGCCGCTGCTCCACACGCCGGCGCGTGGCCACTTCGCGGCGCAGGCGCAGGTAGCCCCAGCCATGCACCAGCAGCGCGGTGAGCAGGATCAGCGCGATCGGCACCGCCCAGCGCACCGCGTCGCGCCAGTCGATGCCGCTGCGGTACTCGGCCGACAGCCAGTCGTTGCGGATGGCCTCGTGTTCGCGCGGGGTCATGTTCACCAGCACGCGGTCGAACGTGGTGGCCAGCGGGGCGTACTGGCGTTTGACCGCGAGCGAGAACTGATCGTTGAAGCCGGCGGGCGCGGCCACATGCAGCTGGGCGGGGTAGCGCTCGCGCACGATGCGGTCGACCAGCGCCAGGTTGCCGACGTAGGCATCGGCATCGCCATTGGCCAGCCGCGCCAGGGCCTGCTCGGCGCTGCGCGCCGGCACAATGCGGGCGTTGGGCGCGTGCTGCAGGATATAGCCGCGCAGCCGGTCCGGATCGGACAGCAGAATGCTGAGCCGGTCCAGGTCGGCCACGTCCAGCACCGACGCGCTGCCGGTGGCGGTCACGATCACGTTGGGCACCGTGATGAAGGGCTGGCTGAACACCCAGTCCGGCCCCAGGTAGGCCGAGTCGTTGGGCATCCCGAGCACCACATCGACATCGCCGCGGCGCGCCTGCTCACGGACCTCGAACCAGTCGTGCGCGGGCACCCGGATCAGGTGGGCGCCGACCATGCGCAGCTGCTTGAGGTAGTCGCCGGCCACGCCGCTGGCATGCCCGTTGGCATCGATGAATCCCAGCGGTGTCGCATTCGGCGCGAACCCCATCCGAAGCGGTGTCGCCAGCACGCGCCGTTCGGCGTTGCCCAGGATCAGCCGCGACTGGGTGGACCATTGCGGGGTACGCAGCCAGCGCCGCGCGATCGTGTCGCGTTCGGCCTGGCCGAGGCTGGCCAGTGCGGTGTCCAGCGCCTCGGCCAACGGCTGCTTGGCATGCGGCACGCCGAAGTGAAGGCGCTCCGGCGGCAGATCGCTGGGGCGCAGCACGCTGATGTCGGTCAGGTGTTCCTGCTCGATCACCGCCGCAGCGACATAGGCGTTTCCTATGTACACATCCGCCTCGCCCCGGGTCACCATCGTCAGCGCCCCGGCGGTGTTGGCCGCGCTCACCTGGCGGGCGGCCGGGAAGCGGGCACGCACCTGATCGCTGGTCACGAAGGCCTCTTCGGTCACCACGCGCAGGCCGCGCAGGTCCGGGTCGGTGGAGGTGCGGGTGTCATCCGGGCGCGCCACCAGCGCCAGCGGTGCATCCAGGTAGGCCCGGGTGTAGACCATGCAGCGGGTGCGGTCGGCCGTCAGCGCGACGTTCATCACCACGTCGACCTCGCCCCGGCATGCCGCATCCAGCACCTCGGTCCAATTGCGATACAGGCGGACCTGCACCGTCACGCCCAGGCGCTCGGCCACCGCCTGCAGGTAGTCGTAGCCCAGGCCGACCGGCTTGCCCTCCTCGATGGCCTCAAAGGGCGGCCAGCCGCTGTCGTACAGGCCAAGGATGATGGTAGGGTGCCGCTCAAGCCACTCGCTCTGGCGCGGCGGTACCGTCGGCGCCAGGGCCGGGTTGCCTGCAGCGGAGAGCGGCGCCGGCACGCCCAGCACGACGGCCAGCATCAGCACCCAGCGGGCGATCCGGGTACGCATGCGGCCTGATCTCCCTAGAATGAAGTTTCCACCCCAGCACGACCCCACGGGCGGCTGCCTTTGAGGCAATACTAGTCCATGACCCTGCGCATAATCATCGCCGACGACCACCCCGTCGTCCGGATCGGCACCAAGGCCGTGATCGAGACCAGCGGCGTCGGTCGCGTCGTTGCCGAGGCCAGTACCGTCGAAGAGCTGATGCGGGCATTGTCGTCTTTCCCCTGCGATGTGCTGGTCACCGACTACTCGATGCCCGGCGGGCAGCAGGCCGACGGCTTCGCCATGATCGGGATGATCCGCCGCCGCTTTCCGGACCTGCCGGTGCTGATGCTCAGCGTATCCAACAACCTGGCGATCCTGCGGATGGTGAAGTCCACCGGCGTGCTCGGCCTGGTCGACAAGGCGTCCTCGATGGAAGAGCTGCCGCTGGCGATCCAGACCGTGCAGCGCGGCACACCGTACGTCAGCCGCACGCTGAAGGAGCGCATTGACGCGATCGGCACGCAGAGCGTCGATGACGAGGGCCACAAAGAGCTTTCACCCCGCGAAGTGGAGGTACTGCGCCTGCTCGGCACCGGCCTCACCGTCAAGGAGATCGCTCTGCAGCTGCACAAGAGCGTGAGCACCATCAGCCGCCAGAAGGGCGATGCGATGCTGAAGCTTGGCCTGAAGGGCGACGCCGAACTGTTCGACTACCTGCGCGACGGCCACCTCTGAGCGACAGCGCCCCTGATCCGCGCTGCGCGCTTCTGCAATGCCGGACACCGTGCCGGCGTCGCCTGCCACCCCTGGTTACAATCAGCCTCCCCGCCGTGCGCTGCAGGGGCGATCACGGCAGGACATCCACCAGGACGCAACAGGACAGGGAATGAAGATGCGCTTCATGTCGGTATCACTGATCGTCGCCGTGCTGGCGGCCTGCGGGCAGACGCCGGAAACAGCCGATGCAACCGCACCTGCATCGGCACCTGCGGCAGAAGCGACGCCAGCGGCGTCCACGCTGGCCGAGGACGACAACGACATCGAGAAGGGCGTTGATCCGTCGGTATGGGACAACGAAGGCGAGCCGGCAGACGTCACCCCCGGCGACGACATCACGTGCGCCGACGCGCCGTTGGCGACCTACTTCTTCACTCTGGTCGGCGGCAACACGGTGGACGACTGCGGCCGCACAGACCCCAGGGTGCTGGCTGCATTCGATGCGCTGATGAAGGACGCCGCGCCCGCCGAATCCACCGATCCGGCGGTGCCGCCGCTGCGCGAGCGTCTGCTCAGTGGGCCCAGCGCACCGGGCAGGCCACTGCAGGTGCAGGACCAGACCTGGTGGTACTACTCGGCCTGCCAGGCGCATCAGTGCAGCACCACCGCGCTGGACATGCTGTACGCGCCGACGCAGGCGAAGCTGGTGGGCCGCCTGGTAACCGACTGCAAGGTGCGGTGGCTGGGCGATCCAAGCGGGGCGCAGCGTGCGCTGATCGAGACGACCCACCCGCTGGACGAGGCCTCGCTGCAGGGCGAAGACGGGTCCTGCAGCTGATACGGCTGCGCCCCGCAACGGTGTACGGAAAGGCCGCGCGGATGCGCGGCCTTTTCTGCTTTCTGCGGGCGCTAAAAAGCGGATCACTCAAGTTCCCTGAATGGCTCGTACATTTATGTACTGGTCAGTTTAATATTCAGGGGCGATTGGGGTGGCTAACGGATAATTCACACCTGTCGCCAGCAGCGCAGCTTCTCCCCTCCCCCGCGCTGCTGGCGATCAAACCAAAATAAAAAAGGTGTCCCGATGATGAAGTCTTCTCTGCTTGCCCTGGGTCTGCTCGCTGCACTGCCGTTCGCTGCTTCGGCAACCGACGGCCTGTCGTACAACTACGTTGAAGGCGGCTACGTGAACACCGATGCCAAGGGCGGCGACGCCGATGGCTGGGCTGCCAAGGGCTCGGTCGCGATCGCGCCGAACTTCCATGTCTTCGGCGATTACAACTCGCAGGAAACCAAGCGCGGCAGCGCCGACGTCGACCAGTGGCGCGTGGGTGTCGGCTACAACTACGGCATCGCGCCGACCACCGACCTGGTGGCCCGCGTCGCGTACCAGAAGTTCGATCCGAAGCACGGCCTGGACTTCAACGGCTACGCCACCGAAGTGGGCGTGCGCACCGCGTTCACCCCGATGATCGAAGGCTACGCGCTGGCCGGCTACGAAGACTTCAGCAAGAAGCACGGCATCAACCCGGACGGCGAGTTCTACGGTCGCGTTGGCGCCCAGGCCAAGTTCAACCAGAACTGGGGCCTGAGCGGCGAAGTGAAGCTGGCCAAGGGCGGCGACAAGGAATGGTTCGTCGGCCCGCGTTTCACCTGGTAATCGGCGTCACGCAGCACCCTGTTGGATGGCGCGGTCTCTCTCCCCTGCGCCACGAAGCCCGGCTCCACGCCGGGCTTCACTTTTTCTGGCCACGCCCTCGTCGGTATGCCACGCCAAACCCAGCGCACGCTGGGTTTCTGCGTTCTGGCCGTTGCGGTCCAGCACGTGATCCATCTCCGGCCGCGCGTGGTCCAAAAAAAACCCCGGCAATGCCGGGGTTTTTCGCAATCACTTGAACAGCGTGTCCGGGTATTCCGGTTTCTGTTCGCGTGCCAGCAGCGCACGCAACCCTTCTTCGGGCGTCTGTTCGCCATGCAGCACGGCGCGCACACGTTCGGAGATCGGCAGGTCGATGCCGTGGCGGCGTGCCTGGCGCATGACTTCGTCGGCGGTCTGCACCGACTCCACCACCTGACCGATCTCGCGGATCGCGTCGGGCAGGGATTGCCCACGTCCCAGGGCCAGGCCCAGGCGACGGTTGCGCGAGAGATCGCCGGTGCAGGTCAGCACCAGGTCGCCCAGTCCGGCCAGCCCCATCAGGGTCTCCGGCTTGGCGCCGATGGCCGCAGCCAGCCGCAGCATTTCGTTGAGCCCACGGGTAATCAGGCCGGCACGCGCGTTCAGGCCCAGCTGCATGCCATCGGCAACGCCGGTGGCCACGGCCAGCACGTTCTTCATCGCGCCCCCCAGCTCGGCGCCGACCATGTCATCGCCGGTGTAAGCGCGGAAGGCCGGGCCGTGCATCGCTTCGGCCACCTGCTGGGCAAAGTCCACGTCGTCACCGTGCACGGTGATGGCGGTGGGCAGGCCCTGGGTGACTTCCTTGGCGAACGACGGACCGGTCACCACGGCCAGCGGCACGTCCGGCCCGAGGACCTCGCGCGCCACTTCGTGCAGGAAGCGTCCCGAACCGGGCTCGAAGCCCTTGGTGGCCCACGCCACGCCTGCTGCGGCGGGCCGCAGCG
The DNA here is from genome assembly GCF_049545475.1 of Stenotrophomonas sp. NPDC077461. NCBI lineage: Bacteria > Pseudomonadati > Pseudomonadota > Gammaproteobacteria > Lysobacterales > Lysobacteraceae > Stenotrophomonas > Stenotrophomonas sp. NPDC077461. The sequence goes on from NZ_JBMWDO010000006.1 coordinate 45,488, forward strand.
GTGCCAGCGCGCGCACGGTCTCACCGAACGCGTGCGAGGGCACCACGACCAGGATCCAAGCGGCTCCCGCGACGGCGGCGGCCAGATCGGTGGTCGCGCGCAGGGACGCGGGCAGCGGAATGCCCGGCAGGTAACGGGTGTTCTCGTGGCGCTGGTCGATGGCCTCGACCATGCCGGCGTCGCGGCCCCAGAGCACGGTCGGATGACCGTGCCGGGCCAGCAGGCTCGCCAGCGCGGTGCCCCAGGAACCGGCACCGAGAACGGCGATCTTGTCTGCGTGGCTGCTCATCGGAACGAACGCAGCGCCGATCAGGCGTTGCCGGCCGGCTCGGAATCGGCCAGCGAGGTTTCGCCCTGTTCCTGACGCTGACGCAGGGTTTCGGCGTACAGGCCTTCGAAGTTGATCGGCTGCAGGAAGAACGGCGGGAAGCCGCCGGCCTGGATCAGCTCGCTGACCAGCGAACGCACGTACGGGAACAGGATGTTCGGGCACTGGGTGCCGAGCAGCACGTCGATCGCCTGCGGCTCCAGGCCGATCAGGCCGAACACGCCGGCCTGCTGCACTTCGGCCACGTAGGCGGTCTTGTCGCCGGCCTTGCAGGTCAGGGTGACGGCCAGCACGACTTCAAACGCGTTCTCGCCCAGGCGCTGCACGCGCTGGTTCAGGTTGAGCTGCAGTTCCGGCTGCACGGCTTCGTTGAAGACGGCGGGGGCATTCGGCGATTCGAACGAAACGTCCTTGACGTAGATCTTCTCGACGGTGAACGCGGGGCCGGTGGCGGCGTCGGCCGGCGCGATCGCGCCGTTGGTGTTCTGATCGGACATTTCCTGTAGCTCCAGAATGAATGCTGTAAAAATGGATTGTTGCATCCCCAGCGATGGGGGCGTGTGGCGTCGCGCACAAGGCGCGCAACGCCATCAACGTGAAATCAGTTGCGGCCCTTGACCAGCGGCAGGTCGGCCTGCTGCCACGACGGGATGCCGCCTTCAAGCACGTTGACCTGCTCGAAGCCGGCCTTCTTCAGCGCCTTGGCGGCGGTTTCCGAGGCATTGCCGGTGCGGCACACCAGCACCACCGGGCGCTGTTTGGCATTGGCCACCAGCTTGTGCTCGGGACCGAACTGGCTCGGCTGCGCATTGCGGCTGCCGGCGATGTGGCCCTTTTCGAAGTCGCTGCTGGACGACAGGTCCACCACCAGCGCGTTCCCGGCATTCATCAGCTGGGTCAGTTCGGCCGGCTTGAGCGACGTGTAGCCGCGGAACAGGCGCCGTACTTCGGTCACGATGATGGCCACGGTCAGGCCGACCAGGGCCATCGACAACATCGGGTTTCGGCCGGCAAAGGCCAGCAACTCTTCGTAATTCACTCAGATCACGGGTCGATAAGCGGGCGCCGATTGTCGCACATGCGGGCGAAGCGGCGTCCAGCGGCCACGGGGGCCGGGATTATTGGCCTTGCCAGAGGTCCGGCAGGCCGCCGGCCTGCCACCAGCGCTTGGCCTGCGGGTCCCAGCGCCAGACTTCCTTGACCACCACGGTGCGCTCGGCCTGGGTGTTGACGTTGATGACCCCGATTTCGACCCGGCGCTCCACGGTCCCATCGGGAAGCGCGGCGGTGCTGCGTTCGCGATAGGAGGAAACACGGATCTGCTCGTAGCGGCGCAGCTGCAGGTCGGTCAGCGGGTGGGCCTTGCGGTAGTCCGGGTCCAGGTAGCCCAGCGCATCCTCGGCGTTGCCCCAGCGGATGGTGGAGCCGTACTGGTTCTGGACCTCCTCCAGCGCGGTACGTTGCTTGCGGCTGAGATCGGCCGCAGACAGCGTCCCCACGCCGGTCAGCAGAAACGATGTCAGGAGCAGGATCTGGACCAGGCGGCGCATGCGAATTCCCCAATAGGCAAGGCGCCCATCCTACCCTCTCGCGAAGGCCACGAAGCGGCCGGTGAGTTCGGCGGCCGGCTTGCCGGCGCTGCCCGGCTGGCGCGCGGTGAGGCCGATCCGTGCCTTGCCGCGCTGCGCGAACGTGGCCAGGAAGCCGTCCCAGTCCGATTCCGCGTCCGCCTGGGCGTCGGCCTGCAGGTCGCCGTACACCGGCGCGAGGTAGCGCACGTGGCTGTCGGCCACGTACACATCGGCATCGAAACCGGCCAGGCGCAGCCGCAGCGTGACCAGCGCCCAGCCGGACAGGGTCAGGGCCGAGGCCAGACTGCCGCCGAAGGCATTGCCCTTGTCGTTGACGTTGGCCGCCAGCGGCGCCTGCAGGCGCAACACGCCGTCACGGTAGTCGTGGACACGGATCTGCATCGCCGCTACCGGCGGCATGCGGTCCAGCACGTGTTGCAGCGCAGCCAGCTGCGCGGGCAGGGAATCGGAAACGGACATCGGAGGGCAACGGCATCGAAGGGCTCGCATAATGCCCGCAATGGACACCGAAGCAAATCCGACGCACTGGACCCTGTTGTCGCTGCGCCCGCGCGGCCAGCACGCCCCGATGCGCCGCGCCGCCCACGCGCTGGGCGCCACGACCATCGCGCTCTCACCGTGGGCGCTGCGCGCGCGCGGCGACGCGGCCACGCGTGCCGCGCTGGATGCGGCGCTGGGCGCCGACCGGGTGATCTTCAGCAGCCCCTCCGCCGTGGTGGCCGCATCGCGCCTGGCCCGGCTCGATGCGCCGCACCCGGGCCAATGGCTGGCGGTCGGCAGCGGCACCGCAGCGGCCCTGCAGCGTGCCGGCGCGCGCGATATCCAGGCCCCGGCGCGGATGGACAGCGAGGGACTGCTGACACTGCCGGCCCTGGCCACCCTGGACGGCCTGCGCGCCGGCCTGGTGACCGCGCCGGGCGGGCGCGGCATCATCGCCGCCACGCTGCAGGCACGGGGCGCGCAGCTGCTGCGCGCCGACGTCTATCTGCGGCAGCCGCTGCCGCTGTCACCACGCACGCTGCAGCGCCTGCGCCATGCGGCGACGCCCTGGGCGCTGGCGGTGAGCAGCGCCGACGCACTGGCCCGGTTGCTGGCGCAGCTGCCCGGGGATCTGCAGGCTCCACTGCGGCAGGCCTGGGTGGTGGCGGCCAGCGAGCGCCTGGCCACGCAGGCCGAGGCCGCCGGCTTTGTCCACGTGGTGCAGGCCGACGGCCCGCTTCCCGCGCAGCTGGTACAGGCGGCGCACAGGGCGATCACACGACGCGCAACTTGCTGAACCCGCGTTTTCACCGGTCTTGCAGGCAGCGCGGGCGGCGGGTGATGCTGTGCACCACGTCGCTCGCCAGCCAGCGGACTGCCCGGCGCGCGCGACAAGGATGCCTGTATGAATGAAGCCGATTCGCCCCCTTCCACCCGTCGTCCCCTGCGCTGGATCGTTCCGGTGCTGGGCCTGCTTGTGGCCGGCGGCGGTGCCGCGTGGGGGTGGACGCAGTGGCAGGCGCAGCAGGCCCAGGCCCGGCAGCGCGACGAAAACGCGAGCCTGCAGCTGCAGGGGCTGCTCGACAGCGTCGAGGCCCTGCGCCGCGACCAGCGCTCCACCTCGCAGCGGGTGCAGGACGCGGCGGCCACCAACCGCGTGCTGCGCGACGAGATGCTCGGCCTGAGCCAGCGCAACGCCCTGCTCGAAGACAATATGGCCAAGCTCGCCGACAGCACCCGGCATGGCGCGCAGGCGCTGCAACTGGAAGAGGCCGAACTGCTGCTGAGCCAGGCCGGCCAGCGGCTGGCCTTCGCCGACGACGTGGAGGGCGCCAAGCGCCTGTATGCGCTGGCCGCCGCTGCGCTGGGCGACATCCAGGGCGGCGACTACCTCAACCTGCGCCAGGCGCTGATGCAGGAGCGCAACGCGCTGGATGCACAGGGTCCCGGCGCACGGGCCCAGGCCAGCGCCGCGCTGGCCGCGTTCGCCCAGGCACTGACCGCCCTGCCGGACGCGGTGGCCGACGACGCACGGACCGCCGCCACACCGTGGTGGCACCAGGTGCTGGCCCCGTTCGTGACCATTACCCCGACCCGCACCCAGGGCCCGCTGACCGATGCCGAGCGCGTCGCGGCGTGGGATTCCCTGCAGCTGGAACTGACCCTGGCCCGCGCGGCGATCGAACGCGGCGACCAGGCCGGTTATGAACAGGCACTGGACCGCGTGGCACTGTGGCTGCCGCGTCTGTGGCCGGATTCACCCGCCCTGCGCGAGCGGCGTGGTGAACTGCAGCATCTGCGCACCCGCACGCTGCGCCCCACCCTGCCCGAACTGGGCAGCACCCTGCAGCAACTGCGCGCCATGCGCGATGGGAGATGATCGATGAAGCCATTCCAGTCCCTTGTGGTTCTTCTGTTGGCCGTTGCGCTCGGCGTGATTGCCGCGCAATGGCTCGGCGCCGACTCGCTGCGCCAGTTCGGCGAAGTGATCTACCGCTACGCCGGCAATGACTACCGCTCTACGGTGCCCCAGGTTGCGCTCGCGGCGCTGGTGGCACTGCTGTTGCTGTGGCTGCTGTGGAGCCTGGTGGCCGCGCCGTTCCGGGCGTGGGGCCGCTACCGCCGCAAGCAGGGCCGTGCGCGCCTGACCGAAGGCCTGCAGGCGCATGAGTACGGCCACTGGCAGCGCGCAGAGAAGCTGCTCGGCGCTGCGGCCGAGGACAAAGAGGTGAGCGCGGTGGCGCTGGCCACGGCCGTGCGCAGTGCGCAGGCACGCGGCGACGAGGCTGCCGCCAACCAGTACCTGCAGCGTCTGGCCGGCGAAGACGCCACCAGCCACGCGCTGCTGCTGGCCGAACGTCTGCTTGGCCAGGAACGCCCGGTGGATGCGATCAATGCGCTCGACGTGGCGGCGATCCAGCCGCTGCCGCCGCGCGGTCTGTGGCTGCGCACCGAGGCGCTGGCGCGTGCCGAACGCGCGCACGAGGCGTATGGCCAGCTTGGCGCGCTGCGCAAGCAGAAGGTGCTGCCCGATGATGCCGTGGCTGAACTGGAAGCCCGCCTGGCCGCGCAGTCGCTGCTGGAAGCCGGCGACGTCAATGCGCTGGCCGCGCAGTGGGAAGCCACGCCGAAGGCGCTGCGCAGCGATCCGGAGGTGGTGGCCGGCTACGCCCTGCGCGCGGTGGCGCTGGACTGGGACGAACCGGCCCTGCTGACCCTGGAACAGGCCCTGGACACGCGCTGGGACGAATCGCTGGTGACGCTCTACGGGCAGATGCCGGTGGACAAGCTGGCCACGCGCCAGGCCAACCTGCAGCGTTGGCTGACCAGCCACCCGGCCAGCCCGGCGCTGCTGCTGGCGCTGGGCCGCATCGCCGTGCGTCAGCGTCAGCACGCGGCGGCGGAGGATTACCTGCACCGCGCGATCGCCGCCGGTGCCGGCCCGGCGGCCTGGGAGGCGTTGGGCGAGGTGTTCCACGAGCGGGGTGATGCCCCGCTGGCCGCGCAGTGCTTCGCCAACGCGCTGCGCCAGCAGCGCGGCGAGGACAGCGTCGCGCTCGCCCGCGCCACCGAAGCGGCCGCCGCAGTGACCGAGCGTGCCACGGTGGAGGAGCAGTCGTTGATGGCGCAGCCGTTGCCGGCCGATCCCATCGACCCGGTCGGGGGGCTGCGCGACGAGCGCGACGACTACGGCAATCCCCGCCTGCCGTAGTACCGGGCGCTGCCCGGCAACCGTGCCCCTGCGTGTTGGGGGCACCAACGAAAAAGGCCGCCCTTGGGCGGCCTTTCTCATTCGCACATCGGCCGCGTCAGCGTTCGACGATCGCCACCACGCCCATGCCGCCGGCGGTGCAGATCGACACCAGCGCGCGGCCACCGCCGCGTTCGGCCAGCTGCTTGGCGGCCGTGGCGATCACGCGCGCGCCGGTGGCGGCGAACGGGTGGCCGGTGGCCAGCGACGAGCCCAGCGGGTTGATCCTGGCCGGATCGATCCTGCCCAGCGGTGCGTCCAGGCCCAGACGGTTGCGGCAGTAGTCTTCGCTTTCCCACGCACGCAGCGTGCACAGCACCTGCGCGGCGAACGCTTCGTGGATTTCGTAGATGTCGAAATCCTGCAGAGTCAGGCCGTTGCGCTTGAGCATCTCCGGGACGGCGATGGTGGGCGCCATCAGCAGGCCCTCGCCGTGCACGAAGTCGACCGCCGCCACCTGCGAATCACGCAGGTAAGCCAGCGGTTCGTGGCCGTGCGCGCGCGCCCATTCCTCGCTGGCCAGCAGCACCGCCGAGGCACCGTCGGTGAGCGGGGTGGAATTGGCCGCAGTCAGCGTGCCGCGACCGGATACCTTGTCGAAGGCCGGCTTGAGCGTGGCCAGCTTCTCCAGCGAGGTGTCCGCACGCAGGATGTTGTCGCGCTCGACACCGCGGAACGGGGCGATCAGGTCGTTGAAGAAGCCGCGCTCATACGCCGCAGCCAGCTTCTTGTGCGAGGACACCGCCCATTCGTCCTGCGAGTCGCGGGAGATGTTCCACTCCTTGGCCATGTCCTCGCAGTGGTCGCCCATGCTCTTGCCGGTGCGCGGTTCGGCCACGCCGGGAAACTCGGGCTTGAGCTCGCTGAGCTTGAAGCCACGGGTGAGGGCCTTGAACTTGTCGCCAGTGGTCTTGGCGCGATTGGCCGCCAGCAGGCGCGCGCGCAGCTTCTTGCCGTACACGATCGGCACGTCGGAGGTGGTGTCCGACCCACCGCCGATGCCCGATTCGATCTGGCCCAGCGCGATCTTGTTGGCCACCGCGATGATGGTGTCCAGCGAGGTGCCGCAGGCGCGCTGCATGGTGATGCCCGGCGTCAGCGGCGACAGCCCCGAGGACAGCGTGGCTTCGCGGCCCAGGTTCCAGTCGCTGGAGTGCTTGATCACCGCGCCCATCGCCACTTCGCCGAGCTGCTGTCCGTGCAGGCCGAAGCGCTCCACCAGCGCCCCGAGCGTGCGCACCGACATGCCGAGGTTCCCGACGTCCGAGTAGGCCGTGTTCTGGCGGCAGAACGGGATGCGGACGCCACCGAGAATGGCGACGGGACGGGCGTTGGGCATGGAGATACCTGGCATGGGAGGGGTGTCTGCAACATGGCCTGCACGAAGGAGCAGGCATAATGGGGGCAAGTGTAGCTGCCGCCCTGTGATGGGCCAACCGTGAAACCATGAGCAAACCCGACCACGGCATGAATGCCCTTGGCGTACTGGCATTGGAACTGGCCGGCGGCGACGCGCCGCGCCATGCCGCGCTGTCGTCCGAACAGGCCGGTGAACTGGCCGACCGCATCGGCCGCGACCTGGCCAAACTGGTGCCCGGCGTGAGTACGCTGGACTTCGTCTTCGCCGGCGCCCATTTCGACCCGGCCGAGGTGCTGCGTCCGGGCTGGCCGATCCACCGCCGTCTGGAAGAGCTGCAGATGCGCGCACCGGGCCGCAGCCAGGGCCCGCGCCTGCTGGCCTTCGGTGCCGGCGCCGACGGCGATGTACCGTTGCCGTTCCAGGCCGATGCCAGCCTCACCGGCGGTGGACTGCGGGTAGTGCCGTTCCTGCTCACGGGGACCGACGTGGCGCAGACCGCCGCTGTGGCCGAGGCGCTGGAGGACGTGCTGCTGGCCCAGGGCATGGCCCAGCCGGATACCGCCCTGCTGGCGCAGAACGCATTTGGCGCGCAGATCGAGCACGCCCGCTTCTTCACCGTGAACGACCTCGCGGCGATGATGTCGATGCAGTACGACAATCAGGGCCTGGCGGTGCTGTGGCCGTTGATCGAGACCGCGTTGATGGCGCCGCAGGCCGAGGAATGGGTGGACGCCGCGCCCGAGCCGCTGCTTCGATACGCCGATGGCGAAGTGCGTATGGCGCTGTTCGATCCCGCCGGCTGGTGCGCGCATTACAACCACGGCAGCGGCGACTGCGATCGCCTGCAGGGCATCTACGACCAGTACCTGATCCGTCAGCGGCAGATGGCTGCGGTGCTGGAAGCCCACGGGCTGCCGGTGCTGTTCGTGCACTGCGAAGCCGGGCAGGACGCCCGCCGGTTGATGGCGGGCTGACAGCGCCGGCCTCCGCTGATGCCCACCCAGAAAAACGCCGGCATTCGCCGGCGTTTTTCGTTCTGCGTCGTGTCGGTTACGGCGCGGCCTTGATCACCGCGCAGGCCAGGCGGGCGCCGGCGTTGCCGGTCGGCTGGGTCTTGTAGTCGTCGGCGTCGGCATGGACGATCAGGCCACGCCCGATGATGTCGAAACCATCGCCCTTGCCGATGTTGACGTTGGTCGACACATCGGCGTCGACCACCGCATTGCCTTGGGCGTCGGCCTTGATGTTGGGCATGTCGCCACCGTGGTGCGGGGTGGCAGCCACGCTGCCGTGATCTTCCTTGCCCGGATTGAAGTGGCCGCCGGCGCTGGCGCCGTCCGGCGCGCTGCAGTCGCCCGTCTCATGGATGTGGAAACCGTGTTCGCTGTTGGGCTTGAGGCCGCTGACCTCGCCCTTCACGTGGACCTTGCCGTCGATGACGCTGAAGGTGACGTTGCCCTTGACGGCATTGCCCTGGGTCGGCGCCAGATCGGCGACGGCACTGTGGTTGGCATGGGCATCGCTGCTCATCATCGCCGGCGGCGCGTCCGGGGTGGCGTCGGCGGTCGGCTGGGCGGCGGCGGATTCCGCGGCGGGCGTGGCATCGGGCGTGGTGTCGGCCGGCTTGTTGCAGGCGCTCAGGCCGAGCGTGGCAATGGCGGCGAACAACGCGGTATGGATCGGACGCATGTGGATCTCCTTGCAGGTGGCAGTGAATGAACGGTCGTCAGCAGGTCGTGCGCTCAGCGCGTGACGCGGATGACGCCGCAGGCGATTCGGGCGCCGGCGTTGCCGGCGGGCTGGGTGCGGTAATCGTCGGCATTGGCATGCACGACCAGGGCACGTCCGGCGATATCGGTGGCTGCGCCGCCGCCAAGGGTGACGGCTGGCAGACGCACGTCCACGTTGACCCGGCCCTGCGCGTCGGCACGCAGGTTGTCCATGTCGCCGGCATGATGCGCGCCGGCGCCGTTGCGCCCGTGTGCCTGACCGGTGGGATTGAAATGGGGGCCGGCACTGCTGGCATCCACCGCGCTGCAGTCGCCGCGCTCATGCACGTGGAAGGCAGCGGTCTGCAGCGGCTGCAGACCACCGATGACGCCGGTGATGTGTACCCCGCGGGCGTCGGGGACCAGTGCCAGCCGGCCGCTGACCAGACTGGCCGAGGCCGGTGCCAGGTTGGCTTCGGCCTGCTGGGCCGTGCTGACCAACGGCGCGGCCGGCGCGGCAGGGCGCGGTGGCGGGGTAGTGCCGCACGCGCTGAGCACCAGCGCGGTGGACGCGAGCAGAACAAGACGGGAACTGCGCATGGGAAAACTCCTTGGAGCCAAGCTAGCCGTGGCGTCGTCCACGGGCCATGAAAGAGGGGACACGCGCCGCACACATCGCCGCGACGCGTGGTTCATGCGCCACGGCGGCGGCCGGCGCCGAGCTTGCGGGTAAGGGTATTGCGGCCCATGCCCAACCGCGCGGCGGCTTCGGCACGGCGGCCGTGGGTGATCTGCAGGGCGGCCTCCAGCAGCGCCTGGTCGACCCGCTCGCGCACCTGCGCGTGCAGCCCTTCGGCGCCCTCGGCCAGCCGTTGCCGTGCCCAGGCCGACAGCAGCGTTTCCCATTGCCCGGGATCGCCGGAGGGCCGCGTGCGCGGGTTGCCACCGCGATGCAGCGCGCTGTCGACATCGGCCACGCCGATGGTGTCCGACGCCGCCAGCGCTGCCATGCGCCAGCACACGTTCTCCAGCTCGCGCACGTTGCCGGGCCACTCGTGTTCGCGCAGCGCCTGCACCGCGGCGGCGGTGAGCCGTTTGGGCGGAGTATCGAGCTTGCGCGCGGCGGCGGCGAGGAAGGTGTCGGCAAGCTGGGCGATGTCGTCGCGGCGTTCGCGCAGCGCCGGCAGGCGCAGGCGCACCACGTCCAGACGATGCAGCAGGTCGGCGCGGAAGCGGCCCTGCGCGACCAGCGATTCGAGGTCCTGGTGGGTGGCGGCGATCACGCGCACATCGACCCGGATCAGCTCACGTCCGCCAACGCGGAAGAACTCACCCTCGGCCAGCACGCGCAGCAGGCGGGTCTGCAGCGGCAGCGGCATGTCGCCGATTTCATCCAGGAACAGCGTGCCGCCGTGGGCCTGCTCGAAGCGCCCCACGTGGCGGCGCTGGGCGCCGGTGAACGCGCCGGCCTCATGGCCGAACAGTTCGCTCTCCAGCAGTTCGGCGGGAATCGCGGCGGTGTTGAGCGCCACGAACGGGCCGGCCGCGCGCGGCGATTCGTGGTGCAGCGCGTGCGCCACCAGCTCCTTGCCGGTGCCGGTTTCGCCATTGATCAGCACCGACAGCGGCGCCTGCGCCAGCCGCCCGATCGCACGGAACAGCGCGCGCATCGCCGGGGTATCGCCCACCAGTTGTGGGCGCTGGTCCGGTGCGGGGGGCGCGGCGGGCTCGCTGGGCGCGGCGAGCGCCGCATCGGGCGCCGGCAGCACGCGCTGCGCCAGTGCTACCGCGTCGTCCAGGTCGAACGGCTTGGACAGGAACTCCTGCGCCCCGCCACGGAACGCCCCGGCGGTGCTGGCGACATCGGTGTAGGCCGACATCACGATGACCGGCAACTGCGGATGGGCGGCCTTGAGCTTGTCGAGCAATACCAGGCCGTCATCACCGGGCATGCGCACGTCGGTGAACAGCAGGTCCGGAACGGTCTGCGCGTCCAGTGCCGACAGCGCCGCCGCCGCCCCGTCGAAACCATCGACCTGGTAGCCGGCATCGCGCAGTGCGGTACACAGCACGAAGCGCACCGCGCGGTCATCGTCGACCACCCAGACGCGCTGGCCGGTGGACGGTACTGGATCAGCCATGCGTGGCCGCCTCTTCGTCAGGCGTGCCGCCGCCGATCGGCAGCAGCACGGTGAATACGGTGTGCCCTGGACGCGAGCGGTAGGTCAGGCTGCCGCGGTGTTCGCGCGCGACCTGCTGGGCGAGCGCCAGACCCAGGCCGGTACCCTCGGCGCGGCCGCTGACCAAGGGCAGGAACAGGTGCTCGGCCAGTTCTTCGGGAACGCCGCGGCCGTCATCGGCAATCTCCAGCCGCAGCGCCAGCGGGTGCAGGTGGTCGGTGATGCGCACGCCATGTTCCACGCGCGTGCGCAGGGTGACGGTACCGGCGCCGGCCTGGATCGCATTGCGCACCAGGTTCCACACCGCTTGGGTCAGGCGATCGGCGTCGCCATCGAATTCGGGAATGCTCGGGTCGTAATCGCGTTGCACGCGCACCGCCCAGCCGCCCTCGCTCTCGGCCAGGCGCAGCACGCGCTCCAGCGAGGCGTGGATGTTCAACGGCGCGTGCGGTGCGGCCGGTGCGGGAGAGAGCAGTTGTTCGAGCAGGCCGTTGAGGCGCTCGATTTCCGAGCTGATCAGGTCGATCAGCTCGCGCTCGTCGGGGTCGCGCTGTGCGTTGCGCCGTGCCAGCAACTGGGCCGCGCCCTTCAGGCCGGCCAGCGGATTGCGCAGCTCGTGCGCCAGGCCCTTGAGGGCGGCGCTGAGCGCGCTGGGCAGCGCCTGGGTCGGGTCCAGCCCGGGAAACTCGTCGACCGGATGGGCCTCCAGCAGCCACCCGCCTGCATCCCATCGGCTGAGCCAGCCCTCGGCAAAACGCGGCGCGTCGCCGGGCAACGCCAGCGCCAGACGGTGCAGGCGCAGGACATCGCGCTCGTCGCGCGCCAGGAAGTGCGCCAGGGCTTCGCCCTGCACTTCCAGCGAGGCCAGCGGTTGGCCCACCAGGCGGCGCCCACTGACGCCCAGCCAGCGCGAGAACGCGGGATTGCAGCCGGCCACGCGGCCGTCAGCGTCGGCCCAGGCGACCGGCGTGCCGAGGGCGTCGAGGGCGGGGGGAACGAGTGCGGCGGTCATTGCACCAATGTAGTGCAAAACGGGGGTGTTGCGCCTGATCGGCACCGCGCCGGCGCTGGACGAATTGGCAACGTCTGTGCTGTCTGCACCCTCTGTGGTGGATTCGCTGAACGCACGCTATGCCCCACCTGCCGTACATCTGCACCGCTTGTCGGGTGAATCCCCGAATGCAGAACGTCGGCCGGCCAGACCGGGGGAACCTGCCGGCCGGGGAGGCGGCGGTGGCTTGTGGGGAGGACACCGATCGTTGCCGCGGCAATCCGGTTCGGCCGGTGCGTCCGCTGAGTCTCGCCCTTCAAGGAACCAATTGCGCTCCCCCCTGGTGCCTACGGCATACTCTGCCCACCTGAAGGATCTGCTGCGCACAGGGAAGCGCGCGCATCAGATACAGCATTGATTGGCCAAGCCGTTTATCGGGACTTTCGCCCCAGCTCAGTCGCGGCTCTGAACGACGCCTCTCCCCCAGCTTGCCCTTCAGGTGCTCGGATGCATCTTCAAGGGCGGCGCGCGTCCAGTCCAGGGCACTTCATCCTCGCCAGATCTCGACTCCACGGACCTATGTCGCACACACTGACCGCCAAAGAACAGTCGCTCTCCCGCATCTTCAGCGCTGACTACGTTTTCCATATTCCCGGGTATCAGCGGCCCTATTCATGGGGCACCGAACAAGCCAGAGAGCTCATTGATGACCTGATTGCGGCCCTGTCACTTGCCCCCGAGAGCCTTGGCGATTCAACGCCATACTTCCTGGGAAGCATCGTTCTCATCAAGCCGGAGTCATCGACGGAAGCGACTGTAGTGGACGGGCAGCAGCGCCTGACCACGCTGACTCTGCTGCTCTCCGCCATCCGGGCGACGGTGGCTGACGACGTTGTTCAGAATGAGATCACCAGCTGCATCTATGAAAAAGGCAGCGTTGTGAAAGCAACCCAACCTTCCTATCGCCTGTCACTGCGAGATAGGGACCGGGAGTTCTTCCGTACGTACGTTCAGCATGAGGACGGCCTGATCCGGCTTGTATCTCTGAATGACCAGCTCCCGGACGCGCAGGACCGACTGCGGTCCAACGCCAAGGTATTCATGACGGAGCTATCGAAACTGTCGCAGAGCGATCTCGTACGACTCGTCCAATTCATCATCACTCGCTGCTATCTCGTCACCGTGGCGACGCCGGACCTGGACTCTGCATATCGGATCTTCGGCGTTCTCAACAGCCGCGGACTCGACCTGAGTGCGACCGACATCCTGAAGGCCGACATCATCGGCCAGATCGAAGAATCCCTACGTGACGATTACACGCGGAAATGGGAGAGCAAGGAGGAGGATCTCGGCCGCAGTGAGTTCGGGGATCTGTTCAGCCACATTCGAATGGTTTACCGAAAATCCAAACCTCACGGAACACTCCTCAAGGAGTTCAAGGAGCACGTGCTTACTGCGCACTCTCCCCGCCCACTTGTGGACGAGGTCATCATTCCCATGGCTGAAGCGTTCTCGGAATTACGGGATGCGGTGTACACGAGCACCCAGCATGCCGAAAAGGTCAACGAGCACCTCACGTGGCTGAATCGACTTGAATTCAACGACTGGGTTCCGCCGGCCCTGCGGTTCTTCGTACTTCACCGAAACGACCCGGGGCTGGTGCTCGATTTCTTCCGTGACCTTGAGCGTCTCAGCTACTCGATGCTGATCCGGAAGATTGGGCCGAACGGCCGAATCGAACGATTCTCCGCGCTGACCACAGCCATTGAATCGCAGATGGATCTCTTCGATGTGTCCTCCCCGCTGCAGCTTTCTGCCGAGGAGCAGCATCTTACCTACACAGCGCTCGACGGCGCGATGTACGACACACATTCCTCCCGTGCTCTTGCTTTGCTGCTCCTGCGACTCGACAGACTCATGTCGGATGCCACCGCGACGTATCTGCACAACGTTGTTTCCGTCGAACATGTCATGCCTCAGCAACCCGCACCCAACAGCACATGGGCGGTATGGATGCCTGACAAAGCAGACCACCAGCGCTGGGTCCATCGACTCGGCAACCTCGCACTGCTCAGCAGGAAGAAGAACAGCTCTGCGAGCAACCGAGATTTCGGATGGAAGAAGTCAAGCTACTTCACGAAGGGGGGGACCTCAGCATTCGCCCTTACGACCGAAGTACTTCAGCATGCGGACTGGACGCTCGAAGTGTTGGAAAAGCGTCAGGCCAGAATGGTTGGTCTGCTTGAATCCCATTGGCGTCTGCAGGGCCGAAGGAGCAAGGAAGAGTTGGGCAAGGAACTTCTCCGACTGCTTGAGGGCGACGGAAGCTCCATCGTGTTTGAGATTTCCGGCTCACGCAGCGGTATCACCGCACAGGCAAAGCAGCGCCCGGACAGCTTCACGGTATTGAAGGGTTCGCAGGCAAGACTGAACTGGACCGGCAAGAGCCACGCCTACGAGCAGCTGCGTCTTGAGCTTCAGACCGGCGGCGCGCTGTCACCGTCCGCCGATGGTACCCACCTGGTATTCATGACGGATGTCGATTTCTCCAGCCCAAGTGCGGCGTCCGCAGTGGTGGTGGGAAGGGCAGACAATGGACGGACGACCTGGCGGATAAAGGGGAGCACCATCACGTATGGCGCATGGAAGGATAACCAGCCCGCCAACCAAGCTGCCGAAGAGGTCAGCTGACAGAGTTGCTCTGTTCGGGAGAGCGCTTGAGCGCTTCGCGTCTGAACGAACTGTGGCGGTTGGGCACGCGCCTTGTCTGGTGATGCGCCCAGCGCCACGGTGCCAACCCACATCGCTGCGCGGCATGGGCAGCACGTGTCGATGGCGTTCATCCAGATCCGCTGCCTGCGTCCGGCGCCGCACCAGATCAGCGTGACCATGCTGAGCAATTACTGGCAGCGCGCGTTGGTCGTGGCGCTGGGCAGGAAGCTGAGGGAGGTGCTCAACGGCAAGCCGATACAGCCGGCAGCCTCGCCTACCGCGAGGTGTCCTCGAATGGGGCACGGCGCAGTACCCGGACTCGGCCAATGCGCACGACAGCCTGGGCGAAGCGTGCCTGGCGTCGGGGCGCATGGACGAGGCACGCCGCAGCTACGAAGCCGCGTTGAAGATCGAGCCAACCAGCACCAGCGCACTGGCCGCACTGGCCAGGATCAACAGCGGTACCCCACCCCGTCCCGCTGACTGCCCCGGGCGTCGCGCGCGCAGCGCGATGGCCGGTGATGCGTGCTCACACGTGCTGAAGGAGGTTGACCAGCCGCCCCAGCGGATCGCGGACGTGGAACCGCCGCACGCCCCAGGGTTCATTGGCCGGGCCGTATGCCAGCGGGATGCCGGCCTGGAGCACCCTGCGCAGCGCTTCGTCCAGGTCATCCACTTCGATGGAGAGATCGGGCACTGCAGTGCCCGAGCCCCCTTCCGAGGCGATGCTGAGCTGTACGGCCATCGTGTCGTCGCCGGCGTAGGTGCGGATCCAGCCGTGGTCCATCGCCACGTGCAGCCCGAGGATGTCGCGGTAGAACCGGTCGGCGAGCGCAGGATTGGACGCGTGCAGGTTGGCCACGATGCGGGTCACTTTCATGGTGTGCTCCGGGCCTGCATCCGGCGGGCCATGAGCACCTCCACCGAATCCACCTCGGCCAGCTGCGCGCGCACCGCGTCGGCCACTGCAGTGAACCGGCGCCGCTGGATCAGGTAGCTCACCACGAACACCGGCAGCATCAGCAGCATCGGTGCCGCGCGCGGGATCATGGCGCTGGCCAGCAGAATCGCCAGGGTGATCAACAACGCATTCCAGTTGTCCAGGCCGACGACCCGCACCTCGTTGCGCCGGGTGTCCACCGCCACCAGACCACGCATCACCGGGTAGTAGCGGCGCGCAAAGGAAATAAAGAAGCTCTCGCGGAAGGCGATGCGGCCATCCGGCAAGGGACGGAAGACCAGCGGCAGCCATGTTTTGTTGGTGACGTCGCGTTCTAGGGCGTTCAGCGCAAGGCGGGAGCGCAGCGCCGCCGGCGCGGGAACGCGCGCAGTGAAGGCGACGATGCCGACGCCAAAGTACCAGGGCACCCACGCAAGCTGAAGGACGACTTCGATCAGGAGCAGTGCGATCAGGGCAAGGGCCATCGATCATCCGCGACAGTGGGCGTTGTCTGGCCAGCATACCCCGGCGCGCCGGAGGGGCGCGGCGATCAACCGCCGCCGGGGCTGGGAAGCGCCACGCCCTTGGGCCACAGCAGCCACAGGCGGCCGCTCTGCTTCATGTGCCCGGCCAGCGCGCCGGCGGCATCACCGGTGCCCCAGAACAGGTCCGCGCGCACCTCACCGGTGATGGCACCGCCGGTGTCCTGCGCGGCCACCGGCCGCACCAGCGCCGCCCCATCCGGACGCGTGGTGGACAGCCACAGGAGGCTGCCCAGCGGCACCACGCTGCGGTCCACCGCGACGCTGTAGCCGGCCGTGAGCGGCACGTTCAATGAGCCGCGCGGGCCCTCGTCGCCGTCGGCACCCTTGGCGAAGAACACGTAGCTGGGGTTGCTGGCCAGCAGCTCGGGCACCCGCGTCGGATGCGCGCTGGCCCACGCTCGGATGGCGTCCATGCTGACCGCGTCCTTGGCCAGTTCGCCCTGCTCCACCAGCCAGCGGCCGATCGGGCGGTAGGGATGGCCGTTCTGGTCGGCGTAGGCCAGGCGCAGATGCCGGCCATCGTCGAGCTGGACGCGTCCCGAGCCCTGTATCTGCAGGAACTGCAGGTCCATCGGGTCGGTGAGCCAGGCCAGGATCGGTGCGTTGACGCCATGCGCCGCAATGCGTGCGGCGTCATCGTAGGGTTTGAGCACGCGGCCCTCGACGCGGCCGCGCAGGCGCTTGCCCTTGAGTTCGGGGTAGACGCTGTCCAGCTGCACGCTGACCATGTCCGCCGGCACGCCGTACACCGGTACGGTGGCGCGCGCGGTGCGGGTCAGGCTGCCCGCATAGATTGGTTCGTAGTAGCCGGTGATCAGGCCCTCGGTGCGGTTGCCGGCGGCACGCAGGGCGTAGACATCCAGGCTGTTCTGCAGGAACGCGCGGATGGCGGCCGGCGTGGCATCCACGTGACCCGCCGCCACACAGAGGGGCGCCCACGCGGCATCGCCCTTCAAGCGCGGGCAGGCGCTGCGCCACGCCGCGAAACCCGCCTTCAGGTCGGTGTCGGACACCGCAGGCAACGCGTTCCAGTCGGCTTTGGCGTAGGTGCTGGCAGGTGCGGCGCCGGGGCGGGCGTTCTGGACGGCGCAGCCGGTCAGCAGAACCGACGCCAGCAGGATCGTGGCGCTACACAGGCGTGCGGCGATGCGGCGCGGGGCCTTCATGGGCGGTATTCGTGTGGCGACTGCAGGGAGGCAATTGTAGGGGCGACGGGGAGTCGGCTCTACCGCGCCTGCTGCAGCAGTGAATGCAGGATGCGGGCGTCGTCGGCATCGAGCGTGGGCGGCAGGTCGTCGCGGCCGCGGAACCGGCGATGGAAAGCGCCTGCGGCCGCATCGCGATCGTCGAGCGGGTAACCGAAGGCCTGCAGCGCCAGCCACGGATCGAACCCGGCCGGTGCGGGGCCGTCGGCGTCGCGCGGCCAGAGGCCGAAACCGGCCGCAGCCAGTTGCTGCCACGGGAAGAAGCGGCTCGGGTCCTGCTTGCGCGCGGGCGCGAGATCGGCGTGCGCGATGATCTGGCTGCGCGGGATATCCAGGCGGGTGCACAGGTCGTCGAGCAGACGGATCAGGGCCGCGATCTGGTCGGGCGCGAACGGGCTGCTGCCGTCGTTGTCGATCTCGATGCCGATCGAGGTGGAGTTGAGGTCGGTGAGGCCGCCCCAGCGTCCACTGCCGGCATGCCAGGCGCGGCGGTTGTCGGCGACGAGCTGGTAGATGTGGCCATCGGCACCCACCAGATAGTGCGAACTGACCCTGCCGCCGCTGTTGGCGGTCCGCAGGGTGTGCAGGCTCTGCTGCACGTTGTCCTGGTCGGTGTGATGCAGAACGATGATGACCGGGCCGCGCGCGTTGTGGTTCGGCGATGGCACCCAGGTGGCGAGCGGGCTGCGCAGGTCGGTGGGTGTGGTAGCGCAGCCGGCGAGCAGCAGGAATGCGAGCAGCAGGAGGGGCGCGCGGAGATTGGGCATGGGGGGATTGTGGCAAAAAAATGGCCGGGGGTCCTTGCGGGACCGCCCGGCCAATACAGCTTCTCTCTCTCGTTTCTTGTTTCTTCCTGTGCCGGGCAGAGCCCGGCACTACGGGATGGTTCGTTGCCGGGCAGAGCCCGGCACTACGTCATGCGTCGGCGCGGGGTCACGTGGACTGCGCGCGCGTGCGAGGCCGTCAGGCTTCGTACGCAGATTCGCCGTGCGAGGTGACGTCCAGACCGGTGCGTTCTGCTTCCTCGCTCACGCGCAGGCCGAACACCATGCGCACCACCAGCAGGATCGCCACGGTCACTACGGCGCACCAGACGATGGTGAAGCCGACGCTGACCAGCTGCACCCAGACCTGGTGGCCGATGTCGAGGTCGGCCTTGGTGCCGCCCAGCGACTGCGCGCTGAACACACCGGTGAGGATGGCGCCGACGATGCCGCCGATGCCGTGCACGCCGAACACGTCGGCAGTGTCGTCCACGCGCAGTAGACGCTTGAGGCCGGTGACGCCCCACACGCAGACCACGCCGGCGACCAGGCCGATCACGATCGCGCCGAGCGGGCCCACGGTGCCGCAGGCCGGGGTGATGCCGACCAGGCCGGCCACTGCGCCGGAGGCCGCGCCCAGGGCCGACGGCTTGCCCTTGCTCACCGCTTCCACCAGCGTCCAGCCAAGCACCGCTGCGGCCGTGGCGAGGATGGTGTTGATGAAGGCGAGCGAGGCGACGGTATCGGCAGCGGCGGCCGAGCCGGCGTTGAAGCCGAACCAGCCCACCCACAGCAGCATCGCGCCGATGTAGGTGAACGGTACGTTGTGCGGCTTCAACGCGGTCTGGCCGTAGCCGATGCGCTTGCCGACGAAGTACGCGCCGACCAGGCCCGCCACGCCGGCATTGATGTGCACCACGGTGCCGCCGGCGAAGTCGATCGCGCCCATCTCACCCAGATAGCCGCCACCCCAGACGATGTGCGCCATCGGGATGTAGCTCAGGGTGAACCACAATGCCGAGAACAGCAGCACCGCTTTGAACTTGATGCGTTCGGCGAAGGCGCCGACGATCAGGGCGGTGGTGATGCCGGCGAAGGTGGACTGGAAAGCGACGAACAGATAGTCCGGCAGGCCCTTGATCGGCGTGTTGCCCACCGAATCCGGCGCGAAGCCTTTGAGGAACGCGAACTCGGTGAACGAGCCGAAGAAGGCGTTGCCCTGGCTGAACACCGCGCTGTAGCCGTAGGCCACCCACAGCATCAGCACCAGCGAGAACACCACCAGAATCTGGCTGAGGATCGACAGGACGTTCTTGGACCGCACCAGGCCGCCGTAGAACAGGGCCAGGCCGGGCACCACCATCAGCAGCACCAGCAGCGTGGAGGTCAGCATCCAGGCCACATCGCCGTGATCGAAGGCGGGCGCGGCCGCGGCGGCCACCTCGGCGACCGGCACCGCCTGCGCGGTCGCGAGCGGCTCGACGGCGACGGTTTCCGACGGCGCCGGGGTGACCTGCGCCTGCGCATGCGCCTTGCCGGAGAACGCGCCAACGGCCAGGGCGCTGACCAGCATCATCAGGCACACGGCATGGAACCGGGCTTGCCACCCGGTGAACAGAGAAGTCTTCATTGGGGGCTCCGAAGGGGGTTAGAGCGCGTCGGCGCCGATTTCGCCGGTGCGGATGCGGACGACCTGCTCGACCGCGGTGACGAAGATCTTGCCGTCGCCGATCTTGCCGGTGCCGGCCGCGTTCTGGATCGCTTCGACCACCGCGTCCAGCCGGTCGTCGGTGACCACGGTTTCAATCTTGATCTTCGGCAGGAAATCCACGACGTACTCCGCGCCGCGATACAACTCGGTGTGGCCCTTCTGGCGACCGAAACCCTTGACCTCGGTCACGGTGATGCCCGACACGCCCGCATCGGAGAGGGCCTCGCGGACCTCGTCGAGCTTGAACGGCCGGATGATGGCGGAGATCAGTTTCATGCGCATATCCCGATGGTGGATGGAACCGGCCCGCGCGTGCAGGCCGATGTCAGGTCGACCGGCGGCCACTTGCACATGGCCGCTGGTCGTTGCGCCGAACGTTGCATGGGCCACGCCAGTGCCGACACCCACGAAGGGCGGCGCCAGCGGTGACGCGGGAGGGAGGAAGGGCCCATGCGCGTCCGGTCTCTCTTGCCCCTGGTGAAACGTGTTGCGTGCGATGTGGCTCCCCAGCCACGCCGCATTTTTGCAAAGCGGCGACGACGACGAAGGTGGGAGGGAAGTCCTTCGTCATCGTCGCCAGGTGCTCAGTTGGCGTAGTACATCTGGTATTCGAGCGGATGGGTCGCCGCGCGGAAGCGGGTCACTTCCTGCATCTTCAGCGCGATGTAGCCGTCGATGAAGTCGTCGCTCATCACGCCGCCGGCCTTGAGGAACTCGCGATCCTTGTCCAGCGCTTCCAGGGCCTGGTCCAGCGAGGAGCAGACCTGCGGGATCAGCTTCTCTTCTTCCGGCGGCAGGTCGTACAGGTCCTTGTCGCTCGGTGCGCCCGGGTCGATCTGGTTCCGGATGCCGTCCAGGCCGGCCATCATCAGCACGGTGAAGGTCAGGTAGCCGGACTGGATCGGATCGGGGAAGCGCATTTCAATGCGGCGCGCCTTCGGGTTGGACACCCACGGAATGCGGCACGAGGCCGAACGGTTGCGGGCCGAATAGGCCAGCATCACCGGCGCTTCGAAGCCCGGGACCAGGCGCTTGTAGCTGTTGGTGCCGGCGTTGGTGAAGGCGTTGATGGCCTTGGCGTGCTTGAAGATGCCGCCGATGTACCACAGCGCCATCTGCGACAGGCCGCCGTAGCCGTCGCCGGAGAACAGGTTGACGCCGCCCTTGGACAGCGACTGGTGCACGTGCATGCCACTGCCGTTGTCGCCGACGATCGGCTTGGGCATGAAGGTGGCGGTCTTGCCGTTGCGGTGGGCGACGTTCTTGATCACGTGCTTCATGCGCAGCAGCTCATCGGCCTTCTGCACCAGGGTGCTGAACTTGGTGCCGATTTCGCACTGGCCGGCGGTGGCCACTTCGTGATGCTGCACTTCCACTTCGATGCCGACCTGTTCCAGCGTCTTGCACATTTCAGCGCGCAGGTCGTGCAGCGAGTCGGTCGGCGGGACGGGGAAGTAGCCGCCCTTCACCGCCGGACGGTAGCCGCTGTTGGCGCCGTCGTACTTGTCGCCGGTGCTCCAGGCCGCTTCTTCGGAATCGATCTTGAAGAAGGTGTGGCCCATGTCGTTGGCGAAGCGCACCGAATCGAAGATGAAGAACTCCGGCTCCGGACCGAAGAAGGCCTGCTCGGCGATGCCGGAGGACTTCAGGTAGGCCTCGGCGCGCTTGGCGATGCCGCGCGGGCAGCGGCCGTACGGCTGCATGGTGGCCGGGTCGAGGATGTCGCAGCTGATCACCAGGGTCGGGTCGGCATAGAACGGGTCGATGTAGGCGCTGGCCGGATCCGGCAGCAGGACCATGTCCGACTCATTGATGCCCTTCCAGCCGGCGATCGAGCTGCCGTCGAACATCTTGCCTTCTTCAAACAGGGCCGGCTCCACGATGCCGACCGGGAAGGTGACGTGCTGCTCGATACCGCGCATATCGACGAAACGCAGGTCGACGAACTCGATCTGGTTGTCCTTGATCAGCTTCTCAACATTTTCCACGGACATCGGTGAAACCTCGGATGGATGATTGCGTACTTGGATAGAGCAATCGGCGTGCCAACTTTTTTCGCGAGCTAACCCCATGATTTCATTGAACGCCCGCCCTGCTGGCGGCTGAACCGTGCGCACCATAACGGTGCAATGGCCGCACCACGCACACATTTGGTGCGCGGTTTGATGTTCTATGCTCTACCGCGATTTCACCCTTTCCGAGCCCCAGCCCGCCGATGTCCGACCTGCTCTCCGCCCTCCTGTTGGGCATTCTCGAAGGCCTCACCGAATTCCTGCCGATCTCCAGCACCGGCCACCTGCTGATCGCCCAGCACTGGCTCGGCGCGCGCTCGGACTTCTTCAACATCGTCATCCAGGCCGGTGCGATCCTGGCCATCACGCTGGTGTTCCGCCAGCGCCTGTGGTCGCTGGCCACCGGGCTGCACCAGCGTGACAACCGCGACTACGTGCTCAAGCTCGGCACCGCGTTCCTGGTCACCGCCGTGGTCGGCCTGCCGGTCCGCCTGGCCGGCTGGGAACTGCCCGAGACGGTCACGCCGGTGGCCTGGGCGCTGATCATCGGCGGGATCTGGATGATCCTGGTGGAAGCGCGCGCCGCGCGATTGCCCGATCGCGATACGGTCACCTGGAAAGTGGCGGTGCTGGTGGGCCTGGCCCAGGTGGTGGCCGGCGTGTTCCCGGGCACCTCGCGTTCGGCTGCGGCGATCTTCATCGCCATGCTGTTCGGGCTCAGCCGCCGCGCGGCCGCCACCGAGTTCGTGTTCCTGGTGGGCATCCCGACCATGTTCGCCGCCAGCGCCTACGCATTCCTGGAACTGGCCAAGGACGGCAAGCTCGCCACCGAGAACTGGACCGATGTGGGCGTGGCCTTCGTTGCCGCGGTCATCACCGGCTTCGTCGTAGTGAAGTGGCTGCTGGGCTACATCAAGGGCCACCGTTTCACCGCGTTCGCGCTGTACCGGATCGTGCTGGGCGCCGCGCTGTTGCTGTGGTTGCCGGCTGGCAACTGAACAGACCCGCCGCGCGACAACCCCGTTTTCCACGCCCCGGCGTTTTTCCCCTGGTTCCCAAGGAGATGTGCATGAACCGCAACCGCAACCTGATGCTGATCCTGCCGCTGGCCCTGCTGGCCGCCTGCAGCAACCCGTCCGCCACCGCACCTGCCGGTACCGGCGGCGATGACCTGGCTCCGGCCCCGACCGCCGCAGCCGATCAGAAGGCCGTTGCGGCACTGGACGCGCAGCGCCTGCAGGGCAACCACTGGCGCCTGGACAGCGCCACCGATGCCAGCGGCAAGCGCGTGGATGCGCTGTTCGCCCGCGAGGACAAGCCGGTCACGCTGGACTTCCAGGATGGCCGCATCGCAGTGAGCAACACCTGCAACCGCATGGGCGGCAGCTACACGTTGGCCGACGGCACGCTGACCGTGTCGCCGATGGCCTCGACCATGATGGCCTGCACCGACAAGGCGCTGATGGCGCTCGACCAGGCCATCGGCAGCCGCCTGGAAGGTGCGCTGAAGACCGAACTGGCTGGCGAAGGCCAGCTGACCCTGCGTACCGCCAGCGGCGACGTGCTGGTGTTCACCCCCGAGCCGACCGCCGAAACCCGCTACGGCGGCCCGGGCGAGACGGTGTTCCTGGAAGTGGCCGCGCAGACCAAGCCATGCTCGCACCCGCTGATCCCGAACATGCAGTGCCTGCAGACCCGCGAAGTGGCCTTCGACGACAAGGGCCTCAAGCAGGGCACGCCGGGTGAGTTCGAGAACTTCTACGGCACCATCGAGGGCTACACCCACGAAGATGGCGTGCGCAACGTGGTGCGCGTGAAGCGCTACAAGATCGCCAACCCGCCGGCCGACGGTTCCTCCGTCGCGTATGTGCTGGACATGGTGGTCGAGTCGGCGAACGAGAAGAAGTAAGGCCGCCGCAGGGGAGGTGCCGGCCTGGGGCCGGCACCTGTCCGTGCTTCAGGCCAGCGCGGGATTGAGCGTGTAGGTCCCGTGCAGCGCCGCTTCGGCCAGGATGTGGCCCTGCATCGCACGGTGCACATCGGCAGCGGTGAACGGGGTGGGCAGCGCGAGCTGCGCCACGTCCAGGGCGAACACGCGGAAGAAATACCGGTGCACGCGCTCGTCGTTGAACGGCGGGTACGGGCCGTCATAGCCCAGGTACTGCCCGGCCATGTCCGGGTTGCCGGCAAACCAGCCGGTGAAGTCGTTCAGACCCTGGCGTGCGCCCGGCGGACCGGCCGGGGCCACCTTGCCCTTCACGGTGAACCCGTCGCTGCAGCTGCCTTCGGCGAGCTCACGCACGTCGGCGGGGATGTCGGCCATTGCCCAGTGGGTGAAATCGCCGCGCGGCTGGTCGCGCGGCACGGTGCAGTCGGATCGGCCGACCGTTTCGGGCACGGTCGGCACGTCCGGATCGATGCACAGCAGCGCGAACGCGCGCGTGCCGGCCGGGACATCGTCCCAGGCCAGGTGCGGGTTGCGGTTGCCGGCGAAACCGTGGGCGTCGCCGGCCGCGAAGGTCGCGGCGATCGGCTGGCCGTTGATCAGGCTGTTGCTGGTCAGATGCATGGGATCGTCCTCACTCTTCCGGGTAACCCAGACGCACCGCCACCGGGGTGAGCAGGGCGAACGCGCTGGCCATGATGTCGCGGTACTGGCGCCAGTGGCCGGGCGGCAGGCGTGCCGGGCCGAGGGTGTCGGCCGGCGGGAAGCGCACGCCGAACAGCGTTTCCAGGCGGTGTGCCATCGCGCCGGCATCGTTGCCGATGTCGTCGATGCGCAGCAGCACATGCGGGTACAGGCTCTGCTCGTGCAGCGTGGCCACCTGGGCCAGTGCGCGGGCCAGCCATTCGGCGGCTTCGTTGAGCGAGTTCACCGCGAACGGTGCCGGGGCGCCGAAGGCCATCCAGTCCAGCAGCATGTCGCGCGGATCGCGCAGTGCCACCAGCAGGCGGCCTTCCGGCAGCTGCGGACGCAGTGCCCACAGCAGGGCGTTGTCCCACCACAGCAGCCAGTCGATCACGGTGCCGTCGGCCAGGCCGCGCGCGGGCAGGGTTTCACGCCACTGCTCGACCAGACGCTCCGGGGTCAGCTTGCCGGTCGAGAGCTCCTGCAGCGTGTGGTAGCTCTGGAAGGCATCGTCGGGCGGGGTCGGGCCGAACCGGTCGCCGCGCAGCACCGGGCTGGCCGCGGCGATGCCGGCGATCACCCGCTCCACGCCGGAGCCCGGGGCGCCCCACACGAACATCGGGCGGGCGCTGACGTCGTCTCCCACTGGCGCCAGATCCGGCCAGCTCAGCGGCGCCTTGGCCTGCGGCGGCAGCGGCAGACGCTGCGGCGACTGCGCCGCGTGCACGCCCAGCCAGGTGTCGAGCGCGTCACGGTGCTGGCCGGCACGGTCCTGCACCGCGCCCAGCCACGACCGCAGGCCATCGCGGGCCTCGGCCGGGGCCTGTTCGATGAACTGCTGGACATGCACCACGGCGGCGGCCGGATCGCGCTTCAGCAGCGCTTCGACGATGCGGGTCTCGCCGCTGGCACGGCCGGGTTCGAGCGCGACGATGCGGCGGGCCACCGCCTCGGCGCCGTCCACGTCCTTGGCCATGTCGTGCAGGCGCATGCGCGTTTCCAGCGCCGGCAGATGCACCGGCATCGCCTGCAGCCAGCGTTCGGTGACCGCCACGGCCTCATCGCTGCCCACCGACTCCACCGACAGGCGCGCCAGCCACAGGTCGTGCACCTCCGGGTGCGATTCCAGCGCGGCGTCCAGATGCTCGCGGGCCTGCTGTTCGCGGCCAAGTCGCTGCCAGCACATGAGCAGCAGCTGCAGCACCTGGCGGTCCGAGGGAGCCTGCTCCAGTGCGGGCAGCAGATGCTCCAGCGCCTGCAGCGGTTGCCCGGACTGCAGCGCCAGTTCGCCGGCCAGGCGGCGCATGGCCACGCTGTCACCGCCCGGGGCGGCCAGCATCGGGCCCATCATGGCCGCCGCGCTGTCCACGTGGCCCTGGCGCAGCGCCAGCTGCACGACCAGGCCCTGCAGCGTGGTCAGCGTGGGATTGAGTTCAAGCACGCGGCGGAACGCCTGTTCGGCGAAGGCCAGCATGTCCTTGCCCAGGTAGGCAAAACCGAGCGCGTACAACACGCGCGAGTCGCCCGGCATGGCTTCGCTGGCGGCCGACAGCAGGGCCAGGGCACGGTCGCCCTCGCCACGGCGCAGCGCCACCATGCCGTTGATGGCGGCCACTTCAGGGTGGTCTTCCTCGATGCGGCTGGCCAGGCGCGCCAGGCGCTCGGCTTCGTCCACGTCGTTGCGGCCCAGCGCCAGGTGGGCCTGCATCAGGTAGGCCGACAGTTCGTTGGGGTTGAGCGCGGCAGTGCGGTCCAGCGCCGAGCCGGCGGCCTCGAACTGACGCAGCGCCATCAACAGGCCGGCCTGCATCAGGTGCAGGTCGGCATCGTCCGGGGCCAGCGCCAGCGCCTGCTGCAGGCTCTCCAGGGCCGGTTCGAGCTGATCCTGCTGCTGCAGCGCCAGGGCCAGCAGGCGATGGGCCTGCGGCTGGGTCGGTTCGGCCGCGGTCCACTCGCGGGCCAGCTGCACGGCATCGTCCACCGCGTTGCGGCGCAGGGCTTGAATGATCTTGTCTTGCATGACGGTCCAGCTTGGGGTCAAACCCCGATTGTAGGGTCGCGCCGGGGTCGCTGCCGACATTCCGGGCGATCGGCCGGCTCCGGGCTCAGCGCGGCAGCGCTTCCAGGCGCAGGCGCTGGGCGACCCAGCGCTCGGAGAAGCCATCGCCGCGCCAGTTCTCCAGGAAGCCGCAATGGCCGCCCCACGGGGCGATTTCCAGGTGGGCGTGGGCCGGCAGTCGCCAGCCGTTGAAGGTGGCGAACGGGATCACCGGGTCGTCCTGCGCCATCAGGATGTCGGCCGGCACTTCCAGCCCGGCCAAGCGGTCGCCGGCGATGGAGTAGCCGTCGAAGTACGCCTGCAGCGAGCCGAAATCGGTGTGGTGTTCGACCAGCCATGCGGTCAGCGCGCGGATGTCCAGCTTGAGCACGCGGTCATCCCAGTCGCTCAGCTCCGGGAAGAGATCGCGCTTGCGGCGCAGCGAACCGGCCCATTTGCGCCGGAAATACCAGTCGTACATCGCCGGACCGTTCTCGATGCTTTCCATCGTGATCGCCGGATCCAGCACCGGGCACACCGAGGCCACCCGCCGCAGCGGCACGCCCGCCGAGGGCGCACGCAGCGCCAGACGCAGCACGAAGTTGCCGCCCAGCGAATAGCCCGCCGCCACCAGCGGCAGGGAGGGCCAGCGCCGCGCGATGTCGCCGGCGGCCTGCACCACTTCATCGATGCGGTTGGAGTGGAAGATGCCGGGATTGAGGTGATGGGTGTTGCCGTGGTCGCGGAAGTTCAACCGGACCACGTCGTACCCTTCCTCGAGCATGCGCGCGGCGGTCATGCGCATGTAGCTCGACTCCGCGCTGCCTTCCCACCCGTGCAGCAGCAGCGCCATGCCGACCGGCTCGCGGTCGTCGATGCGGCTGTGCCAGCCCTGCAGTCGCACGCCTTCGCCGCCATCCAGGATCAGCTCTTCAGTCACCGCCCCGGTCGCGGCCAGCAGCATCAGGCCGCGCTGCATGCGCATGCGGCTGGAACTGAGCATCGACTGCAGGTGCGGATTGCGCAGCCAACGCGGCGGACGGTAGTCGGCAGCGGTCAACATGGGCGCGAGCCTGCTCCGGCCTCCGACGCTGGCGCGTGAAGAAGCGCCATCGCCCTACTCGGCAGTCATGGCCGCCAGAATGCGCGCACGCGAGGTTTCGGCGATGCGGCGACGGCCGTCCAGATCATGGGTGTCGATGGGCGCGAGGAAATGCACCTCGGCCCGGCGTGCGGGTTCGCCCAGCAGGCGCAGGAAATTGGCGAAGAAACTCTCGCCGGGGCCGAAGGCGACAATCGTCTGCGCATCGCCGTGATGGCCGTAGCGCAGCGCCACCGGCTGCACCGGCACCTGGGTTTCGACCGCGGCCTGGAAGATGCGCGCATGGAACGGCCCGACATCGTGGCCGCCGCGGGTGCGGCCTTCGGGGAACACGCCGACGGCATGGCCCTCGCGCAGCCGGACCACCATCGCCTGCATCACCCCGCCCAGCGACTCGGTACTGCCGCGCTGGTGGAAGATGGTCTGGCCGCGTGCGGCGAGCCAGCCGACCACCGGCCAGCCGGCGATTTCGCGCTTGGCCACAAAGCCCATCATGCGCTGGCTGTGCAGCATGGAAATGTCGACCCAGCTGACGTGGTTGGCCACGAACAGCACCGCGCCCGGCAACGGCTCGCCGATGCGGCGCGTGCGGAAGCCGAAGATCCACATCAGGCCGCCGGACCAGGCGTTGACCACCGCATGTTCCAAGGGACGGCCACCCACGCGGAGGCGCCCCCACGGCGGCAGCATGCCGATCAGGGTCAGCGGCAGGAACAGCAACAGGTGGACCAGCAGCAGCGGTACGCGGTACAGGTAGCGGCACACACGCGCCACGCCGCCACGTGGGGCCGGGGTGGGGGAAGTCATCCGCGAACGATACCCGAGCGCCGCAGGCTCTGCCAGCGTATAGCGGTCAGATCGATGACATGCCGGGGCCAGCCGCCGGCCCCGGTCAAGCCACTGCCCATCCACGGCACAACGCCCCCGCCGTCAGTGCGCCGGCGCACTGAGCCGACCGGCGCAACACAGCATCCGTGCGGTGCGTCGATCAGCCCGGCCGTACCGCCGGCACCACCGCCAGGGTCAGCCGCGACGTGCACACCAGGCGACCCGCGTCATCTTCGATGCGGATGTCCCACACATGCGTGCTGCGCCCGACATGCACCGCGCGCGCGGTACCGGTGACGAGGCCGCCGCGCATCGCACGGATGTGGTTGGCGTTGATCTCCAGGCCGACGCAGACCTGCTGGGTGGTGTCCACGCACAGGTTGCCGGCACTGCTGCCGAGGGTTTCGGCCAGCACCACCGAAGCGCCACCGTGCAGGATGCCGTACGGCTGGCGGGTGCGTTCGTCCACCGGCATGGTGGCGCTGACCCAGTCCTCGCCGGCCGCGGTGAACACGATGCCCAGGTGCTCGATCAGGGTGTTGCGGCTCAGCGCGTTGAGTGCCTCTATGGACACTGTCTCGCGGAATACCTGGGTCATGCCGTGTCTCCGTCAGACGTAAGCGTTCAAAGAATCGGTACCAGCCCCGCGCCGAACGCGGTCAGCATGCGCACCAGCAGCCACTTCGGGCCGACGTTGACTTCGGGGAAGTCGCCCACGGCGGTGTAGCACGCGTGGAAGTTGGCGTCCTGGCGGGGCAGCGGCCGGGGGCAGTCCGGACCGGGCTGGAATTCGTAATCGGTGGCGTAGCGCCACGGCCAGAAATCCAGCACGGGCAGCGCCTCGGAGGCCTTGCCGACGCTGTAGTTCAGGCCGGACAACACCGGCGGCTTGGCGCGCGGTGCCACCGTCCAGGAGTTCTTCGGGTCGATGTCGCGCAGGATGCTCTGGGCAAGCTGCTCGGCGAACACCGGGTCGTCGATGATCACCGCGCCTTCGGTGTTGTAGTTCTCGCTGCGCGGATCGAAGTTGTGCGTGCCGATCACGCCGATGCGGCGGTCCACCACCATCGACTTGGCGTGCAGCCCCATGCGCGCGCCGGTGCGGGTGACCGGCAGCGGCTTGTTGACCGCCTTGGTGCCCAGGAACGAAGGACGCGTTTCGGCGCGCAGCACGCGGCGCTCGACCTCGCTGCCGTCGGTACCACGACGGCGGCCGCTCGGGCTGCTGTCGCGGGTGCCGTTACGACGCGCGGTGATGCTGCGTTCACTGCTGCTGCCGCTGCTGCCACCGTGTGCGTTGCTGCCGGCCGCGCTGCCACCGATCAGGCTGCTGCGCCGGCCTTCACCGGGCGTGGCTTCGCCCAGCGGTGCCGGCAACAGGTTGCGGTAGTCCACCGGCGCATCCAGCGGGAACGGCTTGTATTCGTAGATGTTGAAACCCAGCTCGCGCAGGTTGCGGCGTTTGTACTTGTAGGACAGCGCGTACACGATGGGGTTGTCGGTGGCGGCCAGGCTGTTGGTGGACACCACGATGCGCGGTGCCTGCGGCCGCTTGCGCAGCTCGCGGAACAGCGTCCGGGCCGGCTTGGACAGCACCAGGTAGGGTGTCTGCAGCAGCACTTCGGACCGGGCGCCGGCAATCAGCGCATCCAACTGCGGCTCGGTCACGTGCTGGCCGTTGGCCGGTTGGCTGGCGCGCTCGCGGCGGTGCTTGCGTGGCAGGTCGGCCACGTACTGGACCGCCGCCACCGGCAGGGCGGTATCGACGAATGTGCGCGTGATGAAGGCCGGGTCGTCGGCTTCGGCACTCACCCGCGCGACCCGCTCCGGACGCCGGAAACCGGTCGGCGGCATCGCCGGCACGCCCTGTCGCAGCAGGGTGCGGCCGACGTCGTTCAGGCGCTCGGCCGGCACACTGCGTGGCGCGCGCCAGAACGCGTCGAAGTTGGCCGCCATCTCGCGCACTTCGGGGCCGGCGACCACCACGTCGCGATCGCGGAAGTTGTACTCGGCGTCCCAGTCGTAATAGTCGTCCTGGTAGTTGCGCCCGCCGACCATGCCGAGCGCGTCGTCGACCACCAGCAGCTTGTTGTGCATGCGCTGGTTGAAGCGCCGGAAGCAGCACAGCACGCTGCCGGCGTAGTCGAAGTAGTTCAGCCGCGCCTTGCCGAAGGTCGGGTTGTAGACGCGCAGTTCGAAATTCTGATGGCTGCCGGCAAGCGCGCCGAGGATCTCCAGGTCGGAGATCGCCGACAGCTGGTCGATCAGCACCCGCACCTTGACCCCGCGCCGGGCCGCGCCCAGCAGTTCGTCCAGGATCAGCCGGGCGCTGTCGTCCTTGTCGAAGATGTAGGTCTGCAGGTCGATGCTGCGCGAGGCGCTGCGGATCAGGTTCAGGCGCGCCACCAGCGAGGCCTCGCCCTCGTCGACGATGGTGGCGTAGTGGCGCGGTGCATCGGGCAGGGACTCGGCGAACGCCCGCCCGCCCAGCGCGCGCAGCGGCGAATCCAGCGCGCAGCGGTCGGGGCGGTCGCAGTCCACCGCCGTGGAGCGCGCCTGCACGGCAATGCCGGCCGCGCGGTCGCGCTCCGCGTTGGACAGCGACGCACAGCCGCCGGCCAGCAACAGGGTTGCCAGCAAACCAAGCCGCAGCAGTAGATTCACGGTTTCGGCGCCTCGCTCAGACGCGCACGCAATACAAAGGTCACTCGATCACTCAGGGCTAGCTGCCAACTGTCCATGCCATAGCGGCCACGTTGGACGTTGCCACGGCTGACCACGTCGCAATCATACCCGGCCCGGGGGCATTCGGCTTTTTCCACGCGCAGGGTCTCCGGGTGGCTGACCCCCCGCAGGATCAGCCGGCCTTCGATGGCCCCGCCCTTGTCGACCACCTCGGGCCAGTACGGCACCGAGTCGAACTCCACCACCGGGTAGCGGTCGGCGTCGAAGAACTCGTCGCCGCGCATCCAGCCGGTGTAGCGCGGCTTGCCGGGGATCTCCACGTAGCGGGTGAACATCCGCAGGTGGACCTGGTGACGACCGTCGGACAGTACCTCGATGCGCCCCTCAAACCGCGGGAACACCCCCTCGATGCGCTGCCCCAGCCGGGTCCGGATCTCGAACCCGAACCGCGACTGGGCCGTATCCAGTGCCAGCGAACGGGCCACGGGCACCGGTGCCGGCGGTTCGGCACAGGCCACCCCGGCCGCCAGCAGGGCCAGCCAGCCCAGTACGGCGCGAACTGCTGCCACCGGTTACGGCCACCAGAAGGCGGTCAAGCGGGCCACGCCCGGTTCGATGGAGGCCTCGCGGTCGAAGGCAAGCACCGCGATGCCGGCCGGCGGCATGCCGCGGTAGTCGCTGGTGCTGCCCTCGCTCATCAAGGCCACCAGGCGCTCCAGGCCGGGGTTGTGGCCGACCACGAGCAGCCGGTCGACCTCGCGGCGGTCATCGATCAACCCGGCCAAGGTGCCCGGGGTGGCGTCGTATACGGCATCTTCCAGCCGCTTTTCCACGAAGCCGGTCACGCCCAGCACCGCTTCAAGGGTCTCGCGGGTGCGGCGGGCCGGCGAGCACAGCACGCAGTCCGGCAGCAGATTGTTGTCCTTGAGCCAGCGGCCGGCGGCCTCGGCTTCGGCCAGCCCGACCGGAGACAGCGGGCGGTCCAGGTCGGCCTGGCCGGTGCTGGCGGCTTCGGCATGGGCATGGCGCAGCAGAATCAGTTCTCGCATGGGATCTCTTCCGTATCAGGCGTTCTTCAGCCACTTCAACAGCGGCTCCCAGTCACTCTGGTGCTCGCGCACCTGGGCCGAGCGGTAGTCGAACAGACTCCGCCCCAACCCGACCATCACCACATAGCTCTGGCTGTCGCGCAACTGCGCAATCACCTCGTAAGGCCATTCGGACAACATCTGGATCGCCTGCTGGGAGGTCTGCGTCCACGGCTTGGTGCGGTTGAGCACCAGCCCCACCGGCAGGCTCCGGTTGTGCACGCGGGGGACCCGCGACAGGCTGTTGAGGAAACCGACGATGGCTTCGATGTCCAGCGCGGAAGGCAGCACCGGCACCACCACCGCATCGGCCACGTCGAGGAAATGGGGCAGATCATCGGCCAGGGCACCGGCCGGGGCATCGATGATGACCTGCTCGGTACCCTCCGGGAGCAGGCGCTCCCACTGCTTCCTGCGATACACGTCGATCGGCAGCACGGCACTTTCGAGCACCGAGCGGCGCTGCGCCCAGCGGGTGCTGGAGCCCTGCGGGTCGGCATCGGCCAGGACGGTCCGTTTACCCTCCAGCGCCGAATGCGCCGCCAGGTGGGTGGCGACGGTGGTCTTGCCCACCCCGCCCTTGGAACCGGCCACCAGAATCGTCTTCATGCAAGCCTCGCTTCCGGGAAACGTCGCCGCAGCGTACACCGCCCTCCGTGACGGTGATAGTCGCGCGGCTGAACCCCGTGCAGGTCACGGCGCTTTGCTATCGTTGCCGATCCAATGGACTGCACCCCGGCATGAGCGAGTTACAGGACCTCAGCGCGCTGATCCGCGCCAACACCCCGTTGATCATCATCGAGACCCAGGACGAGGGTCGCATCGTGGAGCTGTTCCGGCAGACCCTGATGCACGTCTGGCGTGCGCTGCACCGCTGGTCGATCACCGAGGGCCTGCGCCGCATCGACATGGACCGCGAGGACGACCCGGTCGGACCGCCCGATGCCAGCGCGGCGCTGCAGATGATCCGCCAGGCCGAACAACGCGGCATCTACCTGCTGCTCGATTTCCATCCCTACCTGGGCTATGCCAGCCACCAGCGCGCGTTGCGCGACCTGATCCAGCGGCGCAACTGCCAGGCCCATGTGCTGGTGCTGATCGGGGCCAAGGTGGAGCTGCCGGCCGAGCTGGAAGCGCTGGCGACCCGCTTCAATCCGCGCCTGCCCGACCTCAACGCCCTGCTGAAGATGCTGCGCGAGGAAGCCGAGGCGTATGCCCGCGAGAACGGCGGTCGCCGCGTCGAGGTGGACAACGAGGCGGTCAAGAAGATCCTGCACAACCTGCGCGGGCTGAGCATGGTCGATGCCCGGCGCATCGCCCGGCAGCTGATCTTCGCCGATGGCGCGCTCAGCCAGGACGACCTGCCGCAACTGGCGCGGTTGAAGTTCGATCTGCTCAACCGCGCCGGCCACCTGCACTACGAGTACGACACCACCCGCTTTGCCGATGTGGCCGGGGCCAACCGGCTCAAGCGCTGGGTCAACCAGCGCCGCCCGGTGTTCCTCGGCGGCACCGGCCCGGCCGGGCTGGACCCGCCCAAGGGCATGCTGCTGCTCGGCGTGCAGGGCTGCGGCAAATCGATGCTGGCCAAGGCCACGGCGGCCGGCTTCGGCGTGCCGCTGCTGCGCCTGGACGTTGGCAGCCTGTACGACAAGTACCACGGCGAAACCGAGAAGAACCTGCGCGACGCGCTGGCCTCGGCCGAGCAGCTGGCGCCCTGCGTGCTGTGGATCGACGAGATCGAGAAGGGCCTGGCCAGCGGTGGCGAGGACGGCGGCGTGTCGCGACGGGTGCTGGGCCATCTGCTGACCTGGCTGGCCGAGCGCACGGCCACGGTGTTCATCGTGGCCACCGCCAACCAGGTGCATGAACTGCCGGCCGAGCTGCTGCGCAAGGGCCGCTTCGACGAGATTTTCTTCGTCGACCTGCCAGATGCCAACACGCGGGTGGAGCTGCTGCGCCTGCACCTGGGGCGACGCCAGCTCAACGCCGACGATTTCGCGCTGCCGGCGTTGGCCGCCGCCGCCGAGGGGTTCTCCGGCGCGGAGATCGAGCAGGCGATCGTCGCCGGCCTGTATGCCGCGCACGCCGAAGAGCGCCGCCTGGACACCGACCTGCTGATGGGCGAGATCCGCGGCAGCCGCCCATTGTCGGTGCTGATGGCCGAGCAGGTCAGCGCCCTGCGCGACTGGGCCAGGGGCCGCACCGTCAACGCCGACGGGTAGTACGGCAGGGGCTAGTGCAGCGCCCGCAGCACCCCTAGCCACG
This sequence comes from Stenotrophomonas sp. NPDC077461, assembly GCF_049545475.1. Classification (NCBI taxonomy): domain Bacteria; kingdom Pseudomonadati; phylum Pseudomonadota; class Gammaproteobacteria; order Lysobacterales; family Lysobacteraceae; genus Stenotrophomonas; species Stenotrophomonas sp. NPDC077461. The sequence goes on from NZ_JBMWDO010000006.1 coordinate 79,905, forward strand.
CCGGCAGGGTCGCCAGCGACAGCACAATGCCATAACCCACCATCGCCGCCGCCAGGCGGGGCGCCAGCCGATGCGCGATCGCCAGTGCGGCGGCGGTGATCATGGTCGGCATCGCCGATTCGAGCACGCTGACCTGCAGCATCGCGCCCTGCAGGCCGAACGCCCAGGCGATCGGCAACGCCAGCGCAGGCATGACCACCAGCTTGAGCAGCAGGCCGATCCCCAGCGGCGCGAGTTCGGCCTGCGACAGCCGCAGCTGGATCGAGAACCCCACCGCCAGCATCACCAGCGGCAGCATCGCATCGGCCAGTTGCTTGAGGCCGGTGCCGATCCACGCCGGCGGCTGCGCCGGCATCAGCACCAGGGCGAACACCAGGGCCCACAACGGCGGGAAGCGGACGATCCGCAGCAGCACCTGCGCTGCCGTGGGCGGCCGGTCGCCGCTGTAGCGCGCGATCACGTACAGGCCGAAAGTGGAGAGCAGCACGAACGTGCCGAACTGGTCATAGACCACCGCATACGGCAGCGCGGCGTCGCCCAGCAGGGCACGCACCATCGGATAGCCGATGAAACTGGAGTTGGCCAGCGCCACGCAGATCAGCAGCACCGCGTGCACGTCGCGGGCAAAGCCGAACACCCGTGTGGCCAACGACACCAGCGCCCAGGTGGCCAGCATCAGCAGCCACGGCGTGGCCATCAGCCCCACCAGGCTGGCGTCGAGCCGCAGGCGCGGCACGTAGATCAGCACCGCTGCGGGCAGGCACACGTACAGCACGATGCGGTTGAGCACATCGGCCGTGTTGTCCGGCAACGCGCGCAGGCGCGAGAACGCCATGCCCAGGCCGAGCATGGTCAGGATCAGGGCGAATGCATCGAAAGCCATCGGCGCAGCCTAGCCGATGTACCCGCGTATTCAGCCCCGACAATGGTCGTAGGACCGGTGCGCCACGGCGCACCGGCCTCGGCTTACGGCCAGGCCGGCGGTTTGGCCGCCCACGCCTGCTGGATCTCCACCAGCACCGCACGCTCGCTGTCGCGCCAGTCAGGCAGCAGCTCGGCAAAGCGCGCGTTGCTGCTCCACAGCTGCGGCTCGGTGCGCACCGCGGCGGCGTACCACTGCACCGCCTCGTCCTTGCGACCCAGTGTCCACAGCGCCAGCGCATAGGTCGGCGGCGCCCACGACGGGTTGCCGCGCAGCCCGGCATGGGCTGCCGACCACTGTGCCAGCGCCGGTTCGACCTCACCGAGCCGGAACAGATCCCAACCGTAGTTCCAGCGGACCGAACGCCCCGGCACCGAACTGGCGGCCGCGTTGCCCAGCGCCTCCTGGTACAGGGTGCGACCGAGATCGGTGCGGCCCTGGCCCATTGCCACGCCGGCCAGCTGCACCGTCGCCTCCAGGGCTTTGCGCCCGCGTTCGCGCTGCCGCATCAGCTGGTCGACCAGGGTGCTGCCCTGCCCTTCCACCACCACCATCGGTGCGGCCGCGCTGTCGCTGTCGAAGTAGAACTCCTGCAGTGCCGGCAACGGCTGCGCCGCTGCGTTGAATACCGAAGCCCCCACGGCCAGGCACAGCCCGGCCAGCATCTGTCTTGCAACTGCCATTCAAACTCCCCCAGGTTGTCACAACAACCTCCCATCCCGATCCTAACCTCAGCGAGCGCTCCGGCGCGAGTCCCGGGCCTGGACAGGCCCACTGTTACAATCCGCGCCTTTCCGGCCGCGCGTGCGCGGCCGTGCCAGCCGACTTCCCCGGGCCAGCCATGACCAGTACCGCCGAACTCACCTCGCCGTCCTCCGCCAACCAGCCCGGCCTGGACACTGGCTACACGCTGGACCACAAGTACACCCGTACCGATGGCCGCATCTACCTGAGCGGGGTGCAGGCGCTGGTGCGCCTGCCGTTGATGCAGCGGCTGCGCGACGAGGCGGCCGGGCTGGATACCGCCGGCTTCATCAGCGGCTACCGCGGCAGCCCGCTGGGCGGCTTCGACCTGGAACTGTGGCGCGCACGGCAGCACCTGGAGGCGGCGCGGGTGAAGTTCACCCCCGGCCTCAACGAGGACCTGGGCGCGACGATGGTCTGGGGTACCCAGCAGACCAACCTGTTCCCCGGCGCCAACGTCCAGGGCGTGTACGGCATGTGGTACGGCAAGGGCCCCGGCGTGGACCGCTGCGGCGACGTGTTCAAGCACGCCAATGCCGCCGGCACCTCGCCGTTGGGTGGCGTGCTGGCGCTGGCCGCCGATGACCATGCCTGCCGCAGCTCGACCCTGCCGCACGGCAGCGAGGACGAGTTCGTCAGCGCGATGATGCCGGTGCTGAACCCGGCCGGCGTGCAGGACATCCTCGACATGGGCCTGCTCGGCTGGGCGATGAGCCGTTACACCGGGCGCTGGATCGGCTTCAAGACCATCGCCGAAACGGTGGAATCCTCGGCCTCGGTGCAGGTTGATCCGTTCGCGCGCCGCATCGTGCTGCCGGAGGACTTCGACATGCCCGCCGGCGGCCTCAACATCCGCTGGCCCGACCCGCCGCTGGACCAGGAAATGCGCCTGCACCGGTACGCGGTGAAGGCGGCCCAGGCATTTGCACGCGCCAACGGCATCGACCGCATCGTGATGGACTCGCCGCGCGCGCGGCTGGGCATCGTCACCACCGGCAAGAGCTACCTGGACGTGCTGCAGGCGCTGGAATACCTGGGACTGGACGAACAGGCCTGCGCCGACATCGGCATCCGCGTGTACAAGGTGGGCATGACCTGGCCGCTGGAACCGGTGGGCATCGCACGCTTCGCCGAAGGGCTGGAAGACATCGTGGTGGTGGAGGAAAAGCGTGCCTTCATCGAGCGGCAGATGAAGGAACAGTTCTACAACTGGCCGGCCAGCGCGGGCCCGCGCCCGTCCATCGTCGGCAAGTACGACGAGCAGGGCGCGTGGATCCTGCCGTCCACCAACGAGCTCACGCCAGCCACCATCGCCGGAGTGATCGGCCGCCGCATCCAGCGTTTCTTCACCAATGAATCCATTGAACAGCGCCTGCGCTGGATGGATGACAAGGAAGCCGAGCTCGCGCTGCCGCGTGCGAGCTTCCCGCGCGTGCCGCACTACTGCTCCGGCTGCCCGCACAACACCTCCACCCGTGTACCGGAAGGGTCGCGTGCGCTGGGCGGGATCGGGTGCCATTACATGGTGACGTGGATGGACCGCAGCACCGACACCTTCACCCACATGGGCGGCGAAGGCGTGACGTGGGCCGGGCAGGCGGCGTTCACCGACACCGAGCATGTGTTCCAGAACCTCGGTGACGGCACCTACTTCCACAGCGGCTCGCTGGCGATCCGCCAGGCCATCGCCGCCGGCGTCAACATCACCTACAAGATCCTCTACAACGATGCGGTGGCGATGACCGGCGGCCAGCCGGTGGACGGCACCCTGAGCGTGCCGCAGATCGCCCATCAGATGCGGGCCGAAGGCGTGCAGACGATCGTGCTGGTCAGCGACGAGATCGGCAAATGGAACAAGCGCGAGCTGTTCCCCGAGGGCGTGGAGTTCCACGACCGCGCCGAGCTGGACGCGGTGCAGAAGCAGCTGCGGCAGGTGAAGGGCACCAGCATCCTGATCTACGAACAGACCTGCGCCACCGAGAAGCGCCGCCGCCGCAAGCGTGGCAAGCTGGTCGATCCGCCCAAGCGCGTGGTGGTCAATTCGCTGGTGTGCGAAGGCTGCGGCGACTGCGGCAAGAAGAGCTTCTGCGTGTCGGTGCTGCCCAAGGAAACCGAGTTCGGGCGCAAGCGCGACATCGACCAGTCCAACTGCAACAAGGACTACAGCTGCACCACCGGTTTCTGTCCGAGCTTTGTCACCGTGCACGGTGGCAGGCCGCGCAAGGGCGCGCGCAGCCAGCGCAGCGACCTGCTCGCCAACCTGCCCGCACCGACCTTCCGTACCACGCTGGAACAGCCCTGGAACATCCTGATCACCGGCGTCGGTGGCACCGGCGTGGTCACCATCGGCGCGCTGCTGGGCATGGCCGGCCACCTGGAAGGCAAGGGCGCCAGTGTGCTCGACCAGACCGGCCTGGCCCAGAAGGGCGGCGCGGTCACCACCCACATCCGTATTGCCCGCACCCCCGAGGACATCCATGCCGTGCGCATCGCCGCCGGTGAAGCCGACCTGGTGGTGGGCTGCGACATGGTGGTGGTCAACGACTACTGGGCGCTGTCCAAGGTGCGTGCCGAACGCTCGCAGGTGGTCCTCAACACCTATGAAGCGATGCCGGGCACCTTCACCACGCGGCCGGACATGCAGTTCCCCGCCGCCGACATCATCGCCGGCATCCGCGTGGCGCTCGGAGGGCGCGAGCCGCTGCTGCTCGATGCCACCCAGCTGGCCACGGCGCTGCTCGGCGATGCCATCGCCGCCAACCTGTTCATCCTTGGCTTTGCCTGGCAGCAGGGGCTGGTGCCGATCTCGTTCGAGGCGCTGATGCGCGCGGTGGAACTCAACGGCGCCGCCATCGAGATGAACACCCAGGCCTTCGCCTGGGGCCGTCTGGCGGCGGTGGACCCGCAGGCGGTGCAACAGGCCGCCGGGCTGGTGCGCAACGGCCACACCGATGCCGAGCGCACACCGGGACCGCTGCACGACCTGCCGCCGGGCGAATGGGAAGGCAACGAGTGGGGCGCCAACGCCGCGCCGCGCAACACCGGCGACGAGCGCGAGCTGCGCGGCCTGCCCGGCCACGGCGGCAGCGCCGATGTGGCGTTCCTGCCACTGGACGACGAGCGCCTGTCGCGCTCGCTGGATGAGCTGATCGAGCGTCGCGTGCGGTTCCTGACCGACTACCAGGACAGCGCCTACGCCGCACGCTACCGCGCGCTGGTGGAGAAGGTGCGCGCGGTGGAGTGGGACAAGGCCGGCAGCACCGCCCTGACCGAGACCGTGGCGCGCTACTACTTCAAGCTGATGGCCTACAAGGACGAGTACGAAGTGGCGCGCCTGTACACCAGCGGCGAGTTCCAGCGCCGGTTGCAACAGCAGTTCGAGGGCGAGTTTGAAGTGCGCTTCCATCTGGCGCCGCCGCTGTTTGCAAAGAAGGACGACCAGGGCCGGCTGATCAAGCAGGAATACGGGCCGTGGATGCTCAAGGCGTTCGGGCTGCTGGCCAAGCTGAAGTTCCTGCGCGGGGGCACCTTCGATGTCTTCGGCCGTACCGCGGAACGCCGTGGCGAGCGTCAGCTGATCGCCGACTACGAGCAGACCGTGGCGCTGCTGCTGGATGGCCTGAGCGACGACCGTGTGGCGCTGGCGGTGGAGATCGCCAGCATCCCCGAGCACATCCGCGGCTACGGGCACGTCAAGGAAGCGCACCTGCACGCGGCCAAGGCCCGCGAAGCCACGTTGCTGGCGCAGTGGCGCAACCCGCGGGCACTGCACATCGTGCAGGTGGCCTGACGGCAGATGGAGCCGACCGTTGGTCGGCTATCGCGCGCAGCGCGGGGGGTTTCGATGCCGGAACGGAAGGCAGCCGGGCAGAGCCCGGCTCTACGGGCGCAGCGCGCGGTGGGTGGCCGCCGACGTAGAGCCGACTTCTAGTCGGC
>NZ_JBMWDO010000006.1:85598-303553 GCF_049545475.1 Stenotrophomonas sp. NPDC077461
GAACGGAAGGCAGCCGGGCAGAGCCCGGCTCTACGGGCGTCGTGCGCGGTGGGTGGCCGCCGACGTAGAGCCGACTTCTAGTCGGCTTCGCGCGCAGCGCGCAGGGTTCGATGCCGGAACGGAAGGCAGCCGGGCAGAGCCCGGCTCTACGGGCGCAGCGCGCGGGTTTCGATGCCGGCGCGCTGCGCGCGCGGTTACGCAAAGCGGTGCCATACCCGCAGGCGGTTGTTGGCCGGCATGGCCACGTCGTCGATCAGCCGCAGGCCCTGGGCGGCGGCCAGTGCGTCCACCGCGTCGGCATCGCGGATGCCCGCCGCGGGGTCGCGCTGCTTCAGCCAGGCATCGAATACCCGGTTGCTGTCGCTGCTGTACTGGCCGCCCTGGTTGAACGGCCCGTAGATGCACAGCAGCGCGTCGTCGGCCATCACCGCCGGCAGTCCGGCGAACAACGCCTCCACGTGCGCCCAGCTCATGATATGCAGGGTGTTGGCGCTGAACACCGCATCGAAGCCCAACGGTGCTTCCGGCAGCGGTGCCAGGCCAGGCACGGGCGACAGCACGGCCTGCAACGGCCACGGGGGCGGAGCATTGGGCAGGGCGGCCTCGGCCAGGCGCTCGGCAATGCCGGGCAGATGGTCCGGGTGGTCGCTGGCCTGCCAGTGCAGGTGCGGCAGCTGCGCGGCGAAGTGCGCCGCATGCTGGCCGGTACCGCTGCCGATCTCCAGGACGCGGTGGCGGTCCTGCAGGTACCGGCGCAGGACTGTCAGGATCGGCTCGCGGTTGCGCTCGCAGGCGTCGGACCAACGCTGTTGGCTCATGGCAGGCTCAAGATGAATTCGGATGACCGCCATCCAACCATGACCGCAGTCACTTGTGCCACTGCCCGCCGCCATCGAAAGTCAAGAACTTGTCCACTGCGACCGGTCTGATGCCGATCGCACCGTCGGGGGATGGATCGCTGTGCAACGCCGTGAGTTTCTTGCGCTGTCTGGAATGGGCCTGGCTGGCCTGGTACTGCCGCACGGTCGGCTGATTGCCGCCGAGCAACTGCTCGAGCCCGGCGACCCCGTCCGCAACAGGGTGCTGGCCGAGGCGGCGCTGGGCGCGGCCAAACGCGCCGGCGCCACCTACTGCGACGTACGTATCGGGCGCTACCTCAACCAGGCGGTGATCACCCGCGAGCGCACCGTCCAGAACGTCACCAACAGCGAATCGGCCGGCATCGGCATCCGGGTGATCGTCAACGGCGCCTGGGGCTTTGCGGCCACCCACCAGCGCACGCCGGCGGCGGTGCTGGCCACGGTTGGGCAGGCCGCCGCCATCGCGCGCGCCAACGCCGGCATCCAGACCCGTCCGGTACAGCTGGCGCCGGTAACCGGTGTTGGCGAGGTCAGCTGGAAGACGCCGATCCGCAGGAACGCAATGGCGGTACCGATCCAGGACAAGGTCGAGATGCTGCTGGCGGTCAATGCCGCCGCCCTCGACGCCGGCGCCGATTTCATCAATTCCACATTGTTCCTGGTCAACGAGCAGAAGTACTTCGCCTCCAGCGACGGCTCGTTCATCGACCAGGACGTGCACCGGATCTGGCTGCCGTTCACCGCCACCGCCATCGACAAGGCCACCGGCAAATTCCGCACCCGCGCGGGACTGTCCTCGCCGATGGGCATGGGCTACGAGTTTCTCGATGGCGACGCCAGCGGCAAGATCGCGCTGCCAGGCGGCGTCACCGCCTACCGCGATTCCTACGATCCGATCGAGGATGCAGTGGCCGCCGCCCGTCAGGCGCGCGAGAAGCTCAAGGCACCGTCGGTCAAGCCAGGCAAGTACGACCTGGTGCTGGACCCGTCCAACCTGTTCCTGACCATCCACGAGAATGTCGGCCACCCGCTGGAACTGGACCGCGTGCTCGGCTACGAAGCCAACTACGCCGGCACCAGCTTCGCCACGCTGGACAAGCGCGAGGCGGGCTTCCGCTGGGGCAGCGACATTGTCAACTTCCATGCCGACAAAACCGCGCCGGGCAGCCTGGGCGCGGTGGGCTACGACGATGAAGGGGTCAAGACCCGGCGCTGGGACCTGGTCAAGGACGGCATCCTGGTCAACTACCAGGCCACGCGCGATGAAGTGCACCTGCTGGGCGAAACCGCCTCGCACGGCTGCAGCTACGCCGATTCCTGGTCCAGCGTGCAGTTCCAGCGCATGGCCAACGTGTCGCTGGCGCCGGGCAGGACGCCGCTCAGCGTGGCCGACATGATCAAGGACGTGGAGAACGGCATCTACATCCACGGCCGCGGCTCGTATTCGATCGACCAGCAGCGCTACAACGCGCAGTTCGGCGGCCAGCTCTACTACCAGATCCGGAACGGCCAGATCGCCGGCATGGTCGAGGATGCGGCCTACCAGATCCGTACGCCGGAGTTCTGGAACGCGTGCAGCGCGATCTGCGATGAACGCGACTTCCGCTTCGGTGGCTCGTTCTTCGACGGCAAGGGCCAGCCGGGCCAGGTCTCGGCGGTCTCGCACGGCTCGTCGACCACCCGCTTCAACGGGGTGAACATCATCAATACCGCGCGCAGCCTGGGATGAGCCCGCCGCGCCCGCCGTTCGTTTCCCTGCCACACCACCCTGACGTGGAGCGCCGCCTTGCAAAGACGTGACTTCCTCGCCCTGACCGGGCTTACCGCAGGCGGCCTGATCGTGCCGTCCTTCTTCGGCAAGGTCATTGCCGCCGAACACCTGCACAGCACGCTGGACCCTGCGCTGAAGAAGCGCCTGGCCGATGCGGCGCTGGCTGCCGCGCGCCAGGCCGGCGCCACCTACTGCGATGTGCGCATCGGCCGCTACCTGCGCCAGTTCGTGATCACCCGCGAGGACAAGGTGCAGAACGTGGTCAACACCGAGTCCACCGGTGTGGGCATCCGCGTGATCGTCAACGGGGCATGGGGCTTTGCCGCCACCAACCAGCTCGGGCCGGGCGACGTGGCGCGCGCCGCACAGCAGGCCGCCGCCATCGCCAAGGCCAACGCGGCAGTGCAGACCGCACCGGTGCAGTTGGCCGCCGCGGCGGGGGTGGGCGAGGTCTCCTGGCGCACGCCGATCCGCAAGAATGCGATGGACGTGCCGATCAAGGAGAAGGTGGAGCTGCTGCTGGACGTCAATGCCGCCGCGATGGGCGCCGGCGCCAGCTTCGTCAACTCGATGCTGTTCCTGGTCAACGAGCAGAAGTACTTCGCCTCCACCGACGGTTCCTACATCGACCAGGACGTGCACCGCATCTGGGCGCCGATGACGATCACCGCCATCGACAAGGCAAGCGGCAAGTTCCGCACCCGCGAAGGCCTGTCCTCGCCGATGGGCATGGGCTACGAGTATCTCGATGGCGCGGCGGCGGGCAAGGTGCCGACCCCCAACGGAGTGGTCAACTACAGCACGTCCTACGACATGCGGGAGGACGCCATCGCCGCGGCCAAGCAGGCCCAGGAGAAGCTCAAGGCGCCGTCGGTGAAGCCGGGCAAGTACGACCTGATCCTGGACCCCTCGCACACCTGGCTCACCATCCACGAATCGATCGGCCATCCGCTCGAGCTGGACCGCGTGCTGGGCTACGAGGCCAACTATGCCGGCACCAGCTTCGCCACCCTGGACAAGCGCGAGCAGCAGTTCCAGTACGGCAGCGACAAGGTGAACATCTTCGCCGACAAGACCCAGCCGGGCAGCCTCGGCGCGGTCGCCTACGACGATGAAGGCGTCAAGACCAAGCGCTGGGACCTGATCAGCAACGGCAGGCTGGTGGACTACCAGACCATCCGCGACCAGGCCCATATTCTCGGCAAGACCGAGTCCGACGGTTGCTGCTATGCCGATTCCTGGTCCAGCGTGCAGTTCCAGCGCATGGCCAATGTCTCGATGGCCCCCGGCAAGACGCCGCTGAGCGTGAGCGACATGATCAAGGACGTCGAGAATGGCATCTACATCATCGGCGACGGTTCGTTCTCGATCGACCAGCAGCGCTACAACGCGCAGTTCGGCGGCCAGCTGTTCTATGAGATCAAGAACGGCAGGATCACCCGCATGCTCGAGGACGTGGCTTACCAGATCCGCACACCGGAGTTCTGGAACGCCTGCAGCGCCGTGGCCGATGAGCGTGACTACCGCCTCGGCGGCTCGTTCTTCGACGGCAAGGGCCAGCCGGGCCAGGTCTCGGCGGTCTCGCACGGCTCGTCCACCGCGCGCTTCAACGGCATCAACGTCATCAACACCGCACGCAGCCTCGGCTGACCGGTCAGGAGCCCAATCGCAATGAGTATCTTCACCGAAGCCCAGGCCAAGGCCATCCTCGACAAGGTCATCGCGCTGTCCAAGGCCGACGAATGCACGGCCGTCCTGGCCGGCTCGATCGATGGCAACATCCGTTTCGCGCTCAACAACGTGTCCACCAGCGGCATCGTCGACAACACCGAACTGGCCGTCACCGTGGCCTTCGGCAAGCGCGTGGGCACCGCCTCGATCAACGAGTTCGACGATGCCGCGCTGGAACGCGTGGTCCGTCGTGCCGAAGACCTGGCGCGTCTGGCACCGGAGAATCCGGAGTTCATGCCCGCCATCGGCAGGCAGACCTACACCGCCAGCCCCACGTTCAGCGCCTCCACCGCCGCCATCGACCCGGCGTTCCGCGCCAAGGTTGCCGCCGATTCGATCGCACCGTGCCGCGGCAACGGGCTGATCGCCGCCGGCTTCCTGGAAGACGGGCAGAGCTTCTACGCCACTGCCAACAGCAACGGCAACTTCGGTTACCAGCGCAGCACCAATTTCGACTACACCTGCACCGTGCGCACCGAAGACGGCCGCGGCTCGGGCTGGGTCGGCCGCAACCTGAAGGACGCCGCCGACTTCAAGGCCGACCAGGACATCCGCATCGCCATGCGCAAGGCCACCGAATCGGCAGAAGCCAAAGCGCTGGAGCCGGGCAAGTACACCGTGATCCTGGAGCCGGCCGCCGCCGCGGGCCTGATCAGCTTCATGATGAACTTCTTCGACGCGCGCGCGGCTGATGAAGGCCGCAGCTTCCTGTCCAGGAAGGGCGGCGGCAACAAGCTGGGCGAGCAGGTCTACGATCCGCGCGTGAACTTCAGCGCCGACCCGTGGAATCCCGAGGCTCCGGTGCTGCCGTGGGATGGCGAAGGCCAGCCGCGCCAGAAGCTGGCCATCGTCGAGAACGGCCGCATCGCCAACCTGAACTACTCGCGGTACTGGGCGCAGAAGCAGGGCAAGACCGCCAACGCGCGGGCGGGCAACCTGCTGATGGCCGGTGGCGACAAGAGCACCGCCGAGCTGGTGCGCGGCACCCAGAAGGGCATTCTGGTGACCCGGACCTGGTACATCCGCATGGTCGATCCGCAGACTGTGCTGCTGACCGGCCTCACCCGCGATGGCACGTTCTACATCGAGAACGGACAGATCAAGTACCCGGTCAAGAACTTCCGCTTCAACGAATCGCCGGTGATCATGCTCAACAACATCGAAGAGCTCGGCAAGCCGGTGCGCGTGGCTGGCGACGAGTCCAGCCTGGTGATGATGATCCCGCCGATGAAGCTGCGCGATTTCACCTTCACCTCGCTGTCCGACGCGGTCTGATGCAGCCCTGTCGTCCCCGAGGGTGGCGGAGCGGCGCGCGGCGATGAACCGCGCGCAGTTTCTTCGGGCACTGCTGGGCGGCGCCGCGCTTGCGGCGCTGCCGTCGTGGGCCGGCGCGCAGGCCGGCCGCTACGATTTCTGGTTCACCCGGCTCAAGTACGACTCCGGCGACTGGGACGTGGATGCGCGCATGCCGTCCAACGTGATCACCTCGCTGATCGACTACACCTCGCTGCGCGTGGACCCGCAGGAGCACGTGATCGCGCTCGCCGACCCCCGCATGCTGCAGGCCCCGTTCTGCTACCTGGCCGGGCACAAGCTGGTCGAGTTCAACGCGGCTGAGCGACAGAACTTCGTGCGCTACGTGCGCAACGGCGGCTTCGTGTTCGTGGATGACTGCAACCACGATATCGACGGCCTGTTCGCCACCTCGTTCGAAGCGCAGATGGCTGCATTGTTCGGCCCCCGCGCGCTGAAGAAGCTGCCCAACACGCATGCGCTGTACCGCAGCTTCTTCCGTTTTCCGGACGGGCCGCCGGCGACCGGTTTCGAGCTCAACGGCTGGGGCGACGACCTGGTCCACGACTACCTCAAGGGCATCGAGATCGACGGCCGGCTGGGCGTGCTCTACAGCAACAAGGACTATGGCTGCGAGTGGGATTACGACTGGCGCAACAAGCGCTTCCTCGCCGAAGACAACACCCGTTTCGCGGTCAACATCGTCATGTACGCCCTCAACAGTTGATCCTCCCGCCAACGGCCCACCCAGCCTCTGCGCCACGCCTCCTTCCTACAGGTTCCGCCATGACCACCGCCGACATCGACACCCTCCTGCCGAAACTGCACCAGCTGCGCGAGGCGCTCGGCCAGGCGGTGGTGGGCCAGCATGCGGTGGTGGAGCAGTTGCTGATCGGCCTGCTGGCCGGCGGCCACTGCCTGCTCGAAGGCGCGCCGGGACTGGGCAAGACACTGCTGGTGCGCTCGCTCGGGCAGGCGCTGGAACTGCAGTTCCGCCGCGTGCAGTTCACCCCCGACCTGATGCCCAGCGACATCCTGGGCACGGAGCTGCTGGAAGAAGACCACGGCACCGGCCACCGTCACTTCCGTTTCCAGAAGGGACCGATCTTCACCCACCTGCTGCTCGCCGACGAGCTCAACCGCACCCCGCCCAAGACCCAGGCCGCGCTGCTGGAAGCGATGCAGGAACGCACGGTCAGCTACGCCGGCACCACCTACATGCTGCCGGCGCCGTTCTTCGTGCTGGCCACGCAGAACCCGATCGAGCAGGCGGGCACGTACCCGCTGCCCGAAGCGCAGCTGGACCGCTTCCTGCTGCATGTCCGGGTGGACTACCCCACCGAGCAGGAAGAACGCGACATCCTGCTGCAGACCACCGGCAGTGCGGCCGGCACGGTGCCGCAGGTGATGCATGCCGAGGACGTGCTGGCGCTGCAGGCTGCCGTCCGCCAGGTGCATGTCAGCGACGATGTGCTGACCTGGATCACCCGCGTGGTGCGGGCCAGCCGGCCCGGTAGCGGTGCGCCGGACGCGGTCAACCACTGGATCAAGTGGGGGGCCGGCCCGCGCGCCGGGCAGTCGCTGGTGCTCGCCGCCAAGGCCCGGGCGCTGCTGCAGGGTCGCTTTGCCGCCACCCGTGAGGATGTGCAGGCGCTGGTGGGGCCGGTGATGCGTCATCGCCTGCTGCTCTCCTTTGCCGCCGAGGCCGAACAGAAAAGCGCCGACGATGTGATCCACGCGCTGCTGCAGGCCGTGCCGTTCCCGGCCTGAGCGCTGCCGTGACGCCGCACGCGCCGATCCTCCTGCCCGCCGATGTGCGCAGCCGTCTGAAGACGCTGCGCCTGCTGCCTCGCCGTGCGCGCGGTACGCACGCGATCGGCCAGCACGCCAGCCGCAGTCGCGGGGCCGGTCTGGAGTTCGCCCAGTATCGGGCCTACGAGCCGGGCGACGCGCTGCGCCAGATCGACTGGAAGCTGTACGCCCGCTCGGACCGTTTTTTCGTGCGCGAATCCGAGCGCGAGAGCCCGGTCACGGTGTGGGTACTGGTGGATGCCAGCGCGTCGGCCACACAGGCCGACCGCGCGCGCCCGGACTGGTCGCGGCTGGACCACGCCTGCGCCACTGCGGCCTGTCTGGTGGAGCTGGCGCTGCAGCAGGGCGACCGGTTCGGCCTGATTGCCGTGGGTGGCGACGGTGTGCGGCTGGTGCCGGCCGGCAGCGGACCGCGCCAGCGCGACCGCGTGCACCTGCTGCTGCGCCAGCTGCATGCACACGGTGGCTGGCCGGCCGCCACGGCGCTGCGCCCGGTGTGGGAACGCGTGCAGGCTGGGGACATGCTGATCGCCCTGGGCGACGGGTTCGATGACGCCGGCGTCGCGCTGCTGGAGCGGCTGGCGGCGGCGCGGCGCGAAGTACTGCATCTCCAGCTGCTCAGCGCCGAAGAGCGTGATTTCCCGTTCACCGACGGCCATCGTTTCCACGACCCGGAAACCGGCGAGGAACTGCTCGGCGACGGCCGTGCGATCCGCGAGGGCTATCTGGCCCGGTTCGCGGCGGCGCAGCGCGCGCTTCACGCGCGCCTTCAGGCGGCGGGCATCGTCACGGCAACGGGGTACCTGGACCAGCCGCTGGATGTGCCCCTGCGCACACTGTTCGCACCGGGCAGTGCTGCATGAGCCTGACTCTGCTGTTCCCGCTCGGGTTGCTGGCGCTGGCCGCGCTGCTGGTGCCGCTGCTGATCCACCTGGCGCGGCGCCATCAGTACGCCCCGCTGTCGTTCGCCGCCCTGCGCTGGCTGCGTGCCAAGGCGCGCCCGCGCCAGCGCATCCGGTTCGATGAATGGCCGCTGCTGCTGGTGCGCCTGCTGCTGCTGGCTGTCCTTGCACTGCTGCTGGCCCGTCCGCTGCTGCACGGTACCGCCGCCGACACCCACGCGGTCACCGCGGTCGCGCCCGGCCTGGAGGGTGCCGCGCTGCGCGGCACGGACACGGCCGGCGACTGGCGCTGGCTGGCGCCGGGCTTCCCACCGCTGCACGCCGCCGCCCCGGCCGCGCCTCAACCGCTGGCCAGCCTGCTGCGTGAACTGGACCAGCTGCTGCCGGCCGGCACGCCGCTCACCGTCTACGTGCCCGATCCGCTGCCCGGCCTGGATGCGCAACGCCCGCGTCTGTCGCGCAGCGTACGTTGGCAGCCAGTGCCGGCACCGCCCCCCCGCGCAGACGACGCACGGCCACGCCTGCCCACGCTGCAGCCCGGCGGCCACCCGGCCGACGCGGGCAGCGTACCGGTGCTGGAGGCCCTGCAACGCGCGTGGAACGGGCAGGCGCTCGCGGCACCGCTCGCAGCGGACAGCGCGCCCGACGTGGGTCAGATCGGGGTATGGCTGTCGCCCGCCGCGCTGCCGGAGCGCTGGCAGGCGTGGGTGCGGCAGGGCGGCACGGTACTGCTCGCCACGCCGGGCGCCGCACCCGGGGAAGGCTGGTCGACCGCCCTGCGCGATGCCGAGGGCAGACCGCTGCTCCAGCAGCGCGCGGTCGAGCGGGGCAGGCTGCTGCGCTTCACGGGGGCGATGTCGCCCAGCGCATTGCCCGCGTTGCGCGAGGCCGATCTGCCACGTCGCCTGCTCTCCGTGCTCGCGCCCCCGGCGGCGCCGCAGCTCGCCGTGGCCGCGACGCAGGTACCGCTGACCGGCGCGCCCGCGCCGCGTGCGACCCCGCGCGATCCCGTCCCGTGGCTGCTGGCGTTGATCGTGCTGCTGTTCGCGCTGGAACGCGCCCTGGCCACCGCGCCGCGCCGCGAGGCCGGCGCATGAGCGCGCGCGTGCAGCAGGCCTGGCACCGTGCCCGCCGGCGCCGGTGGTGGAGCAGCGCGCTGATCGGCCTGCCGCTCGCCGTGGCCGCCACCGCGCTCGCCCTGCGCGTGGCCGGCTTCAACCCGGCCACGGTGGTGCTGCTGCTGGCCCTGCTGGCAACAACAGGCATCGCCACCTGGCGCGCGCGGCGGCTGGACCGTCGCTGGCTGGTCCGGCAGCTCGACCGGCATCCCGTCGCGCAGGACAGTGCCGACCTGCTGTTCGCTGCGCCCGACACCCTCAACCCCCTGCAGCAGCGCCAGCGCCAGCATGTCGCCACGGCGCTGCAGTCCGCCCCGCCGGACCTGCGTCCGCGCTGGCCCGCGCGCGCGCTGTGGCCGGCCTGGATCGGCGCGCTGCTGGTGATCGCCCTGGCGTTGGGGTGGCCGCGCAGCCGTGACACCGCCGTTGCACCGGACCCTGGGCCGGTTGCGAACAGTACCCAGGCGCCGCCGCCGCAGCTGCAGTCCACCCGACTGCAGATCCGCGCACCGGCCTACACCGGTCAGCCCGTGCGCGTGCAGGCCGTGCTGGATGCGAAGGTCGCCCAGGGCAGCCAGCTGCAGTGGGCGTTGCGCTTCTCCGCACCGCCGACAAGCGCGGCACTCCAGTTCCACGACGGCCAGCGCCTGCCGCTGCAGCGCCACGGCGACACATGGACCACGCAATCCACTGCTTCACGGCCGCGGCTGTACCGCGTGGTCACCACGCCGGCACTGCACGATAACCGGCTGTACCGCCTCGACGTAGTGCCCGACCGTGCGCCGGGCGTGCGCGTGATCGCCCCGGACCGCAGTCTGGTGCTCGGCGCACCCGGCCAACGCCAGTGGGCCCTGCAGTTCGAGGCGAGCGACGACTACGGCGTCGCCGCCACTGCCGAGCTCAAGGTGACCCTCGCCCAGGGCAGTGGCGAGAACATCACTTTCCGCGAGCAGCGCATCCCCCTGACCGGCAGCGGGCCCGCCACCCAGCGCCGCTTCGCGCGCACGCTCGATCTGGCCGCACTCGGCGCGGCGCCGGGCAATGATGTGATCGCGCAGCTGCAGGTGCGCGACAACCGCGCGCCCATCGCCCAGACCGGCCAAAGCACCAGCGTGATCCTGCGCCTGCCCAGCACCGAGCAGATACAGACCGCCGACCTGGAAGGCATGGTCAAGAAGACCCTGCCAGCCTATTTCCGCAGCCAGCGCCAGATCATCATCGATGCCGAAGCGCTGATCCGGTTGCGCGGGCAGTTGCCGCCCGGGGAGTTCGTCCGGCGCGCCGATGCGATCGGCGTGGACCAGCGCATCCTGCGCCTGCGCTATGGCCAGTTCCTGGGGGAGGAAAGCGAAGGCGCAGCGAAGCCGCCGCCGACCAGCGATGCCCTGCCGACCAGCGACGCTCCTGCGACGCAGGACCAGGAGCACGATCACGACACGGCCGACGCGGCCGGCCACGCGCAGGCCGGCCACGACGACCACGACCACAGCGGCGCGACGGCGGGCGGCCCGCCGGTGTTCGGCAGCGCCACCGATGTGCTGTCCGAGTACGGCCACACCCACGACCACGCCGAAGCCGCCACGCTGCTCGATCCGCAGACCCGCGCCACGCTGAAGGCCGCACTCGACCAGATGTGGTCCTCCGAGGGCGAGCTGCGCCAGGGCCGTCCCGACGCGGCGCTGCCGTACGCCTACAAGGCGCTGGCCTTCATCAAACAGGTGCAGCAGGCCGAGCGCATCTACCTGGCGCGGGTCGGGCCGGAACTGCCGCCGATCGATGAGAGCCGCCGCCTCGGCGGCGACCGCACCGACCTCGGCAACCGCACCCTGCCGTTGCAGGCCGTGCCCGCCCCCGATCCGGCCATCGTCGCGGTCTGGCAGCAGCTGGCCGACACCGACGGCGCACCGGACCTGGACGCGGTGAGCGGCTGGCTGCGCGCCAATGAGACGCGCCTGTCCGATCCGCTCAGCCTGGCGGCGGCCATTGAAGCGCTGCGCATGGCACCGGAATGCAGCGAGTGCCGGACTACGCTGCGCGCCCAACTGTGGCGGGCGCTGCTGCGGCCGCCGCCGCAGGTCTCGCGACGCACCGCGCCGGATCGGATGGGCCAGACCTGGCTGGATGCCCTGGAGAACGTCCGATGAGCGATGCCCGCTGGATTGCCGTCGCACTGGCCGTCATCGTGCTGCTCGGCAGCGCACGCCTGCTCTGGCACCAGCGGCAGGGTCCACGTCGCAGCGCAGGGCGACTGCTGTGCCTGCTCGTGCTGCAGGCAGCCAGTGGCGTGCTGCTGTTCCGGTGCCTGGTGCCTCCGCAGACCAGCGCACCCGCCGGCCAGCTGACCGTGCTCACCGCCGCCGCCGACACCGTGCGCTGGACGCGCTCCCCCGGCGACACCGTGATCGCCCTGCCCGAGGCACCGGCCCATGCCGACAGCCGCCCCGCGCCCGATCTCGCCACCGCGCTGCGACAGCATCCGG
The DNA here is from genome assembly GCF_049545475.1 of Stenotrophomonas sp. NPDC077461. Lineage (NCBI taxonomy): Bacteria > Pseudomonadati > Pseudomonadota > Gammaproteobacteria > Lysobacterales > Lysobacteraceae > Stenotrophomonas > Stenotrophomonas sp. NPDC077461. Next base: position 97,566 of record NZ_JBMWDO010000006.1, read on the forward strand.
GTACGCGGTCGCTGCGCGTGATCGGCGATGGCCTGTCCGCACGTGACCGCGATACGCCGCTGCCGGCACAGGTGAGCGCGCGTGCCTCCCCACCGCCGGTCGGATGGGTGGCGCTGCAGCCGCCTTCCGCTGCCGCCCCTGGCGCGGTGTTTGTCCTGCGCGCACGTGCGCAGGGCGTGGCCACGGCAAGCGCCGAGCTGCTGGACCCGGCCGGCAGGGTGGTCGATCGCGCCCGCATCGGCGACGACGGCCGCGTGCAGCTGCAGGGCGTGGCCCGCGCCAGCGGCCGCAGCGAGTTCCGTCTGCGCCTGCTCGACGCCGATCAGCACGCGGTGGACAGCATCGTCGTCCCGCTGCAGACCATCGCCCAGCCGGTGCCACGTGTGGTGATCGTCGCCGGCGCGCCGGGGCCGGAACTCAAGTACCTGCGCCGTTGGGCCACCGACACCGGCCTGGCGGTCCAGACGCAGGCCAGCGCGGGAGGCGGGGTCCTGCTCGGCGACGGCCCGGTCGCGCTCAGCGCCGCGCGCCTGGCCGCCACCGATGTCCTGATCCTCGACGAACGCAGCCTGGCCGCCCTCGATGGCGCGCAGCGCGGCGCTGTGCAGCAGGCACTGCGCAACGGACTGGGGGTGCTGGTGCGCACCTCTGGGCCGCTTCCCGACGGCGCCCGCCAGACCCTGCGCAACTGGGGCTTGGCCGTCACCGGCAGCAGCCAGACCCTGCCGTTGACCCTGCCGGCCGATCCCGACCCGGCACTGCTGCAGGCGCGGCGCGGGCCGCCACGCCCGTCAGGTCAACCTACCGTCCATGCCGACGAGGCCGACGCCGCATCACGCAGTGCCGCTGCTCCTGTACTGGAACAGTTCACCCTGCGCACAGCCGATGCCAGCGCGCTGCTGCACGACGCGAAGGGCGCGGCCATCGGTGGCTGGCGCGGCATCGGCCAGGGCCGGCTGGCGCTGCTGCCGGTTACCGACACCTATCGGCTGGTGCTGGCCGGCCGCGATGACCGGCATGCCGAGCTGTGGAGCGGCATGCTGACCACGCTGGCACGCGCGCTGCCGGCCACCGCCACGGTCCGTCCCGGCAGCGCCACGCCCTGGGCCGGCGAGCGCCTCGCGCTGTGCAATCTGCAGGGACCCACGCAGGTCCGTGCGCCGGACGGCAGCGACACCGCCCTGGTCATCGATCCATCCAGCGGCACCGATGCCTGCGCCGGCTACTGGCCGCAGCAGCCGGGGTGGCACCAGTTGCGCCACGGCGATACAACGCAGGCCGTGTACGTTTTCGACCCAGCTGGCGCGCAGGCGCTGTACCGCCAGCAACTGCGCGAGGCCAACGCCGTGCGCGTGGGCCGCGCCGACCGCGCCACAGCCACCACCCACGCGGTGCCAGGCCCGCGCTGGCCGTGGCTGCTGGCGTTCGTGCTGGTGAGTGGCCTGCTCTGGTGGCTGGAGAGACGGCGCCCGCGGGCAGCGACGGCCTGATCGACGTGCGCGCTGTCGCACATGCCTATACTGCGTCTCCACAGGGAGGATCATGCATGTCGCGAGTTGCAACGATGATGGCCATGACGCTGGCAGCCGGTGCAGCGGTGTTGAACGCCGGCACGGCCGGGGCAGCGGTGATCGGCCCCAGCAACATGACCGCCAGCCGCTACCCCGAACCGCGCTGCCAGCCGCCGCGCAGGGCCACGGGCAACAGCCCGTCCGAGCTGAGCCGCTACCAGAGCGACGTCAAGGAACATTTCCGCTGCGTGGAAAAGTACGTGGAAGCGGCGCAGAACGACATCCGGCGCATCCAGGAATCGATGGACGACGCCGTCAGGGGCGCCAGGCGCTACTGAGCACCCGGCCTGCGGCGGCGGTCACCCGCCCGGTGGCGCGCCGCAGCCGTCCTGCGCGCACAGCAGCAGCGCACGGCGCTGCTGCGCCTCGTCAAGCGCCGGCGACGGCCGTGCGGTGGCCGCCTGGATCGGGTCCGGGGCGCGGGTCAGGGTGTGCAGCCCCTGCGCGGTTTTGCCGATGACGTAATTGATTCCCATCATCACGTAGCCGCCGCTCATGCCCACCTGCTCCAGCGACGGCGCCTCGCGCCAGGCGCGGTTGAAGGTGTTGGGCTCGATCTGGACCGGACTCCGGTACCCGTACAGGTCCAGCGGCACGTCCTCATCGGGTTTGAGCGCACGCACTTCGCCCAGTGTGGTCACGTCCCCGCGCGCCGCGGGCGGCGGCGTGCCCGTCTCCGGCGGCGGAGCGGAAGGGTGCTGGGCCTGTGCCAGGCCGGCCAGCATCATGCCGGCGACTGCGGTGATGCGATGTCCCCCCTTTGCCACACTCACCATCCTGGTCCGTTGCGTGCGTCGGCAGATGATACGCAGGCGACCTTCAGATTTCGTTGCGCGCGTGTCTCAATCGATGAGACACGGCTGTGGTTTCATGGCGTCCTTTGCAGACCGTTGTACTCATGGCTTACGAACTCGCCAAGCGCACCGAGGACGCCGAGCGCCGCCTCGCCACCACCGATGGCCTGCCCTCGCGCAACGGCGCGCTGCTGACCGCGCGGCTGCAGCGCCGCTATGCCGACCGCATCACCGGCAGCTTCACCCTGCCCGGCCGCGAAGGCTGCTATGCGCCGCTTCCCGCCGATGTGCCGGCCGCCCTGGCTGCCGCATTGAAGGCGCGTGGCATCGAACAGCTCTACAGCCACCAGGCCGAGGCCTGGGCGGCCACCCAGCGCGGCGAGCACGTGGCCATCGTCACCCCCACCGCCAGCGGCAAATCGCTGTGCTACACCCTGCCGGTGGTCAGCGCGGCCATGCAGGGCAAGGCCAAGGCGCTGTACCTGTTCCCCACCAAAGCGCTGGCCCAGGACCAGGTGGCCGAACTGCTGGAGCTCAACCGCGCCGGTGACCTGGGGGTCAAGGCCTTCACCTTCGATGGTGATACCCCCGGCGACGCACGCCAGGCGATCCGCCTGCACGGCGACATCGTGGTGTCCAACCCGGACATGCTGCACCAGGCGATCCTGCCCCATCACACCAAGTGGGCGCAGTTCTTCGAGAACCTGCGGTATGTGGTGATCGATGAAGTGCACACCTACCGGGGCGTGTTCGGCAGCCACGTCACCAACGTGCTGCGCCGGCTCAAGCGTATCTGCGCCTTCTACGGGGTGGAGCCGCAGTTCATCCTGTGCTCGGCCACCATCGGCAACCCGCAGGCGCATGCCGAAGCGCTGATCGAAGCACCGGTCACCGCCATCACCGAATCCGGCGCGCCCAGCGGGCCCAAGCACGTGCTGCTGTGGAACCCGCCCGTGGTCAATGCCGACCTCGGCCTGCGCGCCTCGGCGCGCTCGCAGAGCAACCGCATCGCGCGCATCGCGATCAAGTCCGGGCTGAAGACGCTGATCTTCGCGCAGAGCCGGCTGATGGTCGAAGTGCTGACCAAATACCTCAAGGACATCTTCGACCACGATCCGCGCAAGCCGGCGCGCATCCGCGCGTATCGCGGCGGCTACCTGCCCACCGAGCGCCGGGAGACCGAACGCGCCATGCGCGCCGGCACCATCGACGGCATCGTCAGCACCTCGGCGCTGGAGCTGGGCGTGGATATCGGCAGCCTGGACGTGGTGATCCTCAATGGCTATCCGGGCAGCGTCGCGGCCACCTGGCAGCGCTTTGGCCGCGCCGGCCGCCGCCAGCAGCCCGCCCTGGGGGTGATGGTGGCCAGCTCGCAGCCGCTGGACCAGTACGTGGTGCGGCACCCGGACTTCTTCGCCGATGCCTCGCCCGAACATGCGCGCATTGCCCCGGACCAGCCGCTGATCCTGTTCGACCACATCCGCTGCGCCGCCTTCGAACTGCCGTTCCTGGCCGGCGACCCGTTCGGCCCGATCGACCCGCTGGTGTTCCTTGAAGCACTGGCCGAAACAGAGGTCGTGCATCGCGAGGGCGATCGGTGGGAGTGGATCGCCGACAGCTACCCGGCCAACGCGGTGAGCCTGCGCTCGGTGGCCGATGGCAACTTCGTGGTGGTCGACCGCAGCGACGGCAAGCAGCAGATCATCGCCGAGGTGGACTATTCCGCCGCCGCGCTCACCCTGTATGAAGGCGCCATCCACATGGTGCAGTCCACGCCGTACCAGGTGGAGCGGCTGGACTGGGAGGGCCGCAAGGCCTACGTCACCCGCACCCACGTGGACTACTACACCGACAGCATCGACTTCACCAAGCTCAAGGTGCTGGACCGGTTCGACGGCTGCCAGGCCGGGCGCGGCGACTCGCATCACGGTGAAGTTCACGTGGTGCGCCGCGTGGCCGGCTACAAGAAGATCCGTTACTACACCCACGAGAACATCGGCTACGGCCCGGTCAACCTGCCCGACCAGGAACTGCACACCACCGCAGTGTGGTGGCAGCTGCCGCAGGCGCTGCTGCTGACCGCCTTCGACAGCAAGCAGGAGGCGCTGGACGGCTTCCTGGGTGCGGCGTATGCGCTGCATATCGTCGCCACCGTGGCGGTGATGGCCGATGCCCGCGACCTGCAGAAGGCAGTCGGCAATGGCGACGGTGCATGGTTTGCGGTGGCCGACCAGAGCGGCCGCGGCCAGCTGCGCGGTGCCGAGTTCGATGCCAGCGCGATCGAGCTGCAGCAGCAGTTCGTGCCTACCGTCTACCTGTACGACAACTTCCCCGGTGGCGTCGGCTTGAGTGAGCCGCTGTGGCTGCGCCAGGCCGAACTGCTGCAGCGCGCCCGAGAACTGGTGCAGCGCTGCGACTGCAAAGCCGGGTGCCCGGCCTGCGTGGGACCGGTGCTGGCCGGCCAGGAAGACGATGCCACCACACCCAGGGCGCTGGCACTGCACGTGCTGGACCTGTTCGACGCGCATGCGCTGCCCAGCGCCGCCGAGCGCGAGCGCGCCGCCGCCGAGGTGGTGCCGCAGTGAGCCTGAGCCTGGACAAGCTGCGCCTGTTGCGGCGGCAGGCCGGGGACGCCACCCCGGCGCCGGCGGCGTCGGCAGGTCCCGACCGTGGACCGGTCCCCCGCGACGCGCCGTCTGGCGCGCTCCCGTCCGCTGCCAATGATGCGCAGGCGCGCCCCTCTGCACCGGCCTCGGTGTTCGCCTGGGTCGAACAGGAGATCCGTCACAAGCCCACCGGTGACGCGGCCCCGGTCCCGGTAGTGGCAGCCCCCGCGCCCGCCCTGCGCACGCCCGAGGTTGGCAGCCTGCATCGCCTGCTCGGCCTGCGCGCACGCGGCGCTGCGCCGGCCGCCCTGCCCCGCGCCAACGCGCAGGACCGCCACGTCCCCGGTGAGGAGATCGCGCCGGGCCTGTTCCTGATTGAATCGTTCCTGCCGCAGCCCGTGCCGACCCAGCCGCTCTCGCTGGCGTTTGCCAGGCGCGAGGGCGAGCAGGTCCAGCCGCAGGACCTGCTGTTCTTCGATACCGAAACCACCGGCCTGGCCGGCGGCACCGGCACCCGCGCCTTCATGATCGGCGCGGCCGACTGGTACGCCCATCCCGACCAGGGCGACGGCCTGCGCATCCGCCAGCTGGTGATCACCACCCTCGGCGCGGAAACGGCGATGCTGCGTACGTTTGCCGGGTGGCTGCGGCCGGGCCTGGTGTTCTGCAGCTACAACGGCCGCTGCTACGACGCGCCGCTGTTGAAGACGCGTTTCCGGCTGGCCCGTCACGGTGACCCGATCAGCGCGCACGACCATGTGGATCTGCTGTTCCCCACCCGCCGCCGCTACCGTGGCACCTGGGAGAACTGCCGGCTGGCCACCATCGAGCGCCAGCTGCTGCAGATCGTGCGCGAGGACGACCTGCCCGGTTCGGAGGCCCCGGCCGCATGGCTGAACTACCTGCGCGGGGGCAGCGCGCTGAACCTGCGCCGGGTGGCCGACCACAACCACCAGGATGTGGTGACGCTGTCGATGCTGATGTTGCGGCTGGTGGCCGAGGAACAGCAGGAGCGCGAAACGCTGGCCCTGCAGGCCGTTGAACCCCCGCAGCGGCCGCGTTGACGCCGCGTAACGGCCCGCCCACGGACACTGCCGGTACCTACCGTGGGAGGAGTACCGCATGCGTTGGAATCTGATGTTCGCCGTGGCGTGCGCGTTGCCGCTGGCAGCCTGCAGCCATCCGGCCAGAACCGCCTCCGGCCCGTCGGCGGCGGCCGACGCCCCACCGGCCGCCACCGAACCTGCCGTGGCCGGCAGCGCGGCACGCTGCGATCCGGAGAAGGTGGCCAGCCTGGTCGGAAAGACCGCCACCGAAGCGGTGGTGCAGCAGGCCGTGAAGGCCAGCGGCGCGCGGCATGCGCGTGTGCTCAAGCCGGGGATGGCGATGACGATGGACTTCCGCGAGGATCGCCTCAGCCTGGAAGTTGACGCGCAGAACAGGATCGTGCGCGCCAACTGCGGGTGACCCCGTCGTGCTGCCTGCGCGCGGCGCAGGCAGCACATGGAACACGCCGGCCTCAGTCGCGCAGGCGCTCGGCCTTGCCACTGGACAGGGCCTGATCGATCGCCGCACGCACGTCGCGCGAGGCGCGGGCCGACGCCACGCTCTGCTGCCGGGCCAGACGCGCCTGCTCGCGGCCCATCTCGGCCTGCTCACGCGCGACCCGCGCGATCTGCTCGGTATCCACCGCCTTGCGTGCGGCGATGCGGGCCTGCCGCGCCGCCTGCGCCGCCTCGGACGCCGCCGACGCGCCGGACTGGCGAGCGGCCAGGTTGGCCACCGCGGCCACATCCACCGACGCCATCGCATCGGCGGTGACCTGCATCGATACGTCGGCCAGGTGCTGGCCCAGCTCGGACTGGAGAGTGCCCAATGCGGCCTGCGCACTGCCCAGTGCCGCGACGTCGGCCTGGCTGCGGGCCAGCTGCCGGAGCACGGCCGGATCGCGGATCAGATAACGCTCCTGGCCCCGTCGTACCCACAGGGCCGGCTCGTCGCCGTGGGCATCATGCTTGGCCTGCTTGAGATCGGCCAGCGAGGCGTCCACAAAGTTGCTGTCCCCGCCCATCAGCACGAAGGCCTGTGCGGGTTGCCGGGAGAGGTCGAGCTTGCCGTGGGTGACCAACGCCATGCCATCGCCCAGCGCCTTGGGCGGTTCCGGCGCGCGCGGTGCCGCGGGGGGAGCCGGTGCGATCGGCGCCGCCACCGGCTGCGGTGCGACCTGCGGAGCCGGTGCCGCGAGCGGCGCAGCGGCAGGCAGCGGCGTCGGCGTCGGCGGCACGCGCGGCGCGGCCGGTGCCGGCGGTGCGGGCGGCGGCGGGGTCACCGCCGCCACCAGGCGCATCGGCGCAACGCCGACCAGCACCACCATCGCGGTGATCGCCAACGCGGCCACGCGCGGGAAGCGACGGGTCTGCTGCAGGGTCAGCAGCCGTCGCTTGAGGCTGCGGAAGTTCGGCGACGCGCTGGCCACGCCCACCGCCGGTCGCGGTGCCACGCCCAGCTGCACCAGCAGCCGACCATAGTCGTGGCGACAATGGCCCTGCCCGGCCACCACGGCACCGTCGCAGGCCTCTTCGCGGGCCACGGCATATTCGCGCGCGGCCAGGTGTACCAGCGGATGGAAGAAGAACAGGTGCTGGGCCAGGGCGGGCAGCAGCCCCCACCACAGGTCGCGGCGCTGCAGGTGCACCAGTTCATGGGTCAGCGCCATGTCCAGATCATCGGCGCTCATCGCCTGCAGTTCGCGTGCCGGCAGCAGCAGTACCGGACGCCACGGCCCGATCAGCTGCGGCGAGCGGATCTGCGCGGACACCTTCAGGGTCGGCGCGCGGCGCAGACCGTGTGCTTCAGCGGCCAGATGCAGCGCCTGCTGCAGGGTCGCGTCGGTGCAGTCGGCCGCACCACGCACCAGCGCGCGGCTGTGCCGGTAGCCACGCAGGCTGTGCACCAGCATCACCAGCACGCCGGCCACCCATGCGGCCAGCAGCAGCGCCGGCCACGACCACAACGCCTGCGGAGCCGCCATCGCCACCGCGCCGGTCATGTCGGGCGCGCTCGCCAGTGCGGTCTCCACGGCCGGCAGCGCAACCAGCTGCGTGGCGGGCGCTGCGGGCGCCGGCAGCACCGCCAGCTCCAGCGGGCTGCTCCAGACCAGGCCCAGCACCGCCTGCGCGGCCACCAGCCACCACAGCCGGCAGCGCGTGGCGGTGGGCAGCGCCGGCAGCAGCCGGCACACGCCCCATACCAGGGCCACCAGCAGCACGCTCTGCAGGCTGGTCCAGCCCAGCCGCGTCAGCAGTTCGATCATCAGGGTGTCCATGTCTCAGCTCTCCCGCTTGCGTGACTGCAACTGCGCGACCAAGGCTTCCAGCTCGGCCAGTTCCTGGTCGCTCACCTCGGCCTTGTGCGACATGAAGGCCACGAACGGCGACACCGAGCCCTGCAACGTCTTTTCCACGAAGCTGGCCACCGCGCCCTGGACCACACTGTCCTGGCCACTGGTGGCGGCATAGCGATACACGCCCTGGACCTGCCTGCGCTGCAGGTAGGCCTTGCCGCGCAGACGCTCCATCATGGTCAGCACGGTCGAGCGGGCCAGGCCACGCTCCTCTCCGAACCCCGCCGCCACCTCACCCACGGTGGCACCGCCCTGTTCCGCTACGTACTGCAACAGGGCCAGCTCCTGGTCCCCGATGGTTTTGCCGCGCATGGCACACTCCGATGACTACACGTGTCGCCACGGTGCCAGTGACTACAGATGTCGTCAAGTGCCGGAGGACGTCCGCCGACGAACGGTTGTCGTCAAGGTCGCCTTAAACCCTCTGCACGCGACCGGCATCCAAGCCGTCGAGCCGCTGATGGCCAAAGGACACCACATGCCTGCCCGACGACACCGCTTCCTGCTCATCTTCGCCGCACTGATCCTGCCCGGCCTGCCGCCGTTGCACGCGGCCACCACCGCCACCGCGTGGGAGGAGGCCAACGCGCGGACCCGCCGGTTCGTGCAGGAGACCATGCAGGTCCAGCGCATTCCCGGCCTGCAGATCGCGGTGGTCAAAGATGGCCGTGTGGTGCTGTCCGAAGCCCTCGGCCTGGCCAATGTCGAGAATGGCGTGGCGACTACACCGACCACGCGGTTTCCGTTGAACTCGGCCACCAAATCCTTCACCGGCGTGGCGATGGCGCAACTGGCCGACGCCGGGCGTGTGGACCTGGAGGCACCGCTGTCGCGGTATCTGGACGATCTGCCCGACGGGTGGCGCAGCGTGCGCGTCCGCCAGTTGCTGGCACACACCTCTGGATTGCCCGATATCCTCGACGCGCGTGGCCTGCTGGGCGGCGGCTCGGAACAGGACGCCTGGAAGGCGGTGGCCGCGTTGCCGGTGGAGGCGCCGGCCGGCCAGCGCTTCATGTACAACCAGACCAACTACGTGCTGCTGGCGCGCATCATCGCCGGGCAATCCGGCATGCCGTACGCGCAGTACCTGCAGCAGGGCCAGTTCGCGGCCGCGGGCATGCCCCGCACCACGTTCGGCGACAGCTACGACCTGGTGGCCGGCGCGGCCACGATGTACAGCTACGCACCGCGCGGCACCGATCCACCGGATGCGGCGCCGCGCCTGTCGCACTGGTTCTACGACATGCCTCCGAGCCTGTGGGCCGGGGGCGGCATCCTGACCACCGCCGATGACGTGGCGCAATGGATGGTGGCGTTGTCGCAGCATCGGCTGCTCCCCCGCCACAGCGTTGCGCGCATGTGGCGCGCCGAGCGCCTCAACGATGGCACCGACGGGAGTTGGGCCGCCGGCTGGCCGGTGCTGGGCACGGTGCCGGACCTGCAGGTCGGCGGCGTGGGCGGTGCCCGCGCCGCCTTCATCGTCTATCCCGAGCGGCAATTGGCGGTGATCGTGCTGACCAACCTGGTCGGCGCCAACCCGCAGCGCTTCATCCCGACCATCGCCGGCTTCTACGCGTCGCCGCAGGTCAGCCGCGCGGCCCGCCCATTACCGGCAGGATCACGCCGCTGATGTAGCTGGCAGTGACCGGCGAGGCCAGGAACACGTAGGCCGGCGACAGTTCTTCCGGCTGCGCCGGACGGCCCATGTCGCTGTCCCTGCCGAAATCGGCCACGTCCTGGGCCGCTTTGTCGGCCGGGTTCAACGGCGTCCACACCGGCCCCGGCGCCACCGCATTGACCCGGATTCCACGTGGCAGCAGCTGGCTGGCCAGCGCCTTGGTGAACGCGTGGATGGCGCCCTTGGTCGCCGAGTAGTCGACCAGCGCCTTGCTGCCGAACAGCCCGGTTTCCGAGCCGGTATTGATGATGCAGTCGCCTTCCTCCAGATGCGGCAGCACCGCGCGCGCCATCTGGATGTAGCCGGCGATGTTGGTCTGCAGGGTTTCCTGCAGATGCGCATCTTCCAGGTCTTCCAGGCGCTCGCAATGCAGCTGGAACGCCGCGTTGTTGACCAGAATGTCGATGCCCCCGAACGCCTTGACCACCTGCCTGACGGCCTTGGCGCAGAACGCGGGATCGCGGACGTCGCCGGCAATCACCACGCAGCGGCCGCCTTCGGCTTCCACGTGCTGGCGGGTGACCTTCGCGTCGGCCGCTTCATCCAGATGCAGTACGGCGACGTCGGCGCCTTCGCGCGCGAACAGCACCGCCACGGCGCGGCCGATACCGGAATCGGCGCCGGTGATGATCGCGCGCTTGCCCTGCAGCTTGCCGCTGCCACGGTAGTCCGGCGCCAGGAACCGCGGCGCCAGGTCCAGTTCGTGTTCGTTGCCCGGCTTGGCCAGGTGCTGGGCGGGCATTGCCTCGGGCTGCCTGCGGGTCCCGGCCTGGGTGGCGTCGCCGGCAGCCTTTTTTCTGCCGGTCTTCTTCGCTGGTGTGCCGGCCACCTGTTGCTTCGCCGCCTGCTTGGCCACACGCGCGTCCTTGGCCTTCTCCTGGTCCTGCAGGCGCCGCTGGCGTGCGGCGACGCGTGCCGCACGCGGGTCCTTGGCGGCCGCCTTGCGGGTGGCCGTCTTGACCACGGGCGTGCGCTCGGCCGCCGGCTTGGCGGTCTTGCCGGTGGTGGTCTTGCGCGGGGCGGAAGGGCGGGTTCGGGTCGTGCGGGTGGCCATCTGCGGCTCCTTTGCCAAAGCGTTCGAGTGCAGAGGCAGTGTGGCCAACCGCGCGGCCAGGCAGGGTGAGCGCGATGTGGTCGCACCGTGCATGCGTTCATCCGCTGCATACGTCGGCGAAGGCACGCTGCAGTCCGGCATCGCCCTTCCTGGAGTTCCCATGTATCGCACCCTCTTCGCGGTGGCCGCCGTGGCCACCCTTTCCGCCTGCAGCAGCGCGCCGATGGCGCAGGTGCAGCCCATCGACGGCGTGATCTCCGGCCAGTGCCACGTGGACAAGGTGCGCGGCGCGGTGGGCTTGGCCGCATCGGCCGCCACAGTTGAACGCGCCCGCGTGGACAGCGACAGCCTGCAGGTCACAGTCATCCGCGGCCAGCGCACCGGGAGCGGCCCCACCGCCAGCGGCGCGGCCGATCCCACACCCGGTGCACAGAGCGGCGGCGACCGGCTGACCATCGAGACCGGCCGTACCAACAACATCACCGCGCTCTACTGCGGCTGAGCACGCGCCCTCAGCGTTTCGGCGGTCCTGCGCGGTCTCTTCGCCGCGCGGCCTTGAGGAACCGCAGCGTCGCCTGCTCCCACTGGCGGTCGCCGCGCAGCCCGGCCAGGCGGTTCAACTGGCCGGCGCGCCACCCGTCGAATACGCACGGATCGATATAGGCCTTGCGGCACACCGCCGGCGTGTTGCCCAGCAGCGCCGCCACCGCGCCCACCACCTGGTTCTGCAGCGCCGCCAACGCCCGTTCGCTGGACGGCTCCGGCAGCGCGGTGGCTGCCAGCTGGCGCAGCGCGGCCACGGTGCCGCCCCAGGTACGGAAGTCCTTGGCACTGAAGTCCTCGCCCATCGCATCGTGCAGGTAGTCGTTGACCTGCCCCGAATCGACCGGCTGCACACTGCCGTCGTCGTCGCGGTACTGGAACAGTGCCTGCCCCGGCAGCTGCTGGCAGCGCCGGATCAGCTGCACCAGCCGGCGGTCGTCCACGTCCACTTCGTGGGCCTGGCCGGATTTGCCGCGAAAGCGCATCTGCGCCCGCCCGCCCCTGACCAGGGCCAGGTGGTGATTGCGCAGCGTGGTCAGGCCGTAGGAACGGTTGTCGCGGGCGTAGGCGGCATTGCCGATGCGCACCAGAGTATCGGCCAGCAGAGCGACCACGATCGCCAGCACCTTGTCGCGCGGAAATCCGGGCAGCGCCAGATCGCGGCGCAGGCGGCGGCGCAGCGCAGGCAGGGCCATGCCGAAGGCGATCACCCGGTCGAACTTGCCATCGCCGCGTACCCGCGACCAGTCGGCGTGGTACCGGTACTGCTTGCGTCCGCGTGCATCGCGCCCGGTGGCCTGCAAATGGCCATTGGCCTGCGCGCAGATCCACACCGCGGTATAGGCCGGCGGGATCGCCAGCGCGCGGATCCGGGCCAGTGTGGCGGCATCACGGACCGCCGCCCCGTCCGCATCGCGGTAGCTGAACCCTTTTCCCGCCCGGCGCCGGGCGATCCCCGGCTGGTCGTCGCTGACGTGGCGCAGACCCGCTTGGCGGGCGGCGGTTTTCTCAGGAGTAGCGGCGACTCGGGTCGGCATGGCAGGCCTCGTGGACGGGGCGGTCAGTGTCGCCGCTGGCGGTGCGGCAGCGCGTCAATAACGCAACCCCAACACCTGTCCCCCGTCCAGGCGATATGCTCCATCGTTTCCCGGTTGGATGTCTGGAGTGCCGATGTCGTCCTTGTCGTTCCGCCGCCTGCGGCGCTGTGTGGGTCCGAAGATTCTGTCGACTGCCCTGTTCCCCGCCGTCCTCGTGCTGAGCGCGTGCCAAGCGCCGCCGATGGACGAGCAGGAGGCGGTGGGCATGCATGCGCAGCAGGCTGCCGAAGCCGCCGCCGCACCCGCCGATGCCACCGGCAAGGCACTGGAAGCGCCGCCGGTCGGTAACTGCGACGCCACCCAGGTGCAGAGCCTGGTCGGCCAGCCGTTCACCGATGCGGTGGGCAGCCAGGCCCAGCAGGACGCCGGTGCCAAACAGCTGCGCGTGCTCAAGCCCAGCGACCTGAGCACGATGGAATTCATGGGCGAGCGTCTGAACATCGAACTGGACGAAAAAGGCGTGATCAGCGGCCTGCGCTGCGGCTGAACACGCGGCGTTGGAGGCTGGAAAAGCAGGGGTTTGGTTGCGCCTGCAACCGTGTATTGCGGCGTTGCAACAACTATGCTCTAGTCGAGTCATCCGGTGCCTTCGCTTGCGCTCAACGGATTGAGCGGGGACGACTGTCGCCGCTCACCCGACTTCGAGGCAGAGATGGCCCCCCGCAACCGCCAAGGGCTTTACGACCCGCAAGATGAGCGCGATGCCTGTGGTTTCGGCATGGTTGCCCAGCTCGACGACCAGCCGTCACGGCTGCTGGTCGACACCGCCATTGCCGCACTCTCGCGCATGACCCATCGCGGCGGTGTCGCCGCCGACGGTATCACCGGCGACGGCTGCGGCCTGTTGCTGCGCCGCCCGGACACCTTCCTCAACGCGCTCGCCGCCGAGGCGGGGCTCAGCCTCGGCCCACGCTTCGCCGCCGGCGTGGTGTTCCTGCCGCACGACGAAGCCGCCGCACAGACCTGCCGCGGGATATTGGAAGAACAGTTGCGCGCGGCCGGATGCACCCCGGTCGGCTGGCGTGTGGTGCCCACCGATGCCAGCGTCTGCGGCCAGCTGGCGCGCGACACGCTGCCGCGCATCGAACAGGTGTTCGTCGATGCCGGTACCGGACAGGACGAGGCCGCCTTCACCCTGGCGCTGTTCCTGGCCCGCCGCCGCAGCGAACAGCAGCTGCGCGACCACGCCGACTACTACGTCACCACGCTCAGCCCGAACGCGATCAGCTACAAGGGCATGGTGCTGCCGGACAAGCTCAGCCGCTTCTACCCGGACCTGCAGCGCAACGACCTGGCCTCCAGCGCGGTCGTGTTCCACCAGCGCTTCTCCACCAACACGCTGCCGCGCTGGCCGCTGGCGCACCCGTTCCGGATGCTCGCCCACAACGGCGAGATCAATACCATTGAAGGCAACCGGCGCTGGGCGCAGGCGCGCAGCAAGGTGTGGAAGACCCCGCGCTTCGACATCGGCCAGTTCGACCCGGTGATCTCCATGCATGGGTCGGACTCGCAGAGCCTGGACAACATGCTGGAGCTGATGGTCAGCGCCGGCATGGAACTGATCCAGGCGCTGCGCATCCTGGTGCCGCCGGCGACCCAGTCGCTGGAGTTCAAGGACCCCGACCTGGCCGCGTTCTACGAGTTCTATGGCCTCAACAGCGAGCCGTGGGACGGCCCGGCCGGCATCGTGGCCTGCGACGGCCGCTATGCGGCGTGCACGCTGGACCGCAACGGCCTGCGTCCGGCCCGCTGGATGCTCACCTCCGACCGCCACTTCCTGGTGGCGTCCGAAGCGGGCGTGTGGGAAGTGCCGGCCGAACGCGTGGTGCGCAAGGGCAAGCTTGGCCCGGGCGAGATGATGGCCATCGACCTCAAGCGCGGCGACCTGCTCGATTCGGACGCCATCGACCGCATCAACCGTGGCCGCGCGCCGTACAAGCAGTGGCTGCAGCAGGGCGTGACCTACCTGCAGACCGAGTTGATCGATCCGTCGCTGGTCGAGGAGCCGTTCGACGAGCGCACGCTGCGCAGCTACCACAAACTGTTCCAGCTCAGCACCGAAGAGGTCGAGCAGATCCTGCGGCCACTGGCCGAAACCGAGCAGGAAGCCACCGGCTCGATGGGCGATGACACCCCGATGGCGGTGCTCAGCCAGCACAGCCGTCCGCTCTACGACTATTTCCGCCAGGCGTTCGCGCAGGTCACCAACCCGCCGATCGACCCGCTGCGCGAAGACTGCGTCATGTCGCTGTCCACCCAGCTCGGCAAGGAGACCAACATCTTCCATGCCGGCGCGGAGACGGTGAACCACGTCATCCTCAACTCGCCGGTGCTCAGCCAGCGCAAGCTGCGCCAGCTGATGAAGATGGAGCAGTACGTCGAGAAGAACCGCCTGATCGATCTCTCCTACAGCCTGGACGAAGGCCTGAAGGCCGGCATCGAGCGCATCTGCGCCGAGGCCGAAGCCGCCGCGCGCGATGGCATCGTGATGCTGCTGCTGAGCGACCGCTACCCGGTGGCCGACCGGCCGATGGTGCATGCCCTGCTGGCGACGAGTGCGGTGCACCACCACCTGTCCAATGCCGGGCTGCGCTGCGACGTCAACCTGATCCTGGAAACCGGCACCGCACGCGATGCGCACCACATGGCCTGCCTGCTCGGGTTCGGCGCCACCGCGGTGTACCCGTACCTGGCCTACCAGACCCTGTTCGATCTGGGCCGGCGTGGCATCCTGCAGCTCAGCAAGGGCGGCGAGCAGTCGCAGATCGGCCGCCGCTACCGCAAGGGCATCTACAAGGGCCTGTCCAAGATCATCTCGAAGATGGGCATCTGTACGGTGGCCAGCTACCGCGGCGCGCAGTTGTTCGAGATCGTCGGCCTCGACGACGACGTGGTTGACCTGTGCTTCCCGGATACCGCTTCGCGCGTGGCCGGCGTCGGCTTCGACCGCCTGGACCAGGAAGCGCGCGAACTCACCGTGCGCGCGTGGAACGACCTGCTGCGCCCGGACGTGGGCGGCGTGCTCAAGTACGTGCACGGCGGCGAGTACCACATGTACAACCCCGACGTGGTCATGACCCTGCAGCGCGCGGCGCGCAGCGGCGACGCCGCCGACTGGCAACGCTACTGCGAGGCCGTGCACGGCCGCCCGGTCTCCGCGCTGCGCGACCTGCTGCAGCTCAAGGCCGCGCCCACCCCGACGCCGCTGGAGGAAGTGGCTCCGGCCGAAGACCTGTTCCGCCGCTTCGATACCGCCGCCATCAGCCTGGGCGCGCTGTCGCCGGAGGCGCATGAAGCATTGGCGATCGCCATGAACCGGCTCGGCGGTCGCAGCAATTCCGGCGAAGGCGGCGAAGACCCGGTGCGCTACGGCACCGACAAGCGCAGCAAGATCAAGCAGGTCGCGTCGGGCCGCTTCGGCGTCACCGCCGAATACCTGGTCAATGCCGAAGTGCTGCAGATCAAGGTCGCCCAGGGCGCCAAGCCCGGCGAAGGCGGCCAGCTGCCCGGTCACAAGGTCAACGAGCTGATCGCGCGGCTGCGTTACGCCAGGCCGGGCATCGGGCTGATCTCGCCGCCGCCGCACCACGACATCTACTCCATCGAAGACCTGGCCCAGCTGATCTACGACCTCAAGCAGGTCAACCCGCAGGCGCTGGTCTCGGTGAAGCTGGTCAGCCACGCCGGCGTCGGCACGATCGCCGCCGGCGTGGTCAAGGCCGGCGCCGACCTGATCACCGTGTCCGGCCATGACGGCGGCACGGGGGCCAGCCCCGTCAGCTCGATCCGCTACGCCGGTGTGCCGTGGGAACTGGGCGTGGCCGAATCGCACCAGGCGCTGGTCGCCAACGACCTGCGCGGGCGCACTCTGCTGCAGACCGACGGTGGGCTGAAGACGGGCCTGGACGTGATCAAGGCCGCGCTGCTTGGCGCGGACAGCTTCGGCTTCGGCACCGCGCCGATGATCGTACTGGGCTGCAAATACCTGCGCATCTGCCACCTCAACAACTGCGCCACCGGCGTGGCGACCCAGGACGAACGCCTGCGCGCGCAGTACTTCACCGGCCTGCCCGAGCGCGTGGAGAACTTCTTCCGGCTGCTGGCCGAGGAAGTGCGCGGCTGGCTGTCCTACCTGGGCGTGCGCTCGCTGGATGAGATCGTGGGCCGCACCGACCTGCTGCAGCAACTGGCGGTCGCGCCGCGCCCGGGCGTCAAGGTCGACCTGTCGCGCCTGCTCAACCCGGCGCACTACGCCGGCAGCCATTGCGCCGCCCAGCGCCTGTACGAGTCACCGGACAGCCTGGCCACGCAGATGGATGGGCTGCTGGCGCCTGCGATCGCCGGCAAGCTCGGTGGCGAGCACCGCTTCCTGATCCACAACACGGACCGTTCGATCGGCACCCGCCTGTCGGGCGCGATCGCCCGCGCGCACGGCAACCAGGGCATGAGCGATGCGCCGCTGACGCTGCGCTTCCGCGGCACCGCCGGGCAGAGCTTCGGCGCGTTCAACGTGGGCGGCCTGCAGCTGGAAGTGGAAGGCGAAGCCAACGATTACGTCGGCAAGGGCATGGCCGGCGGCCGGCTGGTGGTGCGCCCGCCGCGTGGCGCACGCTTCGAGGCACGCAACACCGCCATCATCGGCAACACCTGCCTGTACGGCGCCACCGGCGGCGAACTGTTCGCGGCCGGTCGCGCCGGCGAACGCTTCGGCGTGCGCAATTCCGGTGCGCTGGCGGTGATCGAAGGCGCCGGCGACCACTGCTGCGAGTACATGACCGACGGCATCGTGCTGGTGCTGGGCAAGGTCGGGCTCAACTTCGGTGCCGGTTTCACCGGCGGCCTGGCCTACGTGCTGGATATCGACCGCGACTTCGTGGACCGCTACAACCACGAGCTGATCGACATCCACCGCATCTCCGCCGAGGGCTTCGAGAACCATCGCCAGCACCTGCATACGCTGATCAGCCGCCACCGCGAGCTTACCGGCAGCATCTGGGCGCAGCAGATCCTCGACGAATTCCGCGATTACGTCGGCAAGTTCTGGCTGGTCAAACCCAAGGCGGCCAGCATCGAATCGCTGACCGACTCGCTGCGCCGCGCCGCGTGATGCGTCGCGTGGTGCCCCGTAGTGCCGGGCTCTGCCCGGCAATCTCGACCAAACATCCGAGCACGCCATGAGCCGCAAGCACGCCTTCCAGTTCCTCGACCTGCCCCGGACCATGCCGCAGCGCATTCCGGTGGAACTGCGCACCTCCGGCGACTGGGGTGAGCTGTACGGCAAATTTGGCAAAGAGGACGCCCAGTTCCAGGCCGGCCGCTGCCTGGACTGCGGCAACCCGTACTGCAGCTGGAAGTGTCCGGTCCACAACGCCATCCCGCAGTGGCTGCAGCTGGTGCAGGAAAACCGCATCCATGAAGCGGCCACGCTGTGCCATTCCACCAACCCGCTGCCGGAAGTGTGCGGCCGGGTGTGTCCGCAGGACCGCCTGTGCGAAGGCAGCTGCACGCTGGAGGAGTTCGGCGCGGTGACCATCGGCGCGGTGGAGAAGTACATCGTCGACACGGCCCTGGCCACCGGCTGGCGCCCGGACCTGAGCGCGGTGGAGGCCACCGGCAGGCGCGTGGCGGTGATCGGTGCCGGCCCGGCCGGCCTGGCCTGTGCCGACAAGCTGGCCCATGCCGGCGTGCAGGCCGTGGTGTACGACCGCTATGAACAGATCGGCGGGCTGCTGCAGTTCGGCATCCCCAGTTTCAAGCTGGACAAGGC
Organism: Stenotrophomonas sp. NPDC077461; assembly: GCF_049545475.1. Classification (NCBI taxonomy): domain Bacteria; kingdom Pseudomonadati; phylum Pseudomonadota; class Gammaproteobacteria; order Lysobacterales; family Lysobacteraceae; genus Stenotrophomonas; species Stenotrophomonas sp. NPDC077461. The sequence continues at coordinate 116,079 of NZ_JBMWDO010000006.1, forward strand.
GGTGATCAGCCGCCGCCGCAACGTACTGGAAGGCATGGGCGTGCAGTTCCGGCTGGGCGTGGAGATCGGCCGCGACATCAGTGTGGACCAGCTGCTGGCTGAGTATGACGCGGTGTTCATCGGCACCGGTGCCTACCGCTACACCGATGGTGGCCTGCTCGGGCAGGACCTCAAGGGCGTGCTGCCGGCGCTGCCGTTCCTGGTACAGAACAGCCGCATTGTCGGTGGCAGCGACGCGCATGGCCGGCCCATTGCCGGCTGGGAGGACCAGATCGCCCTGCCGGACCTGGAGGGCAAGCGGGTGGTGGTGCTCGGCGGTGGCGACACCGGGATGGACTGCGTCCGCAGCGCGGTGCGCCTGGGCGCGGCCAAGGTGACCTGTGCCTACCGTCGCGACGAGGCCAACATGCCCGGCTCGGCGCGCGAAGTCGCCAACGCGCGCGAGGAAGGCGTGCGCTTCCTGTTCAACCGCCAGCCGTTGTCGATCGAAGCCGGTGCCGACGACGAGGTGATCGGGGTGATGGTGGTGGAAACCCAGCTCGGCGAGCCCGACGCGCAGGGCCGCCGCAACGCGGTGCCGATCGACGGCAGCGAATCCCTGCTGGAAGCGGACGTGGTGATCATCGCCTTCGGCTTCTCGCCCAGCACGCCGGCCTGGCTGGCCGCGCACGGGGTGGAAGCGGGCCAGAACGGCCGCATCGTGGCCGGTGGTGCCGGCCGGTTGCCGTTCCAGACCGCCCACCCGCGCCTGTTCGCCGGTGGCGATGCGGTGCGCGGTGCCGATCTGGTGGTGACCGCCGTGGCCGAGGGCCGCGACGCGGCCTCCAGCATCGTCCAGCTCGTTACCGCCTGACGCATCGTGGGATCAGGCGGCGCGGGCGGCCTGCGGGTCGATGCCCGCGCGTTCGATCTCCAGCGCCATCAGCAGCTGGATGTTGTCCAGCTGGGCGCGGATACGCGCATTGCTGACCGCGTCGTCGTGGCTGCCCCCCATGTGCGCCTCCAGCATGCGGGCCAATCCGGCCAGCAGCAGCTCCGCGTCGGACGCGGGCGCCTGCCGCAGCACGCCCGCCAGGGTGCGCAGGCGGGTGGTGCGGTCGCCCACTGCGCGCGGCACCGGGATGGCAGCGGAAGGGATCGGGGTCATGGCAGGTACTCCAGGGCGGGGGATCACCGCGCCACTGTCGGTCAGGGCCGAATCCGACACCATGCAACTATTACGAAAACTCCACCCCCCGCAGCCCGGCCAGGTAGCGCTCCACCCCGGCGCTGAACCGGTCCAGCCCGGCGCGGCTGTCCACCAGCGGAGCCTCTTCCAGCGCCCGCATCAGCCCGCGCGCCTGCTTGCCCAGCCGGCGAGCGCCGACCACACCCAGCCCCCCTGCCATGCGATGCAGGCACGCGTTGACGGCCTGGGCGTCGCCGCCGGCCGTGGCCCGGATCAACCCGGACAGGTCGGCCTGGGTGGTGGTCTGCATCAGCGTCAGCACCTCACGCGCGGTAGCGACCGACCCCAGTTGCCGTCCCAGCGCCTGCACGCACGGCACCGGGTCGACCGCGGCGGCCATGTCCCCGGTCGTCGTCAACAACGCCGCCAGGTGTTCGCGCAGGGCCTCCAGGGTGATCGGCTTGGTCAGCATCCGGTCCATGCCGGCCTGCTGGCACCGCTGCTGCGTCTGCGCCTGTACGCTGGCGGTGAGGCCCACGATCGGCACCGGCACCGCGCCGGACGCACGCTCGGTGCGCCGGATCGCACTGGCCAGCGCATATCCGTCCATCACCGGCATCTGGCAATCGGTGATCACCAGGTCGAATGCGCGGCCCTGCATCAGGCGCAGCGCTTCTTCGCCCTGCGCGGCCATCGTGTGGCCCAGGCCCAGCTGACGCAGCCGCCAGGCCATCAGCGCCTGGTGGATGGGATCGTCCTCGGCCACCAGCACCTGCAGGCCGGGCGCGAACACCGGCTGCGCCGCGTCGGCGTCGCGGGCGGCTACAGCGCCTGGAGCGATCGCGATCGGCAGCGTGAGTTCCAGTTCCATCCGCGTGCCCTGCCCGGGTGAGCTGTGCATGCGCAGATCGCCGTCCATCAGCCCGGCCAGCCCACGGCAGATGCTCAGTCCCAGCCCGCTGCCGCCATAGCGGCGCCCGATCGAGGCCTCGGCCTGGGTGAACGGACTGAACAGCACCGCCTGCTGGTCGGCCGATACGCCGATGCCCGTATCGATCACCGCCAGGCACAGGCGCTGCCGGTCCCCCTCATCCGCGCGCACGTCCAGTTCGATCCGCACTCCCCCGTGCGCGGTGAACTTCAGCGCATTGCTCAGCAGGTTGAACAGGATCTGGCGCAGGCGCACGCCGTCGCCGCAATGGCCGGCCGCCACCCGCGGGTCGATCCGGGAGCGCAGCCACAGCCCCTTGTTGGCCGCCATCGGCGACAGCAGGCGCTGCACATTGCCGATGATGCCGGGCAGCGTGATCGGCATGGCTTCCAGTGGCAGGGCACCGGCGTCGATGCGCGAGTAGTCCAGCACGTCGTCGAGGATCTGCCGCAGCAGGCTGGCGGCGTCGTGCACGGTGGCCAGCAGCGCGCATTGTTCCTCGTCCAATCCGGTGTCTTCAAGCACCTCGAGCATGCCCAGCATGCCGCTCATCGGGGTGCGTATCTCGTGGCTCATGGTGGCCAGGAAGTTCGCTTTGGCCGCGGCGGCGGCCTCGGCGTCGCGGCGCGCGGCGGCCAGCGCGGTGGCCTGCTCGTGCGAGGCGGTGACATCGATCCAGTAACCGCTCCATTTGACGCTGTCGTCGTCGGCGGCCATCGGCTGGCCGCGCGACCGCACCCAGCGCCAGCCCTGCGGCCCGCAGGCCCGGAATTCGACATCGATCACCGTCAGATGCGTGGCAGACACCTCCACGCTGCGCCGCAGATGCGCCTGGTCGTCCGGGTGGACCGTGGCGAACAGGCGCGACTCGTCGGCCATCGCCACCTCGGCCGACAGCCCGAACAGCGAGTACATGTCCCCGGTGATGTAGGGAAACGACAGCACACCGTCGCGCCCGCGATGGGCCTGGTACACCACCGCCGGCAGCGTGGCGCACACTTCCTGCAGGCGCCGCTCGGCGCGGTGGCGCTCGCCGGCCTCGCGGTGCAGCCGCCAGTAGCCATAGGCGTGCATCAACAGCAGGACCAGCACCATCAGCAGCAGCGGAATGGCCCAGCGCAGCAGGGAGCCGGACGCGGCGATCGGGTCCACCGTCACCTGTGCACCGGCCACCAGCCCGCCGGGCAGCGGCAGCCAGGCCACCTGCCCGCGCAGCGCCCGCTGACCGTCCTCCGGCGCGGACGCCGCCTGTCCAGGCCGTTGTTCCGTGGTGATCATTGGTTCTGCCCCCCTGCATCATGGTCGCCAACGGCAATGCGGCCCGGGCAGCGTCGAATGGCGGGCCGTCCTGCAAGGTGCGCCCACCCTCACCGCCACCGGAACATCGCCCCGCGCGGCCTGTCGACGTCATTGACGACAGACGCTGCGCTGCACCCGACTCACCCTAGCGATTGCACCCGCTGCAGCAATGAAACTTGTTGCAAACCCCTGTGTGCGTGACGCCACGCACGTGATGCGCTGCGGCGCCGTCGCATTCAAGCGGGCGCACCCCTGACATGCGATCGCATTACACTGCGGCCTCCTCCTTCTGCTGGATGCCCACCATGCGCATCGGCCTGGCCGCCAACCGCCTGCACCATCACGACAAGCACGCCGCGCTGTTCCGCTGGCTGCGCGCCAGCGACCGCGGCCTGCGCGAACTGGGGGTGGAACTGCATGCGGTCGGGCGTACCTACGATGCGATCCAGCGACTGGGATTCCTGCAGGATTTCGCGCCGCTGCGGCGTTATCCGAACGGGCGCGAGGGCGGTCTGATGAAACTGGTGGCCGAAGTGGTCGGGATGGGGACACCGGAACGCACGCTGGACGGGGCGATCTACCTGATGGACCCGGTCGATCCCTCCTCGATCTTTCCCGAAGCCACCGCGCTCAAACGCCAGTGTGTGATCCACGGCAAGCCTTTCATCTCCACCGTGGCCACCGCACGTGACTGGATCGAGATCGAGCGCGTGCATGCCGGGCTCGCCGCGGACCGGGGCGCCGATGATCTGCACGCCTTCGAACACCAGACCCTGGCGCTGATCGCGCACGACGCGATGAAACCGGCTATGCTGGCCTTCGCCGCTGAGCATTTCGAGGTGCTGTCGCGGTTCCGTACCCGGATCGGCACCGGCACCACCGGCCAGCGCCTCAACGCGCTGGCCTGGAGCCGGGGCTGGCCGCAGGACCAGGCGTGGGTGGAGCGCTACCAGAGCGGCCCGATGGGCGGCGACGCGCAGATTGCCGACCGCGTGCTGGAAGGCCACTGCCAGCGGGCGATCTTCTTCGAGGACCCGCACGTCGCACGCCAGCACGAAGCCGACATCCAGCTGCTTGAGCGCGCGGTAACCACAGTGACCGACCAGGCCGTGTGCATCACCGCACCGCGCGTGGCCGAACGCTGGGCGCAGGCGGCGGCGTTGCGCGCCCGCGCGTGAACGGCCGGCATTACAGCAATTGACGGAGCATTGCCTTGAGCCGGCGGCCTTCGCGCTGGAAGTAGTCGCGCTCGTCCTGCCAGGCCGGGAACCGCTTTTCCACCTCTGCCCAGAACGCCGGTGAATGGTTGGGCTGGATCAGGTGGCACAGCTCGTGGACCAGCACGTATTCGAACGCCGAGGGACGCCCCAGTACCAGCGCCAGGTCCAGCGCCATGCTGCCGTCCGGTGCCAGCGAACCCCATTGCGACGACATCACCTTGAGCCGCAACCGTGCCGGCGCGCGCGGCAGACCGGGCAGGTATCGGGGCAGCCACTGGCCCACGTCGGCACGGGTCTGGGCTTCGTAGAACTCGCGCAGGCTGCGTCGCAGGGTGGCCTCGTTGCCGCGCGCGGGCCAATGCATCACCAGGCCCGCCGCGTCGCGCTCGAGATGGGCGAAGCGGCCGCTCGCCCAGCGCAGCGCGACCAGTTCGCCACGCAGAGGCAGCTGGCCGGGCTCACCGATCACCAGCGGGGGCGGCAGGTTGTGCGCCTGGTAGCTGCGCAGCTGCGTGGACAGCCAGTCGCGGTGCTGCTCCAGGAAGCGCTCGCCCATCACCAGGCTGGCGCGCGGCGGCAGGGTCAGGCGTACGCCGCGCTCGTCCACGCTGAGTTTGATGCGACGCGCCCGCGGATCGCGCACGCGCAGTACATCGATCTCCGCATCTTCCAGGCGCAGTCGTACCGTGTCGCGCTGCAGGGTGGGGGCAGCCGGCGAGATCAGGCGGCGGAGGAGTCCGGACATGGCAACAGCATAGCGCTGCCCGCGCGCCGCAGATGACTGCGGGGTAGCGGGGGCGGAGCGGGGACGCTGCCCCGCTCCGGTCCGCACCTGGCGTCAATCCGCCTTGCTGAGCTTGAACGCCTCTTCCAGCAGCAGGAACAGGCGACGGACTTCGCCGCTCTGCAGGGCAAACCGCGCGTCCAGTTCGGCACGGCGGCCGTCGTCGTCGGCGTGCTCGAGCTGGTCCAGCGCACCGTCCAGGAACTTCAGCTTGCGCACGATCAGGTCATCGCCCAGCACGAAGGACAGATTGTCCTCGAACACCAGGGCCAGCTTGGTGACCTGCTTGCCGGCGTCCAGGTGCTTGTCGATCTCGTCGCAGCGCAGTTCCTGGTGCTGGCACTTGACCACGGCGCCGCCCTCGGCCGGGTCCTTCATCTCGCATTCTTCGCCCAGGCTCAGGCCGGTCGGCAGCGCCTCGCCGGCGATCCAGCCGGTCAGGATCGAGCGTGGCGCCACTTCGGCGTTCAGCGGCATCGCCGGGAAGCTGCCAAGCAGGCCGCGGATGTCGGACATCACGTTCTCGCCGGTCTTGCGGCTGGAACTGTCCACGGCCACATAGCCGTGCGCCAGGTCGATCAGCGCATCGGTACGCGAGCTCTTGATGAAGGCGCGCGGCATCAGTTCATGCAGCAGGTCGTCCTTCATGCGCTTGCGCTCGCGGCCACCGGGCTTGCGGCCTTCCTTCTCCTCGATTTCCTCGAGCTTGCGCGCCAGCAGATCGTTGACCACCGCGCCAGGCAGGATCTTGTCTTCACCGCCCACGGTCAGCCACAGGGCATCGCCGATGCGATGGGAGAACACGGCCTTTTCTTCGCGGCCGAATGGCGAGATGAAACCGCGCGAGGTCATTTCAAGCGGACCCACCGGCTTGAGCAGGGCCTGCGGCAGCAGGGTGTCGACCTCGGAAAAATCGGTGGTGGTCGGGAAGCGGAACAGCGTCAGGTTGCGAAAGAACATGGAAGTCCGGAATGAGAGCGTGGAAGGAACGCAAGGCGCGGTGCACCGGCTAGGCCGGCGGCGGTACCTCGCCGGCGTCATCGGGGGTGGGCCACCCGCCCGGGGCGGCCCGCGGGGCGTCCTGCGTGCGCCCCAGCGACAGGAAATCGAACAGGGCCGGATCAGCCAGCTGCGACGGATGGATGTTGCCCAGCGCGCGCGCGATCTGGTCGATCCGGCCCGGGTGCGCCTGCTCCCAGCCCTGCAGCATCTGCGCGACCTGGCGGCGTTGCAGGGTATCTTGGCTGCCGCACAGCGTGCACGGGATGATCGGGAACGCGCGTGCCTGCGCGTAGCGGGCAATGTCCTGTTCACTGACGTAGGCCAGCGGACGGATCACCACATGCGCGCCATCGTCGCTGCGCAGTTTGGGCGGCATCGCCGACAGCTTGGCGTGGTGGAACAGGTTCAGGAAAAACGTGGCCACGCTGTCGTCGCGATGGTGGCCCAGGGCAATCTTGGTGAAGCCATGCTCGGCCGCATGGCGGTACAGGGCACCTCGCCGCAGCCGCGAACACAGCGAGCACATCGTGCGCCCTTCCGGGATGACCCGGGTCACCACCGAGTAGGTGTCCTGCTCGATGATCTGGAACGGCACGCCGATCGAGCGCAGGTAGCCGGGCAGCACGTCGGTGGGAAAACCGGGCTGCTTCTGGTCCAGGTTGACGGCCACCAGCTCGAAATCCACCGGCGCCTTTTTCTGCAGCTGCAGCAGCAGGTCCAGCAGGGTGTAGCTGTCCTTCCCGCCGGACAGGCAGACCATCACCCGGTCGCCGGCCTCGATCATGCCGAAGTCGCCGATGGCCTGGCCGACCTGGCGGCGCAGCCGCCGCGCCAGCCTGTCCTGGTCCGCCTCGGCCGCACGCGGATCGCGGGCGCGCAGGACGGGATCGGGCAAGGGCAGGACGGCGCTCATGACGGTCATTCTACCGGCTCGCCGCCGCCCCCATCGCCACCGGGAGGTGACTGCGTTCACTCCCGTGCATCATCGTGGATGTGTATGCTCAATGGCCGTGGATACCCTGACGCCCACCGAGATCAGTACCCGTCTTGCCATGCTCCGGCAGGAGCACCGTGCGCTCGACGAACAGATCCTGCACATGGCCGCCAATGGCGAAGACGAGCTGGACGCCAAGCGCCTGAAGCGGCGCAAGCTGCAGCTCAAGGACTGCATCGCCAGACTGGAAAACATGCTGATTCCCGACGAACCGGCATAACACCCGCACCCGGCGAGCCGACCGTTGGTCGGCTGCCCTTCCTGCCGGCTGCCTCAGTCCTGTGCCACCGGCTCATCCGGCTTGGCCGCCTCCGGGCTGACCCGCTCGATGGTGTGGCGCAGCTCGCGGCCGAGGATGAACTTGGCGTCTTTGGCCCAGGCATCCAGGCGGTCGTCGAACAGCAGCTTGCTGTTCTCGTCCGGCCATACCAGCCGCAGCTCGCGCAGCTTCTGGATGAAGCCGCGGAACAGCGTGCGGTCGAAGAACTCCGGCGCGGCCGGCGCATACAGCAGGCTCAGGCGCTGCGCGGCCTGCTGGCACAGGCTTTCCAGCTCGGCCGCGCCGAGCGTGCCCGGGCCATTCTTCACCAGCACCGAGATGGCGATGTAATAGCGCTCGAACGCCTGCTGCAGCGAGTGGCCGATGGCACGCAGACGGAAGACTTCGTCGGTCTGTCCGGTGTTGCGCGCCAGGATGCCGCCGTCGTCGTCATTGACGTTCTGCAGCAGGCCCTCGCGCACGAACACGTTGATGGTCTGCTCGATGCGCTGGGCGAACTCGTCCTCGCTCCACGGCAGGAACAGCTCGGCCTGCAGGAACGGGTACACCGTGCGGCCCAGCTGCACCAGGCCGGTACGGCTCATGCGACGGTTGTTCTGGAAGCAGCACGCCACCCACGACGAGGCCGTGAACAGGTGCAGCACGTTGTTGCGGAAGTAGCTGAGCAGCACTGCCGTATCGCCGCTGACGCTGAGCACATCACCGAGCGGGTGCTTGATGCGGGTCAGGACGTTGATTTCCTCGGCATGGGCGATGATCCGCTCCGGCGAGTGCGGGGTCACCGTCACGCGATCGGAGTACGGCATCTCCACCAGCAGGGTTTTGCACAGCTCGATCTGCGCGATCAGGTCGGCCTCGCCCATCGCATGCTTGGGCGTGGACAGCAGCGCCAGCGCCAGCAGGTTGATCGGATTGACGTCGGCGGCGCCGTTGATATGCACCTGGATGCGTTCGGCCAGGTGGTCGACCGTGCCCGACAGCCACGACGGCTTCTCGTCTTCGCCGACCGGCTGCCCATTCCACTCCGGCGCCTGCTGGGCCAGCACGTCGTTGAGCGCGATCGGCTCGCCGAAGTTCACCACGACCTGGCCGTAGTTCTGCTTGAGCACCTTGGGAATGGACCACAGCAGCTGCCAGATCGATTCCTTTTCCTTGGGCCGCCCGGACAGCTCATCCAGGTAGCTGCCGCCTTCCATCAGCTTTTCGTAGCCGATGTAGACCGGCTGGAACAGCACCGGCTTGCGCGGCTGGCGCAGGAACGCGCGCAGCGTCATCGAGATCATGCCGCCCTTGGGCTGCAGCAGGCGGCCGGTTCGCGAGCGGCCACCCTCGACGAAGTACTCGATCGAGTAGCCACCCGCCACCAGCTGCGCCACGTACTCGCTGAGCACCGCCGAGTACAGCGCGTTGCCGCGGATGGAGCGGCGGATGAAGAACGCGCCTCCCTTGCGCAGCAGCGTGCCCACCACCGGCAGGTTCAGGTTGATGCCGGCCACGATGTGCGGCGGCACAATGCCACGGTCATACAGCAGGTAGGACAGCAGCAGGTAGTCCATGTGGCTGCGGTGGCTGGGCACGTAGACCACTTCGTGCCCGGGCGCGGCCGCCTTGAACTTGTCCAGGTGATGGACCAGCACGCCGGCATAGATGCGGTTCCAGACGTGGCTGAGCATGAAGCTCGCCGAGCGCACCACCGGGCTGGAATAGTCCGCGGCGATTTCCCAGGCGTAGGCATGCGCCTTCTTCCAGGCATCGGCCGGCTTGGAGTTGTCGCGCTTGGCCTGCGAGGCGATCGCCTCGCGCACGGTGTCGGCATCGAGCACCTTGTCCACCAGCAGGCGGCGGGTGGACAGATCCGGACCGATCACCGATTCACGGATACGGCGGAAGTGCGTGCGCAGCACCCGCTGCAGCTTGCGCACGGTGCGCTCGGGGTCCAGCCCCTCGTCCACGGTGGTGCGCAGGGAAATCGGCGGCGCGAAGCGCACGATGGTGCTGCGGCCGTTGAGCAGCACGGCCAGCAGGCGACGGAACCGGCCCACCAGTGCCCAGTTTTCCGAGAACAGCACGGCGAACCAGCCGCTCTGCTTGTCCGGCGCACGTCCGACGAAGATCGACACCGGCACCAGGTGCACGTCCAGCTCATCGCGTGCGCGATGGGCCTGCAGCACCTTGGCCAGCGAATCCGAATGGGTCTTGGCGCCGCGCTGCTCGGGAATCAGCGAGTTGCTGCTGCTGCGGCGGGACAGCGCCAGGTAGGCACGCCGGCGCCCGGTCGGGTCGCCGGCGATGGGCACCAGCGGCGAGGGCAGGCCGGCTTCACGGCAGGCCTTGTCCAGGATCAGCGCGTTGGACAGCCCGTAGTCTTCCAGCACATAGACCACCGGGCGGCCGTCGTTGTACTGGCCGGGATGTTCCGGTTCGATCTTCAGCGACAGCCACGGCTCGACCAGCCGGCCCAGCAGGCGCGCCCACCACGGGCGGCGGCCCACCGGGGCACGGGTTCCGGGCACGATGGCGGACGGCGCGGTTGCCGCCGGGTCGGCCGCAGCCGGCGCCTCACCGGGCTCGGCCGGAATGCCGGCAACGGGCGCGGTGTCGGGCGACGCGGACGGTGCGTCCGGCGTCTTGGGCGGCTCTTCGCCGGGGAAAGGCAGGGGATTCTGGTTCGGCATCGGCTTCATTATGGCTTAGCCGGTGCGGAAGCATCGTCCTTGACCGCAGCGGCCGCCTCTGCTTCAGCCGCCTTGGCGGCGTCATGTTCAGCTTGTGCGGCCTCGGCGGCCCGCAGCAGCGCGTCGGTGTCTTCGAGCGTCCGCGTCACGTACCAGTGGCCCTCGCGACGGGTCATGCGCACCTGTGCGTCGATCTGTTCGCCCGCCAGCGGGTACTGGATCCGCACCACGGCGGTATCGCCCTGCTGGGACACCAGTTCGCCGCGCAGTTCGGTCAGCGCCGTGTCCAGCGACAGGCCGTAACTGGCCAGCGCGGTTTTGAAGGCCTTGGCGAACGGTCCCAGCCGGCGCAGCGAACCTTCCATGCCCGCGGCCTGCAGTTGTTCCTCGGTGGACAGCGCGGCGGTCCGCGCCGTGGCCGTCAGCAGGGTGATGGTGGTGCGGGCGCGCTGTTTGTCGGTCAGCGGGGCGGCGGCCGCCCAGCGGCTGAGCGCGTCGACCACCTGGGTGTAGTGGGCGCGCTCGGTTTCGCTGTAGTCGCTCTGGTTGCGCAGGTACTGCACACCGAACAGTCCCATCGAATGCGCCGCCTGGCGCACCCCCGTGGCCTGGCCGGCAATCTGCGCGTCGAAGGCGCGCTGCAGGCGCTGCGGCGCGTCCGGCCGTGACAGCGCGGCCATCATCGGCAGGAACTGACCATCCAGCGGCAGTTCGGTCAGCGGCCAGCGGCTGCGTCCCTGGGCCCAGGCCGCCTGCAGGCGGTCGTACTGGGCCGGCGGCACCGACGCCTGCGCGTAGCCGACAAGGTCATTGTCGGCGACGAGGCGGGCAAGCTGGCGCAGGGCCGCCACCGGTTCGGCGGCTGGCGCATCCGGATCGATCTGATCGCGCTTGCACGCACTGAGCAGCACCAGGCCGCAGAACGACAGCGCCAGTACCCACTCTCGACAACGCCCTGGCATCAACGGCATGGACATGAATTCGGACTCCCCGGACCGGTCCGCATCTTGCGGCCTGCGGCCCTGCAGCGGCAAGCCGGGCCCTTGCGGCGCCACCATAGGAGGCCGCAGGTCATTGAAAAACAAGGAAAACGAACGGACACCGGCCGGGACCGGCGCGGTGCCCGTGCCCGACAGGGTCTAGTCGTGGGTCCAGGTCGCCCGGATGAAGTCGGCCATGTGCCCGTCCGACAGCCGTGCATATACGCCTGGATAGCCGGCCTGCGCGCAACCCACGCCCCAACTGACGGTCCCGAGAACCGTCCACCGGCCCTCGCGCTGCACCAGCAGCGGACCGCCCGAGTCGCCCTGACAGCTGTCGATGCCTTCCTCGCCAGCGCAGAGCACCTTGCCCGCCTGCAGGTTGGGATAGGCGTTGCGGCACTCACGGAACGGGACATAAGGCGTCTGCACGGTCTGCAGGACGGTCGGCGCGCCCGCCGGTCCTTCCAGGCCGGTGTCGCCCCAGCCGATCACGGTAAAGCGGCGACCACGGCGCAGGTAGCCGGTGTCACCGCCGAGCAGCGGCACCGCGAACTGGCCCTTGGCGATCGGGCGGCGCAGTTGGATCAGCGCGATGTCGTTGACCAGGGCTCTGCTGTCGTAGGCCGGGTGAACGTGGATGGCCTTGATGTTGGACACCCGCCGGCGCCCGGTGGTGTCCAGCGTGGTCTTGCCGGCCAGCACCGCGTAGTCACGCGGCAGCGCATCTTCCACGCAGTGCGCGGCGGTCAGCACCCAGGACGGCGAGATCAGGGTGGCGCCACACCAGTGACGCGCGTGGTCGGACTCGCCCCGGGCAAGCTGCTGCAGGCTGACCATGAAGGGGTACTGCCCGGGCTCGGCATCGATGCCGCCGATGATCCTGGGGCTGTGTCCGTCCAGCGGCGGGGTGGCCAGCGCCGGGGCGGACACCGTGGCCATGACGACGAGAGCGGCCACGGCCGCGCGGTAACGCATGTGCATGCTGCAACTCCTTTGCAGTGATGAAGAAGCGGATGACACGGCCGGGAGGGCACGTGCCGGGATCGATTCGACGGCAAAGGCGGGAGACAGACTGGGCGACGCTTCTCACTTCGCTGTGGCCAGCGACCCGGCAGCGATTGATGGATTCACTTCTGCAACCGTGCGCAACACGACAACGAGACGCGGTTCCGGCACCAAAGAACGCGTCGGTGCCGGCACACGGAGCGCCGGCACTGTGCGGGGATCAGCGCAGGACCGAGGCGATTTCGGCCTGGATCGCCAGCGCGGCGGCGCGCGGGTCGGTCGCCTGGCGGATCGGCCGGCCCACCACGATGGCATCGGCGCCATCGGCGAACGCCTGGGCAACGCCTACAGTGCGCTTCTGGTCATCGCCCACCGGGCCACCCGGGCGGATGCCGGGGCAGACAATGGAGAAACCCGGCCCGGTAGCCGCGCGGATCGGTGCGGCTTCCTGGCCGGAGGCGATGACGCCGTCGATGCCGGCCGCCCGGGCGGCCAGCGCGCGCTCGACCACCACGTCCACCGGCGCCCGGTCGATGCCCATGCCACGCAGATCGTCCTGGCCCATCGAGGTCAGCACGGTCACCGCCAGCAGGCGCATGTCGCTGCCGTTGGCGGCGGCGCAGGCCTCCATCATCGCCGGGTGCCAGCCGTGGATGGTGGCGTAGCTCACCGGCCACTGCGACAGCCGCTTGATCACCGCGGCGGCGGTGGCGGGGATATCGAAGAACTTCAGGTCGACGAAGACGCGCTTGTCGCGCGTGGCGAGCGCATCAAGCACCTGGAAGTATTCGCCGGACGCCAGCAGTTCCATGCCGATCTTGTAGAACGACACGCTGTCGCCCAGCCGGTCCACCCACGCCAGCGCCTCATCGCGTCCCGGCACGTCCAGCGCGACGATCAGGCGTTCATCATCGCGCAGCGGCAGCGGTGCCCGGCTCACGGCGCGTAGTCCAGCGCAGCGCGCTTGGCATCGTGGCGGGCCTGGCGCGACTGGCTGTAATCGTTGTTGAACTGCGCCGGCTCGAAGCCGCCGTAGGTCGGGTTGGGCAGCATCCACCAGCGCTCGCCGAACCAGTCGTGGTACTGCTGCAGCAGTGCGTCGCGGCCATCGTTGGTGTTGGCGGTGACTTCGACGAAATCGCCCAGCTGGTCGCCGAACTGCATCAGCACGCGGTACTTCTGGCCGGCCAGGCGGCGGCGGCAGTTCTTTTCGCTGCCGGCCTGCTCGCAGCCTTCCACCACGGTGCCCAGGCCGAGGAAGACGCTGTCATCGGCCACCGGCAGGCCTTCGGCGCGCAGGTTGGCGAGGGTGGCGTCCTTGAGGTGAACCGCGCGGTTGGAGATGTACAGCAGGGTCACGCCGCGGGCGTTGGCGGCCTTGGCGAAATCGACCACGCCGGGGATCGCCTTGGCCTTCTTTTCGGCCACCCACTGGTCCCAGGTCATCTCGTCGTATTCCTTGCCGTCACGCACCAGGCGCGCCTGGTAGGGCGAGTTGTCCAGCACGGTCTCGTCCACGTCCAGCACCACCGCCGGCTTCAGGCCCTTGGCTTCGTTGCCGCGCTCTTCGGGCACCAGCGCATCCCAGTGGGCTTCCTTCAGCGCGGCATCCAGGCGGTCGGCGGCGGCGCGGTAGGTCTGCTCGGTGATCGCACGGTATTCCTGCGAACGCTGCATCCACAGCACCGCATTGAGATTGTCGTTGGCGGCCACGGCGGCATCGCCGCTAGCAGCCGGTGCATCGGCAGACGCGGCGACGGTCGGGGGTGCGGCATCAGCCGGGGCTTCGGTGCGCTTGCAGGCGGTCAGCGCCATCACGGCGCAGGCAAGCACGGACAGGGGAACAGCAGCAATACGACGCATCGGGGTCACCAGCAACAGAGTCGTGCCAGTTTACCGGCTTGGCCGGCGGCGTTCATGCCGGCGGCGGCGCTCGGCTATGCTGCACCCCCTTGAAACACCGTGGAGCCCCCCGTGACCGATGACGTCCAGACCCCTGCCCTGCCCGTGCTGAGCGCGGCCCAGGCCCGCACCCTGGGCTGCCTGATCGAGAAGGAGGCCACCACCCCGGACGCCTACCCGCTGACGGTCAATGCCGCCCAGTTGGCGGCCAACCAGAAGACCGCGCGGGAGCCGGTGATGGCCCTGTCGGCCGGGGATGTGCACCACGCGCTGCGCCAGCTGGAGACGCTGGGGCTGGCCCGCCAGCAGTTCTCCTCGCGTGCCGAGCGCTATGAACACCGTGCCGGCAGTGCGCTGGACCTGACCCGCCAGCAGCTGGCGGTCCTGGGCCTGTTGCTGCTGCGCGGTCCGCAGACGGTGAACGAGCTGCTGACCCGCAGCGAGCGCCTGTTCCAGTTCCAGGACGCCGACGAGCTGCGGCACCATGTGGAGCGCATGATCCAGCGCGGCCTGGCGGTCCAGCTGCCGCGCGCCAGCGGACAGCGCGAAGACCGCTACATGCACCTGCTGGCCGGCCCGGTGGACGTGGAGGCGTTGGCGGAGGCGTACAAGGCGGCGCCGACCAGTGGTGGCGGTGGCAGCGCCGCGCTGGATGCGCGCGTGCAGCAGCTGGAGGCCACTGTGGCCGAGCTGCAGGAGCAGCTGGCGGACCTGCGCGCGCAGTTGGGCGGCTGAAGAGCAGCCGGGCAGAGCCCGGCTCTACGGGGTGTCGGACAGCGCGGTCGGGGGTGTCGGACAGCGCGGTCGGGGGTGTCGGACAGCGCGGTCGGCGTGTCGGACAGCGCGGTCGGGGTGTCGGACAGCGCGGTCGGGGTGTCGGACAGCGCGGTCGGAGTGTCTGGCAGCGCGGTCGCGGTGTCGGGCAGCGCGGTCGGAGTGTCTGGCAGCGCGGTCGCGGTGTCGGGCAGCCCGCCCGACCCTGCCTCCGTGCCGGGCTCAGGGAGTCATGACGCCACCACCGCCGGGGCCCCTGGCGTGGCGAACAGCAGCACCACGTTGCCACCGTGCGGCGGCGGCAACAGCAGGTCGCCGCGATCTTCCATGCCCAGCTTGCGCAGCAGGGCGGCCGACCGCAGGTTGTCCGGCGACACGATGCCGTACAGATCGGCGTGGTGCAGCACATCGCGCGCGTAGTGCATCACCCCGCGCGCGGCCTCCAGCGCGTAGCCGTGGCCTTCGTACGGCGAGAGCAGTGCGTAGCCGATATCCGGCGCGGGCAGTCCGTCGCGGCGTACCAGCCCGGCATTGCCCAACCATGCGCCGTCGCTGCGACGGATGATGGCGTACATGCCAAAGCCGTTGAGGGCATAGCTGCCCAGCACGCGCTCGGCGGTGTAGTCACGCGCCTGCGCCAGGGTACGCACGCCGCGGTCGGCGATGTTGCGGATGAACCCCGGTTCGTTGAGCAGGGCCAGCATGTCGGCCGCATCATGGTCGGGGTCGATCAGGCGCAGGTGCAGGCGGTCGGTCTGGATCACGGCGGACATGCGGGTCACTGCGGAGGAAGATGCCCCGATTGTGCAATGCGCGCCCCGAACACGGTAGCGCCGGCCCCTGGTCGGCTGCTGTTCGCCCCGGCCGGCGGCAGCCGACCAAGGGTCGGCGCTGCGCGACGCGCGTGGTCAGTCGAACAAGGCCTGGATCGCCGCCAGTCCTGCACTGGCGCGCTCTTTCTTGCGTTCGGCATCGGCGACCGGATCGGCACCGTCGCGCTGCATCTCCTCGGCCGGGATCTCCTCGAAGAACCGGCTGGGCTTGAGCCGCACGTGCTCGCCGAACTTGCGCGTGAGCTTGCTGTAGCTCATCCACAGCTGCACCTTGGCGCGGGTGATGCCCACGTAGAGCAGGCGGCGCTCTTCCTGCAGGTTGCCCTCGTCGAGACTGACCTGGTGCGGCAGCACGCCGTCCTCGCAGCCAACGATGAAGACGTACGGAAATTCCAGGCCCTTGGACGCATGCAGGGTCATCATCCGCACCTGGTTGCCGCCATCGTCCTTGTCGTTGCGCGACAACAGCGCCAGCTGCGCGGCCAGGTCGGCGGTGGAAGCACCGCGCGGGCCGCCTTCGAACCACTGCGCCAGCTCTTCCAGGTTGGCCAGACGGCGCTGGTACACCGATTCTTCCTTGCAGGCGCTGCGCAGCTCGGAGACCAGCCCCGACTCCTTCACCAGCCGCCGCACCAGGTCGCCGGAACTGAGCTGCGGCATCTGCGCGCGCAGGTCGCGCAGGATGTCGGTGAAGCGGCTCAGGCCGTTGGCCGCGCGCGGCGGCAACTGCGACAGCGCGCCGATCGCCTCGGCCGCATGCGCCATCGGCAGGTCCTTCTCCGACGCCAGTTCGGCCAGCTTGGCCAGCGTGCCGGCACCCACTTCGCGCTTGGGCGACTGCACCGCGCGCATGAACGCCGTATCGTCGTCGGGGTTCACCAGCAGGCGCAGCCAGGACAGCGTGTCCTTGACCTCCTGGCGCTCCAGGAACGCGGTGCCGCCGGTGATGTGGTACGGCGCGCGCACCAGTTGCAGCGCCTTTTCCAGTGGCCGCGACTGGAAGTTGCCGCGGAACAGGATGCAGAAATCACTCCAGGGAATCTGCTTGGAGGTGGCCAGGTAGGATATCTCCGCCGCCACCTTCTCCGCTTCGTGCTCGCTGTTGCGGCACTCCCACACGCGGATGCGTTCGCCGTCGGCCTGGTCGCTCCACAGCTTCTTGAGGTGCTCGTGCGGGTTGTTGGCGATCAGCGCATTGGCCGCGCGCAGCACGCGGTTGGAGCAGCGGTAGTTCTGCTCCAGCTTGATGATCTCCAGCGCCGGGTAGTCGCGCGCCATCTGCTGCAGGTTTTCCGGATTGGCACCACGCCACGCGTAGATCGACTGGTCATCGTCGCCCACGCAGGTGAAGTTGCCCTTGCTGCCGGCCAGCTGCTTGAGCAGCCGGTACTGCGCATCGTTGGTGTCCTGGCATTCGTCCACCAGCAGGTAGCCGATGCGTTCGCGCCACGCCAGGGCGATCTCCGGGTTCTCTTCCAGCACCTGCACCGGCAGGCGGATCAGGTCGTCGAAGTCGACCGCGTTGAACGCGGAGAGGCGCAGCTGGTATCGCTCGTAGACGCTGGCCGCTTCCTTCTCGCGGTTGCTGCGCGCGGCCGCCATCGCCTGCTCCGGCGAAAGGCCGGCGTTCTTGGCGCGCGAGATCAGGTTCTTCACGTCTTCGATGTCATCCGGCTTGGCGCCGTACATCAGGTCCTTGACCTGCGAGGTGGCATCGTCGGCGTCGAAGATCGAGAAGCCGCGCTTGAGCCCGACCGAGGCATGCTCGATCTGCAGGAATTTCAGCCCCAGCGCGTGGAACGTGCAGATCGTCACCTCGTCGGCGTCTTCGCTGCGCAGGCGCTTGGCCACGCGTTCGCGCATTTCCTTGGCCGACTTGTTGGTGAAGGTGATGGCCGCGATGCGCCGCGCCGGATAGCGCTTGCTGGCGATCAGCTGGCCGATCTTCTCCACGATCACGCGCGTCTTGCCGCTGCCTGCGCCCGCGAGCACCAGCAGAGGACCTTCGCAGTGCAGGACTGCCGCGCGTTGGGGAGGATTGAGACCGTGCATGCCGACTCCGGGGGAGGGGCATTGTAGCGGGCCGCGCCGGTGCGGCGGCGGCCGGGGAGGATTGACCTGCGCGCGCGCCCTGCGCTATTGAGGGGGGGGATCATGTGAAGCAGGACACGGGGCGTCATGAGGGGATGCATTGCAGGGGGCCGGGCCGTGCTGCTGGGCGCGGTACTGTGCGGGCTGGTGGGTGCCGCCGCCGCTGCGGAGGCCGACGCGCCTGTCTTCGACCCGTGGGCCGCCGACGTGCTGGGCTCGGAGACGTTCCTGGCCTCGCACCCGGACATGCGCTATCGCAAACTGGGCAACGAAGCGATGCAGGGCGGGCGGCCCGAGCAGGCGCGGAGCTATTACCGGCGGGGTGCGCGCTACGCGGACAAGCTGTCGCAGGCGGCCCTGGCCGAGCTGCTGTGGAACGGCGTGGGCGGGCCGGCCGACCGCGCGGCCGCCTATGCCTGGATGGACCTGGCCGCCGAGCGCGGCGACCGCTTCCTGCTGGTGCATCGCGAACGCTACTGGGCCGCGCTGGACCCGGCCGAGCGCGACCGGGCGCTGGTGGAAGGCCAGGCGCTGTACGACACCTACGGCGACGCCGTGGCCAAGCCACGCCAGGAGCGCGAGATGCGCCGCGGCCGCAATGAGGTGACGGGCAGCCGGCTGGGCTGGATCGGCGCGCTGAAGATGACCGTGCGCGGCGAGGACGGGCAGCAGCAGGCCATGCCGGTGGACCGCTTCCTGCAGGACCGCTACTGGGAGCCGGCGCAGTACTGGCACTGGCAGGCCCAGGCGATGGAGCAGATGCAGCGCGCCGGCACGGTGGAGGTGGGGCCGGCCACCGGTGTGCCACCGGCCGAGTGACGCCGGCGGCGGCACCGGCCATCTGCGGATAAAATGCGGCATGGCCAAGCTCTACTTCTACTATTCGGCGATGAACGCCGGCAAGACCACCACCCTGCTGCAGTCGGCGCACAACTACCGCGAGCGCGGCATGCGCGTGGCCATCCTGACCCCGCGCCTGGACGACCGCGCCGGGCGCGGCGTGGTGGCCTCGCGGATCGGGCTGAAGGCCGATGGTGTGGCCTTCGACCGCGATACCGACCTGCAGCGCCTGATCGCCGCGGACATCGCCGCAGGAGGACCGCTGGGCTGCGTGCTGGTCGATGAGGCCCAGTTCCTCACCCGCAGCCAGGTCTGGCAGTTGAGCGAAGTGGTCGATGAGCTGCGCATTCCGGTGCTGTGCTACGGCCTGCGCACCGACTTCCGCGGCGAACTGTTCGAGGGCAGCCAGTACCTGCTGGCCTGGGCCGACGAGATGCAGGAGATCAAGACCATCTGCCACAGCGGCAAGAAGGCGACGATGACCGTGCGCGTGGACGAACACGGCCATGCCGTGCAGGACGGCCCGCAGGTGGAAATCGGCGGCAACGAACGCTACGTGTCGGTCAGCCGCGCCGAGTTCAAGAAGATCACCCGCGGCGAAGGCCGCATCGATCCGATGCAGGCCCCGCTCCCGCTGTGACGGTGGGGAGCCGGGCAGAGCCCGGCTCTACGTCAATAGAGCGTGCGTTCCGGTGCGCCCACCGGCGGCGGGCTGTACTGGTACAGCCAGGTTTCGGTCAGCGTACGGCCGCCGCTGCGCAGGTACAGGCGGATGTCGATCTGCTGGGTGCTGTCGTCCGGCGGCACCACGTCGAACATCGCACGGTAGCCCTTGATCTCGCGCAGCGGGCGCGCCGAGACGATCTCGGTGCGGCCACGGCTGACCTGCACCACCGCTTCCACCTCGGCCTTGTCGATCAGCGCAGCCAGCTCGCCACCTGCGAAGTCCACGGCGAAGCGCCAGGAGAAGTACTCGCGCTTCTTGCCGATCACGCCGCCCAGGCCGGTGCGGCTGTCCACGCAGTGCGCCATCGGCGGTCGTGCCGGCGGCTGCGCGCCCCAGTACAGCCGATAGCCCAGCAGCAGTTCCTGCCCTGGCTGCGGCTTGGCGTCGGGGTTCCAGAACGCCACGATGTTGTCGAAGGTTTCATCCACGGTGGGGATTTCCACCAGCTGCACCGAGCCCTTGCCCCATTGGCCCTTCGGCTCCACCCACAGGCACGGGCGCTTCTCGTAGAACACGCCGTCGTCCTGGTAATGGTCGAAGTTGCGGTCGCGCTGGAGCAGGCCGAAGCCGCGCGGATTGTTGTCCACGAACATGTTGAAGCGCAGCTGCGCCGGGTTGCACAGCGGGCGCCAGATCCACTCGCCGGCGCCGGTCCACATCGACAGGCCATCGGTGTCGTGGATTTCCGGCCGCCAGTCCCAGGCCATGCGGCGGTCGTTCTCGCCCACCTGGTACATGCTGGTGCACGGGGCGATGCCCAGCCGCTCGATCGCCTTGCGCGGATACAGCGCGCAGTCGATGTCCATCAGCAGCACATCGCCGTTGGTGATGGCGAAGCGGTAGGCGCCGGCAACGCTCGGCGAATCCAGCAGCGCATACACCACCAGGGTGTTGGAGTCGGCGGCCGGCTGCTCCAGGTAATAGGCGATGAAGTCCGGGAATTCCTCCGGACGGCCCATGCCGGTGTCGATCGCCAGGCCGCGCGCCGACTGGCCGTACTGGCCTTCCCTGCCCACCGCGCGGAAGTAGCTGGCACCGAGGAACGCGGCGAAGTCGCGGTCGGTGTCCTGGCGGGTGTTGAGGCGGAACCCGGCAAAGCCGAGGTCGGGCGGCAGGTGGCTGCCCTTCAGGCCGCTCTTGCCGTAGTCGAACGCGGCCGGGTCGTAGGCCAGTTCCTGGGCGGTGCCATCCACCACGTCGTACATGCGCACCGGGGAGTGGAAGTACAGCCCGAGGTGGAAGAACTTGGCCTGGTACCTGCCGGGCTGGTCGGCCCAAAGGGCGTGGTCCTGGCGGTAGCGGATGGACTGGTACTGGTCCCAGTCCAGCGCTTCCAGCGGACCCGGCAGGGTGCGCTTGTGGCTCTGGTAGGCCGCCTGGGACAGCGCGCGCGCCTGGCCCTTGAGGGAGGCGAAGTCGAACGGCTGCGGCTTGCCGAGGCGGCGCAGGCCGACCTGGTTGCCCTGCGCGGCGCAGGCCGGCAGCGCGGGCAGGCCGGCGGCAGCCAGGGCCAGGGAAGCGGTGCGGATGAAGTCGCGTCGTTGCATGCAGGCAGCGATGGCAGGAAAGGGCCGGCCATCATAGGCAGGCGAACGTTAATTCGCCGAGGTGGACGCGGCGGAGCGTTCAGCCACGGCCAACGAGGGGCAGGCCTGCTGCGCCTGCGCCAGCTCGTGCGCCATCGCACCGCCCTGCGGCTGTTGCCGGCGTACATCGGCCTGCAGCGCGGCCAGCGCCTGGCGGCCGCGCTGCGGCGCCTCGCCGCAGGACAGCAGCGCCAGCGATGCGCGTGCCCGCCAGCGCCGCTGCCGGGTATCGGGCTCCTCGCCCGGGAGCTGCGCAAGCGTTTCCAGCACGCGTCGCGCTTCCACGTCCTGCCCCATGCGCATCAGATTCCGCGCCCAGGCCAACTGCAGCTCCTGCTGCTGCGCCACTGCGACCGTGCCGGCCGGAGCAATGCGCCGCATCAGGCTGATCAGCCGCTCACCGGCCTGACGCGGGTCGCCCTGCGCGCCGATGATGCCGGCCATCGCCTGGTCGGCCTGCAGCACCAGGGGGTCCAGCTCGCCGCGCTGCGCGGCCTGCCACTGCCGCCCTTCATGCAGGGCCGCCAGCGCCTCCCGCCAGCGGCCGCTGGCGGCCAGCGCCGTGCCCTGGTCGTAGAGCCCCTGCGGCAGCAGGCGCACGCAGTCCGGCTGGCGCCAGATGGCCACGGCGTGAGCGAAGTCGACCTCGGCTGCGGCGCTGTCGCCGCGCTCCAGCGCCAGTTGCCCCATCGCGTGCCAGGTCAGGCCGGTATCGCGGTGCTGCTCGCCCAACGCCTGTCGGGTCAGCCGGTGGACCTGCTGCAGCGTCGCTTCGGCCTGGTCCAGGTCGCCGCGCTGCATTGCCACTACCGCGCGCAGGCGTCGGATCGACAGGGTTTCCGGATGATCCGGTCCGTACAGGTTGACCGCGGCCGCCCAAGCCAGGTGCAGGGTCCGCTCGGCGCCGTCCAGGTCGCCCTGCGCGGCCAGGGTTTCGCCGAGGTGACGGCGCAGGGTGATCAGCTGCGGGTGGCGCCCGCCGACGCGGGTCTGCAGCAGCTGCAGGGCCTGGCGGTAACCTGACAACGCGGCCTGCGCATGGCCTTCGTCGCTGTCCAGCGCCGCCAGGTCGGACAGACTGTCGGCGGTGGCCACCACATCGCGCAGCACATCGCGGCGCAGCGCCAGTGCCGTGGTGAAGGCGGCACGCGCCGGGGCGCGGTAGCCGAGCAGCTGCTGGCAGCGCCCGAGCTGGGCGTGGTATTCGGCCACCAGCGTCGGCATCTGCAGGCGCTGCTGGCTGGCCAGCGCCTGCATCGGCAACAGGTGGGCCACGCAATCGCGCGAGCGGCCGAGCATGCGCAGCGCGCGTCCGCGCTGGGTAACCGCCTCCAGCTGCAGCGCCGGCGGCACCTCCTTGACCTGCTCCAGCAGAGCACGCTGGCGATCCAGCGTCTGCAGGGCCAGCTGATAGTCGCCCAGGCCGATCCGCAGGCGGCCGATCACGCCCTCCAGGTCGGCCAGCGACAGCGGCTGGTCGGCCAGCTCCACTTCGCCGCGCTGCTGCCCGGTGGCCAGCAGCTGGCGCACATCGAAGCTGCCGTGGCGCACGCCGGCAGCGCGGTCGAACAGTCCCACGGTGAAATCCTGCATGGCCTGCGCGCGGGCGATCTCGCGGCGCGCCTGCTGCATCTGCCAGAGCGCCAGCACCGCCAGCGCGATCAAGGCGAGCACGCTGACCGTGCCCAGCCCGACGCCCCAGCGGTGGCGGCCGATGTACTTGCGCAGCCGGTACAGCGTGCCCTGCGGGCGGGCGTGGATCGGGCGACCCTCCAGAAACCGGCGCAGGTCCTGCGCCAACGCCTCGACCGAGGCATAGCGCTGGCCCGGCTCCTTCTGCAGCGCCTTGAGCAGCACCGTGTCCAGATCGCCCCGCACCCGCCGTGCCAGCCGCCGCAGCGCCGACCCGGCCGCGCCGCCCTCGCCGGCCCGGCGCAGCAGCAGGCTGGACGCGCGCGGCGCACTGACCTCCATGATCGACCGCTCCCACTCGGCGTCGCTGTGCCGGCGCAGGCGATACGGCTTCTGCCCGGTGACCACCTCAAACAGCACGACGCCCAGCGAGTACACATCGGTCAGCGTAGTCACCGGCGCGCCGCGTACCTGCTCGGGCGCGGCGTAGTGCAGGGTGAACGCGCGCGCCTCGGTGGGCGGGTGCACCGGGGGCTCGCCCTCGTCGGCATCGAGCAGCTTGGCGATGCCGAAATCCAGCAGCTTCACCTCGCCCTCGGCGGTGACCAGAATATTGGAGGGCTTGAGATCGCGGTGCACGATCAGGTTGGCGTGCGCGTGGCTGACCACCGCGCACACCTGCAGCATCAGCTGCAGGCGGCGTTCCAGCGGCAACTGCAGGCGCTGGCAGTAGTCGGTGATCGGCTCGCCTTCGACATACGCCAGCGCCAGGTAGGGCTGTCCCTGCAGGTCCATGCCGGCGTCCAGCAGCTCGGCCAGGTGCGGGTGCTGCAGGCGGGCCAGGATGTCGCGTTCGCGGCTGAAACGCTGGCGCAGCCCGGGGTCGGCATAGCCGCTGCGCAGCAGCTTCAGCGCCACCTGGCGCTGGTACAGCCCGTCGGCGCGTTCGGCCAGCCACACCTCGCCCATGCCGCCCTGCCCGAGCGGGCGCAGCAGCCGGTAGGGCCCGACGAGGGTGCCGACACGGCTGTCCTCCGGCGCGGCGGTCCACAGCGGCTGGGCCATGAACTCCTCGCTCTCGCGCTCGTGCACCAGCAGCCGCGCCAGGTCATCGGCCAGGCTTGGATCCTCGGCGCGAAGCTGCGCCAGCCGCTGCGCACGCTGTGCGTCGGTCAGGTCCAGCAACGGATCCAGCAGCGACGACAGCCGCCGCCAGCGCGAAGCCTCCATCGATCCCCTCCCGCCTGCTGACTGCCTACCCGCGCCGCCACGCGGGGCCCGGATGCCGCTGTGCTAGTCCTCGCGGACCGAGGCCAGCAGGAACATCCGTGCCTTCTGCCAGTCGCGCCGGATGCTGCGTTCGGACCGCTGGCAGAGCTCGGCGATTTCCTGCTCGGACAGGCCGGCGAAGTAGCGCAGCTCCACCACCCGCGCAAGGTGCCCATCCACCGCCTGCAGGCGCGCCAGCGCCACGTCCAGCGCCAGCAGGTCCTCGTCCAGGCGCACGCCGCTGCTGCTGTTTTCGGGAATCTCGGCAACGCGCTTGAGATCGCCGCCGCGCTTGCGCGCGAGCCGGTTGCGGGCGTAATCCACCACCACGCTGCGCATCGCCGAGGCAGCATAGGCGAAGAAGTGCGCGCGATCCTCGAAACGGGCGGCGCCGCGCGCGCCCAGCAGCTTGAGGTAGGACTCATGCACCAGCGAGGTGGCGTCCAGGGTGCGGTTCTGCTGCCCGGCCAGCTGCCGCCGCGCCATGCTGTGCAGCTCCTGGTACAGCAGGGTCAGGACCCGGTCCAGCGCGGCGCGGTCGCCCGCGCGGGCCGAGTCGAGCCATACGGTGATATCCGCGCTTTCGTTCATCGCACACCCCCGCCGGTGACGTTGGCCGGACTATAGCGCCCCGGGAGAGACGGCCGCGAGACGATGCGGCGATGGCCGGCTCAGCGTTGGCAGTGCCCGCACCAGACGCTGGCGCGCTGGCCGATGGTGGCGTGGCGCAGCGGCCGCCCGCACTGGCGGCAGGGTTGGCCGTCACGGCCGTAGACCAGCAGCTCCTGCTCGAAGTAGCCCGGGGCGCCGTCGGGGTTGATGAAGTCGCGCAGGGTGGTGCCGCCGCGGGTGATCGCGTGGCCGAGGATCTGCTTCACCGCCGTGGCCAGGCGCTGGTACCGCTCGCGGGAGATGCGCCCGGCCTCGCGCAGCGGGTTGATGCCGGCCATGAACAGGCTCTCGGCGGCGTAGATGTTGCCCACCCCCACCACGATGCCCTGGTCCATCAGGAAGGTCTTCACCGAGGCGCTGCGGCCACGGCTGCGCTGGAACAGGTAGTCGCCGTTGAATTCGTCGTCCAGCGGCTCCGGGCCCAGCCCGGCCAGCAGTTCATGGGTCTCACCGGCCGGCTGCCAGAGCAGGCTGCCGAACCGGCGCGGGTCGTTGAAGCGCAGCAGGCGGCCGTTGTCCAGGCTGATGTCCACGTGGTCGTGGGCCCGCACCGGGGTATCGCCGGGCAGCACGCGCAGGCTGCCGGACATGCCCAGGTGCAGCAGCGCGCTGCCGATGGCCGTGTCCAGCAGCAGGTACTTGGCGCGGCGGCGGACGCCGTCGATGGCCTGGCCCGGCAGCAGCGCGGCGATCTCCGCCGGGATCGGCCAGCGCAGGTCCGGCCGGCGCAGGATCACGCCGTGCACGCGGCGGCCTTCCAGGTGCGGCGCCAGGCCGCGACGGGTGGTTTCGACTTCGGGAAGCTCGGGCATGCGCAGATTCTAGCGAGCCCCCGCCCGCTGCGGACGGGCTGGTTCAGCGCGGCGGCGCGGCCAGTTCCTTGGCGCTCAGGTACCCGTCGCCGTTGGCGTCCTGCCTGTGGAAGCGCTCGATCAAGGTCTGGCGCTGCTGTTCGCGGGTGATCGGGCTGCCCTTGCCGCCCGGCAGCTCATCGCGGGTCAGCACGCCATCGCCGTTGCGGTCCATGCGGTCGAACGCATACAGCATCCACTGCACGTACTCTTCCACGCCGACCTTGCCGTCGCCATCGCTGTCCATGCGCTGCAGGTAGCTGCCGGTGTCGGACACCTGGGCCTGGGCGGCCGCGCTGGCGAGCAGCAGCAGCCACGAAAAACGCCGCACGGGGCGGCGTTTTTCGGCTGACGGGTGAACACGGTGCACGGTTCAGTGCGCCGTCAGTGCGTAGCCCTTCAGGCGCGCGGCATAGTTCTGCAGCGCGGCGATGCCACTGGCCTCGGCCTCGTGGCACCAGGCCTGCAGCAGCTTCAGACGCTCGGCCGCGTCGTTGCCACGCGCTTCCAGCAGGGCCGCCAGACGGGCGCGGTGCTCGACCAGCACGCGGATGCGCGGACGCTGATCGACCCAGGTGCTGAGCTGGGCACGGCAATCGGGCTTGAGCCAGCGACCGTCGTTGACCAGCCCACGGCGCATGCGGCGCGGCAGCAGCTTGCGCAGCTTGGCGCCGGCCATCGCGGCCTCCTCGCGCAGCGCCGGCACGAATACGTTGCGCTGGTAGTCGGTCATCGCCTGGAAGCGGTGCGACAGCAGCGCCTTGAGGGTTTCCGCATCCGGCACGGCGATGTTCGGACGTACGTCCATGCTCGGCGCCACACGCAGCACCTTGGCCAGGCGCAGCGCCTGCAGACCGCGGATGGCGGCCCAGCCGATGTCGAACTCCCAACGGCGCATCGAGAAGCGGGCCGAGCTGGGGAAGGCGTGGTGGTTGTTGTGCAGCTCTTCACCGCCGATCCAGAACGCCCACGGCGTCAGGTTGGTGGAGGTGTCGGCCGACTCGAAGTTGCGGTAGCCCCACCAGTGGCCCAGGCCATTGACCACACCGGCGGCCCAGAACGGGATCCAGGCCATCTGGATCGCCCACAGCGCCACGCCGGGCAGGCCGAACAGCACGCTGTTGATGACCAGCAGCGCGACCGGCCCCAGGTTGGCGTGCGGGGTGTACAGGTGGCGCTCGATCCAGTCGTCGGGCGCGCCGCGACCGTACTGCTCGATGTCCGCGCGCATGCCGCGGGCCTCGCGGTACAGCTCCACGCCGCGCCAGAACACCTTGCCGATGCCCTTGGTCACCGGGCTGTGCGGGTCTTCATCGGTTTCCACCTTGGCGTGGTGCTTGCGATGGATCGCCACCCACTCCTTGGTGATCATCGAGGTGGTCAGCCAGGTCCAGAAACGGAAGAAGTGGGCGATGACCGGATGGAAGTCCACGCCGCGGTGGGCCTGGCTGCGATGCAGGTACAAGGTGACGGCGAAGATGGTCAGCTGGGTGAACACCAGCAGCACCAGCGCCATGCCCCACCAGCCAAGGCCGACAACACCGCCGGTCAGGAAGTTGAGGAGCGTATCGAACATCGCAGGACTCCGGGCCGCAGCGGCCAGCAAGGAAACGGGTACACCTCCGGACATGATGGGGCCTGACGTTGCAAACTTCATCCATCCGGTGCGATTTTTACGGCGTCATTCAGTTCAAACCCTCCTTCGTGAGCATGCCCCCGCATTCATGACAGTTGCCGCCTCTTCCCCCTCCCCGTTGTCCACCACCCCGCTGATCGAACTGGACCGCGCCTGCGTGATCCGGGGCCAGGTGCGGGTGCTGCACGAGCTCAGCCTTCGCATTGCCCAAGGCCAGCACACCGCGCTGCTCGGCCCCAATGGCTGCGGCAAGTCGTCCTTCATCAAGCTGATCACCCGCGAGCTGTACCCGCTGGCCCACGGCGACGGGACGGTGGCCGTACGCGTGCTGGGGCAGAACCGCTGGCAGGTGGACCGGCTGCGCTCACAGCTGGGCATCGTTACCGGCGACCTCAGCAGCTCGCTGGCCGACATGCCCGGGCTGACCGTCGAAGAGGCCGTGCTGTCGGGGTTTTTCGCCAGCTTCGTGGTGCCGGCCTTCCGTGAAATCACCGAGGACATGCGCGCGCGGGTGCGTGAAACGCTGACCATGACCGTCGCCCTGCCCCTGCTGCAGCGCCGCTATGCCGAGCTGTCCGCCGGCGAGACGCGGCGGGTGCTGATCGCCCGTGCGCTGGTCAACCGCCCGCAGGCGCTGCTGCTGGACGAACCGTCCACCGGCCTGGACCTGGTGGCGCGCCAGCACCTGATCGCCACCATGCGGGCGCTGGCTGCCCAGGGCATCACCCTGGTGCTGGTCACCCACCACATCGAAGAGGTGATTCCGGAGATCGAGCGGGTGGTACTGCTGCGCGCCGGCAGGATCGTCGCCGACGGCAGCCGCGCCGCGCTGCTGCGCGATGCACCGCTGTCGGAGGTGTTCGGCGGCCCGATCCAGGTAGTGGAGCAGGACGGGCGGTTGAGCGCGTTCGCCGGCTGACCCGGCACCCGCAGGAGGCGCCCACAAGGGGGCGGGGCCCTTGCCCCGCCCCGCCGTCCTCAGAACGTCAACGCCCGCGCCCGCGATTCGATCGGGGCCATGCGGCTCTGGTCCTGCAGCTGCAGATCACGCAGCTCGAACGGCGCCGCATAGCCACGCGGCAGGGCCACACTGGCGAACGGCAACCGCAGCTCGGCAGTGCCCGGTGCGTCGAACCAGGCCGCGCTGTGCGCCTGCGCCACCGGCCGCAGCTGCCCATCCGGGCCGGTGGCATACAGCGTCCCGCGCGCCTCATAGCGCCCCGGCGCGCCGATCTGCAGCGGCAGGCGCACGGCGCGGGCCGTCGGGTCCGCCTCGGCCTGGCCGCTGAAACGCGCGGTCGGCTGCGCGACGGCGAAGGCGACCTTGGCATCGCGCTGCACGCCCCTGGCGCCGACGAAGGCCTGCAGCTCCCACAGGCCCTGGACCGTGCCGACGTCCTGCGGGATCGTCACCTGCGCCTGCAGGCCGTCCCTGCCGGCCACCAGCGGTACCGGCCAGCTGCGTCCATCCGGTGCCACCAGCAGCGCCTCGCCCGCAGCCGGCAGGGCCCGCGTGGTGGAGCGCCCCGCCGCCAGCGCGGTGCTGCCGCCGTCGTCCTGCAGGCGTGCGCTGACCACCACGCGGCCACCGGCCAGCACCTGCTGGCGGTCGGCCTGCAGGCGCAGTGCAATCGCGCTGTTGGGTTCCAGCACCTGCACCACGTAGCGCCCCTGCGCCTGCGTGCTCTGCAGTCGGTAGCTGCCCACTGCGGCGCTGCCGCCGGTACGCACCATCGCCGTGCCGGTGCCGGCGGGCATGCCGGTGGCGCGCAGCTGCCCGGCATCCACGATACGGTCCACGGCCAGCGCACCGGTCGGGTCACGCACCTCCCACTGCTCGGGTCGCAAGACCCGTGCGCCCTGCACCGGACTCACCTGGATCACCGCATCCGGTGCGGTCAACGGCAGCGCCACGCCCCGCTGCAACGCGGCGGCGTCAACGGTTTCCCAGTAGCTGCGGCTGAGCGCGGCCTGCGGCGCCGGCGCTGTGAGCGGCTGGGTCGGGTCCAGTGCCCAGGCGAAGCTCAGCGGTGCGCGTTCACCCGCCTCGTCAGGCAGCGCGGCGCGTTCCACGCGCGGGGCCACCTGGTCGCTGCTGCGCGCCGGCAGCAGCGGTTGTGCAGCCTGAAGCGGCGCGGCCAGTACGGCGGCGGCCACGGCCACCACGATCGTCAGTCTTGCAGTCATGGTGTGCTCCTCACAGGGTCAGGTCATTGCGCAGGATCGTGCCCAGGCCGAAGCACTCGCGGCGGCTCTGGTTGTGGCTCAACGGCTCGGCGCCGTTGGTGCGCTGCTTGTCGGTGAACCAGGTGGTGCCGGCAGCCTTCTGGCTGCTGCACTCCAGGAAGCCGTCCGAGCAGCTGTTCAACCAGTTCTGGGTGAACTCCAGCCCCACGTTCTGCGCGTAGCCTCCGCAGTAGCTGTTGCTGTCCCATACCGCCGACTCCACATCCGAGCCGACCACCGCGCGGAACGGCCTTGGGCAGCGCCGGGCGCCCGGCCGTGCCGTACAGGTTCTGTGCGTTGTAGGTGGCCATGTGGCCCACCTGCTGCTGGCGGACCGCGTCGTTGGTGTACCCGAGCAGCCAGCCCACCGAGGTTTCAAAGGTGTTGCCGTTGAGGACCGCATCGGCCAGCGGCGTGCCCGCCGAGGAGGGCGCCAGCGCGGTGACCTTGCTGACCGTCTGGATGATCTTCGGATAGCGGCTGTCATAGGTGGGGTTGGACAGGATCCAGCGCACCACGTTGCCGCCGTTGGAATGGGTGATCACCACCAGCCTGGTGATGCCTTTGCCGTTGATGAAGGTGGTCAACTGCCCGGCCAGGCAGCCGGCGGCCTCGGGCTTCCACATGTACTGGGTGAAGTCGCAATTGATGACGGTGTAGTTGGCGCTGTTCGGCAATCCCAGCCGTACCGTGTCGATGATGCCGGGCTGCCAGTAGTCGGCTCGCGCATCGGTCTGCGCGCCCGTGCCGTGCACGAACGCCACCCCCACCACATCCGCTGCCTGCGCACCGCCGCACGCCAGCATCAGGCCCACGGCCAGGCCGACGCCCATCCTTCCTGCGTTGCTTCGCATCCGTTGTCTCCCATGTCAGGTGATCCCCCTGGTTCCAGCAGCGGTTCACTATCGAATGCAATGATCGACATTCGCATGACAAGTGGCCGTGCCTTCGGCGGAAGCTATGCCGTAAGCGCATCGAATTCCGTGCGCCAGTAGATGTTTCCTATCTTCTGAGCCGATTCGCCGGTCGATCAGGGTGGTTTGTGCCGGGTCTGGCCGCATGACGGCCGGCGCTGCCAGCGGGCGGGCAAGCTGCGATCATGCGCGTCCGACTGTTTCCGAGACCTGCCGATGTCGTCGACCTTCACGCCCTTCCCCGCCCTGCGCCCCCTGCTCGGCACCGCCCTGCTCGCAGCGCTGGCCGGCTGCGCGACGACGGCCGCCCCGCCAGCCACGCCCGTGGAAGCCTCGGTGACGACCAAGGCGGTGGGCTATCTGTCCGCCGATGCGGTGCCGGCCAGCCTGGCGCTGGTGCCTGCACCGCCGGCCGCCGGCTCGGCCGGTTTCGCCCTGGATGAGCAGGTCAGCCGCGAGGCACGGGCGCTGCGCGACAGTCCGCGCTTCGCGCAGGCCCACCGCGATGCCGAACTGGGCTTCCCGGCCGGCGCCAACCAGTTCTCCTGCGCCATCGACGTGGAGGTGGACGCGGTGAAGACGCCGGCGCTGTACCGTCTGCTGGAACGCAGCCGCATCGATGCCAGCGCGGCCACGCGCACCGCGAAGAAGCACTACCAGCGCCCACGGCCGTTCATGGTCAACAACGAACCCACCTGCAGTCCGGAAGACGAGCAGGACCTGCGCGGCAATGGCTCCTACCCGTCAGGCCACACCTCGATCGGCTGGGCCTGGGCGTTGATCCTGTCCGAAATCGCGCCGGACCGCGCCGACGCGATCCAGGCCCGTGGCCGCAACTACGGCGAAAGCCGGCTGGTATGCAACGTGCACTGGCAGAGCGACATCCTCGAAGGGCGTTTCATGGGCGCCGCCGCCGTGGCGCGCCTGCACGGCAACGCCGCGTTCAACAAGGACCTGATGGCCGCACGAAAGGAGATCGTCGCCGCGCGCAAGGCGGGCCTGCATTCCAGCCGCGACTGCGCGGCCGAGGAAGCGGTGCTGAAGGTGCGGCCGGCAAGCGCGCTGTAGGAGACCTTGCGTGTAACAGCCGACCAACGGTCGGCGCTACGGAAGCGGGTGCCGACGCGTGGTCGGCACCCGCCCGGCCATCAGAACTTCGCGGTGAACTCCACGCCGAACGTACGCGGCTCGTTGAGGAAGCCGGTCAGGTTGTTGAAGTCGATCGCACCGACCACACGCACCTGGTCGGTCAGGTTGCGACCGTACACGGCAACGTCGTACTGGCCGTAATCCCAGTTGTAGCCCAGGCGCAGGCCGCCTTCCAGCGACGAACGGCTGCGGAACTCCGGGGACTCGTACAGGAAGAAGTTCACTTCGCTGCGGTAAGCCCAGTCGGTGTACACGTACAGCTCGCTGGCGTCAGTGATCGGGAAGCCCGCACGCAGGGTCAGGTTGTGGATCCACTTCGGCGCCTGCGGCAGCGGATTGCCGTTGACCAGCGCGTAGGTGCCGCCGTTGATCACGGTGGTCGGGTCGGTGATGGTGCAGCCGCCACCGCAGATCGCCACCGCCAGGTCGCGGTCCTTGATCTCGGTGTCGTTGTAGCTGCTGCCCAGGGTGAGCAGCACGTGGTCGGTCAGGTAGGCTTCGAAGTCCAGCTCGGCGCCCTGGCCGATGGTCCTGTCGGCGTTGAGCAGGGTGGCGGTGTTGTTGCTGCCGCCCACGGCGATCAACTGCTGGCCGTCCACGTTGTAGCGGAACACGTTGAAGCCCAGGCGGGCACGACGGTCGAACAGGTCGGCCTTGATGCCGGCCTCGTAGGAGATCACCTTCTCCGAATCGGCCTGCGACACGCCGCCGAAGGCCAGGCGGCCCTGGATCGACGGGGCGCGGAAGCCCTTGGCCACGCGCGCGTAGGCATTGAGGTTGTCGGTGATCTGGTACACACCGCTCAGATCCCAGCTGACGTCGTCGACATCGCTCTTGGCGATGTACGGGCCGCTGACCGGCGTCCCCCCCTGCACGGCCTGCAGCACGCTGGCGCTGAAGTCCTTCTTGTCCTGCGTGTAGCGCACGCCACCGCGCAGCTTGAAGCGCTCGGTCACGTCGACATCGCCGGAAGCGAACGCGGCCCACGCCTTGTTGCGCTGGGTCTGCACGGCATGGCCGGTCTGCGGATTGCCCGGAGTAAGCGAGTCGTAGTTGAAGCTGTCGATGGTGACGTCTTCATCGAAGTAGAACACGCCGGCCTGCCAGTCGAAGCGGCCCCACTCGTTGGATTCCACGCGGAATTCCTGCGTCCACTGACGATGGTGCGGCAGGCCGTCGGCCGACTCGGACGGGAACGGGATGAAGCCCGGGCCATAATTGCCCGCGCCCAGGAAGGCCGCGCCGTAGCCACCGTCGATGTCGCCGTGGTTGAGCGACTCGGCGGTCTCGTAACCGGTGATCGAGTGCAGCGTCACGCGGCCCAGGTTCCACTGCAGGCGCGCGCTGCCGCCCCAGGTTTCCAGGTCCGAGAAGTTCTCGCCGTCGGTGGACACGTCGTCGCGGTCGAAGTTCTCGACCAGCTGGTTGGTGCCCGGCTTGATGATGTTGGCGCGGAACAGGCGCGCGGTGCCGTTGAGCTTGCGCTTGTGCAGGTTGAACAGCGCTTCGACATCATCGCCTTCGTACAGGAACTGCACGCGCGCGGCGGCTTCGTCATAGCCTTCGAAGCCCTGCGCCGGCGCGTTCTGGCGGGTGTTGGTCACCCAGTCGTCGCGGCGCTGGTACAGCGCCGACACGCGCGCCGACCAGCGGTCGGTCAGCGGGCCGCCGTAGGCGCCCTGCGTGTTCCAGGTGTTGTAGCTGCCGTAGGCAACCTTGATGTAGCCATCGGCATCCTGCGACGGACGCGCCGAATCGAACTTCACCACGCCGGCGGGGGTATTGCGGCCGAACAGCGTGCCCTGCGGGCCGCGCAGCACTTCCACACCGGCCAGGTCGAACAGCGGGAAGCCCTTCAGCAGCGGGCTTTCCTGCACCACGTCGTCGTACACCAGCGAGACCGGCTGCGAGGCATTGAGATCGAAGTCGGTATTGCCCAGGCCGCGGATGTAGAAGCGCGGGAAGGCACGGCCGTAGGACGATTCAATGTTCAGGCTGGGCACGCGTGCCGACAGAAAGCGGATGTCGTCGCCGGCCGAACCGAGCACGTCCAGCTTTTCGCCCTGGATGGCCGAGATCGAGACCGGCACGTCCTTGGCGTTTTCCACACGGCGCTGCGCCGTCACCTGCAGGGTATCGAGGGCGACCGGGTCCTTGGCGGCGGGCGCGTCCTGGGCTGCGGCCGTCAATGGCAGCAGGGCGGCGAGGGCGATGACGAGCGGGTGCACGGACGGAAACCGGCCGTGGGCAGTGCGGTTCGGGAACATGGCGTTTAGGCTGTGTTGGGAGGGGTGGTGGACCGGCGCTACCAGACAATTGTTGCAGTACAGCAACAGCGTCGCAAATTCCGGTCATTCATTACCAAGATCCGGCCACGCGGGTGTGAAGGCGCCGGGCGGACGTCGCCCGGATTTGGCAGGATGGCGGGGTTGCCGGCCAGCGGCCGGCGCTGCTCCCTTCCAGCCAGGTACATCGTCATGACCCAGTGGTACTTCCACAGCACCGCCCAGCCCGACCGCGTTGGACCGCTCGACGACGAGGCCGCCCGCCAGTACGCCCGCAGCAACCCGCGCGCGCTGGTCTGGTGCGAAGGCATGAGCGGCTGGATGGCGATCGGCGAGGTGCCCGAGCTGCTGGCCAGCACGGCCGTCCCGACCGGCGCGCCGCCGCCGCTGCCGGGAGCGGGCGGCCGCAGCCAGCGCGCCGACGATATCGAGTTCCGCATCGTCGGGCATGAAATGCAGTTCGTGGAGATCGAGCTGGACCCGGGCGAGAGCGCCATCGCCGAAGCCGGCGCGCTGATGTTCAAGGACGCCTCGGTCCAGATGGACACGGTGTTCGGCGACGGCTCGCACAGCGGCCAGGGCGGTGGCTTGATGGACAAGCTGATGTCGGCCGGCAAGCGCGTGCTGACCGGCGAAAGCCTGTTCGCCACGCTCTACACGCACACCGGCCAGGGCAAGGCCAAGGTTGCCTTCGCCGCGCCCTACCCCGGCACCGTGCTGCCCATGAAGCTGGACCAGCATGGCGGCCGTCTGGTCTGCCAGAAGGACAGCTTCCTGGCCGGCGCGCGCGGCGTGCAGATCGGCGTGCAGTTCCAGCGCAAGATCATGACCGGCCTGTTCGGCGGCGAGGGCTTCATCATGCAGAAGCTCGAGGGCGACGGCTGGGTGTTCATCCATGCCGGCGGTTGCGTGGTGGAGCGCGAGCTGGCAGCCGGCGAACGCCTGGACGTGGACACCGGCTGCGTGGTGGCCTACCACGCCAGCGTGGACATGGACGTGCGCCGCGTGGCCGGGATCAAGAGCATGGTGTTCGGCGGCGAAGGCGTGTTCCTGGCCACGCTGACCGGCCCCGGCAAGGTATGGCTGCAGTCGCTGCCGTTCTCGCGCCTGGCCGGTCGGATGTGGATGGCCGCGCCGCAGGCCGGTGGCCAGAGCCGCGGCGAAGGCTCGGTGCTGGGCGGGATCGGCCGCATCCTCGACGGCGACAACCGCTTCTGAGGCCGGTACGACCCGGTATGCTATCGCCCATTCACTTTACGCCGATGCCATGACCGCCTTCCGCCACACCCGTCTCGTGCTGTCCGTTGCCCTGCTCGGCCTGCTGGCCGGGTGCGGCGGCGATCCCGTCCGCCCGACCCCGCCCCCGGCGGCGGTGCCGGTCGCGCAGGCCAAGCCGGTGAAGATCGGCGTGGCACTCGGTGGCGGTGCGGCCAAGGGCTTTGCCCATATCGGCGTGATCAAGATGCTCGAAGCCAACGGTTTCGAGCCGGTGGTGGTATCGGGCACCAGCGCCGGCAGCGTGGTCGGTGCGTTGTATGCCAGCGGCATGGACGCCTTCCAGATGCAGTCCAAG
Organism: Stenotrophomonas sp. NPDC077461; assembly: GCF_049545475.1. Lineage (NCBI taxonomy): Bacteria > Pseudomonadati > Pseudomonadota > Gammaproteobacteria > Lysobacterales > Lysobacteraceae > Stenotrophomonas > Stenotrophomonas sp. NPDC077461. Next base: position 151,380 of record NZ_JBMWDO010000006.1, read on the forward strand.
GCGGTGGCCCTGGATGAAGCCAGCATCCGCGACGTGCGCCTGTTCTCCGGTGGTCTGGTGCAAGGCCAGAAGCTGCAGGACTACGTCAACGCGCAGGTCGACAACCGTCCCGCGGAGAAGCTGAAAAAGCCCTTCGCTGCGGTGGCCACCAATCTGGATACCGGCGAGCGCGCGGTGTTCGTGCGCGGCAACGTCGGCCAGGCCGTGCGCGCATCCAGCAGCATCCCCGGGGTGTTCGAACCGGTGAAGATCGGCAGGAACAGCTTCGTCGATGGCGGTGTGGTCAGTCCGGTGCCGGTGGACGCGGCACGCCAGCTTGGCGCGGACATCGTCATCGCCGTGGACATCTCCAGCAAGGCCAGCGGCAAGTCGCCGACCGGCATGCTCGGCATCGTCAACCAGTCCATTTCGATCATGGGCCAGCGTTTGGGCGAGCAGGAGCTGGCCCGTGCGGACATCATCATCCGCCCGAAGGTGCTGGATATCGGCGCGGCCGATTTCAGCCAGCGCAACAACGCGATCCTCGAAGGCGAGAAGGCCGCGATGGCGGTCATGCCGCAGATCCGCGCCAAGGTGCAGCAGCTGCAGCGCGCGCGCGCCGCAGCCCTGGCCCCGCCGCCCAAGCCGACGTGCGATGAACCTTCGCGCATGGGCAGGCTGATGGGCCGCAAGGAAAAGTGCGACGGCTGAGGCGCCGACCAACGGTCGGCTCTACCCGCTGGAACAAGGGCTCGCCCTTATTCCAGCTGCGAGAGCGGCAGCGCCCGGAAGTCCTTCACGGTACGCAGCACGAAGCTCGAATTCACGTCGGCCACGCCGGCCGCGTTGAGCAGCTTGTCGAGCAGGAAACTGGAGAAATGCTCCAGGTCGCGCACGTAGATGTGCAGCAGATAGTCCATGTCGCCGGTCAGTGCGTGGCAGGCCACCACTTCATCCCACTCCACCACGCTGTCGGCGAACACGCCGATGGCATGCTGGTCGTGCTTCTCCAGCTGCACGCGCACGAACGCCTGCAGGCCCAGGCCGATCCGGCGCGGCTCCAGGCGCGCACCGTAGCCGGCAATCACACCCTCGCTCTCCAGGCGCTGCACGCGGCGCAGGCAGGCAGACGGGGACAGGTTCACACGCGCCGCCAGTTCGGCGTTGGTGGCGCGGCCATGTTGCTGGATCTCCGCCAGGAGACGCAGATCCGTGCGGTCGAACTGGGCATCCCCGGACATTGCTGCTCCGCAACATTGAATGGACGCAATGATATTGCGCCAACACGTCATATCTGTGCAACTTTGCAATCCTCTTGCGCGCACCCTGCCCTAGCATCGACAGATGACTTCGCAGGAGACCACCACGATGGACACCGCCACCGCCCCGCGCCGCGTCGAACACCAGCAGACCGACAAGGGATACGTGCCGGTCTATACCACCGCCATCGTGGAACAGCCCTGGGACAGCTACACCGCCGACGACCACGCCACCTGGAGCACGCTGTACCAGCGCCAGCGTGAGCTGCTGGAAGGCCGTGCCAGCCGGGAGTTCCTGCAGGCGCAGGACGAGATGGGCATGAGCGCGCACATGATCCCGCGCTTCGACCAGCTCAACGAGGTACTCGGCGCGGCCACCGGCTGGACCCTGGTCGGTGTGGAGGGGCTGCTGCCCGAACTGGACTTCTTCGACCACCTGGCCAACCGCCGCTTCCCGGTCACCTGGTGGATCCGCCGCCCCGACCAGATCGACTACATCGCCGAGCCGGACATGTTCCACGACCTGTTCGGGCACGTACCGCTGCTGATGAACCCGGTGTTCGCCGACTACATGGCGGCCTACGGACGCGGCGGCGTCAAGGCGCACGCGATCGGCCCGGAAGCGCTGCAGCACCTCACCCGCCTGTACTGGTACACGGTGGAATTCGGCCTGATCAACACGCCCGAAGGGCTGCGCATCTACGGCGCCGGCATCGTCTCGTCCAAGGGCGAGTCGCTGTACTCGCTGGAATCGGACGCGCCCAACCGCATCGGTTTCGACCTGGAGCGGATCATGCGCACCCGCTACCGCATCGACACCTTCCAGAAGACCTACTTCGTCATCGACAGCTTCGAACAGCTGATGCAGGCCACGGCACCGGACTTCACCCCGATCTATGCCGCACTGGAAGCGCAGCCGCATCTGCCGGCCGGTGACGTACAGGACGGCGACACGGTCTTCCATGCCGGCACCGGCGAAGGCTGGGCGGACGGCGGCGACGTATGACCGCCGCGTAGAGCCGGGCTCTGCCCGGCTGCCCCGCACCGTAGAGCCGGGCTCTGCCCGGCTGAGCCGCACCGTAGAGCCGGGCTCTGCCCGGCTGCCCCGCGCTAGCGCGGATACGCCAGCAGTACCACCAGATCCTGCTCCCCACGCTGCTGCAGCGCATGCAGGCTGCCCACCCGGGTCAGCAACGCGTCGCCTGCTGCCACGTCGTACTGCCTGCCGTCCAGCACATAGCTGCCCTGCCCACTGACGATGTAATAGATCTCGTCCTTGTGCTGGGGGTGCAGGCCAATGCCGGCGCCCTTGTGCAGCACGCGCTTGCGCAGCACGAACGGCAGGTCCGTGTCGTCGGCAAAGAACGGGTAGGCGGTCGTGGGGCCGGCACCACCATGCGGGCCGGGCTGGGCGATGGCGATGTCGCGCTCGTGCACCACCCGCGAAGGCTTTCCCGGATCGGCGCCCTGCCCTGCGGGCTGGCTCACGTCGCAGTCGATGTCGCGCTTCAACGCAGGCGTCAGCTCCGGCTGCAACGCCACCCAGTCGCGCATCACCAGGCACGCCACTGCCGTCGCACCGGCCTGGCTGAAGTGCGTGCCGTCGGCCTTGTTCTGTTCGGGCACGAACATGAAGTACGGTTTTGCGCCCTGCTCGCCCAGCGCACGGATCCAGTGCGTGGAACGGGCGTTGAGGTCGATCAGCGCCACCTGTTCGCGCACGGCCAGCTGCTTCATCGCCTGGGTGTACAGCCCATGCGTATCCAGCAGCGACCCGAAGTCGTACAGCAGCCGCGCCACCGGGGTGATCAGCACCGGCGTGGCGCCCTTGTCGCGCGCCAGCTGCACGTAGCGCATCAGGTACTGCGGATACGCGCCGGCCGGATCGGTGTAGCGGGTGGGGTCTTCCACCTTCGCATCGTTGTGGCCGAACTGGATCAGCAGCACATCGCCGCGCTGCAGCTCGGCGGCGATCGCCTCCAGGCGTTTCTCATCGATGAAACTGCGCGAGCTGCGGCCGCCCTTGGCGTGGTTGCGCACCTCCCACCCCGCCGGATCGAGATAGCTCTGCAGGGCCTGGCCCCAGCCGGCCTGTGGCGCGCGCTCCGGGCCGTACGCGGCGGCGGTGGAGTCACCGGCAATGAAGACGCGGTGCGGGGCGCACAGCGCGCTGGAGGCTGCGAGCAGCAGCGACAGGGACAGCAGCAAACGCAGCATGGTCATGCTCCTGGAGGGAGAGTGGCCGGCCATCGGCCGGCACTGCCGGGCAAAGGGAAAAACCCGGATGACAGATGGGCGCCCGAGGGCGCCCATCGTCTGCCCGCGTGGGCGCATCGTTCGAGCGTGGGGCTTACCGGGCCAGCCAGCCGCCGTCGACCGGCAGCACCGCACCGTTGACGTAGTCCGAGGCGCTGGAGGCCAGGAACACCGCCGTGCCCCCCAGGTCTTCCGGGGTGCCCCAGCGGCCGGCCGGGATGCGGTCGAGGATGGACTTGTTGCGGTCCTCGTCGGCCCGCAGCGCGGCGGTGTTGTCGGTGGCCATGTAGCCGGGCGCGATCGCGTTGACGTTGATGCCCTTGCCGGCCCATTCGTTGGCCAGCAGACGGGTGATGCCGGCGATGCCGCTCTTGCTGGCGGTGTACGACGGCACGCGGATGCCGCCCTGGAAGGACAGCATCGAGGCGATGTTGATGATCTTGCCGCGGCCCTGCGCGATCAAGTGCCGGCCAGCCGCCTGCGAGATGAAGAACGCGGACTTGATGTTGACGTTCATCACGTCGTCCCAGTCCTTCTCGCTGAAGTCCACGGCATCGGCGCGACGGATCAGGCCGGCGTTGTTGACCAGGATGTCCAGGCCACCCAGGCCCTCGACGGTTTCGCGGATGACGCGCTCGACCGGTTCGATGCTGATCAGGTTGGCTTCGATCGCCAGGCAGCGGCGGCCCAGCGCGGTGATTTTGGCGATGGTCTCGGTGGGCGGCGCGATGCCGGCCACGGCGACGTCGGCACCGGCCTGCGCCAATGCCACCGCGATGCCCTGCCCCAGGCCGGTATTGCCACCGGTGACCAGAGCGACCTTGCCTTCCAGACTGAACGGATTAGCCATTGCGTATGCGGTCCTTTTCAATGCGTAACAGGCGCCGCCCGCGCGCTGCGGGCGGCGCGCGAGGGGTCACTTGAGCTGGCAGATGTCCAGCACGTGCATGTCGGTGTAGTCCAGGTTTTCGCCGCCCATCGCCCAGATGAAGGCGTAGTTGCTGGTGCCGGCGCCCATGTGGATCGACCACGGCGGGGACACCACCGCTTCGTTGTTCTGGATGACGATATGGCGCTGCGCGTCCGGCTCGCCCATGAAGTGGTACACGCGGTCGTTCTGGCCCAGATCGAAGTAGAAATACACTTCGCTGCGGCGGTCGTGCAGATGCGGCGGCATCGTGTTCCAGACGCTGCCCGGCTTGAGCACGGTCAGGCCCAGCAGCAGCTGCGAGGACTGGCAGGTGGCCGGCACGATGTACTGGTAAATGGTGCGTTCGTTGCTGGTTTCCAGCGCACCGCGGTCCAGGGCCACCGCGTCCTTGATCGACAGCGCCTTGGTCTCGAAGCGCGCATGCGCCGGGGTCGAGGCCAGGTAGAACTGCGCCGGGTTGGCGGCATCGTCGGACGCGAACACCACCTCTTCGCTGCCCATCGCCACGTACAGGCCGTCCTTCGGCCCGAGGGTGTAGACGGTACCGTCCACGGTGACGGTGCCGCTGCCGCTGCCGACATTGATCACGCCCAGCTCGCGGCGCTCCAGGAAGGCATGGCCGGCGGCCGAGGCCGGTTCGGTCTGCCGCGGCAGCGAGACCGGGCCGGTGACCGGGGCGGCACCGCCGAGCACGAAGCGCTCGTAGTGGGTGTACTTCAGCGTCACCGCATCGGCATTGAACAGGCCGTCGAGCAGGTACAGCTCGCGCAGGTCGTCGTTGCTGGCGCCCTTGATGGCGTCGGGATGGGTGGCGTAGTGGGTCTTGCAGTACATGGCGTCTCCAGAGCAGGGGTGGGCCGACGGGTCGGCCCCGGCGCGGTTTCCGATCATTCTAGCCAGATAGGAAACCGGTGTCATTTTGCGGTGCAAGGTGGGGTGGGCGGGCCGCCCCATGCACAGGTGGGAAAGGCGGTGCGATCGGCAACCGGTTGACCCGGCGTGTGGCGACGCGTTGATGATGACGACGCGTCGTTGCCATCGCGGCGCGGGTCAATCCTCCGGCGGTTGGCAGGAATCGCGGACGATCAGGTGCGGGCGCACGCTGGCAATCTGCAGCGCGGCCTGGCCATCGGGCTGGATCAGCATCGCCGCCGCCGTGCGCCCGGTGTCACGGGTGTGACGGCGCACCGAGGTCAGCGACGGCCACAGGCGCGAGGCCAGCGGGCTGTCGTCGTAGCCGATGATCGAGAGCTGGCGCGGGATGTTGATGCCCGCGCGCAGGGCGACCTTGTACACACCGGCCGCCATTTCATCGTTTCCGGTGAAGATCGCGGTCGGGCGCTGCTTGCCCAGCAGCAGCTTCTCGGCGGCAGCCACGCCCGATTCGAAGGTATAGCCGGCCTCCACGATGCGCGCCGGCGGCAGCTCGATGCCGCGCTGGGCGAGGGCATCGATGAAGCCGGCGGTGCGTTCGTGCGCCGAGCGGTAGGCGCTCGGGCCGGTGACCAGCGCGATGTCGCGATGGCCCAGCGACAGCAGGTAATCGGCCGCCTCGGCCGCACCGTCGCGGTCGTGGGTGACCACCATCTGCGAGGTGTCGTCCAGCGGCAGCGAGGCGATGCGGGTGAAGCGGCAGCCGATCTCGTCGAGCATGTCCACCAGCGCCTGGTCTTCCGACGCACGCGGCACCAGGATCACGCCGTGCAGCTTCTGCTGCTGCACGAAACGGCGCACGCCTTCGATATAGCCGGGGCTGCGCGAATCGCACGGGTGCACCACCAGCTCGAAACTGGAGCCGCGCAGCGCATCGAGCGCGCCGTACTGCATGTCCACGATGTACTGGGCGGTGGGGTTGTCGTACACCATGCCGATCAGGAAGGAGCGGCGGAACGCCAGCCCGCGGGCCAGCGGATCGGGGGCGTAGCCCACTTCACGCATCAGCGCCTCGACCTTCTCGCGCGTGTCCTTACGCACCAGCGGGGAGTTGTTGATGATGCGCGAGACGGTCTTCTTGGATACCCCGGACAGACGCGCGATGTCGTTGATCGTGGCGGCCTTGCCCTTGGTCAATCCGTGCGGGGACGGATCGGTTTTGCTGCGCAATGACATGTCGTTTCGAACCGGGGATGAGTCAGGGGATTCTAGCGGCCCTCTCAATCGAGGGCGCGGTAGCGGAAGTTGCGGAAGCGGACCTTGCCGTCGCCGGCGGCGTACAGCGCCGGTTTCAGGGCCAGGAACTTCCCGGCCACATTGTGATGGTAGCCGGAGACTTCCATCTGAACCGGGTACTTCTGCCAGGTTTTGCCGTCGGCACTGGAGTGGATGGTGACGATATGGCGGTTGTTGGTCACCCGCAGCCACAGCCGGCCGCCGGTGGCGCTGGGGGCCAGCCGGGTGGGGCGCTCCTCGCCGTAGCGGTGCATGATGAACTTCTCGCCGTTGCTGCCCACGCCCACGTACAGGCGGTCGCTGTAGAAGAGCAGGGCGCCGCCGACCGCGCCGGGGGCGATCTCCATCTCCACCTCGAACTGGTAGGCCTTGTCGCCGGCAATGGCGGTCAGCGGCGAGCTGTCGCGCGGGGTTTGGCCCTTGCCCTGCAGCAGCAGGCCCTCGCCACTGAAGTCCAGGCGGCGGTATTCATCCTGCGCCGGGTTGAAGAAGGACCACTGCGCGCCGAGCGCCGGGCCGGCGAAATCATCCGAGAGCGCCATGCCATGCGCGCCCACCGAGGTCCCGGAGGGCTTGGCCAGCGGCTGGCCGAGGTCGCCGCCCTTGGCCACGAACCAGCCGTCGTCGGTCCACTCGATCGGCTCCAGCAGCGCCTGGCGGCCCAGCGTCCAGTACCCGTTCTCGTAGCCGTGGTACATCATCCACCAGCGCCCGTCGGTGCCCTCGATCACGGTGGCATGGCCACGCGACCACCACGGCTCGGCGGCCGAGCGGGTGCGCATGATCGGGTTGTTTGGCGCATTCACCCACGGCCCGTGGATCGAGCGCGAGCGCGCGGTGATCACCATATGGCCGGTCGGCGGGCCGGCGGTGCCGCCCACGGCGGTGGTCATGTAGTACCAGCCATCGCGGAAATTGATCTTCGGCCCTTCCTGCGCGTACGCCTCCACATCCCAGCTTTCCGGGTATTTCCAGCCGTCGTAGACGTGTCTGGGCGTGCCGGCCACGCTGAGGCCGTCGTCGGCCAGCTGCACGTAGTCGCCGCCACTCAGGAACAGATAGCGTTTGCCGTCTTCACCCACGGCATGGCCCGGATCGATGTAGCCGCCCAGGCCGATGTCGATCGGCTCGCTCCACGGGCCCTTGATGCTGTCCGCCCAGACCACGAAGTTGCTGCGGTGCTCACCGGTGCGGGCGGGGAAATAGATGTAGTAGCGGCTGCCGTGCTTGACGATGTCTGGCGCCCAGATCGCCCCCACGTTCTTTGTGATGGCATGGCCCAGCGGCTGCCAGTTGACCAGGTCGCGCGAGTGCCAGATCGGCAACCCGGGATAGGCGTCGAAGGACGACAGCGTCAGGTAGTAGTCCTCGCCGTCCTTGAGCACCGACGGGTCGGGGCGGTCGCCGGCGAACACCGGGTTGAGGAACGTGCCGTTGCCCAGGTCGGCCTGACGCTGGTTCTCGATGCCGCGCGTCCAGGCGGTGGACGGCTCGGCGGCATGGCCGGCCCCGGCCAGCAGCAGGCAGGCGGTGGCGAAGCTCGCCAGGGTCTTGCGCAGATGCATCCGTTCTCTCCTGTTGGTGGATCGTGGTCCGGCCGCGCTCAGCGCGTACCGGCCCGGGCAAGGCGCTGCTGCCAGCGCGGGTAGTCGGTGGCGATCAGCGCCTGTGGCCAGGTGCCGTACCAGTGGTAACCGGTGCGGCGCTCGCGCGGCACCTGGTCGAAGCGCGCCACGCGCTCGCCCTCGCGGTTGGCCAGCACCACGGTGCTGTCGCGCAGGTCGTGGAAGCGGCCCCAGAGCGGCGGTGCGCCGGGATCGTCCACCAGGCGGCGGTCGATCGTGCTGCGGTGATGCTGGAACTGCGCCGGCTCGGCGTCGAAGGTCTCCAGGCGCACGCCCTGCAGCGCATGGGCCTGGAACCAGGCCATCGCCCCGTCCACCGCCGCGATCACCTCGGGCGACGGGTCGGGAATGGACATCAGGTAGCGCACCACGCCCACGCTTTCGTCGACGACCAGCGCCGGCAGCTCGAAGCGGCGTCCCTGCGCGGGCTGCAGCGTGGCCGGGTCGTACTGCCCGGCCCAGATCGTCAACGCGTCGCCCTGGCGCACCTGCAGGCGCAGCACGCAGGCATCGCCCTGGCGCACGGCGCGGTCGACGCGGGCGCGCTGGTCGGCGTCGATGAAGGCGAAGACCGGGTCCTGCTGCACCCGCCTCAGCGTGGTCAGCACGCCGCTGGTGACATCGTCGGCGAAGGTGACGTGGCCGTGGTACGCGGTACGCGACGGCACCGAGTGCGGCCAGCCGCCGCACGCCGGCATCTGCTCGGCGAGGATGAAATCCAGCCCGCGGACGGCGGCCTGGCGATAGCGCGGATCGCCACTGCGATCGAAGGCCTGCGCCAGGTAGGCCACCTGCGTATGGATGTTGCGGTTGTCGAAGCTGCCGCCGGCGGTGGCCTGCGCGGCCACCACCTCGGCACGCGCGCGGTCATCGAGGATCCGCTGCGGATCCTGGTTGACCGCCCAGCCGCCCCCACGGTGCTGCAGCAGCACCAGGTTGTCGGCGATCTCCCGGTACTGGTCGGGGCGGTAGCGCGGGTAGTCCGTGCCGTGCCCGCTCTGCCAGTGGTTGATCGCGTCCTGGAACGCCCGCAGCGGAATCTCCTGCCCCGGCGCCGCAGGCGCGGCGCAGGGCAGGGCGATCAGCAGCAGGGCGGCGGCGCGATGCATCGTCAGGCGCGCAGCAGGGCGGGCAGCCACAGCGACAGCTCCGGGAAGAAGGTGACGATCAGCAGCACGCCCAGCGCGGCGAACCAGAACGGCCAGATCGAGCGCATGCTCTCGCCGACGGTGATCTTGCCGATCGAGGTGCCGATGAACAGCACCGAGCCCACCGGCGGCGTCACCAGCCCCAGGCCACCGGTCAGTACCAGCACCAGGCCGAAGTGGATCGGGTCGATGCCGTAGGCCTTGGCCACCGGCAGGAAGATCGGCGTGCAGATCAGGATCATCGGCGCCAGATCCATGAAGGTGCCCAGCAGCAGCAGCATCACCACGATCATCAGCAGCACCATGAACTTGCTGTGCGCGAAGGACTGCAGGAACTCCACTGCCGCCGCCGGCACTTCCAGGTAGGCCAGCAGCCAGCCGAACACCGCGGCGGTGGCAATCACGAACAGGATCACGCCGGTGCTGCGGGCGGCATGGGTGACCGTGCCGAGGAACTCGCGCCAGTTGAGCTGGCGGTACAGCACCGTTGTGACCAGCAGCGCGTAGACCACGGCGATTGCCGCGCTCTCCACCGCAGTGAAGATGCCGGCGCGGATGCCGACGAAGATCAGCGCGACCAGGCCCAGGCCGGGCAGGGCGGAGAACAGCCGCAGGGCCACTGCACGCCAGCCGGGGAACACTTCCACACCGTAGCCGCGACGCCGTGCGACCACGTAGCCGGTGACCATCAGGGCCAGGGTCATCAGCAGCGCCGGGGCGATGCCGGCGGCGAACAGATCGGCGATCGACAACCCGCCACCGGCCGCGGCCGAGAACAGGATGAGGTTGTGCGACGGCGGCACCAGCAACGCCACCAGCGCAGCGGTGATGCTCACGTTGACGGCGAAATCGCGGTCGTAACCGCGCTTGACCATCTGCGGAATCATCGTGCCGCCCACCGCCGAGACATCGGCGATGGCCGAGCCGGACACACCACCGAAGAACAGCGAGGACAGGATCGACACCTGGCCCAGGCCACCGCGCAGGCGTCCGACCAGCGAGGAGGCCAGCGAGATCAGGCGCTCGGAGATGCCGCCGCGCATCATGATTTCACCGGCGAAGATGAACAGTGGAATGGCGATCAGCGAGGCCGACCCGGTGCCGGCGGAGATCTGCTGGACCAGCACCAGCGTGGGCAGGTCCAGGTACCACAGCGTTGCCAGCGCGGCCGCGGCCAGCGCATAGGCCACCGGCACACCGAGCAGCAGCAGCACCGCGAAGACGGTGAAAAGAATCGTAATACCCATGACTCAGCGGTCTCCTTCTGCATCGGCAACCGGCGGTTGCGCGGCCTGCACCATCTGGTTGAGCGCGAACACCGCCATCAGCGCGCCGCCGATCGACAGCGGCAGGTAGTTGATGCTCTGTGGCAGGTTGGCGCCGGCGGTCTTGATGTCCAGCCCGTCAAGCAGCAGCACGGCTGCCCACCAGGCGATCACCGCGCCCAGCACCACCACCACCAGCGCGGCGAACATGTCCACCGCACGCCGCAGGCCAGGGCCCATGTGCGCGGCGAGCAGGAAGAAGCCGAAGTGGCGGCGCGTGTGCACGCCGGTGGCCGCGCCCAGGCTCATGGCCGTGGCCAGCAGCAGCAGGGTCACCGGCTCGGTCCAGCTCGGCGAATCGTTGATCACGTAGCGGGCGAACACCTGCCAGCCCTGCACCACTACCAGCCCGAGCAGGGCGATGACGGCGATGTGGATGGCCACGTCGGCAATGCGGTCCAGCACGCGCTGCGGTGCCGAACGCAGGTCGGCAGAGGTTTCGGAAATCGGGTCGGACATCGCGGCAGGGCCTCAGGCGAAGTCGCGGATGCGACGGGTGAGGGCGGCCAGCTCCGGCTGCTGCAGGTACTGCTGCAGCAACGGGTCGGCGGCCTTGCGGAAGGCCGGCATGTCGACCTCGTTGAAGCGGATGCCGAAATCGGCAACGGCCTGGCGGGCGGTGTTTTCCGAGGCGTCCCACTGTTCGCGCATCACCTGCACCGACTCGCGCGCGGTCTCGATCACCAGGGTACGGTCGGCCGGGCTCAGCGCATCGAAGCTCTGCCGCGACATCAGCAGCACGTCCGGCGCATACGAGTGGTCGCTCTGCGACCAGTAGTGCGCGGCCTCGAAATGGCGGCTGGAGTGGAAGCTGCGCATGTTGTTTTCCGCACCGTCGATCATGTGCGTTTCCATGCCGGAGAAGGTGTCGCCCAGCGACATCGGCGTCGGGTTGGCACCGAGCAGGCGCATCAGCTGGATGAAGATGTCCGAGGACGCCACGCGCAGCTTGAGGCCATGCAGATCCTTCGGTTCCACGATCGGATGCTTGGTGTTGTAGAAGCAGCGCGCGCCGGAATCGTAGATCGCCAGACCGACCAGATCGCGGTGCTCGAAGCCCTGCAGCACCGTGTCGGCCACGCCGCCGTCGAGGGCGCGGCGCATGTGCGCCACCGACTCGAACACATACGGCAGGCACAGCCCCTGGGTCAGCGGGAAGGCGTTGTTGAGCGCGCCGGAATATACGCGGGTGATGTCGATGGCACCGAAACGGGCCATGTCGATCGCTTCGGATTCGCGACCGAGCTGGCCGGAGTGGTACTGGCGCAGGCGCAGCCGGCCGCCGGTCTTTTCCTCGAGCGTCCTGCCGATCCACTTCACCGCGGTCACGGTCGGGTAGTCGGCGACGTGGACGTCGGTGGCGGTCAACAGCTGCGCACCAGCCGGTGCGGCATTGGACGACCGTGAGCAGGCCGTCAGCGCGGGCACGGCAAGCGCGCCCAGACCGGTGGCCATGAAACTTCTGCGAGTGAACATCTGCGCCCTCCCAAGCGTGCTCGCCATGTCCGCGCGGTTACCCGGCGGCGATGGCCTTGCAGGTAATGTCGCCGTAGCCGGCGAAACGGATCAATGCCTGTTGGCCCACCGCAATGTCATGGATGCCGGTGGCATTGCCGCTGGCGATCAGGTCGCCGGCCTTGAGCGGGCGGCCGCGTTGGGCCGAGCGCGCCAGCGCGAACGCGTAGGCGGTGCGCAGGCCGCCTGGCAGCAGGGTCGCACCGCCGGTGCCGACCACCTCGCCCTCGATACGTGTTTCCGCACGCAGGTCGGCGTCGTCCAGCGCGGTCCAGTCCGGGATCTCCGCACCCAGCACCAGACCGTTGTTGTTGCCGAAGTCGGACACCACCACACGCGGGCCGAGCTTGTTGATGGTGGCGAGCGGGCTGCTGGCCACTTCCACACCGATGAACAGCCGGGCGGGCAACGCCTCGGCTTCTTCGGGCGTCCAGTGCAGCTTGTCGGCCGGGGCATCCTTCTGGAGCTGGATCACGAACTCCGCTTCGACCGCGCCGAAGCCACCGACGAACACCGGAATGTCCACTGTTCCACCGGTAGCATTCCAGAGCCGACGCGAGAAAATCGGGCCCAGCAGCCGGTCGTCGCCGGACGAATCGCGGCGCTCGGCGGCGATGTAACCCACTTTCCATCCCACCACGCGGTCATCCCAAAGGTCGATGGCCTGGTCCTGCACACGGTAGGCCGTGAGCAGATCATCGGGGATATTCCCCGGAAAATCGGCCAACGCCTGCCCTTGCTGGCGGGCACTGACGAACGCGCGGGCGATCTCGCCCAACCCCTGGTCTGGCAGGTCCTGTTTGCCCTGGTCGTTGCTCAAGCGGGTCTCCCGATGATTTGTTGCACTGCCAATCGACAGCGCTTGGATGTGCTGTATATGGTAAACCGGTGTCATTGGCAATGTGCAGCGCGTCAGAATTGCGCCGGCAGTCACCATGACCGTTTCCTACCCCCTGCAGAAGGACGTTTGCGGATGCCACGCGCTGTAGTGATGCCGTTGCTGGCCGGCTGGTTGCTGATGGCCGGGCTGTGCTTTCCCCTCCACGCCGCCGGGCGCGCGGCCGGTACCGAGCCGGCCCCGGGCAGCCCGGACCGCCTCGCGCTGTGGCCGACCGGCCAGGTGCCCGGCGAGCAGGGTCCGCCGCGCGTGCCCAACGTGGTCGAGCGCAGCACCGATCCGGCGTTTCCCGACCGCTACATCGACAATGTCGATGCGCCCTACTTGGTCGTGTACCGGCCCGCACGCCCCAACGGCACCGGCCTGCTGGTCATTCCCGGCGGCGGCTACCAGCGCATCGTGCTGGACAAGGAAGGCACCGCACTGGCGCCGCCGTTCGTCGCGCAGGGCGGGGTCACGCTGTTCGTGCTGCGCTACCGGCTGCCGGCCGGGCGCAGCGATCGGCAGGCGGCGCTGGCCGACGCGCAGCGCGCGATGCGGGTGATCCGGGCCGGGGCAGCGCGCTGGCAGCTCGATCCGGCACGCCTCGGCGTCATGGGCTTTTCTGCCGGCGGCCATGTCGCCGCACGGCTGAGCACCGGCTTCGACGCGCCGGTCTATCCCCATCGCGATGCCATCGATGCGGTCAGCGCACGGCCCGATGTCGCACTGCTGATCTACCCGGTGATCGACATGGGTCCGCACGCCCACACCGGCTCGCGCGAGCGGCTGCTCGGACCGCATCCGGACGCCGCACTGGCCACCCGGTTCTCGATGCAGGAGCAGGTGCGCGCGGACACCCCGCCCACTTTCCTGGTGCACGCGCAGGACGACACCGTGGTGTCCGTGCACAACAGCCTGGTCTATTACCAGGCGCTGCTGCGCGCCGGCGTGTCCACCGAGATGCATCTGTTCCCGTCCGGCGGCCACGGCTTCGGCGTGCGCATTCCCGCCGGCTCCACCGTTGCGCAGTGGCCCGACCTGGCCCTGCGCTGGATATCTTCGCGCCCCCCGGAGCCCACGCGCCATGACTGAGTCCCCCACCGATCTGCACCGGCGCCGTTTCCTGCGCGACAGCGCGCGCTACGCACTGATGCTGGGCGCCACCAGTCTGCCGCTGCTGCCGGCCTTCGCCGGCGTGCCGGGCCCGCGCCACGATGCCGCACCGCTGGCACGGGTGCGCGGTGGCCGCCTGCGGGGGCAGCTGGAGCAGGGCGTGAACGTGTTCCGCGGCATTCCCTACGGCGCCGATACCGCATCCAGGCGTTTCCAGCCGGCGGTGCAGGAAGCGGCGTGGCGCGGCGTGCGCGACGCGCTCGCCTACGGCAATGCGGCGCCGCAGGGTGGCAGCGAAGGACCAGGCAGCGAAGACTGCCTGTTCCTCAACGTGTGGACGCCCGCGCTGCGCGATGGCGGCAAGCGGCCGATCCTGTTCTACATCCACGGCGGCGCCTACAACAACGGCTCGGGCAGCGATCCGCTCTACGACGGCAGCGCGCTGTGCCGGCGCGGCGACGTGGTGGTGGTGACCGTCAACCACCGGCTCAACGTGTTCGGCTACCTGTACCTGGCGCAGTTGGGCGATGCGCGCTTTGCCGCCTCCGGCAACGTCGGGCAGCTCGACCTGGTGCAGGCGCTGCAGTGGGTGCGCCAGCACGCGGCGGAGTTCGGCGGCGATGCAGGCAACATCACCGTGTTCGGCCAGTCCGGCGGGGGCGCCAAGATCGCCACGCTGATGGCGATGCCGGCCGCGCGCGGGCTGTTCCAGCGCGCATGGACGATGAGCGGCCAGCAGGTCACGGCAGCGGGCCCGCGTGCGGCCACCCAGCGCGCCCAGATCGCGATGCAGGCCGTGGGCGCGGCCGATGCCGAGGCGCTGCGCACGATGCCGATGGAGGCGCTGCTGGCCGCCACCCGCGCGCGCGATCCGTCGCGGGTGGAGAACAGCAGCCTCTATGTGGGGCCCGTACTGGACGGACACGTGCTGCCGGCGCATCCGTTCTGGCCGGACGCGCCGGCGCAGTCGGCCGGCATTCCGATGGTGATCGGCAACACCCACGATGAAACCCGCGCCTTCCTCGGCAACGACCCGGCCAACTTCGCGCTCACCTGGGACACCTTGCCGGCCAGGTTGGAGAAGGAGCAGTACGTCGACCTGCTGCCGGCGGTGGTGATCGCCGAATACCGCCGCCTGTATCCGCACTACACGCCCTCGGACGTGTTCTTCGCCGCCACCACCGCCGGGCGCTCGTGGCGGGGTGCGGTGGAGGAGCTGGAGGCACGTGCGCGGCAGGGCGCGCCGACCTGGGCCTACCAGCTGGACTGGGGCTCACCGCTGGACGGCGGCAGGCTCGGCGCCTTCCACACGCTCGACATCCCGCTGGTATTCGACACCACCGGCCAGCCCGGCTCCCGCACCGGCGATGGCGAAGAGGCCACGCGCGTGGCGGCCACAATGAGCACGGCGCTGATCGCCTTTGCCCGCCACGGCGACCCCAACCATGCCGCGTTGCCGCAGTGGCAGACCTATTCGCTCGAGCGCCGCCAGACCATGCTGTTCGACGCCACCTCGCAGCAGGCCGACGATCCGCGCGGCGGCGAGCGCCGCCTCTACCAGCAGGTTCCCTTCATCCAACGAGGTACGTTCTGATGCGGCATGCATCCTGGCTGCTGGGCAGCCTGCTGTGGTTCACGACGGGCGCGGCCCACGCCGCCACCGATCCGGCGATCGGCGACCGCCCGGCCCCGACCCCGATCCGTGCCGGCAAGATCGTGCTCGTCGGCGATTCCACCACGGCGGTGCAGGGCGGCTGGGGGCCGGCGTTCTGCGCCCGCCATGTCACTTCGTTCCTGACCTGCACCAACCTGGCGCGCGGTGGCCGCAGCACCTACAACTACCGCGCCGAGGGCTCGTGGGCGCTGGCCGAGGCGGAAATGCGCACGCCGGGCTATGCGACCACCTGGGTGCTGGTGCAGTTCGGCCACAATGACCAGCCGGGCAAGCCGGGCCGCTCGACCGACCTGCAGCGCGAGTTCCCGGACAACCTGCGCCGCTACGTGCGCGAGATCCGCGCGGCAGGCGCACAGCCGGTGCTGCTGACGCCGTTGACCCGCCGGCAGTTCGCCCAGGGCGTGTTGATTGACGATCTGGCGCCGTGGGCCGACGTCGTGCGTGCGGTGGCACGCGAGCTGGACGTGCCGCTGGTCGACCTGCACGCGCGCAGCCGCGCGGTGGTACAGGCGCTTGGCCCGGTCGGTGCGATGCCGCTGGCACAGGCCGCCCCCAGCGCAGCACAGGTCAGCGCCGCGCTGGGCGGCACCACTGTCGGCGCCGCGCCCGTCGCGGGTGCGCCGGCGGTGCAGAACAACGCCGTGGCCGAGCCGATGGGCCAGGCCAAGGTGGCCTTCGACTACACCCACCTCGGGCCGGACGGTGCGGCGGTGTTCGCCACGCTGGTCACCACCGAACTGGCGCGCGAAGTGCCGGCGCTGCGCTCCATGCTGATTCCCTGATCGATAGGTGCGCTAAACCAAAATCGGCGAATTGATCGCTAGTTCGCGCAACGTAGCGCAATGGCCGTGATTTGGGTCAAACACGCCGTTGACGCGGATCGCCTAGACTGGGGATATGCAAGAGCATCTCAATCCGTTTCCGCCGTTTCATGGTCGTGATCGACTGATCGCGGCCATCGACCACGCGGTGCAGCACGACGATGCCCATCGGATCGCCGCCACCCTGCGTGGCGCGTTGCGTGATGCCATCGCCGACAGCCGCATCCAGTTGCCTGCGTGTGTACATCGCCCGATCGCCGACCACTACGCGCGGCGCGAGCTGTACCGCAGCAGTGCGCACGGCTACAGCATCGTGGCGATGAGCTGGGGGCCGGGCCAGGGCACGCCGCTGCACGACCACAGCGGTCTGTGGTGCGTGGAAGGCGTGTGGCTGGGGCAGCTGGAGATCACCCAGTACCAGCTGCTGGAACGCGAGGGCGAGCGCTTCCGGTTCCGCGCCGAGCCCGCGATCCTTGGCGACTGCGGCAGCGCCGGCAGCCTGATTCCGCCGCACGAGTACCACACCATCCGCAACACCAGCGACGACGAGCTGGCCATCTCGGTGCATGTCTACGAGGGCGAGATGACCCGCAGCGCGGTCTTCGAGCCCGATGGCACGCAGGGCTGGTACCAGCGGCGGCTGCAGGTCATGGAAACCGACGCCGCCTAGGCGCACGCACCGCGCGCATTGCTGCCCTCGCAACGCCGACTCTGGTCGCCCCTTTCGTAGAGCCGACCTCTGGTCGGCTTCGCGCAGCGCGCAGCAGTCCGATGCCGGAGCCAGGAGCAGCCGACCCACCGTCGATGCCTTCCACCGCGCGGCCAGGCGAGAATGACCCACCCCACGCGCAGGAGCGTCCCATGTCCATCCACCCCTTCTTGCAGATCAACGTCTTCAGTACCGACCCGCTGCTGGGCAACCCGTTGGCTGTGGTGCTGCAGGCCGATGGGCTGAGTGAGGCGCGCATGGCGGCCTTTGCGCGCTGGACCAACCTGAGCGAGACCACCTTCGTCTCGACGCCAACCGACCCACGCGCCGACTACCGGGTGCGCATCTTCACCACCCTGGGTGAACTGCCGTTCGCCGGGCATCCCACCCTGGGCAGCTGCCATGCGTGGCTGGCCAATGGCGGCGTGCCGCACGGGGGGGAGATCGTGCAGGAGTGCGGGATCGGGTTGGTGCGGATTCGCCGGGATGCGTCCGGGGTGGCGTTTGAAGCGCCCCCGTTGCGGCGCGAGGGGCCCCTGGAGCCCGCGCTGCGCGCGCGCGTGCGGGCAGGACTGGGCGTTGCCGCCGATGACCTGATGGATGCGCAATGGGTCGACAACGGCCCTCCCTGGTTGGCGGTGCGTCTGCGCAGTCGTGCGGCAGTGCTGGCCGTGCGGCCCGACTACGTCGCGCTGGAGGGACTGATGGTGGGCGTGTTCGCGGCGTGCGATGCAAACGACGGTGTGGACGCGCAGTTCGAGTCGCGCGCCTTCATTGCCGGTGAGGCCGCGCCGGAGGACCCGGTGACCGGCAGCCTCAATGCGGGGATTGCACGGTGGCTGCTGCGGGAAGGCAGCTCGCCCGACCGGTATGTGATCAGCCAGGGCACGGTACTGGGCCGGGCCGGGCGGGTACAGGTGGAGCGGGTGGGGGAAACCGTATGGATCGGCGGTGCGTGCGTGACCTGCATTGAAGGGTCGGTGACGTTGTAGGCGGCATGGGGTTGAGACCATGCCGCTCGCGGTTACTCCACCGGTACCACGTTGTTGAGCTGTGTGACTTCAGCCCCGCCATCGGGCAGCATCACCCGCACCCGCAGGCCCGCGCGCTTGGCGGCTGGCAAGGGCAGCGCCACGGTGGTGGTCTTGGGCACCAGGTCGAGGGGGGCGTCCATCGCCGGGATCCCGACGCGGGCCACTTCACGCCCGTTGGCGTCTTCAAGGACCGCCGTTCCCGCCGGCGTTGCCACGTGGCCCAAGCTGTGCACGGTGACGTGCACCTGGCCCCCGTCCACGCGCACGTCGCCACGACCGACGCCGAGGTCGGGGCGCTGCTCGACCGGCGTACCGGCCTGCACCAGCGCGAACTCGAACACCTGGCTCTGGCCGGGTGCGAAGCGCAGCGTGGTCGAGGCACTGCGCTCCAGGGTGAGCTCGCGGACCGTTGCCTTGCCGTCAATCCGGTCGTCGCCATCGCGATCCACGCCGCTGGTCATCCGCCATTGCCCGGCGGTGACGTTCCAGGTGGTCATGTCCGCCTCCACGGCCCGCTTGCCCAGGTTGTAGGCAATCACCTTGAACCGGTCCGGTGACGGCGCGTGCACCAGCAGCGCCACCTGTTCGGCCGCATCCGGCTGGGCAAAGCGCCAGCTGACGGTATGCCCCGGCCAGCTCTGGTTGCGCTTGAGCGCGATGCCGCCCAGGCGCGCGCGCTGCAGGAACTCGCTGGGCGCTTCGACGCGGTCGGACCACCAGTGGCCCTCGGTGTTCATGTACTCGCGCTGCGCCTTGGCCTGGATGCCATCGGCGTGCAGGGCCTCCAGGTACCTCTTGTCGCCGGTGGCCTGCCAGGCCATCAGGCTGGAGAAGCCGGTGCTGCCACCGTCGGCGTCGGCGATGAAGCGCGGATTCCACTGCGCGCCGCGCCCCAGCACCTCGACGTAGTTCTCGCCCAGGTTGGAGAGGGCCCCCGGACCGCCGCGCTCCACGCGGTAGTCCAGCGCCTTGAGGTACTTGTCGTCGCCGCTCCAGCGCCATGCCGCCCAGAAGGTGTGCATGACATCGCCGCCGCCGGAGCCGTTGTTGAGCTCGCCGCCGCGGGTCTTGCCGGTGGCCCAGTGGATCTCGTTGGGCAGCGCCCAGCGGCCCTTGTCGTCGGTGTAGGCATGCGCCAGGTAGCTGTCGGCCAGCCCGGTGACCAGCGTGCGGCTGGTTGGATCGGCGTTGTACTGGCCGATCAGGAACGCCGGATGCAGCACCGGGAACGAGTAGGGCTTCTGCCACTGCCAGTTCGGGTCGCGGTACACCTTGTTGCCGCCGAACCAGTTGCTGGAGAACAGCCGTTGGCCCTGCGGATTGGGCAGGATGATGCGCTCGTCGAAGGCCTTCACCGTCTCCATCAGGCGCTCCACGGTGAGCGGATCGCCCCAGTTGAGGTACAGCATGGCGCTGTTGGTGTTGATGCCCTCTTCGTAGGCGTGCAGCTCATCGGTCTCGATGGTGCTCAGGCCGTTGCTGAACATCCCGTTGCGGTACACCGCATCGGACAACGCGGTGAGCGAGGCGTTGAGCCTGTCCGGCTGCACGCCCATCAGCGCCAGGCCCGGCCACTGCTGGGTCAGGTCGGAATCGTCGGAAATGCCACCGCCGAAGTCGCCGTAGGCGATCTGGCGATGGTCGATCCACCAGTCGATGAAGCGGCGCACGTAGCGCAGGTCTTCGGTCTGCCGGAACGCCCACAGCGGCACGCCCTTGGGCGCCTCGGGCTGGACGAACGGCGGTTTGCCCTGGCTGTTGTAGCTGATGTAGTTCCAGTACAGGCGGCCGAGCGCATGGTCCGGGTCGACCCGCAGCAGGTCGCTCAGATCGGCGTACACGCGCGCGTACAGGCGCTGGCGCTTGGAGGTGGTGTGTTCTTCGACCAGGAAGCCCCAGTTGTCGCGGACCTGATTGAAGCGGTCAGCGAGGTGCTCCTTCTTAGCCTCCTCGCGGTCCTTGTAGACCATGCGGATCTCGGCACCGTCGAGCGCGCCGGCGTTGAAGCCAGGGGCGGCCGAGGCGATCGAGATCCACAGGCTGTCGGCGGTGAGGATGCGGTCGCGCAGGTCCAGCCACAGCGTGCGCTTCTGGCCCGGCTTCACTGACACCGATACGTCGATCATGTCGCGCGCCGGCCAGATCGGATCCTTGATGCGGATGTTGAGCGGAATCAGCCCGTCGCGCGTGGCCGGCAGGTCGAGCGCCGGCAGGTCGATGGCAACCCCGTCCAGGCCGTCGTGCATGTTCTCCCAGCTGTGCGCCCAACTGCGGATCAACGGCTGCGCGGCCGGCGCATCGCTGACCCCGGAAGGAATCAGCACGTGCACGATCGGCAGCGGCTGCGCGGGCAACGTGTCGGCGCCGCGCCGGCGCGAGCCGGCGCCCTTGGGCAGGGCCATCACCGTGCTGCGCTCGGCGGGCGGGTAGCGGCCGTCGATGTAGGCGCGCAGGTCGGCGATGTTGGTGTAGTCCGGGAGCGCCTGGCTGTCGATCAGGTAGCGCTGCTTGACCGTGCCGTCCGGTTCGGCGGCATCGCTGACCTGGTAGGCCCAGATCTCCTGGATCGGCGTTTCCTGTTCGGTGTTGCGGAAGTGCAGCACGCCGCCGGTCTGCGCGGGAATGTCGTTGACGCTGCGCACCACGCCCTGCGGCCGCTGGAACAGCGGCTGGGCCGGTGGGTCGCCCGCACTGTGGCCGAGCTCGCCGAAGGCGGCGCCGCGCATTTCGATGCGGTTGACGGTTTCACCGGCCGGCAGGGTCAGGTCGAGCTGCTGGCCGCCCTCGACGTAGGTGTTCCAGTCCGGCAGCTGGAAATAGTCGTTGCGGCCGGGCAGACGCGAGCGGTTGTACACGCCCGGCCAGGTGGTTTCGGCGATGCCGTCGGTGGCTTTCCACATCCACTGCTTGTGGTCCTTGGCATCGGCGAACTCGACCTTGCGGATCGTCGTGGTCGCGCTGGCCAGTGCGGGCGGGGGCGCGCCGTCCCAGCCATGCCGGTGGTTCCAGGCGCGCATCGGATCGACCGGCGCAACGGCCGTGGCAGGCGCGGCATTGCGGGCCAGCGCGGCCATGCCGGCTGGATCGAGCAGGCGGTCGTAGACGCGGATCTCGTCGAGGTCGCTGCCACGCAGGAAGTTGTAGCGGCTCTGCACCTGGTAGGGCGCCATCACCCGGCCGGCCAGGCCGAGCT
This sequence comes from Stenotrophomonas sp. NPDC077461, assembly GCF_049545475.1. Taxonomy (NCBI): domain Bacteria; kingdom Pseudomonadati; phylum Pseudomonadota; class Gammaproteobacteria; order Lysobacterales; family Lysobacteraceae; genus Stenotrophomonas; species Stenotrophomonas sp. NPDC077461. The sequence continues at coordinate 173,012 of NZ_JBMWDO010000006.1, forward strand.
GGTCCAGCGCCGCGTCGTAGTCGGCGGTGGTGTCCTGGCGGGCGACCTCCCTGCCATCCACGTACAGGCGCACGCCGTGGTTTTCATCCCAGCCGAAGGCAATGTGCTGCCACTGCTGCGGCGATGGCATCCGGTCCAGCCGGAAGGAGACGCGGGTACGCGCCAGGTTGGCGTCGGTGACAAAGGCATCGAACCCGTGGCCGTTCCAGTCGATACGCAGCCAGGCCATGTCCCAGCTGCTGTGGTCGGCGTAGCCGACCCGGAAGATGACGAACGGCGCCTCCCCCACTGCGTAGCGCGGGCGCCAGAAGAAGCCCAGCGTGCCGCGCTGGGCCTGGATGTTGCCAGGCGCGTTCCACGACAGCACACCATCATCGGCCCACTGGATGGCGCGGCCGTGCGCGCCATCGGCCACCGGCGTCACCTTGTCCTGGAAGTTCGGCACCGGATCGCCGGCGGCCGTGTCCGCGTCCGGGCCATGCTCGGCCGACACGTGGAACAGCAGCGTCGGCGCGGTCTGCGCCCAGGCGGGGCCACTGGCAAGCAGCAGCGCCAGCAGGCTGGCGGAGAGGCGGGACGGACGGAGCAGGGCAGGAGCAACGCGGTGCATGGGGCCTTCCTTTCGACAACGGTGACGGTACAGCGGAACCAGGCGGGGCCGTCACCCCGTCAGGGCGGTCGTCCGCCGCGGCAGCGCGCCCGCCAGCCCGGAGAGACGGACGGGAGCGGACGCGATACCCGGGGCGGACGCCGAAGCACGGGTCAGAACTTGTAACGCAGGCCGACGTAGTACTGGCGGCCGGTGTGGGTGTAACGATCGGGCAGCGACAGCGCCGAATCGACGTAGCGCTCGTCGGCGGTGTCGAGCAGGTTGATCGCCTCGAAGGTCAGCGAGAGCTTCTTGTTGACCTTCCAGGACATGTTGAAGTCCACGTTCTCCACGCTGTACTTGCCCTGCACATCGGCGGTGGCGTACTGGTTGTTGTCCAGGTCCCAGACATTCTCCTGCGACAGGATGGTGCTGATGTAGGCGTCGCGGTAACTGGTGGAGACGCGGGCGCTGAAACGGCCATCGTCGTAGTACAGGGTGGCGTTGTACGAGTTCGGCGACAGGTTGAGCAGGTCGTTCTCGGTGTACGTGGTGACGATGGTGTTGCCGGTGCCGGAGCTGAAGATGTACTTGATCTTCGAATCGACGTGGGTGTAGTTGAGCTGCACGCCGAAGTTGCGCCAGAAGCCGGGCAGGAAGCTGAAGGGCTGCTGGTAGGTCAGCTCGTAGCCCTTGAGCGGGCCGCCCGGGGTGTTGAAGTAGCTCTGCACGTTGAACACCGTGCTTGGGCTGAAGCCGGCGGGCAGCAGGTCCAGCGAGTAGCCCATGTCTTCCCAGGTGGTCAGCAGGCGCGTGCGCTGCACGTAGCTTTCGATGTCCTTGTAGAACACCGCGGCCGAGAGCAGCGCGCCCTCCTGGAAGTACCACTCCGCGCTCAGGTCGTAGTTGGTGGAGCGGAACGGGTCCAGCTTCGGGTTGCCCAGGTTGATCGAGTAGCTGCGGTCGTCGTCGAAGTACGCGGTCGGGCCGCCGCTGACGCTGGGCGACAGGTTGGACAGGGTCGGGCGGGCCATCGTCTTGGCCGCGCCGAAGCGCAGCACCACGGTGTCGGTGAGGTCCCACGCCAGGTTCAGCGAGGGCAGCCAGTCGTCGTACGAATGGCCGACCTGGGTGCCTACCAGCAGGCGTTCGCCGGCGTCGGCGGTGGCGCTGGCCACGCCCAGGAACGGTTCGCACGCGGCGGACAGATCGTTGGCATTGGCTGCCGTGCAGGGTGCATAGCCGGACGCGGTGATATCGGTGCGCACGTAGCGCACGCCGACATTGCCGCGGAACGCGCGGCCGAGCAGGTCGGTGTTGAAGTCCAGCTGCAGGTAGCTGCCGTAGCTCTTTTCGTTGACGTCGAAGTTGTTGTTGGACGCACCGAAGTGGCCGACGCTGGCCAGCCGGTAGTCGCCGCCGAGCGTGCCGGTGTTGCAGTTGCAGTAGATGTCCAGCAGCTTGGCGATCTTGTTGAAGTCCGGCACCAGCCAGCCATTGGGGAGGTTGCCGTCCAGGCCCTTGCCGAACCCGTCCAGGGTGGTGCTCAGGTCGCCCACGCCCACACCGCCCGGCAGCGCCTGCGACAGGCGGCCGTAGCTGATGTTGCGGAACTCCTGGGTGCGCATGTCGTAGTCCTTGTAGGCAAGGCCGCCGCGCAGGGTGAAGGTGGGGTTGATGGCGAAGGTCAGGTCGACCTTGGCGGTGTCGAAGCTGTTGTCCACATACTGCGGGTTGAGCCGCACTTCGCTGATGTTGCCGCCGCGTGCGGTGCCGTTGGCGTTCACCGGCGTGCTGCCGTAACCGAGCCACTGCCAGTTGTTCGCGCTGCCGAGGTCGAACGGGAAGGTCATGGTCGGCACTTTGCCGCCATTGCGCATGTCCAGCACGAAGCCGTCGAGGTTGCTGTTGTCGAAACTGACCATCGAGAAGATGGGGCGTTCGTAGTTCGATTCGGAATGGCCGACCAGGGCATCCAGGCGCACCGCATCGTTGAAGCGGTGTTCCAGGTTCAGGCTGAACTGCTTGAACTCGGTGCTTTCCTCGATCGCGGTGGACTCGGTGCGGAAGTCCACGTTGTCGAACACGCCATACACCAGCCTGTTCTGTTCGTCGGCCTGCGCCTCGCGCACCACGATCTGGGTCTTGCCGCCGTACTGCGCGGTGCGGTGCAGGTTGGCGCCGATGGAATCTTCGCGCACGTTCTTGTCGAGCTTGGAGTACAGCATGTCCAGGTTAAGCTGGGTGTCGTCGCCGAGCTTGAACTGCAACGCGCCGGTGATGCCCAGGCGCTCGATCTCGTGGTCGGTGCGCACGTAGCGCGGGTAGCGCGGAATCCAGGCGTTGGTGGCGGTCTCATATGCGGCGATGTTCTCGGCCGTCGCCGCCGGGCGATCCAGGCCGGTACCGCAGTGGGTGGCGTCGATGCCGTAGCTGCCCCAGCCGTTGTTGCGTCCCTGGTTGGCAGCGCTGCCCACACCGGCGGCGGTTTCATTGGCCAGCGGGTTGCGCGGGGTCTGCGGGTCGTAGCCGGCCGGGCTGCAGAAGCCGTAGGTGCCGTTGTTGGTGGCCGTGCTCTGGTTGGAGTTGCGGTAGTTGCCGTGCTCCCAGCGGACCGGGTTGTAGCCTTCCTCGTAGATGGTGCGCTTGCTGTAGGCCACCGACATCAGCGCGCCGACCCGGCCATCGGCCCAGGTGTTGCTGATCAGGCCGGAGATGCGCGGGTCTTTGTTGCGCGACAGTTCGTTGAAACCGTACTGGCCGCCCAGCGACGCCTGGAAGCCCTCGAAATCGAACGGGCGCGAGCCACGCAGATCGACGGTGGCGCCCAGCGAGCCCTCGTCGGTCTGTGCCGACTGGGTCTTGTTGATCTTGACCCGGCTGAACAGCTCGGAAGCGAAGGTGTTGAAGTCGAAGCCGCGGCTGCGGTTGACGCCGGTGGTGCCGCTGCCCGCCGTGGACAGCGCTTCCAGGCCGTTGATGCGCACGCGGGTGAAGTCCGAGCCCAGTCCACGCACCGAGATTTGCTGGCCCTCGCCGCCCTCGCGGTCGATGGAGACGCCGGCGATGCGCTGCATCGACTCGGCCAGGTTGAGATCGGGGAACTTGCCGATGTCTTCGGCGTAGATCGCATCGACCTGCTCGACGCTGTAGCGCTTTTCATCCAGCGACTGCTGCAGGCTTTCGCGGTACGTCGCCTTGACCTCGACCTTGTCCAGGTCCACTGCATCCACCGCCGGTGCCTGCTGCGCCGAGGCGATGCCGGCCATGCCCTGCAGGGCCAGCGCGATCGAGACCGCGAGATAGGTAACCGGTGTCTTTTTCCGTGGGTACTGTCGTTCCATCGTCTGTTCCCCTCCCAGGGTGCGCCGCCATGCGAGCGTGAATGATGTGGTGCGCACGGGCCGCGTCTGACACCGATGGTCAGCCGAAACGTAACAAACCCTTCACGCGCGGGCATCTTGCGCCGCAGCAGCGTGATCGCGATGGCGTGGGTAGGACGAACGGTGGAAGCCGGCACGCGCGCGGCCGGCGGCGTGATCGCTCACGCCGCCGGATGCTTCGCGGTTGAATCAGAATTTGTAGCGCAGGCCGAGCAGGTACTGGCGGCCGGTTTCGGTGTACTGCAGCGGCAGCTTCCACTGCGAGCCCACCCATTCGTCGGAGGCTTCGTTGGTCAGATTGACCGCTTCCAGGCTCAGTTCGAGCTGGTCGCTGATCTTGTAGCGCACCGAGGCGTCGATGACCGTGGTGCCGGTCATGCCATGCACGTCGAAACCGGCTTCGGTGGCGGGCACCTGGGTCAGGTAGTCGTCGCGGTTGGTGGCCGACACGCGCGCGGCGAACACCGGGCCTTCGTAGAACAGCGTGGCGTTCCACGAGTTCTTGGACAGGCCGGTCAGGTCGGTGTTGAGCGAGTTGGCGCCGGTCGCGGTGAGGTACTGGATCTGCGAATCGACGTAGGTGTAGTTCAACTGCAGGCCGAGGTTGGACCAGCGTCCGGGCAGGAAGGTGAAGGGCTGGATGTAGTTCGCTTCCAGGCCCTTGAGCTTGCCGCCGGGAGTGTTGAGCGGAACGCTGAACACGAAGTCGTCGTCCGGGCCGGCACCGGTGCCCTCCAGCAGGCTCAGCGGCAGGCCGCTGGACGAGTACGGACGCACTTCGCGCGCGGTCTGCACGGCGCTTTCGATGTCCTTGTAGAACAGCGCCAGGCCCAGCATCGCGCCTTCGCTGAAGTACCACTCGACGCCGAGGTCGGCGGTGTTGGCGCGGATCGGATCGAGGTTCGGATTGCCGCCGCTGACGGTACGCGCACCACCGCTGACGTTGACGGTCACGCCGGGAGTCAGGCTGCCCAGGCCCGGGCGCGCCATCACCTTGGCCGCGCCGAAGCGCAGCAGGAAGTCCGGGGTCAGTTCAGCCACCAGGTTCAGCGAGGGCAGGGTGTCGCTGTACTCGCGGTCCACGGTGCTCTGCACCGGTGCGCCGCTGACGGTGGCATAGCCGGTGGAGCTCTGCTTGGTCTTGACGTAGCGCACGCCGAAGTTGCCCGAGAGCGGGATCGAGCCCAGCTCGGTGGAGAACTCGCCCATCAGGTAGCCGCCACGATCCTTCTCTTCCACGCTGCGTGCGTTGACCACGCGCTCGGTGAGGGCAAACGTGCCGGTGTTGCTGTAGATGTCAAACAGCTGGTTGAAGGCGTCGATGCTGGGCACCACCCAGTTCGACGGCGACCCGGTGATGCCTCCCAGGCCGGCCTGTTCGGTCATGTCCGCCGGTACCCGCTTGTTGCCGGTGGCGAAGTTGGGGACGGCGGTTTCAGAGCCGCGCCGCCATTCACGCGTGGCGAAGCTGTAGTCCTTGCCGAGGAAGCCACCCTTCAGGCGGAAGCCGGGGCTGATGTTCCAGTTGAAGTCGACCTGGGCAGTATCGAAGTCGTTCTTCACCCACTGCGGACGCAGGCGGATTTCAGCCAGGGTCCAGCCGTTCGGATCGGTGGGATCGATGCCGTAGTTCAGCACCGGGAAGCGGCTGTTGCCGCGGTAGTCGTAGCTGTAGCCCTTGACGTTGAGCTTGTCCATGATGACCGTGGTCTGGATCGGGTTCTCGTGCTCCGAGCGCGAAGTGCCGATCTTGCCGCTGACCTTGAAGTCGTCGGTGAACTGGTGCTGCGCATTCAACGCGAGCTGCTTGAACACCGTGTTCCACTCGTCATGACGGTTTTCCGAGCGCACATCGACGTTGTCGAATACACCGTAGACCAGTGCATTGTCGCGGATCTCGCCATCGCGCACGATGGTTTCCGGCTTGCCCTGCTGCGAGGCGCCGCGGCTGAACGAGATCGCTTCGATGTAGTGCTCATCGCGCGTGGCGTCGATCTTGGAGTACAGCGCATCGAGCGACAGCTCGGTGCGGTCGGTCGGCTTCCACTGCAGCGACCCGGTCACGCCCAGGCGCTTCTGCTGGTGCTCCATCTGCACATAGCGCGGGAAGCGCGGGTGGTTGACGTTGGCGGCCAGCGCCGGCTTGTAGGTCGAGGCCGGGTTGAACCCGCCATTGCTGGTCCCACCTGCCCAGCGGCCGGTGTTGGAGCCTTCTTCGAGCAGTTGGCGCTCGGAGTAGGCCACCGACAGCAGCGCGCCGAAGGTGCCGTCGGCGAAGGTGTTGGAGATCAACGCGGCCATGCGCGGATCGGCCTTCTGGGCCATGTCGTTGTAGCTGGCCTGGCCGCTGGCGGCAAAGGTGAAGCCGTCGTAGTCGAACGGCTTGGCGGTATTGAGATCCACCGTGGCGCCCAGCGAGCCTTCCTCGACGTCGGCCTGCGCGGTCTTGCGCACGATCAGCTGCGAGAACAGGTCAGAGGCGAACACATTGAAGTCGAAGCCACGGCCACGGTTGGTGCCGCCGGACTGGTCGCCGCTGCCGACGGTGGTCAGCGCTTCCATGCCGTTGATGCGCACGCGGGTGAAGTCCGGGCCGAGGCCACGCACGGAGATGTTGCGGCCTTCGCCGGCATCGCGGGTGATGACCACGCCGGGGATGCGCTGCAGCGACTCGGCCAGGTTCAGATCGGGGAACTTGCCGATATCTTCGGCGACGATCGCGTCGACCATGCCCGACTCACCGCGCTTGATGTCCAGCGCTTTTTCGACGCTGGCGCGGTAGCCGGTGACGGTGACGGTGTCCAGATCGGTCGGGTTGGTGGTGCCGGCCTCCTGGGCCCATGCACCGCCGCTCAGCGCCAGTCCGATCGACAGCGCGAGCAAGGTAACCGGTGTCTTTTTTTCAGTGTTTCGAGATTGCATGCCTTCCCTCTCCCAAAGGTGCTACATGAAACAGCTATCCGGCGACATGTCAGTGCAATGACACCGCTGGTCAGGGCGGACGTTAACAGTCCGTTCCGGACAGGGCATCTTGCAGCGCAACAGACTTTTGATGTCCCGCAGAGGCTTGCGGGACAATGCTTCCGACATTCAGGACAGGTGGACGAGGGGCGTCGCACCGCTAGAATGACACCGCTAGCCATTGCCGCACCTGCCGTTCCGGCCGGCGCGGCCTTCACAAGGACCCGGTAACCATGAGTCGTGTCGTCTGTTTTGGAGAGTTGTTGCTGCGCATGAGCGCACCCGGCCGGGAGCTGCTGCTGCAGACCCCGCACTTGGTGGTGCACACCGGGGGCGCCGAAGCCAACGTGGGCGTCAGCCTGGCCCACCTCGGGCATGACGTGGCAATGGTCGGCACCGTGGCCGCCAATCCGCTGGGTGACTTCGCGCTCGGCGAACTGCGCCGGCACGGGGTGGATACCCGCGCGGTGCAGGTGCGCGATGGCCGCATGGGCCTGTATTTCCTCACCACCGGCGCGGTGCAGCGCGCCAGCGAAGTGGTCTATGACCGCGCCGACTCGGCCTTCGCGCTCAGCCGTGCCACCGATTACGACTGGGATGCCGCGCTGGACGGTGCGCAGTGGCTGCACCTGTCCGGGGTGAGCCCGGCGCTCAACCCGACGATGGCCCAGGCCACCCTGGCCGCGGCGCGTGCGGCGTGCGAGCGCGGCGTGGCGGTGTCCTTCGATGGCAACTTCCGGCCCTCGCTGTGGGCGCGCTGGCAGGGCGATGCCGCAGGCATCCTGCGTGAGCTGTTCGCCTGTGCGCAGGTGCTGTTCGCCGATTACCGCGATATCGGCGTGGTGCTCGGCGGCGAGTTCGCACAGGCGCAGCCGCAGGAGCGCGTGGACGCAGCGGCGGCGATGGCCTTTGCCGCGTTCCCCCGGCTGCAGTGGATGGCCTGCACGCAGCGCACGCCGCACAGCGTGGACAACCATGCGCTTGGCGCCATGCTGCTCGGTCGCGACGGCACCCGCGCGGTGGCGCCCACCCGCGAGATGGTCGGGATCGTCGACCGCATCGGCGGCGGCGATGCCTTCGCCGCCGGCATCCTGCATGGCATGATGCGCGGCTTCGCGCCGGAGGCGATCGTGCGCTTCGGCCTGGCCGCCGGATGTCTCAAGCATTCGATTCCCGGCGACTTCAACCCTGTCAGCGAGGCTGACATCATGGCCCTGACGGGCGAGGAGCGATTCGATGTCCGGCGCTGATCCGCGCGTACGCGCAGTCCTGAAGCTGGCCCCGGTGATTCCGGTGTTCACCCCCGAGGGCGTCGAGGACGCGGTCGAGGTGGCCCGCGCGCTGTTCAATGGCGGCCTGCCGGTGATCGAAGTCACGCTGCGCACCCCGGTGGCGATGGACGCCATCCAGGCGATGGTGGAAGCGGTACCCGATGCCGTGGTCGGCGCCGGTACTGTGCTGACCGCCGCGCAGATGGAGCGGGTCAAGGCCGTCGGCGGCCGCTTTGCGGTCTCGCCTGGTGCCACAGACCGGCTGTATGCCGCCGCGCGCGATACCGATCTGCCGTTCCTGCCCGGCGTGGCGACCTCCTCCGAGCTGATGCGCGGCCTGGAGAACGGGCTGGATACGTTCAAGTTCTTCCCGGCCGTCCAGGCCGGCGGCGCAGCGATGCTGTCGGCCTGGAACGGCCCGTTCGGCGATGTGCGGTTCTGCCCCACTGGCGGGATCAGCGCGCAGACCGCGCGCGAGTTCCTGCACCTGCCCAACGTGCTGTGCGTGGGCGGCTCCTGGTTGACCACCCGTACGCTGCTGCAGGCGCGCGACTGGGCCGGCATCGAGCAGTTGGCGCGCGAATCGGCCGCACTGGTTGGCTGACCGCCACGCCCGCCGTCAGTGACGGCGGCGGGCGCTGTTGCCGACCCGGCGGTACAGCGTGCTGCGGCTGATGCCAAGCAGACGCGCCGCCTGGGCCACGTTGCCCCCGCACCGCGCCAGTGCGTCGCGCATGGCGTCGGTTTCAATCGCGTCCAGGCCCCTGTCGGACGCGCCGGCCTGCTCTGCCCGCAGCTCGCGCGGGGCATCGCGCAGGTAGCTGGGCAGGTCGTCATGGCCAAGGACCTGGCCGGGATCGCTGAGCGCCACCAGCGTGCGCAGGCAGGCGCTCAGCTGGCGCACGTTGCCCGGCCAGGCATAGGCTGCCAGCGCGTCGAAGGCGACCGCTTCCAGCTGGCGTCCCTCTCCCAGTCGCTCCCACAGGCCCCGTACCAGCGCGGCGCGGTCGGGATGCGCACGCAGCGGCGGCAGGGCCACGCAGTGGTCGGCGATGCGGTAGTACAGGTCGCTGCGGAAGGTGCCGGCCGCCATCGCCTCGTCGAGGTCACGATGCGTGGCGCAGATCAGCGCGAAATCCAGCTGCACCGGCTTGCCGCCGCCCAGTGGCGACAGCGTGCGCTCCTGCAGCACCCGCAGCAGTCGCGGCTGCAGGGCAAGGGGCATGTCGCCAATCTCGTCCAGGAACAGCACACCGCCCTGCGCCTGCCGCAGCAGACCGGTGTTGCCGGTCTTGCGCGCGCCGGTGAACGCGCCTTCTTCATAGCCGAACAGCTCCGCTTCGATCAGTCCTTCCGGCAGCGCCGCGCAGTTCACCGCCACGAACGGCTTGTCGGCGCGTGTGCTGCGCCGATGCAGCGCGCGCGCGAACACCTCCTTGCCGGTGCCGGTCTCGCCCTGCAGCAGCACCGGCAACTGCGCATCGAGCACCCGGCATGCACGCGCCAGCGCCTGCTGCTGGGCGGCATCGAACAGCGGTGAGGGGTCCAGGCGGGGTGCCGATGCGCTGACCCGCGCGGGGGCCGCCACGGGCATGCGCGTCGCCGCCGCCGGCGAGCGCCGTGCCGGGGGCTGGCCAAGGTGGCCATACAGCGCGCGGCCCTGGCGGTCGATCAGCGCGCCGTCATCGTGCAGGCGCGACAGGGGCACATCGAACAGCGCCTCATAGGACGCACGCCCGAGGTCGCCGTGTTCCAGGCCGAACAGCGCCAGCCCGGCGCGGTTGGCCGCCACCAGCCGCCCGCCGCGGAAGCCGAGCACCCCTTCGCGGGCGGTGCCCAGCAGCGCGGCATCGTGATGCAGGCGGACCACCTCGCAGTCGCCCAGTCCGGCATCGAAGTAACGGTGTTCGATATGTGCCACCGCCTGGCGCGCCAGCACCCGGGCGTGCAGATGTTGCAGGCGTGCATCGCCGGAGATGTCGAGCACGCCCACGCGCTGGCCGTATGGGTCGAAGATCGGCGTGGCCGAGCAGGTCAGGATGCCGTGCGGAGCGAAGTAGTGTTCGCCACCGCGGACTTCCACCGACCGCCCTTCGACGATCGCGGTGCCGATGGCGTTGGTACCCACCGAGGTCTCATCCCAGCGCACGCCGGGCATCAGTGCCACACGGCCGGCCTTGTCGAGGAAGTCCGGGCTGCCTTCGGCGTCGAGGATCCAGCCGGCCTCGTCGGTGAGCAGCACGATGCTGCCGGCCACCGCGATGTCGGCCGCCAGGCCGTCCAGTTCCGGGCGGGCCAGCCGCCACAGCGTCTCCTGGCGCTGCCGCAGCTCGCGCAGACGCGCATCGGGCAGCGGTGCCACATCCGGCTGCGCATGCACCGACAGGCCGCCGCGCAGGCAGCGCTGCCAGGACTGCAGGATGGTATCGGGCACGATCCCGATGGGCGCGGCACCCCGTTCAAAGAACGAACGCCGCGCATTGCCGACGCGGTGCTGGTGCGGAAGCTGGGACACCTGGATTCTCCAGTGTCGCAATCTGCGACAGTTGTAGCGGGGCCTGTACCGATAAACACCACAGCCGGCGTTACCGTGCAATGACCAGTCGTGGTGCGGCGCAACATACCGGCTGCCGCGCACCAGCATCGGCGTGGCCCGCACCCGTGCGGCAGCGCACCACCCCGAACCTGGCATCGTCCTTGCGGCAGGGAAAGGACCCGAATGGGCCGTTCCCACCTGCACCCGGAGATCCACCCGATGAATGCCGTCACGTCCGCCAAGCCGCACGCCACCGACCCGCAGTCCATCTTCAAGCCGCGCTACGGCAACTACATCGGCGGGGAATGGGTCGCTCCGCGCAGCGGCCAGTACTTCGAGAACACGACCCCGGTCACCGGCAAGGTATTCACCGAAGTGGCCCGCTCCAATGCCGAGGACATCGAGGCCGCCCTCGACGCCGCCCATGCCGCCAAACGCGCCTGGGCCGAAACCTCCACCACCGCGCGCGCCAACATCCTCAACAGAATCGCCGACCGCATCGAGGAGAACCTGGAGTTGCTTGCCCACGCCGAGACCTGGGACAACGGCAAGCCGATCCGCGAAACCCTCAACGCGGACATCCCGCTGATGGCCGACCACTTCCGCTACTTCGCCGGCGCGGTGCGTGCACAGGAAGGCAGCCTGTCGGAGATCGACAAGGACACCATCGCCTACCACTTCCACGAGCCGCTGGGCGTGGTCGGGCAGATCATCCCGTGGAACTTCCCGATGCTGATGGCCGCCTGGAAGCTGGCCCCGGCCCTGGCGGCCGGCAACTGCGTGGTGCTCAAGCCCGCCGAGCAGACCCCGGCGTCGATCCTGGTCCTGATGGAGGTGATCGGCGACCTGCTGCCCAAGGGCGTGCTCAACGTGGTCAACGGCTTCGGTGTGGAAGCCGGCAAGCCGCTGGCGTCCAACCCGCGCATCGCCAAGATCGCCTTCACCGGTGAAACCACCACCGGCCGGCTGATCATGCAGTACGCCAGCCAGAACCTGATTCCGGTGACGCTGGAGCTGGGTGGCAAATCGCCCAATATCTTCTTCGCCGACGTGATGGCCGAGGACGACGACTTCCTCGACAAGGCGGTCGAAGGCTTCGTGCTGTTCGCCTTCAATCAGGGCGAGGTGTGTACCTGTCCGTCGCGCGCGCTGATCCACGAATCGATCTACGAGGAGTTCATGGCGCGCGCCCTCAAGCGCGTGGCCGCGATCAAACAGGGCAACCCGCTGGACCCCAACACGATGGTCGGCGCGCAGGCCTCGTCCGAGCAATTGGAGAAGATCCTGTCCTACTTCGACATCGGCCGCCAGGAGGGCGCCGAGGTGCTGATCGGCGGCGAACAGGCGCACCTCGACGGCGATCTCGCCGGCGGCTTCTATGTGACGCCCACCGTGTTCAAGGGCCACAACAGGATGCGCGTGTTCCAGGAGGAGATCTTCGGACCGGTGGTGTCGGTGACCACCTTCAAGACCGAGGAAGAAGCGCTGGAGATCGCCAACGACACCCTGTACGGCCTCGGTGCCGGCGTGTGGAGCCGCGATGCGTCGCGTCTGTACCGGATGGGGCGCGGCATCCAGGCAGGCCGGGTGTGGACCAACTGCTACCACGCCTATCCGGCACACGCCGCGTTTGGGGGTTACAAGCAGTCGGGCATCGGCCGCGAGAACCACAAGATGATGCTCGACCACTACCAGCAGACCAAGAACCTGCTGGTCAGCTACTCGCCGAAGAAGCTCGGCTTCTTCTGAGCCTGCGCAGGCTTGATCCCGATCAAGGCGCCGGCACGAGGCCGGCGCCACAGTGCAGTTCCTGGCAATCCACGGAGATCCACCCATGAACAAGACCATGAAGGCCGCGGTCGTCCGCGAGTTCGGCAAACCGTTGCGCATCGAGGAGGTCCAGGTACCGCGTCCCGGCGCGGGCGACATCCTGGTGAAGATCGAGGCGTGTGGCGTCTGCCATACCGACCTGCACGCGGTGGATGGCGACTGGCCGGTGAAGCCCAATCCGCCGTTCATTCCCGGCCATGAGGGCGTGGGCCACGTGGTCGCCGTCGGTGCCGGCGTCAGCCACGTCAAGGAAGGCGATCGCGTCGGCATCCCCTGGCTGTACTCGGCATGCGGCTACTGCGAGCACTGCCTGGGCGGGTGGGAAACCCTGTGCGAAAGCCAGCAGAACACCGGCTATTCGGTCAACGGCGGGTTCGCCGAGTACGCGCTGGCCAACGCCGGCTATGTCGGCCATCTGCCGAAGAACGTCGGCTTCATCGAGGTGGCGCCGATCCTGTGCGCCGGCGTCACCGTCTACAAGGGCTTGAAAGTCACCGACACCAAGCCGGGGCAGTGGGTGGTGATCTCGGGTGTGGGCGGGCTGGGCCACATGGCCGTGCAGTACGCCAAGGCGATGGGGTTGAACGTGGCCGCCGTGGATATCGACGATGACAAGCTTGCCTTGGCCGAACGCCTGGGCGCGACGATCACGGTCAACGCGCGCACCACCGATCCGGCCGCGTTCCTGAAGAAGGAAATCGGTGGCGCGCATGGCGCCTTGGTCACCGCCGTATCGCCGATCGCGTTCGAGCAGGCGCTGGGCATGGTCCGCCGCGGCGGCACGGTGTCGCTCAACGGCCTGCCGCCGGGCAACTTCCCGCTGGACATCTTCGGCATGGTGCTCAACGGCATCACCGTGCGCGGCTCGATCGTGGGCACCCGCCTGGACCTGCAGGAATCGCTGGAGTTCGCCGAGCAGGGCAAGGTGGCCGCCACGGTCACCAGCGATTCGCTGGAGAACATCAACGACATCTTCGCGCGCATGCACGCCGGCAAGATCGAAGGCCGCGTGGTGCTGGACATGAGCGCGTAACCGGACGGCGCGCTGCCGTTCCATCGACCGTTTTCCTCTCCCGACGGCGATGGCGCGGCAGCGCCTGTGTTCGCGTAGTGCCGGCCACTGGCCGGCTCCCAGGACCCCTCCATGCCCGACCTCCCGCTCCAGGTCATCGCCACCCTCCCGGCCCTGCAGCTGATCGACACATTGCGCGCGCGCCACGGCGAACTGCTGTTCCATCAATCCGGCGGCTGCTGCGACGGTTCCTCGCCGATGTGTTTCGCCCAGGGCGACTTCATCGTCGGCGACCGCGATGTGCAGCTGGGCGAGATCGGCGGCGCACCGTTCTACATCAGTCCGTCGCAGTTCGCGTACTGGAAGCACACCCAGCTGATCATTGACGTGGTGCCCGGTCGCGGTGGCATGTTCTCGCTGGAGAATGGCGAGGGCGTTCGCTTCCTGGTGCGCTCGCGGCTGTTCAGCGATGCCGAGTTCGCCCTGCTGCAGGCCGCCGGCAAGGCCTGAGCCCGCCGCGCGGGCCATAATGGCCGCATCCTTCTCTGCCGTTGAATGCCCATGTCTGCGCTGTCGCTCGCCAAAACCGGGGTGTTGTCCGTACTGTCGGTGGTGGTGGCGCTGTTCGTGCTGGGCATGGTCGCCGGTGCCGGCGGCTGGGTGGCGCCGTGGCTCGGCCTGTCCGACGGTGGGTCGCTGCGTCTGGGCTGGGATCTGGGCTGGACCGTTCTCGGCGGCGTGGCGGCCACCGCCTTCGCCAGCCGCTATGCGCCGGCCTGGCCCTGCGTGCATGGCGGGGTGGTGTGGGCGGTGATCGCAGCCGCCTCGGTCTACGCCGTCTGGAGCCTGGGCAGCGACTATCCCTTCTGGTTCGTGCTGACGCTGCTGGTCTCGCTGCCGTTCCAGGCCATCGGCGTCTGGCTGGGCGCGCGCTGCCGCCCGCGTTGAGCCGCGCCGGTCCGGCTCACGTGCCGGGCAGCACCTGCTTGACCTTGTCGATCCCTTCCCACGGGTCCTGCTTCAAGCGCTGTGCGCGCTGCAGGGCCTTGGCCAGCGGGAAGGCATCCGGCGCGCTGACGCGCCCCAGCTCCTCCCAGCGCAGCGGCACTGCCACGCCTGCGCCGGGCCGCGCCCGCAGCGACCACGAGCACACGCTGGTGGCACCGCGCGCGTTGCGCAGCCAGTCGATGAAAATCACCCCGCCGCGCTTGGCCTTGCTCATGGTGGCCACGTAGCGCGCCGGCGCGTGCTCGGCCATCGCCTGCGCGAACGCCTCGCAGAAGTCCTTGGCCTGCGCCCAGTCCGCGGTGGGCTGCAGCGGCACCACGACGTGCACCCCTTTGCCACCGGACAGCCGCACGAAGCTCTGCAGGCCGGTTTCCTGCAGCCGGTCGCGCACCTCGCGCGCGGCCGCCTTCACCTGCGGCCAGCCCACGCCCTCGCCCGGGTCCAGGTCGAACACCAGCCGGTCCGGGTGTTCCGGGTCGGCCACCGTGGCGCCCCACGGGTGCAGCTCCAGGGTGTTCATCTGCACCAGCTGCAACAGCCCCTGCACGTCGTCGATGTACAGGTAGTCCTCGCGTCCGCTCTTCTGCTCCAGCGGGATCGCCTTCACCGCATCACCCAGGCCGGTGCCGTGGTGCTTCTGGAAGAAGCACGGTTTGTCCACGCCGTCCGGACAGCGCAGCAGCGACAGCGGCCGGCGCGCGACCTCCGGCAGGATCCAGTGCGCCATCCGCCGGTAGTAGTCGGCCACATCGCCCTTGGTGAGCTTCGCCTTGGCAAACACCACCCGCTCGGGATGGCTGATGGTGACGTCGGTATCGTCGGCGGTCACGGCCGTCTCCTTCACGCGCAGGTCAGTGGCCGGCTTGTCCTCGCGCAGCCGCTTGAAGCTGGCCTGCCGCAGCAGACCTTCCTTTGCCCAGCCGCGGAACGCCACTTCCGCCACCAGCGTCGGCTTGACCCAGTGCACGCTGCGCGCCGTGAACGGCACATGCGACGGCAGTTCGACCGCGGCGGCATCGGTGGCCAATGCCTTGAGCTGTCGATGCAGCGCGGCCAACCCGGCATCGTCAAAGCCTGTTCCCACACGCCCCACATAACGCAGCCCGCCCTTGTCAGGCGTTGCCATCAACAGCGAGCCGAAGCCACTGCGCGCGCCCTTCGGGTCGGTGTAGCCCACCACCAGGAACTCGTCGGTGTTCTCGTGCTTCACCTTCACCCAGCTGGGCGAACGCGCGTTGACGTAGGGCGCATCCACACGTTTGCTGACGATGCCCTCGAAGCCGGCCTCACCGCTGGCCTCGAACACCGCCGGGCCGTGGTCGCGCACATGGTCGCTGTAGGCCAGGGTACCGGGCGTCTCACCGATCAGGTCCTTCAGCAGCGCCTTGCGCGCGAGCAGCGGCGCACGGCTGATGTCCGCGCCAGCCACGCCGGGCATATCGAACAGCACGTAGCGCAGCGGCTGCTTTGCGGTGCCGTCGATGACCTTCTGCAGCGCGGTGAAATCGCTGCGCCCCTGCGCGTCCAGCACCACCAGCTCGCCGTCCAGGCGCAGGTCGCGCACCGGCAGCCGTTGGATCGCCTGCACCACCTCGGGAAAATCATCGGTCCAGTTCAGGCCGCCGCGCGAACGCAGCGTCACTACGCCGTCGCGCACGTCGGCCAGCAACCGGTAACCATCCCATTTGATCTCATGCAGCCAACCGTCGCCGTCGGGCGCAGTGGCACGATGGTCGGTCAACTGCGGCTTGAACCCTGCGGGATAGGGGCTATCCCGTGCACCGGACAACGCCAGCGCCCGGCGATGCCAGCGCGCATCCGCCTTGCGCGCGGCCGGAGCCGGGGCTGCCTTCGTGGAGGCCGGGCGTTTGCCCGGCCCACGCGGTGGGGTTGCGTTTCCGAGCATGTCGTCGGCCTCCATGTCGCGCGCCTCGTCGTCATCGCGCTTGATCAACAGCCACTGGTGCTGCTTGCCTTTCATCGCGGTCCGCACCAGTTTCCAGCCGCCTTTGAGCCGTTCGCCGTGCAGCACGAAGTCCACCTTGCCGGCGGCGATCGCTTCCAGCGGATCGCCATCGCAGGCCCAGGTGCCGTGGTCGTATACGTCCACATGGCCCGCGCCGTAATGCCCCTCGGGAATATCGCCTTCGAACGTGGCATACGACAGCGGGTGGTCTTCGACCTCCACGGCCAAGCGCTTCTCGCCCACGCGCAGCGAGGGGCCTTTGGGCACGGCCCAGCTCTTGAGCACACCATCGGCCTCCAGGCGGAAATCGTAGTGGCGCGAACTGGCGTGATGCAGCTGCACCACGAAGATCGGCCGCCGCGCCGCCGCACCGTGCCGCGTGTCATCGGGCTCGGGGGTTTGGCCGAAGCGGCGTTTGCGCCGGTATTCCTGCAGCGACATGGCCGCTTACCCGGCCTTGCGTGTCGTGGTGCGCTTGGCGGTTTTGCTGGTGGCCTTGGCTGTCCTGGTCGTCGCCTTGGCTGCCTTGGCCGCCTTCTTGGCGGGTTTTCCGCTCTTTTTCACCACCTTCGATACGGCTGCGCTCTTCTTTGCCGGTGTTCGTTTTTTCGCATCCAGGCTTTTCTGCAGCAGCGACATGAAGTCCACCACATTGGTCGTATCGTCCTCGCGCGGCGCCGGTTCCTCTTCCACGCGGGTGGTGCCGCCCTTGGCCTTGATGCGCTTCTTCAGCAGCGTGTGCAGGCGCTCGCGGAATTCATCGTGGTACTCCTCCGGCTGCCAGTCGCCGGACATCGAGGCGATGAGCTGCTCGGCCATCGCGGTTTCCTTGCTGTTGATGCGGTAGTCGGCCAGGCTGCCGGTCGGCAGCGTGTAGTCCTCCGGGTCCACCAGCTCCTGCGGGTAGCGCAGGATCATCAGCACCAGCGCATCGCCATGCGGCATCACCGCGCACAGGTATTCGCGGGTGCGTACCACCACCCGCGCGATGCCCACCTTGCCGGTGCTGCGCAGGGTCTCGCGCAGCAGCACGTAGCCTTTTTCGGCTTTCTTGGCCGGCACCAGCAGATAGGGCTTCTCGTAGAAGCGCGGATCGATGCTGGCCGCATCGACGAAGGTCTCCACTTCAACGGCCTCGTGGCTCTCCGGCGCGGCCGAGCGGATGTCGTCCTCTTCGAGCACCACATAGCTGCCCTTGTCGTACTCGTAAGCCTTGACGATGTCCTTCCACGGCACTTCCTCGCCGGTATCGGCATTCACGCGCTCGAAGCGGATCGGCTTGCGGTCGCGCGAATCCAGCATGCGGAACTGCAGGTCGACCTTGCGCTCGCCGGACATCAGCGACACCGGGACGTTGAGCAATCCGAATGACAGCGTGCCGGTCCAGATCGGTCGGGCCATGACGGCGCCACTCCAGCGGTAGGGGGAGGGCAGCTGTACCGCGCGCGACGTGAAACGCCTGTGTCCGCGCCGTGCAGGCCGCCTGTACGCAACCGCGCTACTGCAGCAGGCCGTGCACGGCCGCCGCCGGCATGTGGTCCAGCGCCAGCCAGGCGTCCTCGACGATCGCGCGCGCCTGCGGCCAGCCCAGCCGCGATTGCCCGCGCATCTGTTCCCAGTGCTCGGCAAGCTCGCCATCGGTGTCGTCGTCGTCGCCACGCGGCCAGTCGGCGTAGTGTGTGGTCAACGCGAAGGCATAGGCCGGGTACAGATCGCGCCAACTGCGGCGGCCCTGTGCACGGCGCTGTTCGTAGTCGTTGCGCATGTACTGCAGGTAATCCTGCGCGACGGCCTGCGGCTCCTCCATGCGTTCGCGCCGGCTGCGGCGCCCGCTGCGTTCGGGCTGCAGATAGGCGTTGTACAGCGCGGGGACGGCTCGACGGTCCAGGCGGGGCATGGCACGACTCCGGCAGCGGCAGGGGGAGGCAGGAATAGCCCCGCCGCCGTTATCCAGCCGTGACAGATCCGTTGCGGGTCGGCCATTCAGCGCCGGCTTCACGGCAGGTACCCACCACAGGTGCGTACGCTGCAGGCACCTCTCCCTGGAGACATCCCATGCCACGCGATCCCCTGCGCGACGCCGCCCCCCCGGTCCCCGGCGAACAGCGCGCCAAGCACGACCTGCAGGACGCCGAAGACCGCGGCGCCGGCATGTCCACCCCCAACGAGGAACCGGACCACCTGCCGGTCCCGGCCAGCTCATCCCACGCCTACCGCGACCGCAAGGACCCCACCGGCGCACCGGCGCCGGGCCGCCGCGAGAACGAGGACCAGCGCCGCGAGCGCAAGGAACATGCCAGCGACAACCAGGACGAGGCGCTGGAAGAGACATTCCCGGCCAGCGACCCGACCTCGCCGTTCGTGCCGGCCAAGGTGCCGCGCTAGGCGCCGCTCACGGCGCCCACTGCCACTGCAGCCCCACGCTGTAGCGGCGGTCCGGCCCGGGCTCGAAGAAGCGCTGGTTGCCGTCGTTGACGATCACCGAGCCGATGTAGCGCTGGTCCAGCACGTTGTCGATCCGCGCGAAGGCGCGCAGCGTGCCCTGCGCGCGCTGCCAGCGGCGCGACGCCTCCAGGTTGAGCAGGGCATGGCCGGGCGCGCGCTCGGTGGCCAGGTCGTTGACCACGGTATCGCTGGAGGCCACCACCTCGGCCGTCCACTGCCACGGGCCAGGGCGGTACTGCAGGCGCGCGTTCCACTGCTGCTGCGGCACGCCGGGCAGGCGCGAACCCGCCGCCACGGTGCCGGCAGCCAACGCGTAGGGATCGCGCACGGTCGCATCGATCCAGGTGTAGGCCAGCGCCAGGTCGGCCCGAGCCCCCAGCGGCTGCAGATAGCTGGCTTCCAGCCCCTGGCGGCGGGTGCGCCCGATGTTGCGGTAGGTGGCCCGTCCGCCGGTGTTGCTGGCCACCGCCAGCTCGTCGTCGGTGTCGGCGCGGAACAGCGCCGTTTCCAGCTGCGCGCCGCCCTGCGGGTGCCACTTGGCGCCTACCTCCAGATTCCGGCTGCGCGCCGCCGACAGATCCAGCGCCAGCCCGGCCTGGCCGTCGGCGCGATAGCCCAGCTCGTTGAACGTCGGGGTTTCGAAGCCGCGCCCGGCCGAGGCGTACAGCCGCCATGCTTCGCTGGCGCGGAACACCACGCCGGCCACCGGCGTCGTGGCGTTGTAGCGGCGCGATCCGCTGTCGTCGGGGTTGGCGGCGGTGATGTAGTGGTCGTTGGAGCGGAACCGCACCGTGCTGTGCCGCACGCCCAGCAGCAGCGACCAGCGCGGCGCCCACTGCCACCAGGCCTGGGCGAACTGGTCCACGTTCTCCACCCGGTCGGCCTGGTCGCGCCGCAGGCGGCCCTTGATGCCCAGCGTATCGCCGACGAAATTCTCGTAACCGCGCCGATTCTGGCGCTGACGGTCGGCATTGGCGCCGATCACCACATCCAGCGGCCGTCCGGCCCAGTCGCCGTGCCAGGCCCAGCGCGCGTCCACGCCGCCGTAGCCGCCGTCCAGATCGATCACCCCGCCCGCATGCAGCGGGTTGGCCTGCGGCCCCGGCGGAATGGCCAGGTACTGCGCCACGCTGCGCTGCCCGGCATAGCCCATCGCCCGCCAGGTGTGGGCGCCCTCCGTGCGGCTGAACACCAGCCCGGCCTGCGCCTGCCGCACCGATTTGCGGGTGTTGTACTGGGTGGCCACCGCCGTGGCCTGGCGCGGGTCCGCACGCACCTGGGCGCGGGTCAGGCCAAGCGGGTCCTGCGCGTCGGGCGCATCAAGGTAGTTCAGCACCAGGGCCAGTTCGCCGCCGCCCAGCCCGGTGCCCAGGCGGGCGTTCACCGAGTCGCGGCGGGCGCGGCTGTGGTCGCGCCAGCCGTCGGTGCGGAAGTGGTTGGCCGCCACGTTGTAGTGGACCGCGCCCTGCTGCCCGCGCAACTGCGCACCGGCGCTTACTGTGGCGTCGCTGCCGGCATCCAGACGCACCCGCCAGGGGTCACCCGCCGCGCCGTCGGCGCTCCACACCTGCACCACGCCGCCGGACGAGTTGCCGTACAGCGCCGAGAACGGCCCGCGCAGCACCTCCACCCGCTGCGCGCCGAGCAGGCTGGCGTGCGAGAGCTGGCCCTGGCCGTCGGGCATGGTGGCCGGCACGCCGTCCACCAGCACCCGTACCCCGCGCACGCCGAAGGTGGAGCGCGCGCCGAAGCCGCGGATCGACAGCTGGGTGTCCTGCGCGTAGTTCTGGCGGTCGCGGGCCACCAGCCCGGGAATGCCGCCCAGCGCATCGGCGATCTGCACCTGGGGGCCGGCCGCCGCGTCATCGATCCACACCGTGCTGATCGACGCCGGCAGGTCCACATCGGCCACCTCCTGTACCCGCGCGGCCTGCACCTGCACCGCGGGCAACCGTTGCGCCTGGACCGGGTCCGGCGAGGTGTTCTGGGCCTGTGCCAGGTTCGGCAGCAGCGCGGCCGAAAACAGCGCCAACCGGCGGGCAGACGGGGTGAAACGACGCATGCGGGTAGGTGTCCTCGGGATTCGGGCGTGCCACACGCAATGGTACGGAAACGAACGTGACGGCGGCCGCCGCGCCCTCGGCGCGGCTTTGTTACGATGGGTCGGTTTTGGCTGATTCTGCCGCAACCTGCGTCGCGCCATCCTCCCCCCTTCCGTCATCCGAATGAGTACCGCCGTGTCCTTCTTTGCAAATGTGGAACTGGTCCCAGGCGACCCGATCCTGGGCCTGACCGAGGCGTACAACGCCGACAGCCGCCCAACCAAGGTCAACCTGGGTGTGGGCATCTACTACGACGAGAGCGGCCGCATTCCGCTGCTCCGCGCCGTCAAGCAGATCGAGCAGCAGCTCGCCGCCGAGGCCAAACCGCGCGGCTATCTGCCCATTGATGGCCTGCCCGCCTACAACCAGGCCACCCGCGAACTGGTGTTCGGCAAGGATTCGCCGCTGCTGGCCGCCGGCCGCGTGGCCACCTCGCAGACCATCGGCGGCAGCGGTGCGCTGCGCGTCGGCGCCGACCTGCTGCACCGCCTGCTGCCGCACGCCACCATCGCCATCAGCAACCCGAGCTGGGAAAACCACCGCGCGGTGTTCGGGGCGGCCGGCTTCGAGGTCGTGGAATACAGCTACTTCGACCCGGCTACCCACGGCGTGGACTTCGACGCCATGCTGGCCGACCTGGCCAAGCTGCAGCCGGGCACCGTGGTGCTGCTGCATGCCTGCTGCCACAACCCCACCGGTGCCGACCTCACCGTCGCGCAGTGGAAGCAGGTGGCCGAGCTGCTGAAGGACCGCCAGCTGTTCCCGTTCATCGACATGGCCTACCAGGGCTTCGACAAGGGCATCAGCGACGACGGCGCCGCCGTGCGCATCATCGCCGAGGCCGGCATCGACAGCTTCGTGGTCGCCAACTCGTACTCCAAGTCGTTCTCGCTGTACGGCGAGCGCATCGGCGCGCTGTCGGTGGTGGCACCGGATGCCAACGCCGCCAAGGCCGTGCAGTCGCAGGTCAAGCGCATCATCCGCACCATCTACTCCAGCCCGTCCAACCACGGCGCGGCCCTGGTGTCCGGCGTGCTCAACAGCGTCGAACTGCGCCAGGTGTGGGAAGCGGAACTGACCGAGATGCGCGAGCGTATCCACGCCCTGCGCCACGGCCTGGTGGAACACCTGGTGGCCGCTGGTGCGCCGGAGTTCGCCTTCATCAATGACCAGGCGGGCATGTTCTCCTACTCCGGCCTGAGCCGCCCGCAGGTGGACCGCCTGCGCGACGAGTTCGGCATCTACGCCGTCGGCACCGGCCGCATCTGCGTGGCCGCGCTGAACCAGGGCAACCTGGCGTACGTAGCCAAGGCCGTGGCGACCGTCGCCAAGGGCTGAAGCAACCCGCCGTGCATGAAACAACGGCCGCCCAGTGCGGCCGTTGTTTTTGGTGGCACCGGCCGGCACGACATGTAACCGCTTACGTTCTTCCCAACCTCGTAATGCCGCCAACAACGGGCCACAATATGGCCCCCAAATGTCTGTGGCAGCCATTCCATGTCCCGTACGTCGCTTACCCGGTACCTGATCGAAGAGCAGCATGCCGGCCGCATCAACGCCGACCTGCGCCAGCTGATCGCCGTCGTCGCCCGCGCCTGCACCAGCATCTCCATCGCGGTCAGCAAGGGCGCCCTGGGCGGCGTGCTTGGCGAAGCCGGCACCGGCAACGTGCAGGGCGAAGCGCAGAAGAAACTGGACGTGATCAGCAACGAGATCCTGCTCGAAGCCAACGCCTGGGGCGGCCACCTCGCCGCATGCGCGTCCGAGGAAATGGACCACTGCCAGCCGGTGCCGGATACCTACCCGCGCGGCGACTTCCTGCTGCTGTTCGATCCCCTCGATGGCAGCTCCAACATCGACGTCAACGTGTCGGTCGGCACCATCTTCTCGGTGCTGCGCTGCCCGCCGGGCACCGAGCAGCCCGACGATGCCAGTTTCCTGCAGCCGGGCACCGCGCAGGTCGCGGCCGGCTACTGCATCTACGGGCCGAGCACGCAGATGGTGCTCACCGTCGGCCACGGCACGCATGCCTTCACCCTGGACCGCGAGAAGGGCGAGTTCGTGCTGACCACGCCGGACATGCAGATCCCGGCGGACACCCAGGAGTTCGCCATCAACATGTCCAACCAGCGCCATTGGGAAACCCCGATGCAGGCCTACGTGCAGGACCTGCTGGCGGGCAAAGAAGGCGCGCGCGGCAAGAACTTCAACATGCGCTGGATCGCCAGCATGGTCGCCGACGTCCACCGCATCCTGACCCGCGGCGGCATCTTCATCTACCCGTGGGACAGGAAGGACCCGTCCAAGGCCGGCAAGCTGCGCCTGATGTACGAAGCCAACCCGATGGGCCTGCTGGTTGAACAGGCCGGCGGCGCCGCCACCACCGGCCGCGAGCGCATCCTCGACATCCAGCCCGACCAGCTGCACCAGCGCGTGCCGGTGTTCCTCGGCTCGCGCAACGAAGTGGCCGAAGCCACCCGTTACCACCGCGAGCACGACGCCGCGCACGGCTGAGCCGTCGCCTGGGACCGGCCCATCGCCGGTCCCGTGGCACAACAGAAAACCAACGTGGCAACGGCGTGACATCGGCCATCGCAGCGGTCACCATCGGGGCATCGCGCCCACGGAAGACCCCATGACCGCCGATTCGCCGCTGGACTTCATCGAAGTAATCCACAACGCCATCCCCGCCGAATCCTGCGCGGCAATCCTGGCCCGGATGCGAACCAGTGCGCAGTTGAAGCCCGGTGA
Source organism: Stenotrophomonas sp. NPDC077461 (assembly GCF_049545475.1). Taxonomy (NCBI): domain Bacteria; kingdom Pseudomonadati; phylum Pseudomonadota; class Gammaproteobacteria; order Lysobacterales; family Lysobacteraceae; genus Stenotrophomonas; species Stenotrophomonas sp. NPDC077461. The sequence goes on from NZ_JBMWDO010000006.1 coordinate 196,866, forward strand.
AGTGGGCAGCGGAATCTACCCGGAACTCAAGCACAGCAAGGATCTTCGGATCAGCGGCGATCCGGCGTGGGCGCAGGTTGAAATGCAGCTGCAACAAGCCGTTTTTGTCGGCGTGATGAGTTATCTACGCCGTTATCCACAGGCCCTGATCTCGCCGCTGATGTTGCAGGTCCACGACAGCGCCGGCCAGCCGCGCCGTCTGGCCGCCGAGGATTTCGCCACGATGGACGCCGACACGCTGTCCAACCTGGCCCGCACCTGCCTGCGCCCCGGTGCCATCAACCTGCAATGGTATGCGGCAGGCGAGGGCGGCTACCCCTATTGGCACTGCGAGCTGTACCCGCGCGACCCCGCAGCCGAAACGCTGCACCGCCACCTGCTGTGGACGCTGTATCTCAACGACGACTTCGAGCAGGGCGAAACCGAGTTCCTGTTCCAGGGCCGCAAGATCGCGCCGCGTACCGGCAGCCTGCTGATCGCGCCGACGGCATTCACCCACACCCATCGAGGCAACCGGCCGCAGGGGGGCGACAAGTTCATCGCCACCAGCTGGATCCTCTTCCAGAGCGCAGAGAAGCTGTACGGCGGCGGGTGAGGGCGCACCCTGCCGTGATCCATCATCGGTCAGCGCCAAGTGCGTCCACGAGGATGCCGAAAGACAGCGTCCAGATCGGCACTACCGACGCCGCCGTTGCCAGCAGCAGGGTGTAGACCAGCGACACCGCCGCGGCCCCAACGCCAACATCCAGCTGTGCGAGCACCTGATGACCCTCGCTTGCGGCAGCGAAGGTATGGCCATCCAGCGTCACCCGCACCAGCAGAAGAACAGCGCAGCATGTAAGCGCACCGATGATCTGCACTTCCATCCACGCTGCCAGGGCAAGGGTGCGGCTGCTGAACCCCATCGCGCGCAACGTTGCCGCGTACCTGCGGCGGCCCAGGAACGACGTGCTCAGTGCATTGCCGATGGTCAGCGCGGCCGCAGCGCCCAGAGTGGCCGCGATCACCAGCGACACGCTGCGGATCAGCTCTGCCAACCACTGCGTGTGGAGCTGATAGTAGTCCGATTGCCGCACTATCCTGATACCGCTCAGACGGGGATCCTCACGCACCGCCTCCCGCAGCGCCGGCAGATCGGTAGCCGCGTTGAGTCTGATCAACGCGACCGAGAACTGCGACGGTGACTGGTAGTCCGCCTGAAGCGTGGACAGATCTGCCCAATACTCCGAGTCCCAAAGGCTCCCGTCGTGGTCGGCACGGCCTGCTACGTGCCATTGGCCCGCGCGCACCCGTACGGGGTGGCTCGACGGTGGAGTCACCGCCCATGATCCGATCAGAAGCCCTCGCGAGCCCGTCACCAGCCGGGCGAGGCGCTCACCCTCGAGTTCCATCACCTTCCAGGTCATGGGGTCCACACCGCGCACCTGGATGGGCCGGTTTCGGCCGTTCACCGTTATCGTCGTCCGCCCGATCAGGTGTGGCGCGATGAGCGGCGCTCCGTGCTCATCGCGTGCCACAGCGGGCAGGCTGCCAAGCGGCTGAAGGTGCTGCGCGCTCAGCGTGCTGGTCGCCTCATCGAACGCGCCCGCACTCAGTGCCAACGCCACGTCCGGCCTGCCGGTGGAGGCCGCGGCTTTTTCCAGACCGGACGGTATGGCCAGAAGCAGCGTCAGCACCAACGACGCCAGGGCGAATCCCGCGACCGCCATCAAAACGTCGCGAGGGCTCGCCCAATGCATGCGCGCCGCCAAGGCCAGAAGATGAAGGATGCGCATGCGTCGTCCCCTACGCGGCGTTCATGTCTGTTGGCTGGACGCCGCCTACCGCCAGGAGGGGGGCAAGCGCCGACAGCAACCACAACACCCCGCCTCCCGCCGCGATGGCGATACAGGGGCCTGCGGTGATGCGGGTTCCCCCCAGGTGGAGCGAGGTAAGCGGCGCGATGGCGTGCAGCACGGCGTATCCGGCGGCAGCGCCAACGGCCGTTCCTGCCACGACGACGGCCGCAATCTCCAGGGCACTCCCATAGCGGATCTGCCTGTGCCTGAATCCGAGCGCGAGCAGCACCGCGATGGATGCCCTGCGCTTGGCCGCCGCATGGGCGAAAGCGCTGGCGAAAAGGAGCAGGGTGGATGTGCCCATCGCGGCCGCAACGCCCCACAGGAGCACGCCCACGCTCTCGAAGCGGGCCATCAGGCTCTCGGCCTCTGCAGACGGCGTGGCCTCCACGGGCTCGGTCCCGTGCGCCAACGCGGTCTCCACCGTGGCGGCCAGCGCGGCAGCGCTCACGCCCTTGCGGGGATACACGCGCGCGACCCGAAAGGTTCCGCCGTCCTGCGGCGGACTCATGCGATCGATGTAGCGGTAGTGCGCGTAGGCGATCTGATCACCGCTGCCGCCAAGGCCAGGCGGAAGGACGCTGGTGATCGTCACGCGCACGCGGCTGCCGTTGAAGGCGTTGATCGGCTCGATGGTCACACCGGCCGTCCATCCGCACTCTCGCGCAAGCCGCGATCCAACCAGCAGGTTTCCATCTGCTGCCTGCCAGGAGCGGATGGCATCTACCGGGGTGTTCTCGCCCAGCACCGCGCGCAGCCTGTCTGTTGGAATGTGCCAGGCGTTGAGCGTGGCAATCGTGGATGGCTCCCGACACATCACCGGCAGGAAGGTCATGTACGCAACGTCGGCCACGCCGTGCAGCGCCTCCATCGTGGCGATATGGCCCAATGGCAACGGTCGGCCCTTGCGCTCTGCCATCACCACGATGGCCTCGCTCTGGCCGTGGGCGGCACGCTCGGAGATGGTCGAGGCGATGGTCGAGAGCACCAGCCATGAGCACGTCGCTATGGCGAGTGATGCAACAAGGTGGATGAGCCTCGACGGATGGCCGCGTAACCAGAGCAGTGCGATCTCAACGGATGCGTACACGCTGATCTAGTCCGGTTTGCGTAGCTGGAAGGGCGCACCCTGCTCGCGTTTGGTGCGCGGCGTGGTGGACCAGTACGTCTCCGAGCAGACCTGCGGCTTTGCACCTGCTGCAGGTGTGCACTCCCTGTCCCATCCGCGCAGGAACGCCGCATCCTCTGCGGCATTGTCCAGGGAGTAGGTGCTGCAGGAACAGAGCAACACCACCAGGGGGAGTAGCAGGTACCGGCATGTTCCTGTGTTCATGAACGTGTTCCTCGCGCGCTGGGCACCCAGCGCCGCGGACGCCAGATGCGTGTGGATGGACCTGTGGCGTCACCACTTGATGACGTACTCGCAGTACCAGGTGCCATCGCTGTTGGCGCGGCATCGCAGCGCCTGTTCTACGCGTGGCGATGCGGCACTCTGAGCAGACCTGCAAGAAACACCTTCGACTGTTTCATCTCATTCGTACTCCGTGTTGAATGGATACAAGACTGTCTATAGCCCGGCGCGCTTTTTCGATTCAAGCCTTGATGGAAACTGCCGCACCAGACGATGGCATTTCCCTCCCCCTCGCACGGTGCGTCAATCCACCCTGACGCATCCGGCTCAATGCAACATCGGGCTCCCGTCGTGATCTCCATCTAGGTCAAGTTGCGGACGGTGTGCTAGTCATCCGTTGACTGTGGCTGCATGCAGTTTTCCGCTTTCGCTGCGCAAAGTGCAGAAATGCAGCCATTTTCAGCGTGTCTGAAGAAGAATGCGTGGCGTGCACTGCGCTGGCATGGGTGCGCGCACAGCCAAGGAACCCCGCGACGTGCTTTGAGCTGATGCGGTAGTTGGATGGGCTTCCATCAGAAGCTTCACTGGCCGTCGCGCTGCTTCTGTGCAGTCAGTCATCGAAACAGAGACGGAAGGACGCGCTGCACTGTCGGCAATGCCTGCGTTCTGCTGCGGGATGGCGCGTGCTTGGCCTATCACCCTCCGTGGCATGCCGTTGCATGCGTACGAAGGCCGTGAGCGATGAGTATCTGCGAATCAGTCCACGTTTCTGGAGCAGCTTGGGCTGATAGCGACATGCAGTAGGCGCCGCCTACTCAAGCTCAAAGTTCAACAGAAACAATCGACCTCGTTTCTTCTGCACCACGTCTTCGACAGATCCTGATCGAAGTGGTCGTAGGCGACCCCAAGTGCTGAAGAAGCGTCCGCACCATCTCCTCCAGCACATGCCTTTTCAGCACTGGCAAATGGGATAACCCCCATGAGAAGCGCAGCGAAACCAAGACAGTGAACGTTATGCATCACCGTGTCCTCCCGGCTATTTGCATCCACATCCATCGCCCGGCTTCGGATAGTCAATGTTCCTGACGTTTCCAGTCCTCGGATCAGATCTTTTGATGACCCCACTTGGTGTCGCTGGATAAGAGAAGTAGGGATTGCCAAAACGAGCTGCCGTTGCGGCATCCAATACCGCAGTCCCGTAATCTCCCCCATTGTCTCCCCCTCCGTGAAGAGTTCCGGATGAGGGCTTGCCTGGTACTCGGGTAGACATGGTACGCGCCATTCGATCATTTCAATACCGGATTGCGTGGCGCTCCATCCGGGCTACGCTGACTGAGGATTGTTATATATGTCGAACGCCAAGGTGATCTTCAGCTCCGCGAGCAGCTTCAAAAGGCCATTTTCCAATACGAACCCTGAGTTTTCGGGAGAGAACCACCCAATGAAGTGCTCCACGTGCCCTCCGGTGGAAGACAGGCGATCCAAAAATGACTTTTTTTCAGCCAATTCCTTGCTGAAGCGCGATATCACAAGCTCGAATGGCTCATCGCCTGTGGGCAGCTCATAGCACCAGAAAGTTTCTTTTCTGGTGCCAGGAACCTCTTTCCCTTTTGGTGTCAGCTTCTTATCGCCAGCCGTGTAAGAGATCCTGGGATTGAGTCCAAGTTCAGCGCTTATTTCATCACTTGCGATACTTGGATGTGTTATTCGAAGCGAGATTCTGTATCGGATCGAATTACTCATAGCAGTTAATCACCCAAATGTCCTTGATCACTTCCCACACCATCTTCATTGATCCATACGTTTCTATCAGGACTAATTCCAAACCAGTCTTTGGCCCCGGCATTTATCCCTGCCTTGATTCCATGAATATCGTCTCTGCTAAGGCCCGGCCACTGATCGATTGGTTTTTTACCGGCTGGGCAGTTATCAGGCTTCTGTTCTCTGGAAGCCTTCGCTTTCGACATCTGCGCATTCGGGATAGTGCAGCCAGTCATCCTGCACCATGCCCAAGCGGCAAAGCCGGTGCCTAACGCCTTCGGTGCCAGGTTGGCAGCTCCCCCTCCAGAAACCACTTCTGCACACGCAGCGGCTCCGTAACGAGCGCAACAGGCATCAACCGTTGTCGCTTGTAATCCAAGCCGATCAACGAAGCTGATCGGATTACCCCCACATAGGCATAGGTGCTGATTCCCTCAGCCAACCCAATGGGATCACTTTGCACCTACCGCGCAACGCTCGCATCATAGTCGCGGAAGCCGTTGTACCAAAGCCCTGATTCTGCATCGTAGTACTGCCCAGGGAAGCCAATGTTCAGTCCGCCAATATCGTCCTGCTGAACACTGCGCCCGTATGCATAGGTGTATGCCTTCCAGACCGTCTGCCGCCCTGCGTTGGTCACGAAGTCCGGCCGGCCAAGGTGATCGGTATGGACGAAGTTCAACTGTCCGTTTCGCGCCAGGCCCGACGTCCCCCCGGCTTGAGTAGTGAGCGGGTTTAGAGTCCGGTGCTGATGTTATCTTTCTTCGTCGCCAACTGCGCGGCGTACTGGGCAGGTGTTAGCCCGCCAAGCGCTCGCTTGGGTCTTTCTTCGTTGTAGTCGCGTCGCCAGCTTTCGATGCTGGTACGGGCGTGAAGCAATGTCGGGAACCAGTGCTCGTTGAGGCATTCGTCGCGTAGCCGCCCGTTAAAGGACTCGACGTAAGCATTTTGGTTCGGTTTGCCTGGTTCGATCAGACGCAGGGCAACTCCCTTCTCGTAAGCCCAGGCCACCATCGCCTTACCGCAAAATTCCTTGCCATTGTCTGTCCTGATCACTCGCGGCAAGCCTCGCTGCATGGCCAGTCTGTCGAGCACCCTCGACACACCTTGCCCGGATATTGCCCGCTCCACTTCGATGGCCACAGCTTCGTGGGTGGCGTCGTCGACGATGGTCAGGCACTTGACCACCCGGCCTTCCGCAGTACGGTCGAACACGAAGTCCATCGACCACACCTCATTGGCGGCGGACGGACGCAGGAGGGGCTGGCGCTCGCCCACCGGTACCTTCTTACGCTTTCTGCAACGCACCTGTAGGCCCGCTTCCTGGTACAAGCGCTCCACTCGCTTGTAGTTCACGACCAGCCCCTTCTGTCGCAGTTTCAAATGGATCATGCCCACTCCGTAGCGTCTGTGCCGGTGCGCCAGCGCAGCGATCTGCTCGCGCAGCTCAGCGTTGCGATCGGCCCGAGGCTCATAGCGCAGCGCGCTAGCGCTCATCCGCACCACCGTCAGCGCTCGCCGCTCGCTCACCCCCTTCTCGACCATGCTCCGCACCAGCAGCCTGCGCGCCGGTGCGGTCACCACTTTTTTCGCAACGCATCCTTGATGACGTCGTTCTCGAAGACCTGTTCTGCCAGTAGCTTCTTCAGGCGTGTGTTCTCCGCCTCCAGGTCTTTGAGCCGTTTGGCGTCGGTCACGCTCATGCCGCCGAACTTGCTGCGCGACAGGTAGTACGAGGCCTCGCTAAAACCATGCTGGCGGCAGAGGTCCTTGATGGGCATGCCGGCCTCAGCCTCGCGTAGGAAGCCAATGATCTGCTCTTCGGAAAAGCGCTTTTTCACGTCCAATCTCCTTGTCATTGAGAATTGGACTCCAAACCGCTTCGCTACTCAATCTCGGGGGGACGTCGGGCCCACCAGCTCGCCGTCGAACCATTACGACAACGTCGAGCAGGGCGAAACCGAGTTCCTGTTCAGATCGCGCCGCGCACCGGCAGCCTGCTGATCGCACCGACAGCATTCACCCACACCCATCGCGGCAACCGGCCGCAGGGCGGCGACACGTTCATCGCCACCCGCTGGATCCTGTTCCAGAGCGGGGAGAAGCTGTACGGCGGCGGGTGAGATCTGCGGGCCAGTTCCCATAAACGCCCGAAATGCGGGGCGGGACCGAGCCGATGGCGACACACGGTAGGCGCCACCTACTCAAGCTGAAAGTTCAACAGAAACAATCGACTTCGTTTCTTCTGCACCACTCGGCATGGTGGTCAACGGAGCGCAAAAACTCCACAAGAACCAAAATTATGGATGCCCCATGTCGGGAGGGTGGCTAATACAACACCCTCATGGGGGAATACGCCCGCCGTTCGGTTCTTGCGGTTTTTGACCTCCCGACGCCCTCGCCCTCACCGGCGAGGGCCCTTCCGCATTGGAGGCAATCATGACAACCAACCCGATCAAACCGCCCGAAGGCGCATCCCCCTCGCGCAGGCAGCCCCACGCGCCCCGCAGCATCCATAACGTGCGCGCACTGCCGCAGGTGGGGCCCGAGGACCGCGATGCCGTCGGTCCTATTCCCTTCGTCATGCTGCGTGGCGCCTGGCTGCGCGCACTGGGGTTCGACGTGGGCGTGCAGGTAAGGATCGAAGCCATCCCCGGCCAGCTCACCGTCACATCGCTGTGGCAGACCCCACCGCCCGACGCTGCCGCTCCGGCGCCCGCGAAGCCCACCTTGCGCTACGCGGAAGTGGGAGATCGGTAGCGCAGGCCGGATGCGCTGAAAGCACTCAACGCGGAGGGTTGCCTCAACGCCACCCCGGTGTTGAGCATGTGGCACCATCGCCCTTGAACGCCATTGGCTCTGCATCAACGATGTCCGCGTTTGGGACTCAGAACAGCAACTGCCTGAAGCGCTTTCAGTAGCTTTGCGCGCAGAAGGGACTGAGCGGCGGCTTCCTCACTGTTCCGGTCGTGGTTTGCGCCCGTATCGTAGGGGTCTCTCCGCAGCCGTTTTCACGGCCACGTTTCGTGAGTGCAGAAACATTGGGGGAACCCACACCAACAGGATGCTGGCAAGCAACGCCCCGCCCACCCATAGCCAACGCCCGGTCAGTGCTCCCGCTATCAGGAGTATTCCTACCGGTGCGGCCACAATCTGGGTATAAAACAGAAAAAGCGCATACTTGAGTCCGCCAAAGCTAGACTCAAGCGCTACGCCACAAATCGAACACGACGTTCGCGTTGTCTTTTCGAGTGATCGAAGAATCGAGAATCCTTGTCCCTCCGCATGACAGTATGGACAAGAGAACCTAAAGGGCGACGTCAGTTGCATATCGCTTCCCCGGTTATGGCAGCCACGGCCAGTGCCCCGCAATTATTGCAAGTTGCCTTGAATGCTGATCCATGCTTTGCAGATACTTCGGTTCTCAAACCCACCGCTGGGCCAACGCCCTTAGCCACCGCGCCGCCCAACGGCAGCTCGCCCTGCTACCTAGTAGCCATTGTGGTCGTGCGCCTCATCTATGCGGCGGGATTGATTGCTTTGTCTCGACTGATCTTCTGCACCACAAGAACTGCGGTCTCAAAAGCAAAGTAAACCACGCCAAGCATTGCCAGATAAATCCAGCCGCCTGCAATGGTTGGACCACAGTAACGTCCAGTTAGGCACTTGAAAATTCGTGCAGTGACCTGCACGTCAGCCCAGAGTGCTACTGCTGCTATCAATGCGATGAAGACCAACGATGCCGCTCTTGAGATGGGAGACGACTTGCTTTTGGATAGGCTCCTCAACGTTTGCCAAGCCCGGAACGGAAGTAAGCCGATCGAAGCAAGGCCAACGAAGCCAAACAAGTAAATCAGAGAAGTGAAAAACGATGCGCTCACGGTTGCGTCCTTGGCTGGCGTAGCAGATTCCCAGGGAGCCAGTTTTCCGCTTCCCCCTGGCATAGGCATAGGTCAGCCTCTACATGTAAGGACGCATGCGCTCAATCTTGTGCGAACACTTCTTGACAATGTACTCGGCGCCGCCGCCCTTCACCGTGCCTCCCGGATAGTTTGAGGGCGTGAAACCAACAAGGCAAGCCTCCATCACCGCCTACGAGGTCGGCCGACGGCGCATCCAGGTCTCGGCGCTGCCGACCATCGCGCGGGCGCTGGGCGTGTCGGTCGAAGAACTGATCGGCGAACCCGCCACGCCCGCCAAGCGCGGGCCGGCACCGAAGCTGCAACAGCAGCTCGAACACATCACCCGACTGCCCAAGGCACAGCAGCGCTTCGTCATGCAGATGATCGATACCGTCCTGCAACAGGAGACCACGGGCCGCTAAACGACGAAGCCCCGCGCTTGGCGGGGCTTCTTCTTAAAAGACGTTTCGTAGTAGTAGCACCGCCGCTGCAATTGCAATAGCCGCTACTACTGCGGCAACAGCGCGCTTTTGCCAAAGGCTTCGATTCAAAAGCGCAGAGCTACTTGCTGCCAAGTAGAGTGCTGAAAATGCAGTCCAAGTTGATCGCTCAACACAAGGGCCTGCACTTAGGTTCCCCGGAGAAAACAGCATCAAGAGTGAGTACAGCCAAGCGGCTAAAAGGGGCGCTATAAGAACTCCAAACAACACAACCCACCATTTTTTCGCTAGTGCAAAGGTCAGAATAGAGACGCCTATTGCAACAGCAAAAAAAACTGCTGCCGCAAACATCTCATTTGACGACCACCCGCACCCGTGCAACGAAATCGAGAACAAGCCGCTAATGACGGCCGCCGGTACTAAGCACAGAGCCGCAGCACGAAAGTTCATTGCCCCCATCCTAGCGCTCTACTTTGCGCATCCTCAAGATGCCTTGTGTTCCGCCGCGATAAACCGATGCCATTTCTGGATGAGCGGCGAAGGACGCATTTAGGAAACTCTCCATTGCTGCCTGATTTTGATAGGAGTAGGTCTCGTTGACCTGCTCATTGAAGATACGTTCTGCCTCCGCATCCATGTTGTCGCATTGCTTCCTCTTGTCCTTGTCTGGTATGCGCGACACACCTGCAGGATCAGGGAACAACTTGGATGCTCTGCCGATCCATTTGCCGATACTGCTAACACCACCAGCTGCAGCAGGCCCCCATGTCCGTTGTATCTCGCCAAACCTGGCGGAATCAAAAGTCACCGTGTACTGATAGCCGCGGCCATTGGGCAATCCATAAGCGCGAACGTCAAACAACCCCAACGGATCGATCGCATTAACCGGATTCCCCCCGACATAGGCATAGGTGTTCAATCCACCAGCCAACCCAATCGGATCACTCTGCACATATCGCGCAATGCTCGCATCATAATCGCGGAAGCCGTTATACCAATGCCCCGACTCTGTATCGTAGTACTGCCCGGGGAAGCCGATGTTCAGTCCGCCAATATCATCCTGCTGAACACTGCGCCCGTATACGTAGTTGTATGCCTTCCAGACCGTCTGCCGCCCGGCGTTGGTCACGAAGTCCGGCCGGCCAAGGTGATCGGTATGGACGACGTTCAACTGCCCGTTTCGCGCCAGGCCCACCAGCTTGCCATCGAACCAAAGGTAGCTGGTCCAGGTGCTGTCGGTCAGCTCGGACATCAACTGGTTCTAGCCGGCATAGTAGTAGCGGCTGGTGGCGTTGACGGCGGTGGTAACCGCCGTAGTGGCACCGATGTTCATGTCCTTTCCCCTGGAACGCCCCTCATGGGCGACAGCGGATTGTTGGCGCAGGGCCGGCCGGGTGTCCAGCCGCCGAGCTAGAACAGCGATCCCTGCGGCGAATCCTCGCGCGGGGGCAAGGGGCGCTGGAAGCGGCTGCAGTCCAGGCGTGGCCAGTGGCTGTTCTGGGCGTCGAAGCCCAGCCGCCGGCGCGCGAGTTTGAAGCGGTTGGAGAGCAGGTCGGCGTAGACGCCTTCGCCGCGCATGCGGGTGCCAAAGGCGCTGTTGTAGTCCTTGCCGCCGCGCAGCTGGTTGATGGTGCTCATCACGTGGGCGGCGCGGTCGGGGTGATGGGTGTCGAGCCAGTCTCGGAACAGCGGGGCCACTTCCAGCGGCAGGCGCAGCAGCACGTAACCGGCGGTGGAGGCGCCGGCGTCGTGGGCGGCCTCGAGCACGGCCTCCAGTTCGGCGTCGTTGATCCACGGAATCACCGGAGCCACCATTACGCCCACCGGGATGCCGGCGGCGTGCAGCCGCCGCATCGCACGCAGGCGGGCGTGCGGGGCCGAGGCGCGCGGTTCGAGCCGGGCCGACAGATGGGGGTCCAGCGAGGTCACCGAGAAGTCTCAAGGGGAACGCTGATCGATTGGCAGCGGCTGCTGTCGCCGGAAGCCAAGCCAGCATCGGCAACACAATGAAATGATTGCACGTTTGCTAACGATCTACATTATATTTTCGCCCGTACTTATCAGGCCGACTCAAAGAATTTTTGATTTTTGCGTTTCGAGAATGAAGATACATGGAGGGCACAAACATGACGACACCACCTATTAGCAACGATGCAGAGAATAGTAGCCAATCTGCTCTCAATGCAGTTGAAATCAACATTAGACCGGCCGGTGCAAGCGCAAGCAAAGTCAGTATGTAGCATGCCCCTGATTTCATGGCACCAAGCTCGGAAACTATCTCAGCACCGCAGTTATTGCATTTCGTTTCTATTTTTTTCTCTATCGAATCAGCGATGAGAAAAGCTTGGCCAGAAGCACTGCAGCTGGGGCAAGAAAATCGAAAGATTGATCTCATTCGCATATATTCTCTCCTAGTACGGCTGCAACTGCCAACGCCCCTGAATTGTTGTGAGCGGCCTTCAGTGCGGACCCATACATAGCAAGCATCGCGAGTTTAACTCCGTTACTTCTACCAAATGCAGAACCAACTGCGTATGCAACTGCGGTTCGAGAAGCTAGCTGAAGAGGATACTTGCTTGTCGCAGCCGCTACTACCACTGCGGTCTGATGCGGATGACTTGCTGCTTGTATCGCGGCTCCGGACATCAGATAATTGGCAGTTGACACGTCATTCTGAGCAGTCGCTCCCATGGCGCCTCCGCTCGAGACGGCCGCTGCTATGCCCCAGGCAATCCCATCCTTGTAGCTATTTGCACCATCGGCCAATTGCGTTAGAACTCCCTTGTCTGGAAGCGAGTCTCTGATCTCTGTAAAGGAGGCCGACTGACACGAGCAATCCTTCAATCCCCAGGGATCGAGTCTCGCTATTGGGTTCCCGGCAGCGTATGAGTACGTATTTAACCCACCCGCCAACCCAATCGGATCACTCTGCACATACCGGCCAATGCTAGCGTCATAGTCACGGAAGCCGTTGTACCAAAGCCCTGACTCTGCATCGTAGTACTGTCCGGGGAAGCCGATATTCAGTCCGCCGATATCATCCTGCTGAACACTTCGCCCATATGCGTAGTTGTATGCCTTCCAGACCGTCTGCCGCCCTGCGTTGGTCACGAAGTCCGGGCGGCCGAGGTGATCGGTGTGGACGAAGTTCAGCTGGCCGCTTCGCGCCAAGCCAACCAGTTCGCCATCGAACCAAAGGTAGTTGGTCCAGGTGCTGTCGGTCAGCTCGGACATCAACTGGTTCTGGCCGGCATAGTAGTAGCGGCTGGTGCTGGCGTTGCTCTTGGCGACGCGCTGGCCCTGGGCGTTGATGACGTAGTCCGTTACCAGGCCATTGATGTTGCTCTGACGCATCCGGTTGTACGCGCTGTACGCATACGTCTGAACACGCGAACCGGCCGTCTCGCTGATGCGGTTGCCGAGCGCATCGTACTGATACTGGCGGGCACCATCTTGATTCACATAGTCCAGAACACGATTGCTGTGTGGGTCAATGGTGTACTGGGTGACGTTCGGTCCCGCCTCGTAGCGGTCATGGTTGCCACCGGCGTCATAGGACAGGCGATTGGTGATATCGAACCGGGCTAGTGTGGTCAACCGGCTCAAGGCATCGTAGCCGATCCATTGATTCATCGCCGGCGCGATCGGGTCGATGATCGCGTTGATTTCATTGTTGACGCTATAGGAGTAGCCCTTGTAGTCCCGCGCCGTGTGATCCTGCTCTCTCACCGACATGTCGGTGAGGCGGCCATCAAGGTCATAGGCGTAGTAGCGGACCAGCCCATTGCCGTAGTTCAACCAGTTGCGCCTTCCCGTCGCCTGCCAGTTGGCCTGCACGATGACAGGCTGGGCCACGCCACTGGAAATGAGCGACATTGAGCCCATGCGACCGTCGACACCATATCCATACTCGACACGATCTCCGTTCGGGTAGCGAATCGCACTCAAACGGGAAATGGCATCATAACCATAGCTCACCGTATGGTCGGTTCGGGTTCCTGCGATGGTGGTCCAGTCGCGGCGGCTCATCAACTGGCCACCTCCGTTGTAGGCAAACTCTGTTGCCGTTGCGGGGGTGGACACAGCGCATAGACGACCCTTGCCGCCGCTACAGCCATCGTAGCTGAACTGGTGAATTTCTCCCTCTGCAGAACTCAACGTGAGCCGGCCCAACCCGTCGTGTTCATAGTAAACAACGCTGCCGTCGTTCCGGGTGACCGATGTATGGATGCCGGCTGCGTTGTAGTCGTAGGTTGTGCGCCCCGTATCAGGACTCTGCTGCCAGCGCATCTGACCGAGCCCGTCATGCGCGTATGTCGTATTCAAGCCACGCGGGTCAGTGACACGCACGACCCGGTCGCCAAGGTCGTAGGCAAAGGTCGTCTGGCCGCCAGCGGCATCGGTCTGCTTCACCAAGCGGCCCAGCGGGTCGTACTCCAGGGTTGTCGTCCGGTTCTGGCCTTCGATGATCTGCGTCCGGCGGCCTTCGGCATCGTACGTGTACTGGGTGTGTTGGCCATTGCTGCCGCGTTCGGCGACCAGCCGCCCCATCTCGTCGTACTCGTAAGAGGCACTGAACGCTACGACATTCAACGCCATAAGGCTCAGGGTCATGATCGACATCAGCGCGCACCTCCCTGGACGGAAGCTGGATAGTCCGTGTGGCGAAGCTCGGTGCGCGTCACGTTGGACGCCGCGTCGTACTCGTAGCGCGTCCATGCATAGGTGCCATCTCCTCTGGGCTGCAGCTCACTCAAGCGACGACGGGCCGCATCGTATTCATAGCGCACGACAATGCCGTCAGGCCGGGTAGCACTTGCCAGGTTTCCCGCACCGTCATAGCTCAGGATTGTGGTGGCCCAGCCGCTTCCCAAGTTCCTGCGTTGTGTGGCGACCCGGCCACGCGCGTCGTAGCTGGTCTCGACAACTTCGCCGTTGGCACCCAAGATCCGCCCAGGTCTGCCCATCGCGTCATGGTTACTGAAGACGTTCGCATGCCCGAGCGCGTTGGTCACGCTGAGCAGGTCACCCGACGCGTTGAAAACGGATGTGACGTCGTCAAGCGCCAGCGGCCCATCCATCTTCACGGTCGCCTTCAACCCGTTGGGGTGGTAGGTGTAGTGGAAGTAGGTTGTGCGGCCCTGGCCGGGCACACCTCGGGCACTGATATTGCGTACTGAAATGGAGGCCAGATTGCCTCTGTCTTCGTAGGTGTAGTCGGTCTCGCGATCGCCGTGGACGGTTTCTTTCAGGAGTCGATTGCGGGCGGTATCCCAGACATAGGTAGTCGTACGCTGGGCCGCGCTTCCCACTGCTTCGACCTGCTTGAGGCGATAGCCCTGCGCACTGTAGTCGAAGTCGGTCAGATTGTTGGCAAAGTCGTGAACCAGATCCGGGTTGCCGTTGGCGTCGTAGGTTCGTTCTTTATAGCTGGCGGCACACCGGGGCGACGCGTCGCCAGTGATTGATACCTGCCGTCCATCTTCATAGTCGTAGGTCGTCTGTCGACCAAGCGGATTGACTTCAGTGATCCTGATCTGGACGGGGCGCTGCCTGGTCGACGGCGCCGAATTGCCAGCGATTGCCGATGCGGACGCGCGACCAACTGGCGGAAGCTGTGGTTCCTGGCAGACATATCCGAGCCTGGGATCGTATTCGCACCAGCCCGTTTCTTCGCTTGCCGTGTCGCCGCCAGGACGGATCGGCGCCGGCGGCAGTGACACCTGTTCCGAACTTTGCACCGCGTAGCTGAAGGTGTGTCGCTCTACACCGCCGGCGTGTTCTGTGAGCACTGCACGTTTATTGGCGTCATACGCGAAGGTGGAGTATCGAACCCCATTGAACGATTTTCCCGTCAAACCACCCGGGTAGCGGGCATCTTCATAGTGATAGCTCACCGTGGTGGCCGGTGAGCCCGGCAGCAGGACACTGGCCAAGCGCCCGCGGCCAGTTCCAAACACGTCTGCTGTGTAGGTGTATTGGAATGCAGTGCCGGCTGGGTCGGTCACCTGGGTGAGCTGCCCATTGGTCCAGGTGAATCGTACGGTGCGCCCGGAAGAGTGCGTTACCGTTTGGAGGTATCTGCTTTCGTACGCAAAGTTCCAGAAAACACCCTGCTCATTGCGAAGCTGGGTGATGTAGCCATCGGCATTGTAGGTTTCAACGCCCCGTCGCTCGTTGTACAGCGAGAACCCACCGTCGGCAGTTCGCACGATGTACGCCACCGGCTGCGCCCTGTCTTCGTACCAGCGGTTCGTCGCCGGATCAAACAGGAACTTGATCCGGCGCCCGTCCGGTTGCTGTGCCCATGCGACGTTCTGGCCATCCGAGAAGGCGAGGGAGTAGTCGAAATTGCTCAGCCAGTGATTGCCGAACAGCCCGGTCGCGCTCCAGTGGTGGTTGTAGACACGTTGCAGGTAGAGACCCATTTCCCCGACGCTGGCGAAGTCCTGCTCGACCTCGACCTTGTTGCCGGTGTACAGCACCACCGGATTACCTTGGGTCTCCCCGCAGTCGTCCTTTCGGTCGTCTGTTTCCTGCTCAATCGCGGAGGGTGCGCTCAACGCGCCGCCGAGACCGTAATTGCCCAGGCCAACGATAGATAGTGAAGCATAGAGAGGGGTATCCAGCAGTTGATGCGGGACTTGTACGGCAGGAAGATCAGTGAGCTCCGGCTTGTCTGACTCGTCAGCATTGGCGGCTACGGAAGCAAGTGCAAGGAGAATGGCTAGCGACGTACGTGTCTTTCGGAGCTTCATGCTCTTCCTGATCCTAGGCGAAGGTGGCACGGGGGTCCCTGCCGACGGGCCAGCGACCTTTTCACCTGATGTTAACGCACGGTTCACACAGTTTGAATAGGGGTTCTCCCTCCATTAGTTCACTGTTTTGTATCTCAACGCGACAAGGCAACGGCGACGACAATCGCTACCGCAATCGCCACGAAGATCGGCACCATCACCATCAATGCGGTGCGACCGTCTTTCGCGGTTTTCTTCTCGTAGGTAAGCAATGCGTCAGCATCGAGGTAGGCGCGGCCATCCTCGACGTCCTTGATGATGCCCTGCGCGCGCAGCTGCGTGAGCGTGGAGTGCAGTGCCGGCTCCAGCCCGGCAGTGGGAACTGCCTGCTCGGGGGACAGCGCCTGCTGGTCGTTGAAGTGCGCCAGCACCTTGCGCCGTTGCGCCTGGATCACGGCAATGATCGTGGCGTTGACGGCGGTGGTAACCGCCGT
Source organism: Stenotrophomonas sp. NPDC077461 (assembly GCF_049545475.1). NCBI lineage: Bacteria > Pseudomonadati > Pseudomonadota > Gammaproteobacteria > Lysobacterales > Lysobacteraceae > Stenotrophomonas > Stenotrophomonas sp. NPDC077461. The sequence goes on from NZ_JBMWDO010000006.1 coordinate 213,389, forward strand.
GGTGGCACCGATGTTCATGTCCTTTCCCCTGGAACGCCCCTCATGGGCGACAGCGGATTGTTGGCGCAGGTCCGGCCGGGTGTCCAGCCGCCGAGCTAGAACAGCGATCCCTGCGGCGAATCCTCGCGCGGCGGCAAGGGGCGCTGGAAGCGGCTGCAGTCCAGGCGTGGCCAGTGGCTGTTCTGGGCGTCGAAGCCCAGCCGCCGGCGCGCGAGTTTGAAGCGGTTGGAGAGCAGGTCGGCGTAGACGCCTTCGCCGCGCATGCGGGTGCCAAAGGCGCTGTTGTAGTCCTTGCCGCCGCGCAGCTGGTTGATGGTGCTCATCACGTGGGCGGCGCGGTCGGGGTGATGGGTGTCGAGCCAGTCTCGGAACAGCGGGGCCACTTCCAGCGGCAGGCGCAGCAGCACGTAACCGGCGGTGGAGGCGCCGGCGTCGTGGGCGGCCTCGAGCACGGCCTCCAGTTCGGCGTCGTTGATCCACGGAATCACCGGAGCCACCATTACGCCCACCGGGATGCCGGCGGCGTGCAGCCGCCGCATCGCACGCAGGCGGGCGTGCGGGGCCGAGGCGCGCGGTTCGAGCCGGGCCGACAGATGGGGGTCCAGCGAGGTCACCGAGAAGTGCACGCTCACCAGGTTCTTCTCGGCCAGCGGCGCGAGCAGGTCGATGTCGCGCTCCACCAACGCGTTCTTGGTGATCAGCGAGAACGGGTGCTGGGTTTCCAGCATCACCTCGATCAGCTGCCGGGTGAGCTTGAGCTTGCGCTCGATCGGCTGGTAGGCGTCGGTGTTGATGCCGAGCGCGATCGGTTGCGGCACGTAGCCGGGGCGAGAGAGTTCCTTGCGCAGCAGCTGGGCGGCGTTGGTCTTGGCGAACAGCTTGGTTTCGAAGTCCAGGCCGGGCGACAGGTTGAGGTAGGCATGCGAGGGCCGCGCGAAGCAGTACGAGCAGCCATGCTCGCAACCGCGGTACGGATTGACCGATTGGCTGAAGCCGACGTCGGGCGACTTGTTGCGGCTGATGATGCTGCGCGCAGTCTCCGCACGCACTTCGGTGCGCAGGCGCGGAGTAGCGAATTCGTCGCTGTCGTCCGGCTCCCAGCCGTCGTCCACGGCTTCGCTGACGGTGACCTCGAAACGGCCCGCCAGGTGCGTCGTGGAACCTCGGCCTTTGATCGCGATACCCATGATCACAGGCTAGCCGGACGGGGTCTCAGCGATTGAGACCCTGCAGGCAGGCGAGGGGCTGGCAACGGCGTGTGCATGGTTAGCAGTATTACTAACCACAACCCAAAAGGGAAGCAGAACCCTTGTGCCTGCTGGGTTTGCGGGCCCTAGGCGCGGGTTGATCCCCAATGTTGTCCACAGGCCACGCTGACGGGTCACGCCACGTCAGCGATGGGTCTCAGAGCAGCGCCAGGTAGCCTTTCACTGTGGCGTCGAGGCCGTCGTACAGGGCTTCGCTGATCAGCGCATGGCCGATCGAGACTTCCAGCACGTCAGGGACGGCGCGCAGGAAGTCGGCGAGGTTGTCCTGCGACAGGTCGTGCCCGGCGTTGACCCCCAGGCCCACCGCCTGGGCCCGGCGGGCAGCGTCGGCGAACAGGGCCAGCATGGCGGTGGCATCGCCGGCGGCGTGGGCCTCGGCATAGGGGCCGGTGTAGAGCTCGATGCGGTCGGCGCCGATGGCAGCAGCCTGGGCCAGGTCCGGGTTGCCGGCATCGACGAACAGGCTGACCCGGCACCCGTAGGACTTCAGTGCGGCGATCAGCGGGCGCAGGCGCTCGGCGTCACGGGCGAAGTCGAAGCCGTGGTCGGAGGTGAGCTGGCCGTCGCCATCGGGCACCAGCGTTGCCTGCGCGGGGCGGGTCTGCTCGCACAGCGGCAGCAGGCCCGGATAGCCCTCGCGCGGCGGGGCGAAAGGATTGCCTTCGATGTTGAACTCGATGCCACGCGCGGTGGTCAGCGCCGACAGCGCCAGCACATCCTCGGCGTGGATATGCCGGCGGTCCGGGCGCGGGTGCACCGTGATGCCATGCGCGCCAGCGTCCAGGCAGGCGCGGGCGGCCTGCAGGACATCCGGATCGGTGCCGCCGCGCGAGTTGCGCAGGACGGCGATCTTGTTCACGTTGACGCTGAGCTGGGTCATGGGACTACAGGGGGTCGGGGTCGTCGGTAGCCGGCTGCTGGCGGGCCTGGGCCTGCTCGCGCAACCGGCGCAGTTCGAGGGGATCGATAAGCTGGCTGGTATCGCGCTGCAGCCCACCGAAGCGGGCAACGTACAGACCGCGCACCCAGGCCAGCAGGAACAGCAGCGTGCCGGCCAGTGCCAGCATCATCCATCCCATCTGGGATGCCTTGAGCGCGAGGGCGAAGCAGCCCAGCGCGAGCAGCAGGAACAACCAGTACATGTCAGCACTCCCCGTTTGACCCGGGCAGTGTAGCGCCGAGGCCAAGCGCGGTTCCACGCAGCCGGTCTCAGAGCAGCGGCGAGGCCAGGCGGGCGAAGGCTTCGGGCACCCGGTGACGCCACAGGGCGCGCTGGCGGTCGTTGCGCACCGGCACAGCGGCGTCGAACTCGGCACTGAGCAGGGCGGCGAGGGCCGCCACGCGGTCGGCGTCGCCGAGCATCATCGACAGCTCGAAGTTGAGGCGGAAGCTGCGGTGATCGAAGTTGGCGCTGCCGACGATGCAGACATCGTCGTCGGCGATGAAAGCCTTGGTATGCAGCATGCGCGGGCCGTACTCGTAGATCTTGACGCCGGCCTGCAGCAGCTCGTCGAAGTACGAGCGCGCAGCCTGGGTGACGAACCAGGAGTCGCTCATCTTCGGCACCAGCAGGCGCACGTCCAGACCACCGAGCGCGGCCGAGGTCAGCGCCATGCGGGCGGCCTCACCGGGGACGAAGTACGGGGTGACCAGCCAGACCCGTTCGCGCGCCTCGTGGATGGCGGCCACATGCAGGCGGTGGATCGTTTCCCAGGACGAATCCGGGCCGGATACCAGCACCTGCGCATTGATGCGGCCATCGCCCCGACTGGGCATGTCGTTGGGCCACAGTTGGGCGATGTCGAAGCGCTCGGGCGGTTCGCCGCTGGCGTAGATCCAGTCTTCGATGAAGACAAGCTGGAGGCTGCGCACGACGTGGCCGCGAAGGCGCATGTGCAGGTCGCGGTACGCATCGGCGCGGCGGCTCTCATCTTCCTCGTCGGTGATGTTGATGCCGCCGGTGAAGGCTTCGCGGCCGTCGATGATGACCAGCTTGCGGTGCGTGCGCATGTTGAGCCCTGGCCGCTTGAACGGCTTGAGCAGCTGCCGTGGATGGAACCACACCACCTCGGCGCCTGCCTCGCGCAGCGGCGCCAGGAAGCGTTTGCGGATCGCCGAGGAGCCCACCGCATCGAGCAGAAGGCGCACGCGTACGCCGGCGCGGGCGCGCTCCACCAGTGCGTCGCGCAGGGCGGTGCCGGCGTGGTCGGGGTTGAAGATGTAGTACTCCAGGTGGAGGTGGTCACGCGCCTGCGCGATGGCCGCCAGCAGGGCCCGGTAGGTGGCCGCGCCATCCACCAGCCATTCGACCTCGGTAGCCGAGCTGGGGGCCAGGCCGGTGGTGGCCTGGGCGATCTTGGCCAGCTCGGTGCAGTCGGCATCGGGCGGACACACGCTGCTGTAATGCTCCATGCCCGACCGCGAGCGCCCGCGGCGCAGGCGCTGGCGCTTCACCTTCTGCGGGCCGAGCAGGTAGTAGATGAAGAGGCCGAGGTAGGGCAGGGCGGCCAGCGACAGGATCCAGCTCAGCGTGGCCACCGGCTCGCGCTTCTGCAGCATGATCCAGCCGGTCAGCCAGAGCAGGTACAGCACGTAGGCCACGGCAAGCAGCGGGCCCAGGTGGGGAATGCCCGCGATCCAGTCGCGGAGGGTATGGAAGGTGGCGAGCATGTGCGGATGATAGCGGGCTGTGCCTCCAGCGCGGCGCCAAAAAAAAAACGCCCCTGTCTCCAGGGGCGTTTTCCAGTCGCGTCATGACTGTGGTCTTGCGTATTACTGCTGTACGAAACCGATCTTCTTCATCTGAGCATTCTTCGCGGCAGCCAACACCTTGGCCATCACGTCGTACTCGGAGTCCGGGCTGGCGTCGATGCGCAGTTCCGGCTGGTTCGTCGGGTCCTTCTGGACCTCCTGCTCCATGCGCTGCTGCAGCTCGTGCACGGGAACCGGACTGTTGTTCCACGTCACCTGGTTGCTGGCGTCCACCTTCAGCTCGATCGGCGGCGGCGGCTCGACCAGCTGCGGCGGTGGGTTGAGCACACGCTGCGGCAGGTCCACGGCGATCGGGTAGGTCATGATCGGCGCGGTGACGATGAAGATGATCAGCAGCACCAGCATCACGTCCACGAGGGGCGTGACGTTGATGTCGGCCATTGGGCCCTTGTTACCACCGGTACTGAATGCCATGACTTACTGCCCCTTCTCTTTGGTGGCAACGAAGCCAACATCGAGCATGCCCTGTTCCTGCGCAACCTTGGTCATCTCGTTGATGACGCGCATCTTGGTGGTGCGGTCACCACGCAGGTTGAGCGGCGGCTGCGGGGTCTGCTGGGCGGCGGTCGCCAGGCGAGACTCGAGGGTCTGCTTGTCGATTTCCTCGTCGTTCCAGTAGATCGAGCCGTCTTCCTTGACTGCCAGGGTGATCGGGCCCGAACGCTTTTCAGCGTCTTCCGGGTTCTGCACCAGGTTGGCCTCCGGCAGATCCACCTTGACCTTGTGGGACATCAGGGGCGCCGTGATGATGAAGATGATCAGCAGCACCAGCATCACGTCCACGAGGGGCGTAACGTTGATGTCGGCCATGGGGCCGCCGCTGTTACCACTACTGAAAGCCATAACGGGCTCCGTCTAGATCGTGTTGACTACGTTCTCGCCTGGGTACAGCGCGTCGCAATTAGCGGACGCGCGAACCGGTGGCGAAGAAGTCGTGCAGGTCGTGAGCGAACGTATCGAACTTGCTGATCGTGGCGCTGTTGATCTTGCTGAAGAAGTTGAAGGCGAACACGGCCGGGATTGCCACGAACAGACCGATGGCGGTCATGATCAGGGCTTCACCCACCGGGCCGGCAACGGCGTCGATGGAGGCCGAACCGGTTGCACCGATCTTGATCAGCGCGCCGTAGATGCCCCACACGGTACCCAGCAGACCCACGAACGGAGCGGTTGCGCCGACGGTGGCCAGCAGGGTCATGCCCGACTGCAGGTTGTTGCTTTCGCGGGTCACGGCCTGACGCAGGGCGCGGTCGACGAACTCCGAACGGCTCAGGTTCTCACCCAGGCCACCGGTGGCGCCGCCTTCGGCACGCTGGTGGTGGGCAGCGGCCTGCGCAGCGTCCAGGGCGATCTTCGAGAAGGGCTCGGAAGCCGGCTGCTCTTCCATCGCACGGATGGCGTCCTGGGCGTTCGGGGTATCCCAGAACAGGCTCACGACCTTGTCAGCAGCGCTCTTCAGGCGGGTAGCGCGGAAGATGTTGATGACGGTCCAGTACCAGGACATGGCGGACATGATGACCAGGGTCAGCAGCACGACCCAGGAGACGGCGAAGTCGCCCGGCTTGGTGGTCATTTCGTGGATCAGGTGCTCGAAGCCCATCTGCGAGAGGGCGTTCGACGAGTTGCCCCCGGCAGCAGCGGCGATGAAAATTTCCTGCAGCATGACGCTTACCTTTGTTGTGTGTGGTGATAAAGGGTGTGGCTAGAAACAACCGATGGAACGGTGGCCGGCGGGCCACCGGCGACCATCAGTTCAGCGCAAAGTTGACCGGGACGCGAACGCGACCTGCGACCTTCTTCCCGCCCGACTCCGCAGCACGGAAGCTCCACTTGCGAGCTGCTTCCATCGCGGCGCGGTCAAGGTCACGGTTACGGCTGGACTTCTCGACCGAGACATTGGTGACGTTGCCGTTGGCATCGACATCAATGATCAGGATGACTTCACCCTGGATACCTGCGCGGAACGCGGCCGGCGGGTAGCGCGGGGGGTTCATGTTCTTCGACGAGATGTCGACGCTTGCCTCGATCGACGTCGGCGGAGCCGGCGGCGAGGGGGGCGACGGCGGCGTGACGATGTCGTTCGGACGCGGTTCCGGGACGTCGACCACAGGCGCCTGCGGCGGCGGCGGCACCGGCGAGGGCTTCGGCGGCGACAGGTTCTTCACCGGCGGCGGCGGAGTATCCTGCGGCGGCGGCGGCGGCGGCGGCGGTGGGGGCGGCGGCGGAGCGTCGACCAGGGTCACCATGATGTTGCGTTCCTTCTCCGCAGCGGCCTTGGGAGCCACAGCCGGGATCAGAAGCATCATGAAGGCGGCGAGATGCAGTGCGATTACAAAAGCGATACCCACGATACGCGGCCAGCTGAAGCCGGTGTCATCGCGTTGTTCGTACCTGTGAACGACTAGTTGTTCCGTCATGCGCCAAGAGCTCATTAGTGGGGCCGGGATACCCGGGGACAGGTAGCCCATGATCAGCGGTGCATGACACCGCAGGAACCTCCAAGCTTATACCAATCCTGAGCGCCTGCGCATCAATCGCGCGGGCGTTCAGGCGTTATTCCTACTTACTTCAGGTTGATGATTTTCTTGGCATCCGCCTGGTTCTTCACACCCTTTGCCAGCGCCTGCTGGGCGGCCTGCTTGGCCTCCGGGATGCGACCTTCACTGTGCAAAACACGTGCCAGATTCAGGTAGGTTTCACCGTCCTTGGAAAGCGGGGCGGCCTTCTGCCACGCCTCGATGGCCTGCGGCACCTGGTCGGAGTAGTAGTAGGACTGGGCCAGCGCCAGGTACACCTGGTAGTCCGGCTTCAGGATGCCCTTCTGCAACCCTTCGTTGATGACCGCGATGACGTCCTTTTCCTTGTTGTCGGTGTTGGCATAGATCGAGTACAGCTGCTTGTACTCACGCTCTTCGGTGAGCTGGCCGGAGGCGCGCAGCTTGTCCATCACCGAGGCGGCCTTGTCCATCTGGTCGGCCTGCATGTACATGCTGGCCAGGTTCAGCTGGGCTTTCTTGTCGTTCGGGTTGCGGGCGGCCAGCGCTTCGGCCTGCTTGACCGCTTCACCGGTCTGGCCGGCTTCGGACATGGCGGCCATCAGCAGCTGGTTCCAGCTGTCCTTCGGTTCGGTGGCACCGGCGATGGCCTGCTGCAGCACCGGGATGGCATCGGCGTAGCGCTGCATCTGGTACAGGGCCTGGCCCTTGATCACCAGTTCTTCCGGCTTGGCCGACTTGCTCTCGGCGAAGTACTTGTCCAGCGTGGCCAGGCCTTCCTGGAGCTGGTCGTCCTGCAGCTGCAGCTGGCCGAGCATCAGCATCGACTGGAAGTAGCCGTTGTTGTCCAGGCCGTTGAAGTCCAGCGCCTGCTGCAGATACTTCTTGGCCGCTGCGTTGTCTTCGGTCTGGTAGGCGGCCTGCGAGGCCAGCTGCGCAGCCAGCGACTTGTCGTAGGCATTGGCGTCGGCGTTGGCGAGGATCTCGTCAGCCTGGGCGCGGGTTTCCGGGAACTTCTGCTTGTTGTAGTTGTCTACCAGCTTCTGCAGCTTGCTGCCCATCTTGGCAGAGGCCTTGACGGTCGGCTCCTGGCGGGTCGCGTTCGGGAAAAGCACTTCGGCCTTGGCCTGCTTTCCACCGCGGCGATCACTGGAACGATCGGTCGAACGCGTCTGGGCGACGGCATCGGTGACGACCACGCCACCGAGTGCGGTCGCGATGAGGACGGAAAGCACGGCTTGCTTGTGGTTGCTGAAAATCATCTTTCACCTCGATCGGAACCGCCGTGGCGGCATCAAAACGGACTGTCAGAAAAATCTGAGCCGCCAAACGTATCAGAAACCGATGGCGTGAGAAATCGTTTCCGATGCTGCAATACAGCATCCTTTGGTCGAATCATCCGCACCGTGGACGCCGCCCGGCCGCCTGGGCCTGCTGGTACACGTCTGCGAGGGCGGGCGCGTCGCGCTGCAGTTCCCGGATCCGGTTGCTGGGATCGGGGTGGGTGGACATCCACTGCGGTGAGCGCCCGCTGCTGGCCGCCATCATGTTCTGCCACAGATTGACCGCCTGCGCCGGATCGAAACCGGCCTCGGCCATCAGGCGCTGGCCCAGCACGTCCGCTTCGGATTCCTGGGTGCGCGAGCCGGGCAGCAGGAAGGCGGTCTGCGCGGTCATGCCGCCGAGCTGGTTGACCGTACTGGCCGCAGCATCGCCGTACGCAGCGCCGGCGAGCATGCCGAGCACGCTCAGGCCGGTCTGCGCGCCCATCTGGCGGGTGATGCGCTCCTCGTGGTGGCGGGCGATCACGTGCCCGATCTCGTGCCCGATCACGGCGGCGAGCTGGTCCTGGTTTTTGGCGACGGTGAGGATGCCCGAGTTCACCCCGACCTTGCCGCCGGGCAGGGCGAACGCGTTGGGTTCGCTGTCGACGAACACGGCCGTTTCCCACCGTACGCCACGGTACTGAGGCGGCAACTGTGCGACCAGCGCATCGACCACGCACTGCACGTAGGAATTCTGCCGGCCGTCAGTGCTGACTTTTTCCTTCTGCTTGGTCTGGGCGAACGCCTGGGCGCCGAGCTGGTCCAGCTCGGCCTGGGACACGCCGCCCACCATCTGACGCCGACCGGTCGGCGAGGTGGTGGTCGCGCATGCGCTGACCAGCAGCGCGATCGCAAGTCCCAACAGAACTGGTTTCATCAATGCGTCCCCCGTGTTCATGTCCGCAGTGTCGTATGTGACGGCTTAATTTTTCGTCAATCGGCCCAGCGGTTCAGTGCAGGCCGAGGAACACCAGCGCTGCCAGGGCGATCGCGTTGTTCAGGCCGTGCGCGACGATCGGTGCCCACAGGGTGCCGGTCTTCTGGTACAGCCAGGCGAAGGCCGCACCCATGCCACCGTAGACCAGCCACAGCTGCGCGATTTCCAGCGGGCCGTTGGCGCTGGTGCCGGGAATCTCATGAACCAGGGCGAAGGCCAGGCTGCTCAGCAGCATGCCGAGCAGCGGCCGCCCGGCCTGCCACAGGCGCCCGAACAGGACCCGGCGGAACAGCAGTTCTTCATAGGCCGGCGCAAGCACGACAGCAAACAGCGCCAGGAAGAGCGGAAAGCGCGACAGCGCCTGTTCCATCAGGCCAAGGTTGGTCGGGACCGGCTCGATGCCGGCCTGCTTGGCCAGGAAGGCAATGCCGTTGCTGCCGATCACGACGCCGGCAGCGACGAGGACGGTCCAGCCCCAGGTGCCGGGGCGGCGGGCGGCGCTGCGCGACGCGGCCTGTTCCACGGGGGTGGCGCGACGGCGCCAGAAGTACAGCAGCAGGGCGGCACCGCCGGTGGCGATGAGCGCCATCAGAATCTGGGCGAGTGCGCCGGGTTGGCCCAACTGTGCGGTGAGGTCGGCGGCCGAACCCACCGTATCGCCACTCTTGGCGGCGGCATAGCCGACCATGATGCCGCGATACACGCCCCAGACCAGGCCGGCCATCAGGCTCAACCCGAACAGTACGATCGCGGCGATGCCCAGATCGATGAAGAAACCGGCCAACGGGGAGCCGGGTTTGCTGGTCGCCGGCGGAACCGTCGGCGGCAGGGGAGGCGTCATGGACGCCGGGGCGGTAGCGGACATCGGATTCCTGGCATCGGGAGACGATGGCCGGCCAGGGTGCAGGTCGCACCCGGCCGGCCTTGCCCCGATTGTGTCAGATATCCAGGTTGGCGACCTTCAGCGCGTTGTCTTCGATGAAGTCACGGCGCGGCTCGACCACATCGCCCATCAGGGTGCTGAAGATCTGGTCGGCGGCGACCGCGTCTTCGATGCGCACCTGCAGCAGGCGACGGGTATCCGGATTGACCGTGGTGTCCCACAGCTGTTCCGGATTCATTTCGCCCAGGCCCTTGAAGCGCTGGATCTGGCGGCCCTTCTTGGCTTCGTCCAGCAGCCAGTCGCGTGCCTGCGAGAAACTCTCGACCTCCACCGACTTGGCGCCACGGCTGATCTTCGCGCCAGCACGGACCAGGCCGTGCAGCAGCAGCGAGGACTGGTGCAGGGCGCGCAGTTCGCCGGTTTCGAAGGCACTCAACGGCAGTACCTGGATCAGCTCTTCGCCCATGTGGCGACGCGTGACCAGCACGGCCGCCGGACGCTCGTCGGTGGGTTCCTGCAGCTGCAGGCTGTACCGCGGCGAGCCCAGGCTGCCCTGGTTGAGGCGGGTGGCCAGCGCGGCCAGGCCTTCTTCGGCACCGGCCTTGCGCAGGTGTTCCAGGTCCATCGGGGTGAAGTCGATCAGGGCTTCGAGCAGCTGGCGATCGTAGCGATGGGCATTGCGGCTGATCGCGTCCTGCGCCGCAGCGTAGGTGAGCAGCAGCTTTTCCAGACCCACGCCTTCGATGCCGGGCTCGCCATCGGCCGGCACCAGCGATGCGTTCTCCACGGCGCTGCTGGCCAGGTAGGCGTCCAGCGCAGGATCGTCCTTCAGGTACAGCTCCTGCTTGCCCTGCTTGATCTTGTACAGCGGCGGCAGACCGATGTAGACGTGACCGCGCTCGATCAGCTCCGGCATCTGACGGTAGAAGAACGTCAGCAGCAGCGTGCGGATGTGCGCGCCGTCGACGTCGGCGTCGGTCATGATGATGATGCGGTGGTAACGCAGCTTGTCCGGGTTGTACTCGTCCCGGCCAATGCCGGTGCCGAGCGCGGTGATCAGCGTACCGACCTGGTCGGAGGCAAGCATGCGATCGAAGCGGGCGCGTTCCACGTTGAGGATCTTGCCGCGCAGCGGCAGCACCGCCTGGTTCTTGCGGTTGCGGCCCTGCTTGGCCGAGCCACCTGCCGAGTCACCCTCGACAATGAACAGTTCGGACAGCGCCGGGTCCTTTTCCTGGCAGTCGGCGAGCTTGCCCGGCAGGCCGGCGATGTCCAGCGCGCCCTTGCGGCGGGTCAGGTCGCGGGCCTTGCGGGCGGCTTCGCGCGCACGGGCGGCGTCGACGATCTTGCCGGCGATCGCCTTGGCTTCGTTCGGGTTTTCCTGCAGGAACTCTTCCAGTCGCTGGCCGAACGCGCTTTCCACGGCCGGACGCACATCCGAGCTGACCAGCTTTTCCTTGGTCTGGCTGGAGAAGCTCGGATCGGGCACCTTCACCGACAGCACCGCGATCATGCCTTCGCGCATGTCGTCGCCGGTCAGGTTGATCTTGGCCTGCTTGGCGATGCCGTTCTGCTCGATGTAGTTGTTGAGCACACGGGTCAGCGCACCGCGGAAACCGGCCAGGTGGGTACCGCCGTCCTTCTGCGGGATGTTGTTGGTGAAGCAGTACATCGTTTCCTGGTAGGAATCGGTCCACTGCAACGCCACTTCCACGGTGATGCCGTTGGACTCGCCGGTCACCGAGATCACGTTCGGGTGCAGCGGGGTCTTCAACTGGGCCAGATGCTCCACGAAGCTGCGGATGCCGCCTTCGTAGTGGAAGTCGTCGCGCCGGCCATCGCCGCGCTCATCGATCAGGACGATCTTGACGCCGGAGTTGAGGAACGACAGTTCGCGCAGACGACGGGCCAGGATCTCGTAGTGGAATTCCACGTTGTCGTGGAACGCCTTCACCGACGGCCAGAAGCGCAGGGTGGTGCCGCGCTTGCTGCTGGGCTCCACCTGCGTGAGCGGGACCAGCGCCGCACCGTCGCTGTATTCCTGCTGGTAGTGGAAGCCGCCCTGATAAATGTCCAGCAGCAGCTTCTGCGACAGCGCGTTGACCACGCTGACACCGACACCGTGCAGACCGCCGGACACCTTGTAGCTGTTGTCGTCGAACTTGCCGCCGGCGTGCAGCACGGTCATCACGACTTCCGCCGCGGAGACCTCGCGATCGAGCTTCTTGCTCATCTGCTCGTGCTTGCCGGTCGGGATACCGCGACCGTTGTCGGACACCGACACCGACCCATCGGCGTGAATCGTCACCGCCACGTGATCGGCATGGCCGGCCAAGGCTTCGTCGATGGAGTTGTCGACCACCTCGAACACCATGTGGTGCAGACCGGTGCCGTCATGGACGTCACCGATGTACATGCCGGGACGCTTGCGGACTGCCTCCAGGCCTTCCAGGGCGGTGATGCTGTTGGCGTCGTAATTGCCGGTAGTTGCCGGGGTGTTCTGTTCTTCAGTCATTGCGCTTGCCGTAGGCTCCGCAGGTCGGGCCACCGCCGTGAGGCAGGGCGCCGAGAGATAAGGGGTTGCAACAGCAATTATACCAGTCGGGGGACGGGGCCCCTTGCCGACCACTATGGCACAGGCTGGACCTGCCCATGTTCCACGTGGAACCGAGCGATGTCGCTGACATCCGCCAACGCCGCCGGCGTCTCCGTGGCAGTGATGAATATCTGGGCGGGCCCGGCGCGCAGGCGATCCAGCACCCGCGCCTGATGGGTGCGATCCAGCTCGGAAGCCAGGTCATCCAAGGCGATCACCGGCCATTCGCCGCGCTGCTCGGCATAGTCTTCGGCCTGCGCCAGCAGGCAGGTGAGCGCGGTGAGCTTGGCCTGGCCGCGCGACAGTGCATCGCGCCCGGGAATGCTGGCAAAGCCCACACTCCAGTCGGCACGATGCGGTCCCACCGAAGTGTAGCCGGCCATGCGGTCACGTTCCCGCGCCAGCAGCAGCGCATCGGACAGCGACAGGTCCTGCTTGCGCCAGCCGGGGTTGAGACTCAGCGACTGGATGCCGAGGTTCGGCGCCAACGCGTGCGCCAGCTCGATCGTACGGTCCTGCAGCCGCTCCAGGTAGTGCTGGCGCCGCGTGGTCAGCGGCTCACCCGCCTCGGCCAGCTCGTGGTCCCAAGCATCGAGGGCATTGGGATGCCCACCTTGCTTGAGCAGGGCGTTGCGCTGCTTCAGGGCCCGCGAATAGCGCCGCCACAGCGCCAGAAAGTCGGGTTCCACGTGGAACAAGCCCCAATCGAGGAACCGACGGCGTGGTTCGCCCCCGCCGCTGACCAGCGCGTGGCTGCCCGGCTCGAAGGTCACCACCGCCAGGGCGGCACACAGGTTGCCGAGCTGGGCGACGTCTTCGCCATCCAGTCGACCCCTCCATTCCTGGCCACTGTGGCGAAGCCCGGCCTTTCGCCGCGTCGGCGCCACCGCACCGCGGCGTTGCTCGTCCCATTCGACGAATACATCCAGCGCTTCCTGCCCCTGACGCACCAGGCCGTCGCGAACGCGACCGCGGAAGCTGCGGCCGTATGCCATCACGTGCAACGCCTCGAGCACGCTGGTTTTGCCCGCGCCGTTGTCGCCAGTGATCAGATTGATGCCCGGTTGCGGTGCCAGGTCCACGCTGTCGAAGCGGCGGATCTGGTGCAGGGACAAACGACGGATGTGCATACGGACGATCTGGGCCGACGGCCGGGAAGGGTAGGGGTAATCAGTCAGCTTACTGCATCGGGCAGGTTCCACGGCCCCGTACCCACTCGCGTCCACCGGACACTCGATCCGGCCGCATCGACCACGTGGAACGTCCTCGAATTCGTTGAAATCTGCGCCGGCATCGGGGGTGCAGCCGTGCAGATTTCAAGAATTTCGCGCCATGTGGGGGCGTTGATTTCTTGAAATCTGAGGGACCGCCCAAGGGTTCGGTGAGCAGATCGCAAGGGATTCACGGGTACCGGCGTTGGCTGTCCACAGGGCCTCTGTATGACTTATGCACAATCTCTGCGCAACCTGTGGATAAAAAAGGTCCCTCCGGGTGCCCTTAAAGATATCCACAGGTTCAACCCCAGGCTCAGGGCCTGTTTTACCGGGGGTTTCGAGGTCCATTTCCCCTTTACTTTCAATGAGATAAGGTACTTTTCAACCAAATCTGGCCCTACCATCACCACCTAGCTTTAGATTTATATACAGTTTTTAAAGCATAGAGCTGTGATCCAGCTGCTGGAAGAACCACTCCTACGGCAGCGTCAGATCTGCTGCCGCGTGAATCGAGAAGAACCTGGAATCGCCCCGTTCCGACGCCGGCGGATGTGCCCACCTCTGTCCGCGCTCGCGCTGCCGTCCCCGAGAGGATCGTGTGCAACTCGGAGTGATCTGGAGTCGTGTTGTCGATGCAGATACGGTTCGCGAATGCTCCACGTGGAACAACACTGCAGCCAAAAGAAAACCCGGCACTCGGCCGGGTTTTCCTGATCAGTCTGTTCCACGTGGAACCGTGCATCGGTCAGAGGCGAAGCGGCATCACCACATGGCGCGACTTCTCGCTGCTGGCTTCACGCACCAGCGCCGACGAGTTGGAATCGCGCAGCTGGATCACGACGTGCTCGTCGCGCAGGGCCGACAGTGCATCCAGCAGATAGTTCACGTTGAAGCCGATGGCCAGATCGCTGACCGTGGTGTCGGCCTCGATCTCTTCCTGGGCTTCTTCCTGCTCGGGGTTGTGCGCGCTGATCTTGAGGTTGCCCGGCGAGACTTCGACGCGGATGCCGCGGTACTTCTCGTTGGACAGGATCGCGGCGCGCTGCAGCGAGGCACGCAGCGCTTCGCGATCAACCTTCACTTCGCGGTCGGCGCCAATCGGGATCACGGCCTCGTAATCCGGGAAGCGGCCGTCGATCAGCTTGGAGGTGAACGTCACATCGTCGCGCTTGACCCGCACGTGGCTGCGGCCGACTTCCAGCTCGATCTCGCGATCGCCGCTTTCCAGCAGCCGCTGCAGTTCGGTCACGCCCTTGCGCGGCACGATGATCTGACGCTTGGCACCACTGGCTTTTTCCAGTTCGGTTTCGCACAGCGCCAGACGGTGACCGTCGGTTGCCACGGTCCGCAGGGCATCGCCGCGCAGGTCGAACAACAGGCCGTTGAGGTAGTAGCGCACGTCCTGCTGGGCCATCGCGAATGCAGTGCGCTCGATCAGCTCCTTCAGGGTGGCTTCGCCGATGGCGACACGCTCGGTGGCTTCGACTTCGTCGACAGACGGGAAGTCGTTGGCCGGCAGCGTTGCCAGGGTGAAGCGGCTGCGGCCTGCCTGCACGGTGATCTTGTCACCGGTCTGCGAGACGGTGATCCGGCTGCCGTCGGGCAGGGCGCGGATGATCTCGAACAGCTTGCGGGCGGGGATGGTGGTCTCGCCGTCCTGGGCATCTTCCACCGCGATCCGCGACACCATCTCCACTTCCAGGTCCGTGCCGGTCAGCGAAAGCTGTCCGTTCTGGACCTGGACCAGGAAATTTGCCAGAACCGGCAGGGTCTGGCGGCGTTCGACCACGTTGACGACTTGTGCCAACGGCTTGAGAAAGGCTTCGCGCTGCAGTGTGAAACGCATGTGGTTCCGTGCCCCTATGCTTTAAAAAAATGTGGAATAAATCAAAAGCCTGGTGGTGCTGGTAGCGCCAGAATCGCTGGAAAACACAGCTAAGTCTTTGTAAATAAAAGAGTTTCCGACCGCGAAACCCTCTGCATTACTGCCCCTCAAGGGGTGGGGAAAGCTGTGGATAATTCTGCCGCAGATTCAGCGGGCTTTTTTATCCACAGCCTGTCCCGTGCTTGCTACCGGATTCTGCACCGTTTTATGCGATGACGCCTCAGCGGCGTACATGCATCATTCGCTCAACTTCCGGATCAGCTTGTCCCAGTCTTCCCTCAACTTGCCGTCGGTCTCCATCAGCGTGCGGATCTGGCGGCAGGCATGCAGCACCGTGGTGTGGTCCCGGCCGGCAAACGCGTCGCCGATTTCCGGCAGGCTGTGCTCGGTCAGTTCCTTGGTCAGCGCCATCGCCACCTGGCGGGGACGGGCCAACGACCGGGTCCGGCGCTTGGACAGCAGATCCTTGATCTGCAGCCCGTAGTAGTCGGCAACGGTTTTCTGGATGTTGGGAATGCTGATGGCCTGCTGCTGGGCACGCAGCAGATCGCGCAGGGTTTCCTGGGCGAAGTCGGTGGTGATCGCACGGCCGGTGAAATTGGCGCGGGCGGTCAACGTATTCAGCGCACCCTCGAGGTCGCGAACATTGGAGCGCATCTTCTTGGCAATCAGAAACGCCACATCGTCGGGGATCTCAGCACCGCGCTCGCGGGCCTTGGCGAGCACGATGGCCGCGCGGGTCTCGAAGTCCGGTGGCTCGATGGCCACCGACAGGCCCCAGGCCAGCCGCGACTTCAGCCGTGCTTCCAGGCCCTCGACTTCGCGCGGGTACCGGTCGCAGGTCAGGATGATCTGCTGCTTGCCGTCGAACAGGGCGTTGAACGTGTGGAAGAACTCTTCCTGGGTCCGATCCTTGCCGGCGAAAAACTGGATGTCATCGATCAGCAGCGCGTCCACCTGCTGGAACTGGCGCTTGAACTGATCCATGGTCTTTTCCTGCAACGCACGGATCATCGCGCTGAAGAACTGTTCCGAACGCAGGTAGAGCACCTTGGCGGCCGGGTTGGCCTGGCGCATCGCATTGCCGGCCGCGAACATCAGGTGGGTCTTGCCCAGACCGGTGCCGCCATACAGCAACAACGGGTTATGGGCGCGATCGCCGGGTTTCTGCGCCGCCTGGAACGCCGCGGCCAGACCCAGCTGGTTGCTGCGGCCTTCCACGAAGTTGGCGAAGGTGTAGTGCGAATCCAGGTTGCCGGCGAACGGTACCAGCGGCTCGGCCGGCACCACCGGGGCGGTGAAGCCCGAAATCGGCGCAATCTGCGGCTCCACCGGGCGCGGACGCGAGCCGATTTCAAGAAAAACGTCGCCGAAACCGGCGAAGTGCGTCAGCAGTTCCTTGATGCGTGCCAGGTACAGCTCGCGCACCTGGTCGACGATGAAGGCGTTTGGCGCATAAAGCACCAGGCTGTCCGCGCGCAGATCTGCCTGCAGCGGCTTCAACCAGGTGTGAACATCCTCAGGCGGAAACTCCGCTTCAAGGCGTTCGAGACAACGGGACCAGGCATCCATCGGCAATAATCGTCTGGGGCCAGCGCATAGGCGTAAAAAACCGCCGCACCGCAGGCCGGAAGGGGGAAGAATGGATGGCGCAGACTACCACCGACGAGGGAGGCCGGGAATGGTTGTCCCGAAGTTATTCACAAAATGATCCACAGCTATTGCACAGGCCGATGAAATCCCGTAGTGGGCAGGACTTGACGGCACCGCAGCCAGGTCTATAGAATTTCCGGTTCTTTCCGTCCCCTTCATATAGAGGCCCGCATGGCCACCAAGCGCACTTTCCAACCCAGCAACCTCAAGCGTAAGCGCGACCATGGCTTCCGTGCCCGTATGAAGACCGCTGACGGCCGCAAGATCCTGTCGCGTCGCCGCGCCAAGGGCCGCAAAGTCCTGAGCGCTTGATTGCAATGCCGCTTCCCGCGGCAGACGCAATCCAGACTGTGAGCAGTTCCGACCCGCGCAAGCGATTTCCTCGCTCTGCGCGGGTTCGTACGCGTGCCGAATATACAACGGTCTTCAACGGCGCCCGCCGTGTGTCCGATCCGCTGATGACCCTGCACTGGCTGAAGAGCGATTCTCCGGCCAGGCTGGGTCTTGCGGTGTCGCGCAAAGTCGATCCCCGAGCCGTGGGTCGCAACCGAGTGAAGCGTGTGCTGCGCGATGCCACACGCCATCTACGGCCGTGGATGAGTGCCGGCGATTACGTCGTCGTCGCCCGTAGCGCTGCCCGTACCGCCAGCAATGCCGAGATCCGCCAGGCCTTCGAGCGCCTGTTGCGCCGCCTTGGCACATTGCCCATGCCGGGCGCGGACGGCACAATGCCGCCGCCCCTGGGCGTTGCATCCCTTTCCCAGTCCGAGCCGGCATCGCGTGCCGGCCACGCCGAGCCTCCACGCTGATGAACCAGACCCGCGTTTTCCTGATCTTTGCCTGGCTGATGGTGGCCGTGTTGCTGTGGATGGAGTGGGGCCGCGACAAGGCCGCCCCGGCGACCGCGCCGGTGGCCGCCCAGACCCAGGGCCCGGTGCCCGCCGCCGGCGCCGTACCGGGCGCCACGGTGCCGCACGCGCCGGGCAGCGCCCCGGCCCCGGCGACCGCCCAGGCTGCCGCCGGCGCCCCGCGCGTCACCGTTACCACCGACGTGCTGCGTCTGGTGCTGGATGGCGGCACGGTGCTGGACGCCGAGCTGCTGCAGTTCCCGCAGACCAAGGACGATGGCAGCCCGCCGGTGCGCCTGCTGACCGAAGAGGCCACCCACCCGTATCGCGCGGTGAGTGGCTGGACCAGCCAGGACAAGAGCATGCCGGTGCCGGAAGCCAACGGCTTCACCCTGGTCGGCGACGCCAGGACCTTCGAACTGGCCAAGGGCCAGAACGAACTGCAGATCCCGTTCGTGTGGAATGGCCCGAATGGCGTCAGCATCCGCCGTACGTATACGGTCAGCCGCAACGAGTACGCGGTGAAGATCAAGGATGAAGTGATCAACGCCGGCACCACCCCGTGGAACGGCTACGTCTACCGCACCCTGGACCGCACCCCGACGATCCTGTCGCGCAGCATGACCAACCCGGACTCGTTCAGCTTCAACGGCGCGACCTGGTTCGATGCCGAGAAGAAGTACCAGCGCCGTGCCTTCAAGGATTATCTGGAAGACGGCCCGCTGAACCAGCAGGTCACCGGTGGCTGGATCGCCATGCTGCAGCACCACTTCTTCACCGCGTGGATCCCGCAGGCAGATCAGGCCGCGAACTACGCGCTGTCCCAGCATGACGGCCGCGACCAGATCCAGGCCACCGGCCCGGCCTTCACCGTCGCACCGGGCCAGCAGGTCAGCTCCGAGGCACGCCTGTGGGTGGGCCCGAAGCTGGTCAACCAGATCGCCAAGGAAGACGTGCCGGGCCTGGACCGCGTGGTCGACTACAGCCGCTTCTCGCTGATGGCCATCATCGGCCAGGGCCTGTTCTGGGTCCTGAACCAGGTGCACAAGGTCGTCAACAACTGGGGCTGGGCGATTGTCGGCCTGGTGATCCTGCTGAAGCTGGTGCTGTACCCGCTGTCGGCCGCGCAGTACAAGAGCGGCGCCAAGATGCGTCGCTTCCAGCCGCGCATCGCGCAGCTGAAGGAACGCTATGGCGATGACCGCCAGAAGTTCCAGACCGCGATGATGGAGCTGTACAAGAAGGAGAAGATCAATCCGATGGGCGGCTGTCTGCCGATCCTCATCCAGATGCCGATCTTCTTCGCGCTGTACTGGGTGCTGGTGGAGTCGGTGGAACTGCGCCAGGCACCGTGGTTCGGCTGGATCCAGGATCTGACCGCACGCGACCCGTACTTCATCCTGCCGGTGATCAACGTGGCGGTGATGTGGGCCACGCAGAAGCTGACCCCCGCGCCGGGCATGGACCCGATGCAGGCCAAGATGATGCAGATGATGCCGCTGATCTTCGGCGTCATGATGGCCTTCATGCCGTCCGGTCTGGTGCTGTACTGGGTGGTCAACGGCGGCCTGGGCCTGCTGCAGCAGTGGTGGATGACCAAGCGCCACGGCAGCGACCCGGTGCCCGCCACCGCCGCACCCGCCAACAAGAAGTAACCGGGCAACCGGACCCGGGAAACCCGCCGCAAGGCGGGTTTCCCGCATCTGCGGCCCGCGCACCGGTGTGATCCGTAGAATGCCCCGATCCACCGCACACAGCAGCCCGCCCCATGTCCGCAGCCCCCGACACCATCGTGGCCATCGCCACCGCACCCGGCGCCGGTGGCGTGGGCATGCTGCGCCTGTCCGGCCCCCACGCAGCGACCATCGCCCAGGCGATCGGGGTGCGCGCGCTGCGCCCGCGGCACGCGCATTACGCGCGCTTCCGCGATGCACAGGGGGAGGTGATCGACGACGGCATCGCGCTGTGGTTCCCGGCACCGCACAGCTTCACCGGCGAGGACGTGGTGGAGCTGCAGGGGCATGGCAGCCCGGTGGTGCTGCAGCAGCTGGTCGCGCGCTGCATCGCGCTGGGCGCGCGGCAGGCGCGGCCCGGGGAGTTCAGCGAGCGGGCGTTCCTCAACGGCAAGCTCGACCTGGCCCAGGCCGAGGCCATCGCCGATCTGATTGCCGCCGGCGATACCCGCGCAGCGCGCGCGGCCCGGCGCTCGCTGGACGGGGTGTTCTCGCGCCGCGTGGAGGAGGTCGCAGAACAGCTTGTTCTGCTGCGCATCCATGTGGAAGCAGCCATCGACTTCGCCGACGAACCGCTGGATACCCTCGGTGGCGAGCAGGTGCGCGGCGGCCTGGGCGAGGCGCTGCGCGCGATGGGGCGGCTGCGCGACGACGCCGAACGCGGCCGCAAACTGCGCGACGGCCTGCACGCGGTGCTGGTCGGACCGCCAAACGCCGGCAAGAGCTCACTGCTCAATGCGCTGGCCGGCAGCGAACGTGCCATCGTCACCGACATCGCCGGCACCACCCGCGACACTCTGCGCGAAACCATCCGCATTGACGGGCTGGAACTGACCCTGGTCGATACCGCCGGCCTGCGCGACGGCGGTGACGCGATCGAACGCGAAGGCATGCGCCGCGCGCGCGCGGAGATGCAGCGCACCGACCTGGCGATCATCGTGCTGGATGCGCGCGATCCGCAGGCCGGACGTGTCGCCATCGGCGATGCCGTCGATGCGGTGCCGCAGCAGCTGTGGATCCACAACAAGAGTGACCTGCTGGCCCAATGGCCCGCCGATGCAGCGCCGGATGTGGTGCACGTGTCGGCAGCCACCGGTATGGGGCTGGACCGCCTGCACGCGCGGCTGCGCGAGCTGGCCAGCGGCGGTGCCGGCGAGAGCGTGGACGGCGAGTTCTCCGCGCGCGCGCGGCATGTGGAGGCCATCGTCCAGGCCATCGGCCATGCCGGGCGCGCCGAGGCCGAGCTGGTGCATGAGCACCTGGAACTGGCCGCCGAGGAACTGCGCCTGGCCCACGAGGCGCTGGGGGAGATCACCGGGCGGATGAGTGCGGACGATCTGCTGGGACGCATCTTCTCCAGCTTCTGCATCGGCAAGTAGCCGCGTACTTCCCGCTGTCACACCGCATCGCCACACTACGCCCGTCCTTTCCACGCCCCGCCGCGCTGGCGCGGGCCGCATCAACAGGGGTTTGCGGTGTCGAAGTCGTTGTGGGGTTGTGCGTTGCTCTTGTCGCTGGCCGTGGCACCATCGGTGGCCATGAGCGCTGAATCCTCTCCCGCGCCGCTCAAGGCGGCCGTGTACGGCCACCGCGGTGCGAGCGCGCTGTTGCCCGAGCACACCCTGGCGTCGTACGCCCAGGCCATCGCCGATGGTGCGGACTACATCGAGCCGGACCTGGTGATGACCAAGGACGGCGTGCTGGTGTCGCGGCACGAGAACGAGATCGGCGGCACCACCGATGTGGCCGCACACCCGGAGTTCGCCAGCCGCAGGACGGTCAAGACCATCGACGGCGAGCGCATCGAGGGCTGGTTCACCGAAGACTTCACCCTGGCCGAGCTGAAGACGCTGTACGCCCGCGAGCGGCTGCCGCAGCTGCGCAGCACCGCGTTCGACGGGCAGTTCCGCATCGCCACGCTGGACGAGATCATCGCCTTCCTGGTGCAGCAGGCCGGCCGCGCCAACCGCGGCATCGGGCTGGTGCCGGAGATCAAGCACGGTACCTACTTCGCGAGCATCGGCCTGCCGATGGAAGACTCGGTGCTGGCCGCGCTGCAGGGCAATGCCTACACCCGCGTGGCGCCGGTGACGATCCAGTCCTTCGAGGTCGGCAACCTGCGCTACCTGCGTGGCAGGATCGGCCGCGCGTCGAACATCCGCCTGCTGCAACTGCTGGGCGACCCGGCGCAGCAGCCCGGCGATGTGCTGGCCGCCAAGGGCAGCCAACGCTATGCAGACCTGATCACACCGGCGGGCCTGCGCGAAGTGGCGACCTATGCCGACGGCATCGGACCGAACCTGCGCATGGTGATTCCGCTGGATGCGGCCGGGAAGCTGGGCACGCCGACCGCGCTGGTGCGCGACGCGCATGCGGCCGGGTTGATGGTGATCCCGTATACCTTCCGACCGGAGAACGCCTTCCAGGCCGCCGACTTCCGCACCGGCGATACCACTGCGCGCAACGCCGCCGGGTCCGTGGCCGAGATGCGTGCCTACCTGGCGACCGGCATCGATGCGTTCTTCACCGATGACCCGGCGCTGGGCCGCCAAGCGGTCGACACCGAACGCTAGTCATTGCCGGCACTACCGTCGATCTTCGGGTCTACGGAACGGGATCACGACGTAGTCCTGGCCTTCGCGCGGCTGCCACAGCACCGGCACGCCTTGCGGGGAGGGAGGTTCCAGGTCGTTGTCGCGCATGGGGGCGAGGTCGTCTTCGTCCTCGTCCTCCCAGCTGTAGCGCTTGCGCGGCGCCATCGGGTCGGACAGGCGGAACAGCAGGGCGCCAACGATGCCGGCAAAGGCACCGCCCATGTGCGACTGCCAGGACACGCCCGGCTCGTGCGGAAGAATGGTCAGCAGCATGCTGCCGTAGAACAGGAAGGCGATCAGGCCGGCGGCGATGGCGGGCCGGTCGCGGCGCAGCAGGCCGAGGACGAACACCAGAAACATCAGGCCGTGGGTGATGCCGCTGGCACCGAGATGGCGGCTGCCGATGTCGCCGAGCAGCCAGGCGCCCAGGCCCGAACCGATCCACAGCAGCGGGAATGCGCGCAGGGTTGCCTTGGGATAGACGCTGCCGGCGAGGGTGCCGAGGATCAGCAGGGCTGCCGCGTTGGCGCCCAGGTGCTGGACCGAACCGTGCAGCAACGGCGCGCCAAGAATGCCGAGCAGGCCGGCCTTGTCCAGCGGGGCGACTGCCCACGGGCGCCAGTCGAAATGACCTTGGGCGGTGAACACCGCCACCAGCACCAGCACGAAGGCCAGGCTGAGGTTGAAGGCCCGCATCACACGACCGCGGTCGGTACGGGACGGAGCCGGCGGCTCGCCGGCAGGCAGGGGCAGGTTGGCGTTCATACCCTTAGGGATTGCGTCGCCCGGGCTGAACACAAGGGCAACGCGATGGGAGAGAGAGGTGCCGCCTGCGGGACAATCCCGCAGGCGGCAACCGGGGTCAGGCGTGGCCGTCCTGTTTGGGCGGGTTCTTCAGGCTCAGCACCACCGTGGCGGCGATGATGACGGCCACCACGCCCAGCGAGATCGGGGTGGGGATCTTGAAGATGTCGATCAGCATCATCTTGGCGCCGATGAAGGCCAGCACCAGGGCCAGACCGTAGGGCAGCAGGTGGAAGCGATCGGCCATGCCGGCCAACAGGAAGAACATCGCGCGCAGGCCCAGCACCGCGAACACGTTCGAGGTCAGCACGATGAACGGGTCGGTGGTGATGGCGAAGATGGCCGGGATGCTGTCCACGGCGAAGATCACGTCGGTGACGGCAATCAGGATCAGCACCACGAACAGCGGGGTGTACCAGCGTTTGCCGTCGCGCATCACGCTCATGGCATTGCCGGCATAGTCGGGCAGCAGGCGCAGGTGCCTGCGCATCCAGCGCAGGGCAGGGTTGGTCTCCAGGTCCGGCTCCTGGCCGGCGGAGAACCACATCTTCCAGCCGGTGAACAGCAGGAACGCGCCGAACACATAGAGCAGCCAATGGAACTTGGTGAGCAGCACGCTGCCGGCGAAGATCATGATCGTACGCAGCACGATCGCGCCCAGGATGCCGATGATCAACACCTTCTGGCGCTGTTCTTCCGGCACCGCGAAGTAGCCCATGATCATCAGGAAGACAAAGATGTTGTCCACCGCCAAGGCCTTCTCGACCAGGTAACCGGTCAGGAACTCCAGGCCGACCTTGTTGGCCACGACCTGGCCCGCGGTCTCGTTCAGGTAGTACCAGAGGCCACCGTTGAAGGCCAGGGCCAGGGCGACCCAGCCGATGGACCACCACAGGGCCTCCTTGAAGGTGACCTTGTGCGGGCCGCCGTGGCGCATCAATACCAGGTCGACCAGCAGCGCGATGACCACCACCGCGCCGAAGCCGCCCCACAACCACAAATTACCGATCGTCTGCATGGGTTTATCCGTTGGGAAAAGAAAAAAGCCTCAAGCCGGACGGCGAGGATCTGCAACGGAGGATCGGGGGGATCCGGGGACAGAGCTTCGCCATGCGGCGAAGGTCTCGCTCGCAGTCCCGATGGGTGGGACTGCCGTTGCACCGGAGCCTGCGGGCTCGAATTGACGGCGACAACGTCTGGGAGCTACTCCCCTTCTGGCGCCGATTCTGCGGGCTGTTCGGGCCGGCGTCAAATCGCCGGCCTGCCGGGCCGGGGCGGCGCCCGTTTACAATAGGCCGATGAACAATGCCCCCGCCCCCGTAGTCCGCCTCAAGAACGCCTGGCGCTCCAGCCACCCGTGGATCTTCCAGAAACTGGTCGAAAAGCCTGCCGTCCGGCCCAAGCCCGGTGCCATCGTCGATGTGGTCGGCGTGGACGGGGAGTGGATCGGCCGGGGGTTCTACAACGGTCATTCGCGCATTGCCGTGCGTATCCTGGAAACCGATCAGCGCATCCCGGTGGACGCTGGCTGGTTCTCGCGCAAGATCGCCCAGGCGGTGTCGCTGCGTCGTGACGTGCTCAAGCTGGATGATGTCTCCAACGCCTGGCGCGTGGTGCACAGCGAAGGCGATGGCCTGTCCGGCCTGGTGGTGGACCGCTACGGCGACCTGGTGGTGGTGGAGTTCTTCGCCGCCGGCATGTTCCGCCACCGCGAATGGATCTACGAGGCGCTGCGCGAGCAGTTCCCGGGCTGCCGCTTCCACAGCTTCGCCGACGAACACGTGCAGAAGCAGGAGAGCTTCGACTTCCACGGCAACACCACCACCGAAGCGTCGGTGATCACCGAGTACGGGGTGAAGTTCCGTGCCGATCCGGCCGGGGCGCACAAGACCGGGTTCTTCGCCGACCAGCGCGAGAACCGCGAGTGGCTGAGCCGGCAGGTGGAAGGCAAATCCGTGCTGGACCTGTGCTGCAACACCGGCGGCTTTGCGGTGTATGCCGCGGTGCGCGGCGCGTCCGAGGTGGTCGGCATCGACATCGACGAGGATGTGATCGACATCGCCAAGGGCAACTCGCGCCTCAACAATGTGCGCCCGAAGTTCGTGCAGTCCGACATCTTCCCGTGGCTGCGCGATGCGGCCAACCGCGGTGAGCAGTACGACGTGGTGATCCTGGACCCGGCCAAGATGACCCGTGACCGCGACCAGGTGATCACCGCCCTGAAGAAGTACCTGGACATGAACAAGCTGGCGCTGGGTGTGGTCAAGCCCGGTGGCCTGTTCGCCACGTTCTCGTGCACCGGCCTGGTGGCCGAGGACCAGTTCCTGGACATGCTGCGCCGCGCGGCCTTCTATTCCGGCCGCACCATCCAGATCCTCAAGGTAGCTGGCGCCGGTCCGGACCATCCGTTCATGGCCCACGTGCAGGAATCGCGCTACCTCAAGGCCGTGTTCTGCCGCGTCCTCGACTGACGCAGGGCCGGCGGCAGGTCGGCTCTTTGGGCACCACCGGGGATTGCAGGTGCCGGCCAGCGGCCGGCACTACCGTTCGCTGTGCCTGCGGCGCTATGGTCTGACGCTTCCCGAATGTTGAGAGGCGTCATGACGTTGCGCAGTCTGTCCCTGCTGGTGTCGCTGGCGTTGTGCACGCCGTTGGCCGCCCACGCGATCGAGTTCACTCCGCAGGAACTGGCCCGGGCCTCGGCGCTGCAGCGCACGCTGCTGACGCTGGACAGCCACCTGGATACGCCGGCCAACTTCCACCGCGAGGGCTTCGACATCGCCCAGCGCCATGACCACAACGCGTTGTCGCAGGTGGATTACCCGCGCATGGTCGAAGGTGGGCTGGATGGCGGTTTCTGGGCGATCTACACCGACCAGGGCGACCGCAGTGCGGCCGCTCACCAGCAGGACCGCGACGCCGGTCTGCTGCGGTTGATGGAGATCCGCGAAATGCTCGCCGCACAGCCGGAGACCTTCCAGCTCGCGCTGACCGCTGCCGATGCCGCCAGGATCAAGGCGGCCGGCAAGCGCGTGGTCTACATCAGCATGGAGAACGGCAGCCCGCTGGTGGATGACCCGACGCTGCTCGGTTTCTATCACCGTGCCGGGCTGCGCCTGCTCAGCACGGTGCACTTCGCCAACAACGAGTTCGCCGATTCGGCCACCGATCCCAAGGGCGCCGAGTGGAAGGGGTTGAGTCCGGCCGGCAAGGCGCTGGTCGACGAGGCGGTGCGGCTGGGCATCGTGATCGATCAGTCGCATGCCTCCGACGCGGTGTTCGACGACCTGATCGAGCGCATGCCGGTGCCGTTCGTGCTGTCGCACAGCTCGGCCAAGGCGATCTACGACCACCCGCGCAACCTGGACGATGCGCGTCTGAAGCGCCTGGCCAAGGCCGGCGGCGTGATCCAGGTCAACGCCTACGGCGGGTATCTGATCGACATCGGCAAGAACGAACCCCGCGCGCTGGCCGAGAAGACCGCGATCGACCAATGGGGGGGCTACGATGCCCTGAGCATGGCGCAGGGCGTCAAGCTGGCCCAGGTGCAGGCCGAACTGGACCGCCTGCATCCGGTGCGCAAGGCCACGCTTGACGACTTCTTCGCCCACTTCGAGCACATCCTGACGGTGGTCGGCCCCGATCACGTGGGCATCGGCCTGGACTGGGATGGCGGTGGCGGCCTGGCCGATCTGCAGGACGTGAGCGAACTGCCGAAGATCACCGCGTGGCTGCTGCGCAAGGGCTACACCCGGCAGCAGATCGCCGCCATCTGGGGCGGCAACCTGCTGCGCGTGATGCAGCAGGCGCAGGACCACGCCACCGCACTGGCCGCAGCCCCGTAGAGCCGGGCTCTACCCGGCTCGGTACCGGCGCCGGTGGGCTCACGGTCAGGCACAAGCAGCCCGCCGTAGAGCCGGGTTCTACCCGGCTTGGTTCCGGCGCCGGTGGTCTCACGGTCAGGCGAAAGCAGCCCGCCGTAGAGCCGGGTTCTACCCGGCTTGGTTCCGGCGCCGATGGTCTCACGGTCCGGCACAAGCAGCCGGGCAGAGCCCGGCTCTACGGGTGGCTTGGTTCCGGCGCCGCGGCCCTCATCGGCAGGCGAAAGCAGCCCCGTCGTAGAGCCGGGTTCTACCCGGCTTGGTTCCGGAGCAGGTGGTCTCACGGTCAGGCACAAGCAGCCGGGCAGAGCCCGGCTCTACGGGTGGCTTGGCTCCGGCGCCGTGGACCTCATCGGCAGGCAAAAGCAGCCCCGCCGTAGAGCCGGGTTCTACCCGGCTTGGTTCCGGAGCAGGTGGTCTCACGGTCAGGCACAAGCAGCCGGGCAGAGCCCGGCTCTACGGGTGGCTTGGCTCCGGCGCCGTGGACCTCATCGGCAGGCGAAAGCAGCCCGTCGTAGAGCCGGGTTCTACCCGGCTTGGTTCCGGCGCCGGTGGTCTCACGGTCAGGCAAAAGCAGCCGGGCAGCGCCCGGCGCTACGGGATGTGGGCACGCCGTTTGCCTGTCAGGCGTTGCCCAGTACTGCGTTGCGGCGGCCGTAGGCGAAGTAGGCGATCAGGCCCAGGATGTTCCAGCCCAGGAAGTACAGCTGGGTGGTGGTCGGCAGGCTGAAGAACAGGTACACGCAGCCGATCACCGCCAGCGGGCCGACGACCCAGGCCAGCGGCGTGCGGAACTTGCGCTCGCGGTTGGGCTCGCGTGCGCGCAGTACCACCAGGCACAGGCCGACGGCGGTAAAGGCGGCGAGCGTGCCGGCGTTGGCCAGCGCGGCGATCTCGTCCAGGCGGGCCACACCGGCCAGCGCAGCCACGAGCACCGCGGTGAACAGCGTGGTGGCGATCGGGGTGCCGGTGCGCGCGCTGACCTTGGACAGGCCGCGCGGCAGCAGGCCGTCGCGCGACATGACAAAGAAGATGCGGCTCTGCCCGTACAGGAAGGCCAGCAGCACGGTCGGCAGGGCGATCACCGCCGCCGCGCCGATCCACTTGGCCGCGCCCGGGCTGCCCAGCTCACGCAGGATCAGCGCCAACGGCTCGGCGCTCTGGCCGAAGATGGTGTAGCTCATCGCACCGACGGCGGCGAGCGCGACCAGCACGTAGATGATGGTGCAGCCGACCATCGAACCGATGATGCCGATCGCCAGGTCACGGTCGGGCTTCTTGGTTTCCTCGGCGGCAGTGGAAATCGCATCGAAGCCGTAGAAGGCAAAGAAGATGATCGCCGCCGCCGCCATCACGCCGCGCTCGACGCCGCCTTCGCCGACCGACTTGGCGAAGCCGAACGGCATGAACGGGTCCATGTGGCTGGTGTCGAAGTGCGGCAGCGCGATCGCCACGAACACGGTCAGCGCAATGATCTTGACCACCACCAGGACCGCGTTGAGGGTCGCGCTCTCCTTGGTGCCGGCCATCAGCATGCCGGCCACGACGAAGGTGATCAGCACCGCCGGCAGGTTGATGAAGCCTCCCTCCACATGCGGGCCGGCGGTCAGCATCAGCGGCAGATCAATGCCCCAGCCGTGCAGGAAGCCGACCGCGTAGCCGGACCACCCCACCGCTACCGTACTCACCACCAGCGAGTACTCCAGGATCAGGCTCCAGCCCACCACCCAGGCCACCATTTCGCCGAGGGCGGCGTAGCTGTAGGTGTAGGCGCTGCCGGCGGCCGGCATCATCGTGGCCAGTTCGGCATAGGACAGCGCCGCGCAGGCGCACACCGCGCCGGCGATGGCGAAGGAGATCAGTACGGCCGGGCCGGCCAGGTTGGCGCCCACGCCGATCAGCGTGTAGATGCCGGTGCCAACGATGGCGCCGATGCCCAGCGCGATCAGGTGCGGCCAGCTCAGGGTGGGGATCAGTCGCCTGCCGGCTTCATGAACGGTGACGGTGTCTAGGGACTTGCGCCGGAGCAACGACATGGGGCCTCGCGGTGGTGACTGTTAACGACAAGTCTGCGAGTTTTACCGAACGCGGTGCAGCATTACTACTGCCAAGCGTCCCCCGGTCCGTGCATGAGCACATGACTGGGGGAAGCTTGACGAAACCGGCACAAAGCACCGCGCCCTGGGGGCTGGCGCGGGCAGGGCCGGACGAACGCGCTCAGCGATCCAGCGTGGCCATTGCCGCGGCGGCATAGCGCGGGCCGGCAGCGGCATCGGGCGGGAAGATCGCATCGATGCGGGCGAGGTCGTCCGCGCCCAGCTGCACCTGCAGCGCGCCGAGGTTTTCCTCCAGGTAGGCGAGCCGCTTGGTGCCCGGGATCGGCACCAGGTCCTGGCCCTGTGCCAGTACCCACGCCAGCGCCAGTTGCCCCGGGGTGATGCCTTTGGCGCTGGCCATCGCGTTGACCGCGTCGACCAGGGCCAGGTTGCGCGCGAAGTTGTCGCCCTGGAAGCGTGGCGACTGGCGGCGGTAGTCGTCGGCGTCGACGTCGGCCGGGCTGCGGATCGCGCCGGTCAGGAAGCCACGGCCCAGCGGCGAGTAGGGCACGAAGCCGATGCCCAGGTCGCGGACGGTCTGCAGTACGCCGTTGTGCTCCGGATCGCGCGACCACAGCGAGTACTCGGTCTGCACGGCGGTGATCGGGTGGACCGCATGTGCGCGGCGGATCGTGGCCGCCGCGGCTTCGGACAGGCCGAGGAAGCGTACCTTGCCCTGTTCGACCAGCCGCGCCATCGCGCCCACGGTGTCCTCGATCGGCACGGTGCCGTCCACGCGGTGCTGGTAGTAAAGATCGATGTGGTCCACGCCCAGCCGCGCCAGGCTGGCCTCGCAGGCGGCGATCACGTACTCGGGGCGGCCATCCACGCTGCGCGCCCGGGTGTCGGTGGGCTCCAGTTTGATGCCGAACTTGGTGGCCAGAAACACCTGGTCGCGACGATCGGCAATGGCCTTGCCGACCAGCACTTCGTTGGTGTGCGGGCCGTACATGTCGGCGGTGTCGAGCAGGGTCACGCCGCGCTCCAGCGCGCGGTGGATCACCGCGGTCGCGTCGGCATCGCTGCCACGGCCCCCGTAGAAGGCGCTCATGCCCATGCAGCCCAGGCCGAGTGCGGAAACAGTGGGGCCGTGGCGGCCAAGGGAACGGGTCTGCATGGGAATGCTCCGGAAGCGGGGGAAGGGCGGCGCCTGCACGCGCCGGACCCACAGCATCCTCCGCTGTACCATGTGGATAAACCGGTGTTCGCCACATCGACCTTGAAGGCAGGCTTCACAATGTCCTCCCAGCCGCCGTTGTCTGCCGTGGTCGCGTTCGCCCGCGTGGCCCACCATGCCAGCTTCACCCGTGCAGCCGACGACCTGGGCATCTCACCCTCGGCGCTGTCGCAGACCGTGCGCGCGCTGGAAGCCCGCATGGGCGTGCGTCTGCTGCACCGGACCACCCGCCGGGTCGGCCTGACCGAGCACGGTGCGCGCTTCCTGGCGCGGGTGCGCGACGGCCTGGCGCAGATCGACGCGGCGTTCGAGGACCTGGACAGCGTGCGCGACGTGCCGGCCGGAAAGCTGCGCATCAACGTGCCGCGGATCGCGGCGGAACTGCTGGTGCTGCCGCACCTGCCCGCATTCATGGCGCGCTATCCGCAGGTGGAGGTGGAATTGTTCGTGGAGCCGGCGCTGGTCGACCTGGTCGCCGGCGGCTTCGATGCCGGCATCCGGCTGGGCGAATGCCTGGCGCGGGACATGATCGCGGTGCCGATCGGTCCGCTGGAGCGGCAGGTGGTGGTGGCCACGCCGGGCTACTTCGCCGCCCACGGCACGCCGGACACGCCGGCCGATCTGGTCGGGCATGCGTGCATCGTGCACCGGCGCAGCAACGGCCGTCTGATGGCCTGGGAATTCAGCCACGCCGGCCGCGACTTCGAGGTGGAGGTGAGTGGCCGGCTGGTGTTCAACGATGCGGCGTTGATCCACGCCGCCGTGCGCGCCGGCCTCGGCATGGGGCAGGCGTTCGACGCCGTGGTGGCCAGCGATGTCGCCGAGGGCCGGTTGCAGGCGGTGCTGCAGGACTGGCAGCCGCCGTTCGCCGGATTCCACCTGTACTACCCGGCGCGCGAACAGATGGCGCCGAAACTGCGGGTGTTCATCGACCACCTGCGCCAGGCCCGACGCACCGACTGAGCGCGCTGCGCATCAGCCCGATGCCTCGGCGGCGGTAGCCATCAGCAGGCGCAGCCACTCGTCGTCGCGCGGCAGCCCATGCGGAACGATCACCTGGGCATCGCCCGGGAAGCGCTTGCAGCGGAGTACGCCGTGCTCGTCGAACATCCGCCAGCCCTGCGCGGCATCCTCGGCGTCGCGGATGCGCCGGTGCAGCGCCTGCGCCAGGCTGGCCTGGCAGTCGAAACGGCAGGCGCGCAGGTCGATCCGGTCCAGCGGCTGCAGGTCCGCCAGGATGCGGCAGACGGCAGGATGGGCCAGATCGATACGGCCGGTGTCCATGCCGAGAAGGCGCTCGTCATGTCCGGCCAGGTGCTGCACGAAGTACACGGGAGGCATCGGTTACTCGCGTGGGGCGCGCGGCCGCAACGCAGCGGCCGTGGGGCGATGGCGCCGATTGGACACCCCGTGAGGGGGGTGGGGGAATCTCAAGTTATTGATTGAAGTGCAGCGTCTGGATGACCGTGACTATTTCCCAGCGCAGGCAGCACCGCCCAGGCGACGCGCATCGGCCCACGTGGCGGGGCGTCAGCCGCTGACGCCGAGGCGCACGCCAAATCCGATCAGGAAGATACCGGCGACGCGTTTCAGCAAAAGTCCTATGCGGGGATGCTGAAGAATCCGACGGCGCAACAGGTTGCCCACTCCGATCAGCACCGAGCAGTAGGCCAGTCCCATGACGAAGATGATCACCGCCATGCTCGCGAACGTCATCACGCCCTGGTGGCGCGTCGGGTCGATGAACAACGGCAGGAATGCCATGTAGAAGATGATCGCCTTGGGGTTGAGCAGGTTGATCAGCAGCGCCTGCCGGAAGTAGTGCCCCGGCCGCAGGCGGATGCCGCCTTCCTCGCCTTCCTCGCCTGCCGGCCGTGGACGCCGCAGCAGGCCGATGCCGACCCAGACCAGATAGGCCGCGCCGAGATACTGCACCGCGTGGAACACCAGCGGGTTGGCCTTGAGCAGCGCGGCCACGCCGGCCACTGCCAGCCACATCAGGATCTGGTCGCCGAGCAGCAGGCCGAACAGGGCGGTGTAGCCGCCGCGGGCGCCGCCGCGCCCGGTGGCGGTCAGCAGGGTGAACGTCCCCGGGCCGGGCAGCGCAAGGAACACCAGCACGGCAGCAACGAAGGTCCACAGATCCTGGATGCCCATCCACGGCATGGCGGCGACTCGACAACGGGGGAGCGCCATTGTCCGGCACCGCTGCGGTTCCCGATAGCGTCAGCCCGCCGGCTGCGGCAGATCCTCCAGCAGGGGCTGCAGGCGGCGCTCGAACAGTGCGTGCAGCTGCCGGATCGCCGGCGAGAACTGCTTGCGATGCGGGCACACCAGGTTCAATGGCAGGCTGTCGCCGGCGCCATCGAGCAGCACCTGCAGGCGCCCGGCGCGCACGTCCTCGCGGAGATCCAGCCACGACTTGAACACGATGCCTTCGCCGGCCACGGCCCAGCGCCGCACCACGTCGGCATCGTCGCAGATCATGTTGCCCCGCACCGGCACCACCACCCGGCGGCCGTCTGCCTCGAAGTTCCAGCGGTCGTAGGCACGGCCGGCGAGCTGGTAGAGCAGGCAGTGATGGTCCTTGAGTGCCTCCAGGCTGGTGGGCGTGCCGTGCCGGGCCAGGTAGCCGGGTGCGGCCGCCAGCACCCGGCGGTTGCCGGGCAGCAGCGGCAGCGCCACGTAGCTGGCGTCATCGAAGCGACCAAGGCGGAAGGCGATGTCGACCGGATCGCGGAACACGTCGGCGACCTGGTCGGACAACCGCAGCCGCAGCTGCAGCTTGGGATGCGTGGCGCGGAACTCGGTCAACCACGGCAGCAGCAGGTGGCGGCCCAGGTCCGACGGCGCGGCCACCTGCAGTACCCCGCGAAGTTCGGCATCCTCGCCGCGCACCCGTGCCTGGCCTTCGCTCAGGGTGGCCAGCACATCCTGGGCGTAGGGCAGGTACAGCGCGCCTTCGGCGGTCAGGCGCAGGCTGCGGGTGGAGCGCACGAACAGCCGCAGATCCAGTTCGCGTTCCAGCCGCGCCACCGCCGCGGCAACCTGGCCGGGCAGCAGGTCGGCTTCGCGCGCTGCATTGGAGAAGCTGCCCAGTGCCGCGGTGCGGACGAACAGGGCCAGGTCGTCAACACGGACCATTTTCATTCCAGGAGTGAAAGTGCTGAACGATTTTGCGCCTTTTCCGGCGCGCCGGTGAAGCGCACGCTGTGCGCCTCTTTCCAACGGACCGCGCTTCGATGAAAGCCGTCGCCTACACCCAACATGGCCTGCCGATCAGCGACCCGCGCGCGCTGGTGGACATCACCCTGCCGCTGCCCGAGCCGGGGCCGCGCGATCTGCGCGTGCAGGTCCGTGCGATCTCGGTCAACCCGGTCGATACCAAGGTACGCAACGGCGTGGCCGTGGACGGGCCGCGGGTGCTCGGCTGGGACGCGGTCGGCATCGTCGACGCGGTCGGCAGCGAGGTCCGCCTGTTCCAGCCCGGCGACGCGGTCTTCTATGCCGGGGCGATCGGCCGGGCCGGCAGCAATGCCGAGTACCAGCTGGTGGACGAGCGCATCGTCGGCCGCAAGCCGGCCAGCCTGGACGATGCCGCCGCCGCGGCGCTGCCCCTGACCGCGATCACCGCCTGGGAGCTGCTGTTCGACCGCCTGCGCATCGCCGAGGGCGATGGCGAGGGCCAGACCCTGCTGGTGGTCGGCGCGGCCGGTGGCGTGGGCTCGATCCTGGTGCAGCTGGCGCGCCAGCTGACCCGGCTCACGGTGATCGGCACCGCCTCGCGACCGGATACCCAGGACTGGGTATATGCACTGGGCGCGCACCATGTGATCGACCACACCCAGCCGCTGACCGAGGGCCTGGCGCGACTGGGCATCGCGGCGGTGGACCATGTGGCCAGCCTCACCCATACCGACCAGCACTACGACCAGATCGTGGCCGCGCTGGCGCCGCAGGGCCAGCTGGCCCTGATCGACGACCCCGGCCAACTGGATGTGATGGCGCTCAAGCGCAAGAGCCTGTCGCTGCACTGGGAGTCGATGTTCACCCGGTCCAGCTTCACCACGCCCGATCTGGAGCGCCAGCATGCGCTGCTCGACCGCGTGGCCGACCTGGTGGATGCCGGCGTGCTGCGCACCACCCTCGGTGAGCACTACGGCCGCATCAATGCCGCCAACCTGCGCCGTGCCCATGCCCTGATCGAGAGCCACCGCGCGCGCGGCAAGCTGGTCCTCGAAGGCTTCTGACCCCCCTTGCCGACCCTGTACCGGACCCTGTTCCCATGACCCTCGCTTCTGTTGCCCTTCGCCGGCACACCACCAAGGCCTACGACCCCACCCGCACGCTGCCGCCGGCGGTGCTGGAAGACCTGCTCGAGGTGCTGCACCACGCGCCGTCGTCGGTGAACGCGCAGCCGTGGCACTTCCTGGTGGCGGGCAGCGCCGAGGCGCGCGCCCGCATCGCGCGCGCCACCCAGCCCAACCAGCCGTACAACACCGCCAAGATCACCGATGCCTCGCACGTGATCGTGTTCGCCACGCGCACCGCCATTGACGATGCGTACCTGGCGCAGGTGATCGAGCAGGAAGCCGCCGATGGCCGCTACCCGACGCCGCAGGCGCGCGAGGGCCAGCGCGGCGCGCTGCACCACTACGTGGACCTGCACCGCCACACGCTGGGCGATGTGCAGCACTGGATGCAGAAGCAGACCTACCTGGCGGTGGGCACGCTGCTGCTGGCGGCGGGGGTGCACGGCATCGACGCCACGCCGATGGAAGGGTTCGATGCGGCCGTGCTGGATGCCGAGCTCGGCCTGGCCGAACGCGGTCTGACCAGTGTGGTGCTGGTGGCGCTGGGATACGGCAGCGAGGCCAACTTCAACGCCCACCTGCCGAAGTCGCGGCTGCCCCGCGACCAGGTGATCACCCACCTGTAACCCGGCCGCGCCTGCGGTGACGGCTGCGGCCCGGTTCGCCGGGTCCGCAGCGGCGCAGCCATTGAGACCGGCACGGCCTACACTTGCCGGCATGCAAACCGAATTCCTTCTGCTTGGCGGCCTGCTGTGCGCCGTCCTCATCCTGCAGCTGATCCTCCTGCTGCGGCGTTCCCAGCACGGCGGCCTGGAGCAGGCCCTGCGCGATGAAGCCCGGGTCGGGCGTGGCGAGCTGCGCGAGCAGCTCGAAGGGCTGGGCCGGCAACAGGATGCGCGGCTGGAGAGCTTCGCCCGCGCGCTGACCGATCTGTCCACCCGCACCGACCAGCGCCTGGACCTGCTGCGCGACGCGCTGGGCGAAGACGCGCGCAAGGCGCGCGAGGAACATGGCCTGGCCCAGCAGCGCACCGGCGATCTGCTGGCGCAGCGGCTGCACGACGTGCGCCTGCAGCTGGAAGCGTTCGGCCAGCAGCAGCAGGCGCGCATCGACGCGTTCGGCCAGCAGCTGCTGGAGCTGACCACGCGCACCGATGGGCACATGGCCGCGCTGCGCCAGACCCTGGCCGAGGACGCGCGCAAGGGCCGTGAGGAGAACGTACAGTCGCAGCAGCGCCTCGGCGACACCCTGGGCCAGCGCCTGCAGGACATGACCCAGCGCAACGAACAGCGCATCGGCGAAATGCGTGCCACCCTGGAGCAACAGCTCAGGAGCCTGCAGACCGACAATGCCGAGAAGCTCGACCAGATGCGCGTGACCGTGGACGAGAAACTGCAGACCACGCTCGAAGCGCGCCTGGGCGCATCGTTCCAGCTGGTCTCCGACCGGCTCGAGCAGGTCCAGCGCGGGCTGGGCGAGATGCAGCAGCTGGCCACCGGCGTCGGCGATCTCAAGCGCGTGCTGACCAACGTCAAGAACCGCGGCAGCTGGGGCGAAGTGCAGCTGGACAACATCCTCGAGCAGACCCTCACCCAGGAGCAGTACGCGCGTGGGGTGAAGGTGCGTCCGGACAGCGGTGAGATGGTCGACATCGCCGTGCGCCTGCCCGGCCGTGGTCATGAGGACACCCCGGTGTGGCTGCCGATCGACTCCAAGTTCCCGCGTGAGGACTACGAGCGCCTGCTTGATGCCCAGGAGCAGGGCGATGCCGAGGGCGTGCGCGTGCAGGGCGCGCAGCTGGAACGCGCGATCCGAGTCCAGGCCAGGTCGATCTGCGACAAGTACATCGTGCCGCCGCACACCACCGACTTCGCGGTGATGTTCCTGCCCACCGAAGGGCTGTATGCGGAGGTGATCCGCCGCCCGGGCCTGGTGGACCTGCTGCAGCGCGAGCACCGCGTGGTGGTGGCCGGGCCGACCACGGTCACCGCGCTGCTCAACAGCCTGCAGATGGGCTTCCGCACGCTGGCCATCGAACAGCGCTCCAGCGAGGTGTGGAGCCTGCTGGGCGCGGTGAAGAGCGAGTTCGGCAAGTTCGCCGGCATCCTGGAAAAGGCCGAAAAGCAGATCAGTACGGTCGGGCGCAGCCTGGGCGAAGCCAGCCGCAAGACCCGCACCATCGAACGGCGACTGCGCGGCGTGGAATCGCTGGGCAGCGAGCAGACCGATCTGCTGCTGGCCGATGCGGCCGGTGATGACGACGACACCGGCGTGGACGACACCACGTCGGCACCGACATGAGGAATGCGCCGATGCGCAGTGTGTTGATGATGTTCCTGCTGTGGGTGCTGGCCGGGTGCAGCAGTGCGCCACATGCCGCCGGTTCCGGCGTGCCTGCGGCCAGCGTGGAGACCGCCGCGACGACCGCCCAGCGTGCCGAATGCGAGGCCGCCGGCGGTGACGCCAGACCGCTCGGCCGCCTGCAGCATGTCCACTGCGTGGTGCCCTATGCCGATGCCGGCAAGGCCTGCGGCGGCAAGGCCGACTGCAACGGCCAGTGCCTTGCCCCGGAGGGCGCCGGGCTGGTGGCCGGTGCCACCGCGCGCGGTGTCTGCCAGCGCGACATCAGCCAGAACTTCGGCTGCCACCAACGCATCGACAACGGCGTGGCACAGGGCACGATCTGCGTCGACTGACCCGTCGCCGGCACGGGTATGCTGTGCCGCCAACCTGCCATTGCAAGGATCTCCCGTGAGCCAGACCGTCTACGACATTCCCGTCACCACCATCGAAGGCCAGCCGTCCTCGCTGGCCGATTACCGCGGCAAGGTGCTGCTGGTGGTCAATGTCGCCTCCAAGTGCGGCCTGACCCCGCAGTACGAAGGCCTGCAGGCGCTGTATGCCGAGAAGCAGCGGGCCGGCCTGGAAGTGCTGGGTTTCCCGGCCAACAACTTCCTGGCCCAGGAGCCGGGCAGCGAGTCGGAAATCCAGCAGTTCTGCCAGCTGGAATACAACGTCGGCTTCCCGCTGTTTGCCAAGATCAGCGTCGCCGGTGATGACATCCACCCGCTGTACCAGCAACTCACCGCCGCCCAGCCGGCTGCCACGGGCGAAGGCCCGATGCGCGAGAAGCTGCAGGGTGCCGTGGCCAAGTACCCGGATCTGGTGGTCAATCCGGCGCCGGCCGTGCTGTGGAACTTCGAGAAGTTCCTGATCGGCCGCGACGGCCAGGTCATCGCGCGCTTCGCCCCGGATGTGCCGGCCGATGACGCCCGTCTGGTGGCGGCGATCGACGCTGCGCTGGCCGCGTGATGCCCCTGCGTGCAGGCGCACCACGCGCCTGCACGCACCTTGCGCGCGGCACGCGCAGCAACGAGGATGATCGCCGCCGCGACGCGCGGTGTGCCGACAGGGGACAGGGCATGGAACTGCTGACGCTGGAACATTTTGCAGGCTGCGTGGATGAAACGTTCGCCGTGGACCTGCAGGGCATGCAGGTGGACTTCGTGCTGGTCGAGGCGCGGCCGCTGAAACACGCACGCCCCGATGCGCTGCGCGTGCCGTTCTCGCTGCTGTTCCGCAATGCGGCCCCGATCGTGTTCCCGCAACAGATCTTCGCGATGCGCCATGCGCGCGTGGGCGAGGTGGGCATCTTTCTGGTCCCGATCGCGCAGGAGCGCGCCGGCTTTCTTTACCAGGCCGTGTTCAACTGAGGCCGGACCAGCGCATCGCCACATGGGTCTGCTGGCCTGAATCGCCGCCGGCAACGAAGCCCAGCCGTTCGTAGAGTCGGCGTGCCGCCGGATTGTGGACCTGCACATGCAGGCGCAAGCCGCGTCCCCGCATCGCCGCGGCCTGCTGCAGCCGCCGGATCAGCGCCGTGCCCAGCCCGCGCCCACGCCAGGCCGGCAACAGGCTGATGTCCACCAGCAGATCATCCTCACCGCATTCGTCGAGATACACACGGCCCACGGCCTGCCCGTCGACGTCGATGGCCAGATAGTGCGCCTGCGGGTACTGGCCCAGGTAGTGCTGGTGCTGAGCCACGAACTGCTGGGCCAGAAACTGCTGCTTGACCGTCTCCGGCCAAGGCACGGGCTGCAGTTCCTGCGCGCGGGTGGTGGCGTACAGCGCCACCAGCCACGGCAGGTCGGCGCGGCCCAGCGCGCGCCAGGCCCACGTCGTGTCGCCGGCGACGCCGGCCAGTGCAGGGCGCCGTTCCGGCGGGAACGGCGCCAGGGTGTCCGCCTGGATCATTCGAAGTAGGGGAACTGGCCTTCAAGGGCGATGCAGAAATTGACCGCCAGGTACGGCTGCCGGTTCTCGTGTG
This sequence comes from Stenotrophomonas sp. NPDC077461, assembly GCF_049545475.1. Lineage (NCBI taxonomy): Bacteria > Pseudomonadati > Pseudomonadota > Gammaproteobacteria > Lysobacterales > Lysobacteraceae > Stenotrophomonas > Stenotrophomonas sp. NPDC077461. Next base: position 252,193 of record NZ_JBMWDO010000006.1, read on the forward strand.
CGCCACCGCCGCCGCTGGGCGCCAGCATGTTGGGCGCCATTGACGTATTCGGCGGCGCACTGCTGAAGGACTTGATGGCGTTTGAGCCAGGCATCGACAGCGCGCCGTTGGCGACCGGCGTCGCCACGCGCTTCGCCGCGGCCTGCGCGTAAGCGACCAGGTCATGCGTGTGGGCGGGCAGCTCGTTGAGCGTCAGGCTGACGCCGGCGACGCCGAACGCCTCGCCCATGTCGCGCTGGCTCAACCCGGGGCCGCTGCCCTGCGAGGTGGCCGCGCGGGTGGTCAGGTTGGGCAGTTGGAACGTGTTCTGCCCATCGCCGCCGAAGCGGGTGCCGATCAGGGAGTACAGGGCCGGATTCTGCCGGAGCGGTACCATCGCACCGTTGCAGAAGGCCCAGCCACTGGGGTTGTAGGGGAATCCGAACATCTGGATTTCGCCGAGGAAGCAATCGCTCATGGTGTGATCTCTGCGCCTTGCGAAGGAGGAAGTCAGCTCTGCGTCGGGTAGATGCCGAGGGTGGCGATGAAGTACTGCACGGTGAGGGTGGGCATGCAGTTCTCATGCGGCAGGTTGCCGCCTGCAGCGGTCACCGACGCTGGCGCCAGTGTCATTGCCAAGCCGCCGGTGGTATCGCTGACGTAATAGGTTTCGCCGCTGACAGAGCCGGGTACCACGGAGGGCGAGGGCAGGTCGGCGGTGGCGGCTGCGGTGGTCAACGACAACGCATGGGTATGCGCGGGCATCTGCGCCTGGGTCAGAGTGACCTGCTCGGCGCCGCCCACCTGGCCGATGGAACGCGGCGTGAGACCGACACCGGTTCCCTGATGGAGGGGCAGGCGGCCACGCAGGTCGGGCAGGGCGAAGTTGGTGGAACCGTTGCCGCCGTAAGTGGTGCCCAGCAGCGTGTACAGCACTTCATTGTCCGCGATGGACAGGACGCGGCCATCGCAGGGCAGCCATCCGGCAGGAACGCGGTTGAATCCGAACATGCGGATTTCGCCGACAAAAGGCGTGGTCATCGGTGCGTGCTCCTGGAAAGATCAGCTGCGCGGCGGATAGATGCCCGCCTGCGCGCAGATGAAGAAGTTGATGACCGCGAACGGCTGCATGTTCGTGTGCGGCTGGGTGCTGCCGGCCAAGCCCACCGTTTCCGGGGCCTGCGCAACCCGCGTGTTGCCTGGCGCGGCATACAGCTTGGGGCCGGTACCGGTGCCGGCATAGACGCCGCCGGTCGGATTGCGGACGGTACCGGGGGCGTTCACACCAAGGACCGGGTGCGAATGGGCCGGCATCTGGGTCGAGAGCAGGGTGATGTTCTCCGCGCCGCCGCTATTGCCGGCCTGGAGAGGTTGCGGTTGCCAGGTGGCATCGACGGAAGGACCTGCCGACACCGGCACCCGGCCGCGAAGATCCGGCAGGCCGAAGGTCGTGCGTCCATCTCCCCCGTACTGGACGCCAAGCAGCGAGAACAGGGCCTGATTGGTCGAGATCGGCAGCAGCTGGCCGTTGCAGGGCAAAAAGGACCTCGGTGCAAAATTGAAGCCGGCCATGACAATCTGGCCCAGATAGTATTCGCCCATCTATTCCCCCTTGGATGGTGAGCGCGCGGCGCCGGACTGGCGCCCGCGTACTCTGAACGCCATTCAGGTTGTTCACAAGTCCCTGCCGTTGCAGCGATGCGACCGTACGTTGCACCTATCTTCCACGCCGGGAGTCTGTTCCAATGGCGCCAACGGGGGAGGCGTGGATGGCCTACCGCTGGCAGCGCCGGGGATCGGCAGGGGATTGGGTTCTCCGGAAGCACGCCAGTTGGGACGCGCACCTCGATGTTGTTCCGCATCCAGGTGGGATTCTTCTAAGGGGGAAGAGTCATGTCGTTCCTTTCCGGTACCGCGCGTTCCGCGCGTCTGCTCGCCTTCGTCTCGTTGCTGTCCTGTCTGGCGCTGTTCTGGCCCGGCGCGGCGCGCGCGGCCCATACCTCGCTGCTGTGCGGACCGCAGACGGTCCATGTGCCCAGCGGCGGCAGCGTGGCAATCAACGTCACCGCGTGTGCAGGCGGCAACATCTTCCTGGCCGGCGACGGCGTCGTGGACGGGCCGCTCCTGCCACAGCGCGGCAGCGCCATCCTGCGCGTCGATGATCCCAACTGGTATGTGGACTACAGCCACAACGGCGTCAACACCACCGGCGATGTCTTCGAGTTCTCCGACACGGCCAACCGCACGGTGCGGGTGACGATGATCGTCGACCCGCCGGCCTCGTCGATCGTGGTCAGCCCGGCCACCCTCGACACGATGACCGCCGGTACGGCGTTTGCGCAGACCCTCAGCGCCACCGGCGGTACGTCGCCATACACCTACACCACCAACACCGCGCAGCTCCCGCCGGGGATCACCCTCTCCAGCGCCGGGCTGCTGTCGGGTACCCCGTCCGCACGCGGTGCCTTCAGTTTCACCGTGCGTGCCACCGACAATACGGGCGCCGTGGTCGACAAGGCGTACGCGTTGACGGTGCAGAACCCCAGCCTGTCGCTCAGCCCGAGCTCGGCCACCGCCGTGCAGAACGTCCCGTTCTCGCTGACGCTGGGCGGCCAGGGCGGCGTGGCGCCGTACATCATCGCGCTGGAAAGCGGTTCCCTGCCCACCGGCATTTCGCTGGCCGGCGGCGTGCTGTCCGGCACGCCGACCGGTGCCGTACAGGGATACCCCGTGACCTTCCGGGTCACCGACAGCAGTGCCGGTGCCGCGCCTTACTACGAACTGGAGAGCTTCACCTTGACGGTCAGTTCGGCGCCGTCGGTCAGCATCGCCGTGGCACCGTCCAGCGTGCTCGAGGACAGCGGCCTGCCGCTTGTCTACACCGTCACGCGCAGCGCCAGCCTGCCCACGCCGACCACGGTGACTCTGGCCACCTCCGGCACGGCGACCAGCGGTGACTACACCGGTGCGGTACCGAGCGTGGTCATTCCGGCCAACGCCACCAGTGCCACGGTCAGCATCACTCCGGTGGCCGATACCGCAGTGGAGGCCAATGAAACGGTGATCGTGACCGTGGCGGCCGGTGCCGGCTACACCGTGGGCGCGCCGGCGTCCGCGACCGGGACCATCCTCAACGACGACCTGCCCGTTGCGAGCATCGCCGTCTCGCCCGCCTCGGTGGATGAAGACAGCGGCACGCCGCTGGTCTACACCGTCACCCTGGACCGCCCCAATCCGGTTCCCCTCACGGTGCCGATTTCGGTGGGCGGCACGGGTACGTTCGGCGTGGACTACACCGGTGTCGTGGCAGCGGTGGCGATCGCCGCCGGCAGCACCACCGGCACGCTCACGTTGTTCCCCATCGCCGACAGCGTGGCGGAATCCAACAAGACCGTCGTGGTCACTCTGCTGCCGAGCGCCGGTTACACGATCGGCACGCCGGGCAGCGCCACCGGCACCATCCGCGATGACGACCTGCCGGTGCTGCGCGTCAACGACGTCACCGCGACGGAAGGAGACAGCGGGGCCAGCGCCTTCATCTTCACTGTGTCGCTGGACGTACCCGCAGGCCCGGGCGGGGTGACGTTCGACATCGCCACCGCCGATGGCACCGCCACGGCCGGCTCGGACTACGTGGCGCGCAGCCTGGTCGGCCAGACCATTCCGGCCGGCGCCCAGAGCTACACCTTCGCCGTGCAGGTCAACGGCGACACGCTCTATGAGCTCAACGAGAGCTTCACGGTGAATGTGAGCAACGTCGTGGGCGCGACCGTCGCCGATGCGCAGGGCGTGGGCACGATCGTCAACGACGATCCGCTGCCGACGGTGTCCATCGCCGATCTCGCCCTCAACGAAGGCAACAGCGGCTCCACCCCCGCACTGCTGACCGTTACGTTGTCGGCTCCCAGCTCGCGGCCGGTCGCGGTCCAGTACGCCTCCGCCGATGGAACCGCCACGGCGTCCAGCGACTACACGGCCGTGAGCGGCATCCTGGTCTTCCCGGCCGGGACCACCACGATGTCGATCAGTGTCCAGATCCACGGCGATACCACCGTGGAGCTGGATGAGACCTTCCAGGTGAACCTGAGCAATCCGGTCAACGCCGTCCTTGGCGACGCGTCGGCCGTGGTGACCATCCTCAACGACGACCAGCCGGTGGTGCTCTCGCCCGGCAGCCTGCCGATGCCGACGGCGGGCGTTCCCTACGCGCAGGCGGTCTCGGCCAGCGGGGGTACCGCGCCGTACTCCTACGCCATCATCGCCGGCAGCCTGCCGCCCGGCATCAATCTCAACACCGCTTCGGGGGCCCTCAGCGGCACGCCCACCACCGTGGGCAGCTACGCATTCCAGGTACGTGCCACCGACAACAGCGCGGTACCGAATTCCAGCATGCAGCCCTACACGCTGCTCGTCGCCGCGCCCACGTTGACGCTGCCGGGCGCCGCCCTGCCGCAGGCGATCCGAGGCCAGTCGTTCACCAGCGACCGCGGCCCCGTCGATGGCGGCAACGGGCCGTACACCTTCAGCGCCATCGGCGTGCTGCCGCCGGGACTGAGCCTGAGCCCGACCGGTGTGCTCAGCGGCACGCCGACCCTGGCGGGCAGCCATACCTTCACCGTCAGCGCGCAGGACAGCACGCTCGGGCTTGGTGCACCGTACCGCGTCAGCGAGACCCTCACGCTGACCGTGGCAGAACCGGTGCCGCTTGCGGGCAACGTCACGCTGCTGACCAGCTACAACGCCCCGGCCATCCCGGTGAACCTGGCGCTGTCCGGTGGTGCGGCCACCACGGTGACGGTGGCCACGGCCCCGTTGCACGGCACGGCGGTGATCATCAATGCCGGCGTGATCTCCTACCAGCCGACGACCGGTTACGCCGGCCCGGACAGCTTCACCTACACGGCCACCGGCCCGGGCGGCACCTCCACGCCGGGTACCGTCGACATCACGGTGGGCAACCCCGTCATCTCCGTCACTGCCAGCGGCAGTCTGGCTGCCGAGGCCGGCACGCCGTACAGCCAGACGTTCACCTGGAGCGGTGGCGCGTTGCCGTATGGCAGCCACCAGGTGGCCAACCTGCCGGATGGCCTGTCGATCACCGCCACCAGCGCCAACAGCGTGACCGTCAGCGGCACACCGACCCGCTCGGGCAGCTTCTCCCTGGTGCCCAGCGCCACGGACAGCAGCACCGGCGCGGGCCCGTTCACCGTGGACGGCACCTTCACCCTGGTGGTGGGCAGCCCGGTGCTGTCGGCCACGCCGGCCGTCCTGCCTGCCGGCACCGCCGGCAGCGCCTACCAGCAGACGATCGCGGCCACCGGCGGCATCGCGCCGTACCAGGTGGCGCTGAGCGGCACGCTGCCGGCCGGCCTCAGCTTCAACGCCGCCACCGGCACCCTGTCCGGCACGCCGACCCAGTCGGGCAGCTTCGCGCTCACGGCCACCCTCACCGACAGCACGGCCGGCACCCCGGCCAGCCTGGTGCAGAGCTATACCCTGGTGGTGGCCAGCCCGACCCTGTCGGCCACGCCCGTCGCGCTCCCCGCCGGCACCGCCGGCAGCGCCTACCAGCAGACGATCACGGCCACCGGCGGCATCGCGCCGTACCAGGTGGCGCTGAGCGGCACATTGCCGGCCGGCCTCAGCTTCAACGCCGCCACCGGCACGTTGTCCGGCACGCCGACCCAGTCGGGCAGCTTCGCGCTCACCGCGACCGTCACCGACAGCACCAGCGGTACGCCAGCCAGTGTTGCCCAGGGCTACACCCTGGTGGTGGCCAGTCCGACGTTGTCGGCCACCCCGGCCGCGTTGCCGACCGGTACCGCCGGCAGTGCCTACCAGCAGGCGATCACGGCCACCGGCGGCATCGCGCCGTACCAGGTCACGCTGAGCGGCATGCTGCCGACCGGCGTCACCTTCGATGCGGCCACCGGCACGCTGTCGGGCACGCCGCTGCAGTCGGGCACCTTTGCCCTGACGGCGACGATCACCGACAGCACCGGCGGCACCCCGGCCAGCACCACCCAGGCCTACAGTCTGGTGGTAGCCAGCCCGGTGCTGGTGGCCACGCCGTCGGCGCTCGCCGGTGGCACCGCGGGAACCCCATACCAGCAGGCGATCACCGCGACCGGTGGCATCGCGCCCTACCAGGTGGCATTGAGCGGCACGCTGCCGACCGGCGTCAGCTTCGATGCCGCTACCGGCATGGTGTCGGGCACGCCGCTGCAGTCGGGCACCTTCGCCCTGACGGTCACGATCACCGACAGTACCGGCGGCACCCCGGCCAGCGTCACCCAGCCCTACAGCCTGGTCGTGGCCAGCCCGGTGCTGGCGACCCCGCTGACGGCCCTGCCGGGCGGCACCGCCGGCAGCGTCTACCAGCAGGCATTCACTGCCACCGGCGGCATCGCGCCGTACCACGTGGCGCTCTCCGGTGCGCTGCCGGCCGGCCTGTCGTTTGATGCCGGCACCGGCACGCTGTCCGGCACGCCGACCCAGTCGGGGACGTTCGCGCTGACGGTCACCATCACCGACAGCACGGGCGGCACCCCGGCCAGCCTCACCCAGCCCTACAGCCTGGTGGTGGCCAGCCCGGTGCTGGTGGCGACGCCGGCGGCACTGGCGGCTGCCACGGCAGGCACGCCCTACCAGCAGGTGTTCTCTGCCACGGGCGGCATCGCGCCGTACCGCGTGGTGCTGTCCGGCGCCCTGCCGGCCGGCCTGTCGTTCGATGCCGGTACCGGTACGCTGTCCGGTACACCGACCCAGTCGGGCAGCTTCGCGCTGACCGCCACGGTCACCGACAGCACCGGTGGCACCCCGGCCAGCCTGGTACAGGTCTACACGCTGACCGTGGCCGCGCCTGCCCTGTCGTTGAGTCCGGTTGCGGGCGCGCTGCCGGCGTCCACCGCCGGCAGCAGCTACACGCTGGCCTTCACCACCCAGGGCGGGCTCGCGCCGTACCGCTACACGCTCGCCACCGGTGCACTGCCGACGGGCCTGGTGCTCGACGCGGCCACTGGCCGGGTCGCCGGCACACCGAGCGTGGCGGGCAGCTTCGCCTTCAGCGTGACCGTCACCGACGCCACCGCCGGCGGTGCCGGCTCGCTCACCCAGGCCTACACGCTGAGCGTGTCGGCACCGGCGCTCGTGCTCACCCCGGCCTCGCTGCCGGCCGGGCTATTCGGCAACCGTTACGAGCAGGGCCTGACCGCCACCGGGGGTACCGCACCGTACCGCTATGCGGTGAGTGCCGGTGCGTTGCCGGAAGGGATGACGCTGGAGGCTGCCGGACTGCTGGCAGGCACGCCGACCGCAGCGGGCGCGTTCGCGTTCACCGTCACCGCCACCGATGCGCTGGGCTTCACCGGCAGCCAGAACTACGTTGTGCAGATCGCCCAGCGTCCCGATCCGACCCGCGATCCGGAAGTGCGGGGTCTGCTGACGGCCCAGCGCGATGCGGCACGCCGGTTCGCGCACTCGCAGATCGAGAACTTCCAGCAGCGCATGCAACGCCTGCACGGCGCCAGCGGCAGCAACGGGTTCAGCAACAGTCTGAGCCTGTCCTACGCACCGCGCCGCTGCGAGCCGATGGTGGGCAACGTGCCGGGGCCGGACTGCGACGCGCAGCGCCGCCAGCCGTTCGACCGCGAGACCGGGCTGGAGCAGCCGGCATCCCGCGTCGACACCGGCTCGCAGGCTCCGCTGGGGCTGTGGGTGGGCGGCACCCTGCGCTCCGGCCGCAGCGAGGGCGGCCAGCGTGCCGGTACCGACTTCGAGACCGATGGCGTCACCGTCGGTAGCGACCTGCGGATCAGCGAAGCCTTCGCCGTCGGCGCCGGGCTCGGCTACGGCCGCGATCGCAGCGACGTCGGCGAAAGCGGCAGCCGCAGCGATGGCCAGGCCTACAGCATGGCGGTGTACGCCAGCTACAGCCCGGGCCGCAGCCTGTTCGTGGACGCCCTGCTGGGCCACCAGCTGCTGGACTACAGCCTGCGCCGCTACGTGACCGGCGACGGCGGCTTCGTGCATGCACGTCGCAACGGCAGCCAGTGGTTCGGTTCGCTCGCCTTCGGTGCCGATCTGGCCCGTGGCAACTGGCAGTTCACCCCGTACGCCCGCCTGGATGCATCGCAGGGCTCGCTGGACCGCTACGTGGAGCAGGGCAACGACCTGTTCGCGCTGCGCTACGGCGACCAGGACGTGGACGCCACCACCGGCAATGCCGGCCTGCGCGTGGAAATGCGCCAGACCGCCACATGGGGTGCATGGACACCGCAGCTGCGCGTGGAATACCAGCACGACTTCAGCGGCAGTGGCCTGGCCACCCTGCAGTACGCCGATCTGGTCGACGTGCCGTTCTACCGCACCCCGCTGGACGGGTTCGACCGCAGCCGCTGGATGCTGGGTGCCGGGGTGATGTTCGACGTCGGCCGCACCTGGGGTCTGCGCGTGGACTACCGCGGGTTGGTGGGCAGTGGCAACGACCGCGACCACGGCGTGCAGATCAGCCTGGACAAGGAGCTGTAAGGAGTACAAAAAAAAACCCCGCCAAGGCGGGGTTTTTTACTTTCTTCAGTTGCTCCAGTCCGGCATCGGCATCGCATCGACCGGGATCGGGGCGGTGTCGTCGGCATCCTTGCCGCGCGCGTGCTTGCCGCGCAGGTCGTTCTCGATCTGGTAGTTGCGGCGCTGCAGCCAGGCATCCCGGGTCAGGGCGTACTCGTCCACCGCGTTGTCGCGGATGTCGTCCAGCGCCATCAGCTGCGAGCGCATGTCCACCAGCTGCAGACCCTGCAGGCCGATGCGGACCTTGTCCTCTTCGATCGTACGGATCGGCGAGAGCGGGATGTCGCCGGCCAGGCCGAACACATCGCGCACGGTACGCGGCCCGAAGAAGGGCAGCTCCACGTAGCGCGACCGGCGCCAGCCCCAGGCACCCAGGGTCTGGCCGAAGTCTTCGCTGCGACGTGGCACCAGCGCTTTGCTGGCCGGATCGAACAGGCCACCGAGACCCAGCGTGGTGTTCATCAGGAAGCGGCCCAGGGTGTCCCACGCATCGTCCGCGCGCCCCTGCAGCAGCTGGTTGGTCATGGTGACCGGTGCACGCAGGTTGCTGAAGAAGTTGGTCACGCCGGTACGGGCGAAGCGCGGCACCACCTTGGTGTAGGCCGTGGCCAGCGGCCGGGCGACCGCGCGGTCGACCACGTTGTTGAAGCTGTGCACGCGGCGGTTGAACGGTTCCCACGGATCGTACGGCGCGCTGGCCGCCAAGGTGCCATCGGCGCTCGGCGCCGGGCCGCCGTACAGCGCGGCGAAGTCGTCTTCGGCATCGGTCGGGGCCGTGCCGCCCGCGCTGGCCGGCGACGTGCCGTCGGCTCCGGACTGCGCCGGATCCCCGACGGCATCGGCCGGCACCGGCGCCGGCACTTCGGATTGCGGCAGGGCGTCGGCGGGTGCGTCGAGCGCTGCATCGGCGGCGGTCGGTGTCACCGGCACGCTGGTCGGCGCACTGTCGCGCGCGGGCTTGCCGGCACACGCGGTCAGCGCCGTGGCGAGCACAAGGAGGGGAAGGGTGCGTAGGACGTTCATGTCAGCTCGCCGCAGAAGGGGCATTGAAATCCAGGGTGGGCGCCAGCCGGTAGGCGGCACACAGTTCGTTGAAGCCGGCCGGCGAACCGACGATGGTCGGCGCACCGCCGCGGTCGCGCAGACGCGCGGCCAGTTCGGCCAGCAGCGCCACACCGGCGCTGTCGACCCGCGTCACCGCGGTCAGATCCAGCTGCAGCACGCCGTCGAGCGAGGTCAGCGACGGCCACAGGGCCGTTGCCGCCGCGCGGTCGAGCACCCCGCTGAACACCAGTGCGGTGCCGTCGCGACGGGCGCTGGCCGCATTACTTGCCACGGGGCGCCTGTCCGGCCTGCATGGTGCCGTTGCGCAGTTCGGCAGCCACCTGCTGGATGGTCTTCTGGCGCAGCGGGGCGTCGAACTGGGTCTTGAACGTCTGCACGTAGGAGATGCCCTCGATCATCACGTCGAAGATCTTCCACTGGCCGCTCACGTTGCGCATCAGGTAGTCGACCGGGGTCGGCTCGCTGCCGGCGCGGATCAGCTCGGTGGACACGCGCACGCCCCGGTTGCCGGGCAACGGGGACTCGGACTTCAGGCGGAACGTCGGCTTGCCCTGGATTTCCAGCAGGGCCGAGCCGTAGCGCTGCATCAGGTTGTCGGCCATCGCGTCGGCAAACAGCTTCACATCGGCATCGGACGCGCCGCGGCCGTGCACGCCGAGGACCAGGCGCGCGGCATAGTCGCGGTCGAAGGTCTTGTTCAGCTCGCTGTTGATGAAACCGCGCAGCGCGGTCGGATTGCCGCGGAACTCGGTGCGGCGCGCCTGCAGCGTGGTCAGGATGCGGGTGCTGGCGTCGAGTACGGCGCTGCCGGCCTGGCCCTGCTGGGCGCCGGCGGCGGCCGGGGCGGCCTGGGCCATCGACAGCGACGGCAGCGAGGCGAGCAGGGCCGTGGCGAGCAGGGCGGGGATCAGTCTGGTTTTCATGGTTGCGGTTCCTTTGCAGGCGCCTGTGCGCCATTGCCCTCGTGGGAATCAGCGCCGCCGGCGTTGCCCGGGCCACTGAACATGTATTTGCCGACCAGTTGCAGCAGGTCTACCGCCGGCTGGGTGAAGACGATCTCATCGCCGGACTTGAGCACGTCCGGATCGCCGCCCGGCTGCAGACCGATATAGCTCTCGCCCAGCAAACCGCTGGTGAATATGCCGGCGGAGGTGTCGGCCGGCAGGTCCTTGAACTTGCCGTCCAGCGTCAGGGTGACGATCGAATCGAACTTGGTCGGATCCAGCTCGATCTGCGCGACCTGGCCGACGGTGACGCCGCCGATCTTGACCGGCGCCTGTTTGCGCAGCTGGCCGATCTGGGTGAAGCGCGCCTTCAGTTCGTAGCCGCTGCTGCCCAGCCCCCACCGCTGGTTGGTGGACGCCACGGCCAGCACCAGCAGCGAGGCCAGCGCCAGCAGCAGGAACGCGCCGACGGAAAATTCGAGTCTGGGACCGCGGATGGCCATGTCGTGTCTCACTGTTCTTTGTCAGGTGCCCGGACAGCTCGCCGGGCGGGAGGATCTGCATGCGTGAAGCAGTACCGGCCGGTTCAACGGCCGGTGGGTATCTACTGGAACATCATTGCCGACAGCACGAAGTTGAACATCAGCACCAGCAGCGAGGCGTTGACCACCGCACGCGTGGTGGCCACCGAAGTACCTTCGATGGTGGGCTCGGCGTTGAACCCCACGTACGAGGCCACCAGCGCCGCCGTGCCGCCGAAGATCGCCGACTTGAGCATCGCCACGCCGAAGTCGTCCCAGAAATCCACGCTGTTGCTCAGCGCCGACCAGAACACGCCGTTGTCCAGCCCGAGCACGTGCACGGCCTCGAAGTAGCTGGCGCTGATCGCCAGCGAACAGAAAATGCCGGTCAGCAGCGGCACGGTCAGCACCGCGGCCCAGAAGCGCGGCGCCACCGCCTTGGCAATCGGGTCGATGGCCATCAGCTCCAGCGCCTTGATCTGGTCGGTGGCACGCATCAGGCCCAGCTCGGCGGCGATGGAACTGCCCGCGCGGCCGATGAACAGCAGCGCGGTCAGCACCGGGGCCAGCTCGCGGTACAGCGACAGGCCGAGCAGCGTGGACAGCGCATCGGCGGCACCGAAGGTGGTCAGTGTGCGATAGCCCTGCAGGGTCAGCACCAGCCCGACGAAGGCGCCGCCCACGGCGATGATCGGCAGCGAACGCGCACCGATCTTGTAGATCTCGCGGGTCAGTTCGGCGAGGAAATCGGCGGTCGGCACCGAGCCGCGCAGTACCGTCAGGGAGAACAGGCCGGCGCGGCCGAGCGAACGGGTGGCTTCAACGAACGGCATCAGGCAACCCTCGCGCGCGGTGCGGCATCGAATGGAATCGGGCCATCCGGTTCGCCGTGCAGGAACTGGCGCAGCAGCGGGTCCTGGCTGGATTCCAGATCGGCCGGGCTGCCCTGGAACACGATCCCACCGTTGGCGATCGCGATCACCTGATCGCAGATCGGCAGGGTCTCGTGCACATGGTGGCTGACAATGATGCTGGTCAGCCCCAGGCTGTGGTTGAGGCGCTGGATCAGGCTCATGATCACCCCGCTGGCGATCGGGTCCAGCCCGGTCAGCGGCTCGTCGTAGATCATCAGCGGCGGATCCAGAGCCAGCGCGCGGGCCAGCGCGACGCGGCGCGCCATGCCGCCGGACAGCTCGCGCGGCCAGGCATCGGCGGCGGCCAGCAGGCCCACCGCGTGCAGCTTCATCTGCACCAGGCGGCGCAGCACCGGCGTCGGCAGGCGGGTATGGGTGCGCAGCGGCAGCGCGACGTTTTCGGCCACGGTCAGGTCGGTGAGCAGGCCATTACCCTGCAGCAGCACGCCGACGCTGCGGCGCATCTCGCGCAGCGCGCTGCTGCCGGTGGGGATCGGCTTGCCGAACAGCGTGACGCTGCCGGCCACCGGACGCAGCTCACCGGTCAGCGCGGCCAGCAGGGTGGACTTGCCGCTGCCGGACGGGCCAAGCACGGCGGTGATGCTGCCACGGGGTACGGACATCGAGACGTCGCGCAGGATCGTGCGCCCGCCGCGGTCGATCCGCACGTTGGACAACTGCACCAGATCATCTTCGGAAGCCGTCATGGGCACCATTAACAAATTTCCAACGTTGTAAGATCGTGGTGAACGGCTGAACATAACCGAACTGGACCGTGCAGTATTGTCGCACGCCCCCATGCCGGAACAACGGCCGTGGCCCTGACGGGCGCTGCAACACACCGTGTCGGCCGGCGATGGGACACGCCATTCCTCCTCCGTGCGTGCCGCCGCGCTGCGTCGGTGCGCCCGCTGCGGCACACTCCTGCGATGACCCACGCTGTTTCCGATTTCCGCCTGTACCACTCCAACGCGCTCGATGTGCTGGCCGCCCTGCTGGCTGCCGAAGTGCGCACGCCGGTACCGGGCCAATCCGTGCTCGAACCGGAGGTGGTGCTGATCCCGCAGGTGGCCATGCGCCGCTGGCTGCAGTCCACGCTGGCGGCCGAGTATGGCATCGCCGCCAACCTGACCTTCCTCACCCCGGGTGAGTTCGTGGCGCGCGCGCTCAACGCCAACGTGCCGGGCGAACACGACGATCTCAACGCCGAAGGGCTGCGCTGGCGGCTGTACGCGGCGCTGCAGGACGCCACGCTGATGGCGCGCCCGCCGATGCGCGCGCTGCAGGCGTACCTGTCGGCGGCCGATCCGCTCAAGCCGTGGGCGCTGGCCGGCGAGCTGGCGGCGGTGTTCGAGAAGTACCAGGCCTGGCGTCGCGATTGGCTGCTGCGCTGGGAAGCCGGTGCCGAACCGAACGATCCGCAGGCCATCCTGTGGCGGCACATCGCCAGTGGCGAGCAGTACCGCGCGCGCCGCATCCACGCCTACCTGGAGCGGTTCGAGGGCGCAGGCAAGCCGGTGCCGCAGGGCCTGCCCGCGCGCGTGTTCGCCTTCGCCACGCTCAACATCTCGCCGGACGTGCTGCGGGTGATGGCGACCCAGGCGCGGGTCGGCACGATGCATTTCTACCTGCCCACGCCGACCCAGGCGTACTGGGGCGACCTTCAGACCCTGGGCGAGAAGCTGCGCAGCGGCGCGGCCGATCCGTTCGGCGGCAGCGCCGGCGAGAACCGCCTGCTGCAGGCGTGGGGTGCGGCAGGCCGCGACTTCATGGCCGTGCTGGGCAGCTACGAGGTGGTGCACCCGGCCGGTGAGATCGCCGCCTACGACGATCCCGAGGAAGATACCGGCCCCACGCTGGACCAGGGCGGGCTGTCGGACAGCCTGCTGCATCGCCTGCAGCGCGACCTGTTCCACCGCCGCGGCGAACCGGCCGGCCCGCGTCGCCAGGCGCTGCGCCATGACGATCCCAGCCTGCAGGTGCATGCCTGCCATACGCGCCTGCGTGAACTGCAGGTGCTGCATGACCAGCTGCGCGGCCTGCTGCAGGACAACCGGTTCGATCCACCGCTGCAGGCCCGCGACATCGCGGTGCTGGCCCCGGACATCGACCCCTATGTGCCGTACCTGGAAGCGGTGTTCGGCGGGCGCAGCGGTGGCGAAGAGCACATTCCCTATGCGCTGGCCGATACCAGCCCGCTGGCCGGTGAGCCGCTGGCCGATGTGTTCGTGCACCTGCTCGGCCTGCCGGTGTCGCGCTTCGGGGTGAACGAAGTGCTCGACCTGCTCGCCAGCGCGCCGCTGGCCGACGCCGCCGGTCTGGACGCAGCGGCGTTCGACCGCCTGCACGACTGGCTGGACGCGGCGGGCGCGCGCTGGGGGCTGGATGCCGCGCACCGCCGCGAGCACCAGGCACCGGACGATGACGCCTTCACCTGGCAGTTCGCGCTCGACCGGCTGCTGCTCGGCCATGCCAGCGGCAGCGACGACGACATCGCCGGCGTGGCGCCGTGGCCGGAGCTGGAAGGCAGTGCGCTGGACGCGCTGGACCGGCTGCTTGGCCTGCTGCGCGTGCTGGAGCGCTATCAGAAGGCGCTGGGCCAGGCGCTGTCGCCGGCGCAGTGGCGCCAGCGGTTGCTGGCCATGCTGGATGCGCTGCTGCCCGACCCGCCGCAGGCGGCCAACAGCCAGCGCGCGCTGGAGCGCCTGCGCAAGCTGATCAACGACTTCGCCCGTGACGCGGCCACCGCCGGCTATCAGGGCGAGGTGCCGCCGGAGGTGGTGCGCGCGCACTTCGCCGGCGCGCTGGCCCAGGCCGATACCCGCGCACCGCTGCTGACCGGCGGCGTCAGCTTCGGCCGCATGGTGCCGATGCGTCTGCTGCCGTTCCGGGTGATCTGCGTGCTGGGATTGAACGACGGCGACTTCCCGCGGCGCGATCCGGCCGCCGGCCTCAACCAGCTCACCGCCGAACTGGGCACGGACAAGCGCCGGCATGGCGACCGATCGCTGCGCGAGGATGACCGTTTCCTGTTCCTGCAGCTGTTCGCCTCGGCGCAGGACGTGTTCTACCTGAGCTACCTTGGCGCCGACCCGCGCGATGGCAGCGTGCGCGAACCGTCGGTGCTGGTCAGCGAACTGATCGACGCGGCGGCCGAGTACCACCAGGCGCCGGCGACGGTGGCCCGGCAGATGACCGTGCGGCATTCGCTGCAGCCCTTCGCCCCGGCTGCCTTCGGCGGCGGCGATGAGCCCCGGCGCTTCAGCTACCGCCAGCAGTGGCACCCCGCGGCCGGGTCGCTGGGCGGTACCCGCCGCGCGCTGGCGCCGTGGTTCGCCCAGGCGCTGCCGCCGTCGGAGACCGCAGGCCTGGAAGCCGACCTGGGCCTGGACGCGCTGCGCCGCTTCCTCACCGATCCGGCCAGCCAGTTCCTGTCCCAGCGCCTTGGCCTGCGCCTGCCCGACGAGGTGGGCAGTGCCGACGACGTCGAGCCGCTGGTGATGGCGTCGCGTGGCCACGACAAGGTCCACCTGCAGCACGCGGTGATCGCCGCCACGCTGGCCGGGGACGAAGCGCCGTTGTATCCCCGCCTGCGCGCCCGCGCTCTGGTGCCGTCCGGCGCGCTGGGCGAGCGCCAGTTCGCGGCGCTGCAGGCGCAGACCGAACCCTATGCAGATGCGTTGGCGGCCTGGCAGGCCGGCAGCGTGGCCGACAGCCGCCGCTACGAGGTGGACATTGATGGCGTGCGCCTGCACGGGCGCGTGGATGACGTGTACCCGCATGGGCTGGCGCGCCTGCGCGCGGATCGCCTGAACGGTCGCGCGGCCATCCGCCAGGGACTGGACTGGCTGCTTGCCAACGCGGCGGGCGATGCGTTGCCGCTGGTCCAGTTCCACGATGCCGGCGACGAGGGGCTGGGCCCGCACGTGCTGGCGCCGCTGCCTGCCGACCAGGCACGCGCCGCCCTGCGCCGCCTGCTGCAGCTGCGCAGTGAGGGCCTGCGTGCGCCGTTGCTGTACGGCCCGTCCACCGGCTGGGCGCTGTACACCGCCGCGGAGGCCAAGCGTGCCACCGAGGGCTATGCCAAGTGGCATGGCAGCGAGCGCAGTTGGGCCGAATCCAGCGGCGCCAGCTACCAGCTGGCCCTGCGCGGTCGCGATCCGTTCGCCACCGCCGACAGTTACCGCCAACTGCTGCACACCAGCTTCGTGGTGTTCACCGCGGTGCGCGAAGGCCGGGTCTTCCCGGGCTTCGATGAGGAAGGAGCCGCGCAATGACCGACCACACCCTGCTCGATGATCCCTACCTGGCGCTGCCGCTGGACGGCGTGCGCCTGATCGAGGCCAGTGCCGGCACCGGCAAGACCTTTACCCTGGCCACGCTGTTCACCCGCCTGGTGGTGGAGAAGGGCTGGCGCATCGGCCAGATCCTGGCGGTGACCTTCACCGATGCGGCCACCCAGGAACTGCGCAAGCGCATCCGCGAGCGGCTGGCCCTGGCGGCCCAACTGGTCGAGCGCGCGCCATCCCCCGACGACGGCCCCGACGTGGTGCTGACCCGCGCCCTCCTGCAGCGCCAGCTGGCGCGCGGCGAGGAAACCCCGGCCGCACTCGCGCGGCGGCTGCAGACCGCGGCCGACGAAATCGACCTCGCCGCGATCTTCACCATCCACGGCTTCTGCACCCGTGTGCTGCGCGAGCACGCCCTGGAGAGCGGGCACACCTTCGACCCACCGACGCTGCTGCCGAGCGAACGCGAGCTGCACGACGAACTGGCGGCCGACCTGTGGCGCGTCCATGCCAACGACCCGGCCACCGTCGAGGCGCTGACCTGGCTGTGGTCCACGCCCGATGCGCTGGCCGGCGATCTGGCGACCCTGATCAAACCGTTGCCGCTGCTGCCGGCGGCACCGACCCAGACCTGCCCCGATCCCGCGCCGCAGCTGGACGCCGCGGCCGCCGCGCTGGCCGAGGCGATCCCGGCGCATGCAGACGACGCGCAGGCGCAGATCGCGAGCGCCTTCGACCGCAAGGTGTTTGATGGCCGCCGCGCGAAACGGCCGAGCTTCGACAAGGCCTTCGGCGAGCTGTTCGCCGGCGTGGCCACGCAGCACTGGGCCCGCGGCGACAAGACCCACCTGGGCAAGCTGCTGCCGGTGAACCTGCTGGCGTTCTGCCGGGACGCCGAGCAGGGGCAGTGCCCGAGCTCGCCCCTGTTCGACGCGCTGCAGCGCTGGTGGCATGCCGCCGATGCCCGTGAACAGTGGCTGCGGCAGGCGGCCATCGTGTTCCTGCACGCGTTGCGCGCCGAGGCGCGCGCGCGCCTGGCCGAGCTCAAGCGGATCGGCCGCGTGCAGACCTACGACGATCTGATCGAGGGCGTGGCCGATGCGCTCGACGGCCCGCACCGCGCCACGCTGGTGCGGCAGCTGCGGGCGCAGTACGCGATCGCGCTGGTGGACGAATTCCAGGATACCGACGATCGCCAGTGGGGCATCTTCCAGCGGGTGTTCGGCCGCTCCGAGGAGACGGAGGACGCCGGACTGGCCCCGGCGCTGTTCCTGATCGGCGATCCGAAGCAGGCCATCTACGGGTTCCGCGGCGGCGATATCCACACCTACCTCAAGGCCAAGCGACAGGCGGACGCCGCCCCCGCGCTGGACCGCAACTTCCGCTCGCGTCCGGCCGTGCTGCATGCGATCGAAGCGCTGTACGCCCATGCCGGCGAGCGCGCGTTCCTGGAAGAGGACATCGCCTTCGAGCCGGTGCACCCGGGCAACACCCGCAGCGACGACGACTTCCTGCGTGACGGCGCGCCCGCACCGGGCCTGACCGTGCGCGTGCTGCACAACCCCGACGGTGGCGCGCTCAAGGCCGATGCGTCGCGCCAGCAGGCCAGCGATGCCTGCGTGGCCGAGATCCACCGCATTCTCGTCCAGGCGCGGCAGGGCCGCGCGCTGCTGCGTGGGCATCCGGTACAGCCCGGCGACATCGCCGTACTGGTGCGCTCGCACAAGGAAGCCACGCGCATCCAGCAGGCGCTGGGCGCGGTTGGTATTCCTGCCGTGGCCGCCGGCAAGCAGAGCCTGTACGCCACCGACGAGGCCCACGAACTGCGCCTGCTGCTGCTCGCGCTGCTGCAACCTGCCGATGAAGGGCGCCTGCGCGCGGCGCTGTCCACTGTGCTGCTGGGCGAAGACGCGCAGGCCATCGACGCGATGGAACGCGAGGGTGAGTCGCAGCGCACCTTCCAGCTGCGCCTGCTGCTGTGGCGCGAGCGCTGGCAGCGCGGCGGCCCGTTCGCGGTGATCGCCGATCTGTGCGCCGAGCACGCCGAGCGTCTGCTCGGCCTGCTCGATGGCGAGCGTCGCCTGACCAATTACCTGCAGCTGGGCGAACTGCTGCAGCAGGCGGCCGGGCACACCCTGGGCATGCATGGCCTGCTGGACTGGCTGCAGGTCCAGATGGCGCACGCCGACCAGAACGACGAGCAGCAGCTGCTGCGGCTCGAATCGGATGCGCGCCGCGTGCAGATCATTACCCTGCACAAGAGCAAGGGCCTGGAGTATCCGCTGGTGTTCCTGCCGTTCGTGGGCATCGACGGCGGTGGCAACCGTGCCGATTCCAACTGCACCGTGCACGCCAACGGCCGCCGCGAGCTGCACTGGAAACTGGACCGCGACGAGGCGTGGAACGCGGCCGTCGAGCGCGCCGCGCTGGAGCAGAACGCCGAAGACGCGCGGCTGCTGTACGTGGGTCTGACCCGGGCCGAACACGCGCTGTGGATCGCCGCCGGCGACCTCACCGGCCTGGCCAGAACCCGCCTGGCACCGATGCTGTCGGACCTGGATGCGCTGCGTTCGCACCCGGACATCGCTGTGGTCGAGGGACCCGCCGAGCCGCGCCCGGCCCAGCTTGCGTTCCTTGCCGAGGGCGAACTGCCGCCGGTGCGCGCGCTGACCCGGCGCGTGCCGCACGATTGGTGGGTGTACAGCTTCACCCAGTTGGCGCACGCCGACGCCGGGCACGACACCGAAGCCGCCGCGACCGAAGCGCCGGCGCCTGCGGCAGACGAACCGGCCGGCATCGACCCGGCGGTGGAGGCCGGGCCGGACACCGTCGCCGGCGCGGACCCGGTCGACCCGCGCTTCACGGGCAGCCGCTTCGGCAATGTCCTGCACGATGCGCTGGAGAACACCGACTTCGCGCGCTGGGCGGGCTGGCAGCCCGGGCAACCGGCGCCGGAAGAACAGGCGCAGGTACTGCGCGATGCGCTGGCGCAGGAAGGCTATGCCGACGAAGACCTCGACGATGGCGTGGACATGCTGACCGCACTGGTGGGGCAGACGTTGACCGTGGCCCTGCCCGAGGGGGGCGCGCTGCACGACGTGCCTGCCGACGCGCGCCGCGCCGAAATCGAGTTCCACTTCGCCATGCAGCCCACCGCCGTGCCGGCACTTCTCGACCTGCTGCACGCGCACGGCCTGGTGCGCGAGCGGCGGGGCTTCGGCACGCGGCGCCGGCTGGAGGGCCTGATGACCGGCAAGATCGATCTCACCTACGTGCGCGATGGCCGCTGGTACGTGCTCGACTACAAATCCAACCGGCTGCCCGGCTACGACCCGGCACGGCTGGCCATCGCCATGCAGCACAGCGAGTACGACCTGCAGGCGCTGATCTACACCGTGGCGCTGCACCGGTGGCTGCGCTTCCGGCTGGGCGCGCAGTACGACCTGGCGCGCGACATGGGCGGCATCCGCTACCTGTTCTGCCGTGGCCTGGATGCCACCCGCGCCGACAGCCCCGGGGTGTATGCGCACCGATTCGACCCGGTGCTGGTCGATGCGATGGACGCCCTGTTCGCCGGGGGCGAGCATGCCCAGGCACGCATGGCTGCACGCGCACGGGGGGAGGCATGAGTCTGCTCGCCGCGCTCTACCGCAGCAACGCGCTGCGTACCCTCGACCATGCATTGGCGAACAGCCTGCGCCGGCTGCGTCCGGACACCCCGGACAGCGTCCTGGCGGCGGCCGCGCTGGCCTCGCTGGCGGTGTCGCAGGGCCACGCCGGCTTCGACCCTTGCTGTCCGCAGCGGCTGGTGGACACGCCCGCCGATTGGCCCCCCGCAGCGGCATGGCTTGCGCAGCTGCGCGCCTCGCCCTGGGTGGAGGTGCCCGACACGGCCGATGCCGACGCGGGCGATGTTCCGCTGGTGCTGGAGAATGGGTTGCTCTACCTGCGCCGCTACCGCGAGTACGAGCGCCGCCTGGCCACCGGCCTGCAGCGCATCGCCTCGCACACGCTGGCCACGGACGAACCGGCCGCGCTCGCGGCGCTGTTTGCCCAGCTGTTCCCGCAGGCGCACGATGGCATCGACCACCAGGCGCGCGCCGCCGCCATCGCGCTGCGCCACCCGCTGGTACTGGTCACCGGTGGACCCGGTACCGGCAAGACCACCACCATCGCGCGGCTGCTGGTGCTGCTTGCCGCACAGGCCGTGCAGGCCGATCGACCGGTGCCGCGCGTGGCCCTGGCGGCACCGACCGGACGCGCCGCCGAGCGCATGGCCGAGAGCCTGCGGCTGGCCGTGCAGCGCCTGCGCCTGGTCGGCATCGCACCGGCCCTGTGCGACGCCATGCCCGCGACCGGCACCACCCTGCATCGCCTGCTCGGCGTGATCCCCGATTCGCCGCGCTTCCGCCACCACCGCGACAATCCGCTGCCGTTCGACGTGGTGGTGGTCGACGAAGCGTCGATGATCGATCTGCCCTTGATGACCAAGCTGGTCGACGCGGTGGCCTCCGGCACCCGGCTGGTGCTGCTCGGCGATCCGGACCAGCTGCCCTCGGTGGAAGCCGGCGATGTGCTCAGCGCGATCCTGCGTGCCAGCGGCGATGGCCTGGGCACCCAGGCCGACGATGCGCAGGCCCTGCGCACGCTGCTGGCACCGGCCGCCCTGCAACCGCTGGCGGCGGCCACGCCGTTTGCCGGCCGCCGCGTGCAGCTGCAGCGCGGCTACCGTCAGACCGACGCGCTTGACCTGGCACCGCTGGCACATGCCGTGCGCGAGGGCGACAGCGCCACCGCCGTGGCGCTGCTGCGCGGCCGCGCGCTGGCCGGCGTGCACTTCCACGACGACCAGAGCGATCCCCTGCAGCACCACCGCGAGCACCTGCTGGCGCATTGGCGCGGGCTGGGTGAGGCGGCCGACCCCGGCCAGGCGCTGGCCAATGCCGGTCGCATCCGCCTGTTGACCGCGGTGCGTGAGGGGCCGCAGGGCGCACGCGGGCTCAACGCGCGCATCGAAGCGATGCTGGCCGGCGTGCCGCGCCCGGGCGCGGCGCCCGGCTACTTCCACGGCCGCCTGCTGCTCATTACCGAGAACAGCTATCGCCACCGTCTGTTCAACGGCGACATCGGCATCTGCCTGGGCGACCGGCATGGCGCGGTGACGGCCTGGTTCCCCGGCGAGACCGCCGACCAGCCACGCGGCTTCCATCCCGGTGCGCTGCCGGCGCACGAGAGCGCTTTTGCGATGACCGTGCACAAGGCGCAGGGCTCGGAGTTCGACGAGGTCTGGCTGCAGCTGCCGCGCCGCGACAACCGCGTGCTCTCGCGCGAGCTGATCTACACCGGCATGACCCGCGCACGCCACGCCCTGCACGTGCTGGGCAGCGCGGAGGTCATGGAGGCCGCACTGGCGCGGCATGCCAGCCGCCTGTCGGGGCTGGCAATGCGGTTGCAGGGAGAGAACACCGATACGGCGGCGGTGCCACCGGGACAGCATGCCGAGCCGCCGCCGTCACAAGGCGCGTTGTTCTAGACCGACGGCTTACGCCGGGATCAGGGTGGTGCCATCGGGATACACGATGGCACCGTCGCCACTCACGTCGAAGAAGCCCAGGCCGTGCTGGTGGGCAAGTTCCTGCACCCGGCCGTGCGCATGCTCGGCCACCGAGTGCGCGAAGGCGGCGTAGATCACCTGGCGGCCGACGCTGTAGTCGGTGACCTGCGGCCGATCGTCGTCGTCATCGGCGAGCGGTCCGTTCATCGGCGGATACTCGGTGGTGATATCGGCGTACCACGCCTGCAGCGCCGGCGCACTGACCGACGCGTCGTCGTAGTCGTGGTCTTCATTCCACTCGGCCTGGCGCTCGAACCAGGCGATGAAGGCGGCCACCTCGCGCGGGGCGGCTGCGGGATCAAAAACCATCACGTCATAACTCATGGGGCGTCCTTCACATCGGAGAATGCGGCGGCGTTGGTCCGCCGCCGCGCAAGCCTAGCTGACGGCGGCGCCTGCGCCCATCGTGCGCTGCAGTGATGCCTTCACAACGCCTGCGATCACGCGGGGCGCGCCCCTCTTCACAGAAGCAAATGTGCTGAAATGCGCACTTCACAGGTGCTCTGCATCACAAATGATGTCAGGGCCTCGCGATGCAGATACCCAAAGCCGATCCAGTATCGCGGCGGATCTGCCGATAAAGAAGCGCCTGCAACGATCTGACAAGTATCTGCAACGCGTCGCCAAATCTGCGAACGCCGCTCCGGTTACACCGGTACTCAAGGAACTGCGATGTCGTTTTCGACGCACTCGCAGTGGGGATCCCGCGTAGTCGCGCATGCCCGGACGCGCCATCGGCCGCCCGTGAGCGGGGTCCGTCGATACACCGGCCCGGCTTATCAGCAGAAGGAAGCGGCAATTCTATGGACGTGATCGAGCGTGGATTGAATCTCCCCGACAGCAGCGCGACGCCCGGTGCCGGGTACGTGGACGGGGCCGATGATGGGGATGGTCATCTGCTGGCGTGGAGCCTGGCGCTGCTGACCCGCATGCGGCACTGCAGTTGCCACGGCACGTTGGGCGAAGGCGTGGGAGGCAGTCGCGAAGAGGTGTTGGCGCGTGCACGGATCCGGCCGCAGGGCGCTGCGGCGTCGCGCCTGGTCGAGCGCGCCCGCGACTGGATCGAACGCCACATCGATGATGAAGACCTGTCGGTGGACCGGCTTGCCTTCGCGCTGAACATGTCGCGCACCAGCCTGCATCGCAAGCTGGTGGCGAGCATCGGCCATCCGCCGGGAGAGTTGATCCGGCTGGTGCGTCTGCAGCTGGCGCACCGGCTGCTGCGCGATGGCGAGGGCAATGTATCGGAGGTGGCCTACGCGGTGGGCTTTGTGAGCCTGTCCGGTTTCAGCCGCGCCTATCGCCATCACTACGGTGAGCCGCCCTCCAGCATGCGCGGCGGCTGCTGCGCGCGACCGGCACCGCGTCGCGCCGTTGCAACGGACGGTTGAACCCCCGCAACACCGCGCCGCGCGTGCGCGCGGCCTGCCCGCTATCAATAACCCTGTGGCTTCGCACTGCCATCGCATCACCGCGGTGGGCAGTGCGCCACGACCAGGAGCAGAGGCGAAATGAGCCGGACCATGTCGTTCCACACATTGATCGAAGCGCTGGCCGGGGCCGTCATCGAGGCCCAGGACAGCGTGGAGATGCATCAGATTTCCCATCTGCGCCATTACTTCGACGAAGACAACCGGCCCCGGAGCGTCACCATCCGCCTGCCCTCGCTGCACCCGCAGGCCGAGGAAGGCGATGAAGACCTGTACCGCGCACCGCTGTTGCCGCTGGTCTCCACCAACACCCTGCGCATCCGGGAAGTGGAGATCAGTTTCGACGCGGACCTCGCGGACCTGGGCCACGAGGACCCTGAAGCGCCTGCGCCGGGCGCGACGGAGGCCTGGGAGTCGCCGCGGCCGGCGGCGCGACACGTTGGACTGGATACCGGCCGTGGCAAGGGCGTGGGCAACGTACACGTGCAGCTGCGTGTCGAAGGAACCGAACCGACCGATGGCGCGGCGCGGTTGATCAACCACCTGGCGCAGTGCCAGGGGGTGTTCAAGACCATCAAAGCCACTTGACCCACACCGCCAACCAACAGGAGTAATCCGCAATGAGCGACCTGGTCAATATTTCCAGTCAGTTCAAGGGCCTGCCGATGGGCGATCTCATCGGCGGCCCGCTTACCGCCGCCTGCGATTCGCAGATCAAGCTCGCCCAGGCCACCGCCAGCTTCATCCGCTCCGTCGGCTTCCTGCCGCCGGACCCGGCCAACACCGATCCCAACGCAGTGGGGGCCACCCGCACCGCGCTGTTCCGCTTCAAGCGTCCGGTCGACAACCTGGACCCGGCCACCAAAGCCGCCCAGCCGTTCGCCGAGGAAGAAGTGGAACTGGAAGTGCCGCTGCTGGCGATCGTCAAGGTGCCCAACCTGAGCATCCAGAAAGTGGACATCAACTTCGAGATGGAAGTGAAGTCCTCGTTCTCGACCAAGGAATCCAGCGACTACGCGGCCAGCATGCAGGCCGAGATGAAGGTCGGCTGGGGCATCTTCTCGGCCAAGGTGAACATCCAGGGCTCGGTGGCCGCGCACAAGGAAACCGCGCGTGCCTCGGACAACTCGGCCAAGTACACCGTGTCGGTGCTGGCCGAGGATCGCGGCATGCCCGAAGGCCTGGCCCGGGTGATGGACATCCTGCAGACCGCGTCGGCACCGCGCAAGGTGGGCGCTCCGGTTCCGGTGTGAGGCCGGCGTCGCCCCGCATGGCAGCGTCATGGCCCGTCGTGTCGCGATGATGCGGCGGGTCCGTTTGTTCCATCGCAGCGGAGTCTTCCATGTTCGACCTCAACGACGTCAAGTTCGTCAAACGCATCGTGGTGGGCAGCAACAACCCCACCCAGATGCTCACCGACGATGACCTGGCCAGTGCCCAGGACCTGCTCAACCGCTGCCTGAGCGACACGCCCAAGGGGGCCATCCTCGGCATCGAGCGCAGCTTCACCATCCTGCAGATCGGCGAGCACCAGGTGGTGCTGCAGTGGCTGGCCTACCACGTGGGTTTCCCGCGCAAACCGATCTGGATGGTTGATTGACCCTACCTGGAGCACGCGCATGGCCGACCACCGGCTGGATGATCTGATCGAGACCCTGGCCCACGCCCTGGCCCGCACCCGCGGACGCTGCGCGCGCGAGCACCTGCACCGCCTGCAGCAGCGCTGGGGCGCACGCGGCCTGGACGTGGCGACCCTCGTCGATGGGCACTGGGAGCAACGCACGCTGCCGCTGGCCGACCTGGTCAAACCGCGCGGCATCATGGCGATGGCGCTGGAAGTCCAGATCGACTGCCGCATCGAAGAACTGCGCGGCACGCGCGGCCAGCCGCCCGGGCTTGCCCTGTGCCCGTGCAGCGACCGGGCCGACCACCGCCTCACCATCTGTCTGCAGGGCGGCAACCCGATGCATGGGCAACTGCTGCTGGACGGGCAACCGCTGCGGACCTTCAGCGTGCCCCTGGATACCGGCGGGGCGGCCTGACCGTGGCCCGCCGCGACCGGGTGCGCCTGCTGCTTTCCGCTGACGACACCCAACAGGTGCAGCAGTGGCTCGGCCCGCTGCTGGCGCGCCGCCGTGCCGCCGCCCGGCGCCGCCGCCAGCGCCTGCTGGCCACCTTGTGGCTGACCGCGCTGGCGGTGGCACTGCTGACCCGCGGCTTCTGAGCCGCCGTCCCTTCACCCTGGAGCACCTGATGAACACAGTTCTTTCCTCACGCGTGTGCGGCCTGCTGGCACTGCTGGCCCCCGCGCTGGTCACGGCGCAA
This sequence comes from Stenotrophomonas sp. NPDC077461, assembly GCF_049545475.1. Classification (NCBI taxonomy): domain Bacteria; kingdom Pseudomonadati; phylum Pseudomonadota; class Gammaproteobacteria; order Lysobacterales; family Lysobacteraceae; genus Stenotrophomonas; species Stenotrophomonas sp. NPDC077461. The sequence continues at coordinate 277,842 of NZ_JBMWDO010000006.1, forward strand.
TCATCCTCGCCCCCTCCACTGACCTGGGTCGGCACCGATCTGGTGGACGGGCGGCCGTCGTCGGTGCGCTTCACTGCGGCCGATGCCGCCGCGCCGGCACTGATCGCGTTCGGTGCCGGGCGCGCGTGCCGCCTCGAGGCACGCTTCGTCACCCACGATGGCAACCAGTTCCACTACGACGTGACGGCCGGCAACGGCGGCTGGTGCGACCGGTTCCAGCCGGGACGCGTAGTGCTGCGGGTTGACGGCCGGAAGGCGACGCTGCAGGTGCGAACCCAGGGCGCGCCCCTGCAGGTGGCGATGTGGCCGGTGGGCGATGCCACGCGCGCGCCGCCGCCGCGCGGTACGTGGACCGGCCTGTCCAATCCTGCCGATCCGGACGCATCGCTGGCGTCGCTGCAACTGGCCGACCACGATCCCGGCGACACCCGCAGCCGCCTGGTGTTCGGCAGCCCGGACAGTTGCCGGCTCAGCCTGCGCTACGAAGGCGCCACCCCCGCCGGTGCGTGGTACGCGCCATTGCCGGGCAATGGCGGCGCCCGCTGCGATCGCCTGCTGGATCAGTGGGTGGTCGTGCGCGAGGCGGGGGATGCCGCCACCGTCCATGTCGAACCGACACCCGGCGACTGTGCCGACGGCTGTCGTTGGACGCGGTCGTCGCGTTGAGGTCGCGTGCCGCCACGGTCGCGTATGACCGTGGCGGCACGCAGGGCCTCACCAGTGCGCGTAGCTGCCGCTGTCGTACATGCGCCATTCGGCGGCGCGCCGGTTGACCAGGCCCTGCATCACCTTGCCCTGCGAGCGGGTCCAGGCCATCCACGCGGCCTGCAGGCTTGCGTAGGACGTCGGGGCCTGCGGGCGGTTGATCATCCGCACCACCGAAGACGCCTTGAAGCTGCCGCCGCCGATGTTGAAGCACAGGATGGTCAACGCATCGAACTGGCATTGGGTCAGCGTGGTGCCGATGCAGCCGCGCACGGTCGCCTCGAACGGCGCCAGGTCCTGGCGCAGCAATGCCTCGGCTTCCTCGAGCGTGATCACCCTGCCGAGCGTCTTCCATTCGGTTGCCACGATCAGATGGCCGTAGCCCACGGTGGCGCCGGGTACCCAGGCGGTGATCGCCTTTCCGGTCTGGTCGTCATAGGGTTGCAGGCGTTGGCCTTCCACCCGCTTGAGCCAGTCGATTCCCTGCTGGCTGAGTGTCATCGTGTTCATCGTGGATCCTCGTGTGGTCTGGGTGCATCCAGGGGGAGGGGCCACGCCGGGGGGCGCGGGCTCATGTGCGGTCGGGGAACTTGAAGCCGATGTAGGTGCCCGAGCTCAGGCCCATCAGCCCCAGCAGCGTCGGGCTCAGCTCGGGCATGCTCAGGTTGTTGTAGACGTCGGCGATGAAGATCACGCCCAGAATCAAGGTGAACGCAAAGATCTGGAAGCGATCGAAGCGGTAGCCCTGCGTGTCCGAGAGCAGGTCGTGCAGCAGCCCCTGCGAGCGGGCCGGCGGTGGTGTCGGCACCGGCGCTGCCGCGGGCGGATCGGCAGCAGGGTCGGTGTGCTGTGCTGACCGGCGCTGCGCGCTGCCGGCATCGATCATCGCCTCGCTGAGCGCGGTGCCGGCACTGATGCCCAGCAGAGCCAGCAGCGAGGCGTGGATGGTGTCGGTGGCGTCGGTGACCAGCCAGATCGCGGTGTAGGACACGTAGATCAGGAAGAACCAGACGGCCATCTGGAAGCGCCCGAGGTCGTAGGGCTGGTGCGGGCCCGGGCCCGGCTTGCGGATGATGCTGGTGGTGCGCGCCAGGTGCACGAAGACCGCCAGCATCAGCACCACCAGCACCAGCGCGATGGTGCCGTACACCGGGGAGATCACCGTCAGCAGCACGCGCTGGCTGGCATCGTGGTGAGTGTCGAACGGCGAGCCATCCACACGTCCCACACTGAACGTCACCGGGCGCCGCAGTCCGGCCGGCGAGCCGAGCAGGTCCATCCACACCGCGCGGTTGTCATCGGTGATGCGCAGGTGGAACAGCAGCCGCCCGTGCGCCAGGTCGATTGCCTCGGGCGCGTTGCCGGGCAGGGCGCGTCCATCGATATACGGCACCAGGTGGCGCGGGTCGTTGTGCTCGGCCCACGCCGCCAGGTTGTCCACGTGTACTTCCACGGTGTAGTCCAGCTCCAGGTGGCCATGCAGGCGGGTGACGCGGGGCAGGTCGTCGGCGTGGGCCGGCGCGGGCGGCGCGCACAACCCGAGCAGGACCGCGCACAACAGCGCGGCGATGCGTACCAGCGCCATCCGCACGAACGCGCGCCGCCGGCGCGCAGCATCCAGGGTGTCGGCGGGCGTCGGGTTGGCGGGCAATGGCATCGCGGCACTCCTTGCGGAAACGGATTCGGTGCGCCTGGCGTGCGCCAGCACAGATATAGGGCGCCGCCCAGCGCCGCGCCGGTCGTCGTGTTTCAGGGGTTTGCCGCGTCGTTCCAGCGGCGTGCGCGACGGGGCGTCGGCGTGCTCGGGGCGGGCATGGACCGCGCCGGCCGGCTGTCGGAGAGGATCACCACACTGGCCGCGCTGTACGGAAACACGCCCAGGTCGGAGATCTCGTCCGGGCCGGACTCGGGAAACACCTGGCGGCGTCGCCCGGCGATGATGCGCTCGACGGTGATCTGGTCGGCCATTGCGCCCATCTGCAGCGGCTGGGTGAACACTTCCACGGTGATGCCCAGCCGTCCGTGGCCCTGCACCGGCTGGGCGAACACCAGGTCCACCGAACGCCCCGGGTCGATGACGTGCCAGCCCGACGACTCCGCACCGAATGCGAAACGCGCGCTGCGCCCATCCCGCCCCGCTTCCAGGTGGAAGGGACGCAGTCCGATCGGCAGTGCGCCGGGTGTTTCCTGCAGCAGCGTGCTCTGCAGCCACGGCGCCTGCATGCCGTCGGCCAGCAGCAACCCGATCTGCACATCAAGCACCGCAAAGCTCAGCTCGCCCACGTTGCTGATGGTGATGGTGTGGCGGGTGTCGATCCCGGTGGCGTCCTCGGCCTCCAGTTCGCTGGCGATCGACAGCGACGCCAGCGCGCGCTGGTGCTCCCACAGCACCGGCCGCGCCGCCAACCATGCGTCGAGCGCGATCACGAACGAGACGCCGGCGATGGTCAGCGGCAGCGCCTGTTCGGCGACCAGATGCACCAGCCGCAGCAGCCGCGCGCGCCAGACCGACGGCGTGCGCCCGCGCCGCCCGGATGGCGGCCTCGCACGGCGCGGCGCGCTCATGCAGTCGCGTCGGGCAGGAGGTGGGCATCCACCCCGAGGATCATCCGATAGCCCTCGAACGCAGCCGCATCGGCATGGATCGTGCTGACCTCGTGCCACCAGGGCGAGCGCGTGTCCGGCTGGAAAATGCCTTCGCCTTCAGCCAGCGCGCGTTCCAGGTGCACCGGGCCGGTCGGACCGCGGCGCACCCGCGACACCCCGCCGTGAATGCCGCGCCGGCGCACCACCAGCGCCGACACGATGAAGTCCGCCCCGTCCTGGTGGATGCCTTCGGGGGCGGGTTCGGTGCCGCCGGCGAGGCCGGCGACCGTCAGCATCTGGTGCACCACCAACCGCAGCCGGGTGGCGGCGCGGCGGGCATGCACGGTTTCGGCGACGCAGGCGAGCAGCCGCAGCAGGCCCGGATGGTTGCTCAGCATGGGCGAGAGCGGTGCGAACTGCCGGCGCGCGATGCGATCGGCATTGCCGGGTTGCTCGAAGACCGTGTCGGGCAGAGGTTGCAGCCACCAGCTGCCGTCCACACGGCGATCGGCCAGATACGTGCGCATGGCCCGTCGCCGGTGCGGTGCGACGCGGCGCAGGGCGTCGGCGAGGATGCCCGGCAACCCGTCCAGCAGGACCGGCCAGGCCGGGTGGCCGGCATCGCCATCGCAGGCATCAAGCAGGTCGCGCTGCGGCGCGGCCAGAATGCAGCGGTAGCGCTGCAGGACACGGCGCCGCCGCACCTGTACGTCGTAGGGATCCCAGCACAGGCTGTCGGCGTGGCTGGCGACGTCATCCAGAAACGAAGCGGGCAGGCCGAGCGTGTCCAGGGTGAACAGCTGTGGGCCCGGCGCGGCCGGCAAAGGCGCGGCCAGGCAATGCGCCGCGCGCAGCGGCGGGGGAGCGGGAAGCGGGACGGCGTGCATGCGCAGGTCTCCGGAAAGAGTCGCATCGCAGGCAGCGCGGTGCCCGATGCACCTGCTGTATAGCCAGCCCACGGCAGCGCCGGCGGGCAGGGCGTTGCACGCCGTTGTCGGCATCTGCCAACCCGTGCCGGTGACTCAGCGTGCGGCGGGTACCGCGCCCACCGGCGGCGGGGCCGGCACCGGCATGCGTTCGGGGAACAGGCCGTAGCGCAGGCCCAGCACGCCCATCAGTGCCTCGTCGCGGGCCTTGCCCGGGTCCACGGTCTGCACGCGCTTGAGCGAGGCATCCAGGCGCGCCTGCAGGCCTTCCGGCGCCGGCAGCGGACGCCGCTGCGCCACCTGCGCGCGGTAGTGCGCGGCCACATCGTCCAGGATCGCCTCGATCGCCTGCGCGCTCGCCTCGGGCAGGCCATGCCGGGCGCGGCGCAGCTGCAGGATGTTCAGGCCGACGCGCGCTTCGGTGAGCATATCCACCGAGGCGATGTCGCTGCCCTCCGGCGTGGCGGCCAGGCGCGGGGCGAGCAGGCCCAGCAGGTCCAGCATGCGCGCGGCAAACTGCTGGCGGTCCTGCTGGCCGCGCCCTTCGGCCGCTTCGGCCAACGTACTCCAGCCCTGGCGGACCAGTCGTCGTGCGGTCCATTCGGCACCGACGGAGCGGAACAGGCGGGTCATCACCACCGCGAACCCGATGCCGATGAACATCGCCACCGAAGAGTTGATGAAACTCTGGATGTTGGCGTTGTAGGTGTTCTGCACATTGAGCAGCGCCACCAGGTTGACCGTCAGCGGCAGCCCGATCAGGGCCGTCTGCGGCCGGTGCAGCAGCAGCCCCAATGGCAGGAAAATCACCGCCAGCACCAGGGCCAGGCTGCCGAAGTCGTGCACCGCGGGGAAGATGCCGAACAGGTACACGCCGGCGACCAGGCTGGCCACGATCGCCCACAGCAGGAAGGACAGCATGCTCGGCGCGGGGTCGTCCTGCGCGGCGAAGAAGGCGGCGGCCACCGCGGCCATCATCGCGCCGTTGCCACCGCCCTCCCAGCCCAGGCCGATCCACAGCGCGCAGTAGGTCATCAGCGCCACCCCGGCGCTGGCGGCCGAGAACAGCGCCATGCCGTAATCGACATGGCGCGCATCGCCGCCACGACGCGCACGGATGCGGTAGTGGGTGGCGTCGCGCGGCGCGCTGCCCGCTTCGATTGCCTGCTGCAGGGACGTGCAGTCCTGCCACAGGTCCACCAGCTCCTCCAGCCGCAGCAGCAGCGTGACCAGCAGCAGGTGGTCCAGTTCGCCGTCCACCGCCGGCTTCAGCGCGCGGATGCGCTCGCGCAGCGCCGCATACCCGCTGGCGCTGGAGCGCTCGGGGTGTTCCAGCCACTGCGCGATGTCGTCCACCAGCGGTTCCAGGCCCGGCGGCAGCGCGCGCCCGCCGGCGCGCAACGCGCCCAGCCGGTCGGCGATGGATGACAGCACCGGCAGCATCAGCAGCATGCGCTCGCGTAGGCGCTCCATCGACACGGCAGCCCCCGCGTGGCGCGGGTCATCGCGGCGCAGGAACTCGATCAGCGCCTCGAACTGCACCAGGTCAGCCGCCAGCCGGTTGCGTGGCGCATGCGCGTGCCCCCGGGTGAGGATCTGGCGGCACCACTGCGCCGCATCGCCCATCCAGTTGCCGATCCGCGAGCGCAGCATCGGCCGCACCGACGTCGGGAAGAACAGCGAAGCGAACAGCACCGCCACCACCGTGCCCAGGATGATCTCCTCGCTGCGCGCCACCACGGTGTCGAAGATGGTGTCCGGCGAGGTCACCGCCGGAAAACCGATGAACGCCGTGGTGTAGCCGGCCAGCAGGAACGCGTAGCCGCGCGGGCCCCGGTTGAGCAGGGCGATGAACAGGCAGGCCGACAGCCACAACGACATCGCCGCGCTCAGCAGCAGCGGCGTCTCCACCAGGTGCGGCAGCATCCACAGCGTGGCCGCGCCGGCGATCAGCGTGCCGACGATGCGGTACACGCCCTTGGCACGCGTTGGCCCGAGCATCGGCTGGGTCACGATGTACACCGTGGCCATCGCCCAGTACGGGCGCGACAGATTGCCGGCCAGGCCGATATAGAGCGCGGCGAGTGCGGCCAGGAAGGTCTTTACCGAGAACAGCCAGGCTTGGCGGTCGAGCAGCAGCATGGGTCAGTCCTGCCGACCAGCAACCGGCGCCTGGGCTACCGCATCGGCGTTCCAGCCGCCACCGAGGACCAGGAACAGCTGGATCTGGTCGCGCGAGACCTGCGCCTGCTGCTGTGCGAGCGTGGCGTCGGCCGAAACCAGGGTGCGGTCGGCGTCCAGGCTGGACAGGTACGGCGTGCGCCCGCCCTGGTACAGCCGGCGGTTCTGCTCGGCGGCCAGCGCCGCCTGGGCCTGCGCCTGCTGCAGCGACTGCAGGCGCTGCAGGTCGTGTGCGTAGCGGCTCAACGCGGTCTGGGTTTCGCGCAGCGCCTGCAGCACGCTGTGGTCGAACTCGGCCAGCGCCGCATCTGCCCCGGCTTCGGTGGCGTGGATGCGCGCGTGGGTACCCGAGGACGGCAGCGTCCACGAGATCAGCGGGCCGAACGACCACTGCCGGGTCAGCGGCTCGCCGACATCGGCGAGCAGGCCGGCCGCGCCAAGCGACGCGCCCAGGCGGATGTCCGGGTACAGCTCGGCGGTGGCCACGCCGATCCGCGCGGTGGCCGCAGCCAGCTTCCGTTCGGCCTGGCGGATGTCGGGGCGGCGCTGCAGCAGCGCGCGGCCATCGCCCACCGGCAGCGGCTGGGCCAGGGTCGGGGCGTGGTCGCACGCGTCCACGCCCTCGGGCAGCTGGCCCGGGGTGCGGCCGAGCAGGGCGGCCAGCTGATACTCCGAGGCCTGGCGGTGCGCGCGCAGCGGCGGCAGCGCCGCCTCCAGCATCGCGACCTGTGCGTTGGCGCGGGCCAGCTCCGGCGGCGTGCCGCGCCCGGCGCTGATCAGCCGCTGGGTCACCTCGCGGCTGCGCTGCTGCAGCTGCAGGGAATGTTCGGCCACGTGCAGTTCGTGGTTGGCGTGGCAGATCTCCACGTAGCTGCCGGCGACCTGGGCCACCAGCGAGACCCGTGCCAGGTCCATCGCCGCGGCCACCGACTGCTCATCGGCCCGCGCCGCTTCGGAGGCGCGCTTGAGCTTGCCGAACAGGTCGAACTGGTAGGACACCGCGAATGTGCCGTCGGCCAGGTTGATCGGCGGCAGCTCGTGCTCGAGCAGGAACGATTCCGCCGACAGCTGCGCGCGGCTCACCCCGGCCTCGACTTCGTACTCGAAACCACCGGCATCCAGCGCCTGCTCGTACACGGCCGCAGCGCGACGCAGGTTGGCATCGGCGACCTTCAGTTCCACGTTGTCGCGCAGCGCCTGTTCCACCAGTCCATTGAGCGTGGCGTCCTGGTACAGCTCCCACCAGCGTGCCGGCAACTCGGCGCCAGGGGCCACCTGCGGGTTGGCGGTGTCGATGAACGCTGCGTTGGCCTCGGGGCGCTGGAAAGCCGAACCGGCCGGTACCGCGTAATCCGGGCCGACCGTGCGGCATGCCGCCAGGCTGCTGGTCAGCGCCAGGGCGAAGGCGATGCGGTGCAGGGCCGGGCGGTTCACAGTGCCGCCCGTGCCGGTTGCGCCGGGGTGGGAGTGGCGACGTCCGGCTCGATGGTCACCGTGGCGGTGCGCCCGGCGATCAGGTTCACGCCGGCCGGCACGCGGTCGATATGGATGCGCACCGGGATGCGCTGGGCCAGGCGTACCCAGTCGAACGCCGGGGTGACGTTCGGCAGCAGGCTGCTGCCTTCGCTGCGGTAACGGTCCTCGATGCCGGCGGCGATGCTCTGCACGTGGCCCTGCAGTGGCTGTGCCTCGCCCATCAGGCGGATATCGACCTTCTGCCCGGCATGCACGCCGCGCAGGCGGGTTTCCTCGAAGTAGCCGTCGATGCGGAAGGATCCGGTGTCCAGTACCGCCATCACCGGTCGCCCGGCAGTCACGTAGTCGCCGGCGCGCACGGTGCGGTCGTTGACGTGCCCGTCGCTCGGGCTGCGCACCTCGGTCCGGGCCAGGTTGAGCCGGGCCAGGTCGACGGCGGCCTGCGCGGTGGCCATCGACGCCTGCGCGGCCTGCAGCCTGGCGCGGCGCACTTCGGCGTCCTCGGCGGCCACCAGGTCGGCCAGGCTGCGGTCGCGGGCGATCTCGCGGCGCAGCTGTTCCAGCGTCGCGCGGCGTTCGCCGAGCGCGGCCTGCGCCTGTTCCAGCGCGATCCGGTAGCGCGCCTGGTCAACCACGAACAACACCTCGCCGCGCTTTACCGGCTGGTTGTCGGCCACCTTCACCGCTTCCACCAGCCCGGACACGTCCGGGGCCACCTGCACCACATCGGCGCTGACGTGCGCATCGCGCGTCCACGGCTCATCCATGTAGTACGCCCACAGATGGCGCAGCACCAGCACGGCGGCGAGCACCGCCACAACGGTCAGCACGACCGGGAAAGCACGCTTGAGGGTCTTGTTCACGATTGCATCCAACGCATCAGGGAGAACAACCCGCCAAGCACGATCACGTACACGGCCAGGTTGAACAGGGCGGGGTGCCAGATGTGGCGGTAGGCGCCGGTGCGCTGCAGAACCAGGCGCAGCCCGCTCTTGAGCAGGTAGGCCAGCAGCATCAGCCCGAGCAGAGTCGGGACGAACACACCATAGAGACTGAATTCACCGTACATCGAGGCAAGGGATTCGCAGGGAGAGCGGAAAGGGGATTGCCCGGCGTCGCAGGACGGCACCGGGCGGCACAACGGGGAAAGCGGCTTACGTCACGCGTTCGGCGGCATCGGCCAGCAGCTGCCAGAGCTTCAGCACGGTGCGCAGTTCGTCCATCGACAGCGCACCGAACACGTCCTCGCGCAACCCGATCAGCTGCGACTCCAGCTCGCTGACCAGGGCCTCGCCCTTGTCGGTCAGCCACAGCAGGTTGGCGCGGCGGTCGCTGGCATCGCATTCGCGGCGCACCAGATCACTGGCTGCGAGTTTGTCCAGCAGACGCACCAGTGACGGGCCTTCCATGCCCAGTTGCTGGGCCAGCGTCACCTGGCGGATACCCCCACCGGCGCGCCCGATCATCAGCAGCGGCATGGTGCACGCGGCGGAAATGCCATAGCTGCCCAGGGCCTGGTCGGCCAGACGCTGCCACTGCCGCCCTGCGTAGAGCAGGCCGGAGCTGAGCTGCATCTGCAGCTGGGTACGTTCGTCGAGGATGCGTTTCATGGCAGATAGATAGGATACTACTAATTTCCATCCTATCAATAGCCGTGCCCCAACCGCCGCCCAACGGAACCGGGCGCCGGCGGCATGGCGGGGGACGCCCGAGGGGTCTCTCGGGTACGATGCTCGCCCCCCTTCGGGTGCTGTATGTAATGAGCGAAAAAGACAACGACGCCACCCCGGTCACCCAGGCCGATGCCGAATCGGCCGTGCGCACGCTGCTGCGCTGGGCCGGTGAAGACCCCACCCGCGAAGGCCTGTTGGATACGCCGCGGCGTGTCGCCGAGGCCTATGGCGACTGGTTCAGCGGCTACCGCGACGACCCGCGCGCCTACATGGAGCGTACCTTCGAGGAAGTGGCCGGCTACGACGAACTGATCGTGCTGCGCGACATCGAGTACGAAAGCCACTGTGAACACCACATGGCGCCGATCATCGGCCGCGTGCACGTCGGCTACCTGCCGGCGGGCAAGGTGGTGGGCATCAGCAAGCTGGCCCGCGTGGTCGAGGCGTATGCGCGCCGCTTCCAGGTCCAGGAAAAGATGACCGCGCAGATCGCCCAGTGCATCCAGGACGTGCTGCAGCCGGTCGGCGTGGGCGTGGTGGTGGAAGGTGCGCACGAGTGCATGACCACCCGCGGCATCCACAAGCGCGGCGTCAGCATGGTCACCTCCAAGATGCTGGGCAGCTTCCGCGAGGACGCGCGCACCCGCGCCGAGTTCCTGCGCTTCATCGAAGTGGGCGGCAAGCGCTGAACCTGCCGCGCGCCCGGCACCTTGGTGCCGGGCCGGTACCCTTCCTGCTGCGCGGCGTCTGGCTGCGCGGTGTTCTTCCGGATGTCCTGGCTGCATGAAGCACCGCGAACGCATCACCCGTTACCGCGCCCTGCGCGAACAGCCCCAGTGGAAGCTGCTGGCCGCTGCCAACGCCCCGGAGATCATCGGCCTGCTGCAGAGCCTGCTGATGGACGGCGAACGCACCCTGCCGGCGGCCGCACTGCATGAACGCCTGCAGCGCGCGCTGGACCAGCTCAACGGCGAGGAGCTGTCGCGCGAGCTGCCGCGTACCGCCCAGGCCTACATCGCCCATTGGCTTGCCCAGGGCTGGCTGGAGCGGCGCCTGCCCGACGGCGCCGACCAGGAGCAGTACGAACTGTCCACGCAGGCACTGCAGGCGATCCGCTTCGCCGACAGCCTGGAACAAAGCCGCGTGGCGGCCACCGAAAGCCGCCTGGCGCTGGTGATCGAGCAGCTCTCGCAGCTGGCCGCCCAGACCGAATCCAATCCCGATGCGCGCCTGTCGGCGCTGCGCGACGAACGCGACCGCATCGATGCGGAGATCGCAAGGGTGGGTGAGGGCCGGGTAGTGGCCCTGGACGGCAAGCGCGCGCTGGAACGTGCGCGCCAGATCATCGGCCTGGCCGACGATCTCACCGAGGACTTCCGCCGCGTCCGCGATGATTTCGAGCGCCTCAACCGCGAGTTCCGCGAACGCATCATCGACGATGAAAGCGAGCGTGGCGACGTGCTCTCCAAGCTGTTCGAGGGCGTGGATGTGATCGGCGACAGTGATGCCGGGCGCAGTTTCCAGGCCTTCTGGCGGCTGCTCAACGACGCCGAGCAGAGCGCCCAGCTCGATGCCGCGCTGGAGGCGGTGCTGGCACGCGGCTTTGCCCGCAAGCTGGACCGCAACGAGCGCGCCTTCCTGCGCGGCTTCACCGGCACCATGCTCGACCGCGGCGGCCAGGTCCACGATGTGCTGCAGCATTTCGCGCGCAGTCTGCGCGGGTTCGTACAGAGCCGTGGCTACCTCGAGCAGCGCCGCCTCAACCAGCTGCTGAAGCAGGCGCAATCGGAGGCCCTGGCGCTGCGCGATGATTTCGCCGCCCAGCGCCCGATCGGCCGCGATCTGCAGCTCACCACCAGCCGCCTGCGCTCGTGGTCGCAATGGAAGCTGCACGACCCGCGCAGCGCGCAGGTGGACGGCAGCGTGCAGCGCAACGACGCGGCCAGCATCAGTCTGGAAAGCGTCGGTGACCTGGTGGCGTCGTCGGAAATCGACTTCCGCACCCTGCGTCGCGACCTGCACGAACTGCTTGGCGCGCAGCCGCGGCTCAGCATCGCCCAGGCCCTGTCGCAGCGCGAGGCGCCGCAAGGGCTGGGCAGCGTGATCGGCTACCTGTCGCTGGGCACCCGCCACGGCACCGTGGTGCACGGCGAACAGGAAACCGCCCATTGGCGTGGCGGCGATGGACAGTGGCGACGCGCCCGCATCCCGCTGGTTTGGTTCACCCAGGAGAAACGCCATGAACTGGCATGAAGATTCCCATGACGTCGCCCCCATCGACGGGGCCGCAGACGATCACGATGCCGAACCGGTGGTGGTGACGCCGCTGCCGCGGCGAAGCAATGACGTGTTCTACATGGGCGACACCGGGCGTCTGCCGCTGGATGGGCGCCGCGCGTTGTGCCAGCTGCTGATCGGCCCGAGCATCGACCAGCTGCGCCACGCCAAGCTGTGGCCGGCGCTGATCCGCAATGAGGCCGCGATCCGCTCGGCGCTGTCGGACCTGTTCCTGGAACTGGTGCTGGATCGCGACAGCGGCGTGGCCTTCACCCGGCAGGCCGACACCGAGGACATCGATGCACCGGTGCTGCTGCGCAGCTCGCCGTTGACCTTCATCGACTCGGTGCTGCTGCTGTACCTGCGCCAGCAGCTGGCCGAGGCCGATGCGCGCGGCAACCGCGCGGTGGTGGCCGACAACGAGATGGCCGAGGCTCTGGCCATCTACGAAAAGAACCTGTCCACCGATCGCGCCGGCTTCAATCGACGCGTGGCCGCGGCGGTGCAGAAGATGAAGGAGAACCACATCCTGACCCGCCTCGCCGGACAGGACGACCGCCACGAAGTGTCGCCGGCATTGAAATTGCTGTTCTCCGCCGAAGACGTCTCCGCGCTGTCCCATGTGTACCGCCAGTTGCGCGACACCCCCGCAGCAAAAGCCTGAACGGACCACCGATAACGCATGGCCATTTCCAAGCACACCCCCGCCCTGTTCAATGACGGGCTGCCCGATCCGCGGCTGCAGCAGTTCCGCATGCGGCGCCTGCAGGTGCACAACTGGGGCACCTTCAACGGCCTGACCGAAGTGCCGATCGCCGAGCGCGGTTTCCTGTTCGTGGGCCGGTCCGGCTCGGGCAAGTCGACCTTGCTCGATGCCATGTCGGCGATGCTGGTGCCGCCGTCGATCGTCGACTTCAACGCCGCCGCGCGCGAAGCCGAACGCAGTGGCCGCGACCGCAATCTGGTGTCCTACGTGCGTGGCGCGTGGGCCGACCAGCAGGACCGCGGCACCGGTGAAATCGCCACGCAGTACCTGCGCAAGGGCGCCACCTGGACCGCCCTGGTGCTGGAATACCGCGCCGGTGATGGCCGCGTGGTCAGCCTGGTGCGCCTGTTCTGGATCGCCGGCAACGGCGCCGCCGCCGCCGACGTGCGCAAGCACTACCTGATCGCCGAACGGCCGTTCGACATCGCCAAGGACCTGGGGGGCTTCGACCTGGACCTGCGCAAGCTCAAGCAGCGCCTGGGCGACGTGCACCACTTCGACAGCTTCACCGGCTATGCCGAACGCTTCCGCCACCTGCTCGGCATCGACAACGACATGGCGCTGCGGCTGCTGCACAAGACGCAGTCGGCCAAGAACCTGGGCGATCTGAACGTCTTCCTGCGCGATTTCATGCTGGATACGCCGCGGACTTTTGATGCCGCCGAGCGCCTGGTCAGCGACTTCGCCGAGCTGGACGGCGCCCACAAGTCAGTCGTCACCGCCCGGCGCCAGGTCGAAACCCTCCTGCCGGCACGTGCCCTGTACGCCGAGCTGAAGGCCATGAACCTGCAGCGTGCCGATGAGGAAACGCTCAAGCTCGGCCTGGACAGCTTCCGCGAATCGCGTCTGCAGCAGCTGCTGGAAAAGCGCCTGCAGGCCATCGACGTGCGCCACCGCGGGCTGCTGGGAGAAGAAACCCAGCGCCGCCAGGCGCTGGCGAACCACGAGGAGCACCTGGCCGGCCTGGAACTCCAACGTCGCCAGCAGGGCGGCGAGCGCATCGAGGAGCTGGAACGCGAGCATGGCCGCGCCCAGGCCGAGCGCGACCGGCGCCAGGCCAAGCGCGGGCAGGCGCAGCAGGCAGCCGAAGCGCTGCAGGCCGTCGTGCCCGATGACGCCCACGGCTTCGCACAGCTGATCGCCCGCGCACAGGCTGAGCTGGACAATCGCCAGCAGGCGGCGGCCGCGCTGGACGATGCCATCACCGAACGCCTGGCCGGCAAGCAGGACGACACCCGCCGCTTCGGCGAGGTCCGCGCCGAACTGGAGGCGATGGAGCGCAATCCGTCGAGCATCCCCGCGCCACTGCAGAAGCTGCGCAGCCGACTGGCCGAGGAAACCGGCGTGCCCGAGGCGGCGCTGCCGTTTGTGGGCGAACTGATCCAGGTCCGCCAGGAGCAGGGCGCCTGGCAGGGCGCGATCGAGCGCGTGCTGTTCGGCTTCGCGCAGTCGCTGCTGGTGGAAGACAAGCACTACAACGAGGTCAACGCATGGGTGAACCGCACCCAGCTTGGCATGCGGCTTACCTATTACCGGGTGCGCCGCAACGACGACGCGATCGCCCGCGAGCCCTCCGCGCGCTCGCTGCTGCACAAGCTGGAGTTCCGCGACAGCGTGTTCGAGCCGTGGCTGCGCCGTGAACTGGGCAAGCGCTACGACTACGAGTGCGTGGACGCGAAGCAGCTGCGTGATGTGGACCGTGGCATTTCCCGCGAAGGCCAGGTCAAGCATCCGGGCGACCGGTTTGAAAAGGACGACCGCAACGCCATCAGCGACCGCCGGCGCTGGCTGCTCGGCTTCAGCAACAGCGACAAGCTGGCGCTGTTCCGCAAGGAAGCGCAGGCGCTGGCGCAGCGCATCGCCGAATGCGACGAGGATATCGCGCGGCTGCGCAGCCAGCGCGACCGCGACAACGACCGCCGCCTGGCCTGCAACCAGCTGGTCAACTTCGTGTGGGAGGAAGTGGACGTCGCCACGGCACTCCAGCGCCTGGACGACATCGCCTCCTCGCTGCGCGAACTGAAGGAAGGCAACGCCGATCTGGCCCGCCTGGCGCAGCAGATCGACCAGGCCCGCGCGGACATCGCGCAGGCCCGCCGCACCTACGAAGACACCCGCGTCGAACTCATCCAGCTCTCCCGCGAACGCGACAAGCTCGATGCCCAGCGCCAGCGCAGCCGCGCCCTGGTACTGCCGGCGCTCGGCGCCACGCAGGAAGCAGGGCTGCAGCAGCGCCTGGACCTGCTGGGTGGGCTCAGCCTGGAAACCCTCGAAGCGCACATGCGCGAGATCAGCAAGGGCATCAACGAAAGCCTGGCCGCCTCGCAGCACGAGGTGCATCGTGTCGAGACCCAACTGGTGGCCTGCTTCCGGCGCTTCGCCCAGGCGTGGCCGGAGGAATCGGGCGACTTCACCGCGTCGGTCGCCTCGGCCGACGACTTTCTGGCCCGCCTGCAGCGCCTGGAGCGCGACGGCCTGCCGCAGCACGAAGAGCGTTTCTTCGACCTGCTGCAGAACCAGAGCAAGAACAACCTGCTGGCCCTTCAGCGGCACAGTGCCGAGGCCCGCAAGTCGATCGGCCAGCGCCTGGACGAGGTCAACGCCTCGCTGGAGCAGGTGCCCTTCAACCGCGGGACCCTGCTGACCATCGAACTCAGTGACCGCCGCCTGCCGGAAGTGCTGGAGTTCCACCAGCAGCTGCGTGAAGTGCTCTCGCACCACCAGACCGAAGAGCGCGAGGTGGCCGAGGCACAGTTCGCCGTCCTGCGTGAGCTGGTCAAACGCCTTGGTTCACAGGAGGGCGAGGACCGGCGCTGGCGCGAGAACGTGCTCGACGTGCGCCTGCACGTGGAGTTCATCGGCGTCGAGCTGGACGCGGCCACCCGCCAGCAGGTGGAGATCTACCGCAGTGGCGCCGGCAAGTCCGGTGGCCAGCGGCAGAAGCTGGCCACCACCTGCCTGGCGGCCGCGCTGCGCTACCAGCTGGGTGGTGCCGAGAGCCAACTGCCCAGCTATGCCGCCGTGGTCCTGGACGAAGCATTCGACAAGGCCGACAACGAGTTCACCGCCCTGGCGATGAACATCTTCGAGAACTTCGGCTTCCAGATGGTGGTGGCCACGCCGCTGAAGTCGGTGATGACGCTGGAGCCGTTCATCGGCGGCGCCTGCTTCGTCGAGATCAGCGGCCGCCACGACTCCGGCGTGCTGCTGATCGAGTACGACGAAGAGGCCAAGCGGCTGAAGCTGCCCGAACGCAGCCGCCAGCAGGACGCCGAACCGGTCGCCTGACCGGCCGGCCACGCCCGCGCACCCCGGGGAGAGCCGACCGATGGGAGGCTCCAACCGGGCGGCGCCCCGCGCGACGGGGTTATCCGCCGAAGGTATCCCAGCCCATCCGGGCGATCAGCACCACTACCAGGCCGACGAACAGCTTGCGGATGAACGGCGTGCCGCCGCGCAGCGCCAGCCGCGTGCCGACCACCGAGCCGACGATGTTGGCGGCGGCCATCGGCACCGCGAACAGCCACAGGATGTTGCCGGTGGGCACGAAGAACGAAATGGCCGCCAGGTTGGTGGCCAGATTGACCACCTTCGACGCGGCCGAAGCGCGCAGAAAGTCCAGCCCGAAGAAGCGCACGAACAGGAAGATCAGGAAGCTGCCGGTGCCCGGTCCGAAGAAGCCGTCGTAGAAGCCGATCACCGCGCCGATGGCCAGTGCGGCGGCCAGCTCCCTGCGGCCGATCTCGCGCGGCCGGTGCAGTGCGCCGAAGTCCTTCTTCCACAATGTATAGCCCAGCATCGCCACCAGCAGCACCAGCACCAGCGGGCGCACCGCATCCTTGGGCAGCAGGCTGACCGCTGTGGCCCCGGCAAACGAAAACACGAAGGCGGTGCCTGCCGCGAACAGCACCGGTCGCCACGGGAAGCGCACATTGCGCGCATAACGCACGGCCGCGGCCGCGGTGCCGAACATTGAACTGAACTTGTTGGTGCCAAACAGCATCGCCGGTGTCTGCTGCGGCAGCACCGTGAACAGGCCCGGCAGCTGCACCAGCCCGCCGCCACCGACGGCGGCATCGACCAGACCGGCGATGAAGGCAATCGCCACCAACCACAACAATTCAGGGGGAACCAGCTCGAACACGGCAGGGCATCGTGGCGTAAAGCGCGCCAGCATACGCCCGGCAGGACCCCGCAGGTAGAGCCGGTCGTTGGTCGGCAGCTCACCGGCGATGACGGTGGTCGACGCAACAGCGTCGCGTCACAATGTCCGCATGACCCATTCCGACCCCTGTCCCTGCGGCCGACCACTGGCGTATGCCGCCTGCTGCGGCCGCGTCCACGCCGGTGAGGCCGCAGCGGATGCCGAAGCGCTGATGCGCTCGCGCTACAGCGCCTATGTAAAGCAGTTGCCGGACTACCTGCTTGCCAGCTGGCACCCCGATACCCGCCCCCCCACGTTGTCGCTGGACGACGCGGACGGCCAACGCACCCGCTGGTTGGGCCTGACCGTCCACGAGCACACCGTATCGGACCCGGACCACGCCCGGGTACGTTTCACCGCACGCTACAAGGTGGGTGGCGGCAGCGCGGTCAAGATGCTCGAACACAGCCGTTTCGTCCGCGAGGACGGCCGCTGGTACTACCTCGACGCGCTGCCCTGAGCCGCCTCGCTGCTGCGTACCGCCACGGGGCGCTGCTGGCCGTGCGCGCGCACGCAATTGCGGCCGGCGTCCTTGGCCGCATACAGCGCCTGGTCGGCGGCCTTGATCACGGCCTGCGGGCTGTCGCCAACGCGGCTGTCGGCCACGCCGATGCTGACCGTCACCTGCACCACTTCGCCACCGCCGCCACGGCCGCGCTGCAGGCGGCCCACCGCGTCGTCGCGGGTCCGCGCCGCGCGGTCGCGCAGTGTCATGCGGGCGTCTTCCACCGTCGCCCGGATCGCCTCCACCGCTGCCACGCAGGCCGGGGCAGTGCGGTCCAGGAACACCAGCGCGAATTCTTCGCCGCCGTAGCGGAAGGCCCGCCCGCCGCCGCCCACACCTGCCAGCCGCGCCGCGACCAGCCGCAGCACGTCATCGCCGATGTCATGGCCGTGGGTGTCATTGAAGCGCTTGAAGTGGTCCACATCGACCATCGCGATCGTGTACGTGGCGCCCACGCGCTGCAGGCATTCGTTCAGCGCCCGCCGGCCGGGCAGGCCGGTCAGCTCGTCGCGGAAGGCCATGTGGAACGATTCCTGCACCATCGCCGATACCAGTGCCAGCAGCGCCACGCTGGTCAGCGCGGGCAGCAGCGCCGGCGACAGGAAGATCCGCGGCAGCATCGCCCACACTGCCAGCAGCGCCAGCAGCATCGCGGTATGCAGGGCGCGTGGTGCGCGCACGGCCTGCACCGACAGCGTGATCGCAGCGACCACGAAGGCCAGCGTCGGCAGTTGCGCCAGTCGGCTCAAGCCGGTCGGCAGCCACGCCCAATGGCGGTTGGACAGCAGATCGTGCATGCCCTGCGGCCCCTGCGCGGCCAACAGCGCGAAGATGCCCAACGCCAGGCCGCTCAGCACCGCGCGCAGCAGCAGGTCCTGGCGCAGGCGTCCGCGCTCGGGCCAGAGTCCATGCAGCACAAACAGAACGGGCAACCACAACGCGACCGCATGGAAGGTCAGCGGCGTGGTGGCAGAGACCACGCCATCGCGCAGGAAGCCGGCCACCAGACCGTGCAGCAACGCGAAGGCCAGCGCGATCGCCAGCAGCAGGCACAGCGCCCGCACGCGGTTGTAGACCAGGGCCACGCCCACGCCAAGGCAGGTCAGCAGCAGGGGCAGCAGGCGGTGCACCGGGCTGCCGACCTCCTGCGCCGGGGTGGCCGACCACAGCACCAGCCCGGCAAGCACGGCGGGCAGTACGAACAGATAGTGGCTGGGCTGGCGTAGCAGGTGATTCCGCAAGGACGGTTCCACAGAGCGGGCCGGCGCGCCGTGGCTGCATCGTGCAAACCGGACCACACAGGCGATGGTCCTCCCGGTAGCGGCCGATGCGCATTCAACTTGAGCTGCGTAACGCGGCGTGAGCCGTGCCATGACGTTGCGCTCACCCGCGCTGTTCGATCCTGATCGCGATGAATACCGCCGTCGCCCCATCGCCGCCGACCACCGACCCATTGGCCGCGGCACTGGCCACCCGCTACGCCGGCATCCGTGCCCGCAGCGTCGCGCTGGCCGCACCGCTCAGCGCCGAAGATGCGATGGTGCAGAGCATGCCGGACGCCAGCCCGACCAAGTGGCACCTGGCCCACACCACCTGGTTCTTCGAGCGCTTTGTGCTGGCCAACCGCCCGGGCTATGCGCCGTTCAACCCCGACTGGCACTACCTGTTCAACAGCTACTACCAGAGCATCGGCCCGGCGCACGCGCGCCCGCAGCGCGGCCTGCTCTCGCGCCCGTCGCTGCAGGAGGTGCTGCACTACCGTGCCGAGGTCGACCAGCAGGTGATCGCTCTGGTGCAGGCCGGTGTGCTCGATGCCACCACACACCATCAGCTGCTGCTCGGCCTGCAGCACGAACAACAGCATCAGGAGCTGCTGCTGACCGACATCAAGCACGCGCTGTGGTGCAACCCGCTGCAACCGGCCTACCGTGATGATCTCGCCTGTTCGCCCAGCACGGCCGTGCCGCTGCGCTGGCAGGAAAGCCCCGAGCAGATCGTGGAGATCGGCGCCCCGGCATGGCCAGCCCACGCCGGGTTCGCCTACGACAATGAGTCGCCCGTGCACCGGGTGCTGGTGCCCGCACACGCGCTGGCCAACCGGCCGGTGAGCAACGACGAGTACCGCCAGTTCGTGGCGGCCGGTGGCTATCGCGAGCCGGCGCACTGGATGAGCGAGGGCTGGGCGCTGTGCCAGGCCGAGCACTGGCAGCATCCGCTGTATTGGGACGATGCCCTGCAGCGCGAGTTCACCCTGGGCGGCTGGCGTGCGCTCGACCCGCACGCGCCGGTCTGCCACCTCAGTTATTACGAAGCCGATGCCTACGCGCGCTGGCGGAGCCTGCGCCTGCCCACCGAGTTCGAATGGGAGGCCGCCGCCGCAGGTCAGCCGGTCGACGGTCACTTCGCCGACGCCGATCGACTGCACCCTGCCGGCGGCCGCGAGGCCCCGCTGCAGCAGCTGTTCGGTGATGTCTGGGAATGGACCAGCAGCGCATATGGCGCCTATCCCGGCTTCCGCCCCTTCGCGGGCCATCTCGGCGAATACAACGGTAAATTCATGAACGGTCAATGGATCCTGCGCGGCGGCAGCTGCGCCACACCGGCCGGACACGTCCGCGCCAGTTACCGCAACTTCTTCGCCCCCTCGGCGCGCTGGCAGTTCGCCGGCCTGCGCCTGGCCCGGGACGCCGCATGAGCACGGTCAGCGACGCACTCGAAGCGCTCACCGACCTGCAGCCCGACCGCGCCCGCATCACCGCCGATATCGTGCAGGGCCTCTCCATCCGGCCGCGCCAGTTGCCGTCCAAGTACTTCTACGACGCCCGTGGCTCGGCGCTGTTCGAGCAGATCACCCGCCAGCCCGAGTACTACCCGACACGCACCGAGCTGAAACTGCTGCAGGACTGCGCGCACGACATCGCCAAGGTGGTCGGCCCGCGCCTGCATGTGGTCGAGCTGGGCAGCGGCAGCGGCCGCAAGACCGAACTGCTGCTGCACGCGCTCACCGATCCGGTCGCCTATACCCCGATCGAAATCTCGCGTGCCGCCCTGCTGGCCAGCATCACGCGGCTTGCCCAGGCCTTGCCGGACATCGAGATGCTGCCGGTCTGCGCCGACTTCACCCGCCCGGTGCAGGTGCCGGCGCCGCAGCGCCCGCCGGCCCGTCGGCTGCTGTTCTTCCCCGGCTCCACGCTGGGCAATTTCGCCCACGCCGATGCCGTGGCGCTGCTGCGGGCCATGCGCCAGACAATGGGCGCTGATGGCCTGGCCCTGATCGGCATCGACCTGCACAAGGACCCGGTGCTGATCGAATCGGCCTACAACGATGCCGCGGGTGTCACCGCCGACTTCACCCTCAACCTGCTGCGCCGGCTCAACCGCGAGATCGGCAGCGACTTCGACCTCGACGGCTTCCGCCACCGGGCCCGTTACAGCGTGCCGCGCCTGCGCATCGAGACCGAACTGGTCAGCACCCGCGCCCAGACCGTGCACGTCGACGGCCGTGCGTTCGACTTCGCCGACGGCGAGGCGATGACGGTCGAGTACAGCCACAAGTACACCGATGCGTCATTTGCGTCATTGGTCGCCGAGGCCGGCCTGCGCGCGAGCGCGGCGTGGAACGCGTTTGAGCCGGCCTTCGGCCTGCGACTGCTGCAGCCGGCTTGAACTGCGCGCGCACCGTTATGATGCAGGTCCACTTGGCTGCAAGGATTTCCGCCAATGAGGCTCTACACCGGCTGGCTGCTGGGCGCGATGTGCCTGGCCAGCGCCTCGGTTGCCGCCGCGCCGCAGGACGATCTGGACCGCTGCCTGGCCACACTGGAACCGCAGGCGCTCAAACAGGGCATCAGCGCTGACGGATTCACACGCCTCACCGCCGGTCTCACCCCGGACCTGAGCGTGTTGCCGCTCCTGGATGCCCAGCCCGAGTTCACCACGCCGCTGTGGGACTACCTCGCCGCGCTGGTGGACACCCAGCGCGTGGACGATGGCCGTGCGCGTCTCTCCCTGCATCACGATCTGCTCGCCACGGTATCGGCGCAGTACGGTGTCGATCCCGCCACCATCGTGGCCGTGTGGGGGGTGGAAAGCGACTACGGTCGCGTCTTCGGCAAGCGCCCGCTGCTGCAGTCGCTGGCCACGCTGTCCTGCAACGGCCGTCGGCAACCGTTCTTCCGCGGCGAGCTGCTGGCCCTGCTCAGGCTGCTCGACGCCGGTGAGCTCCAGGCAGAGGGACTCACCGGCTCCTGGGCCGGTGCGTTCGGGCATACCCAGTTCATGCCGTCCACCTACGCTCGCATCGCGGTGGACGGTGATGGCGACGGTCGCCGCGATCTGGTCGCCAGCATCCCCGATGCCCTGGCCTCCACCGCCAACTACCTGGCCAAGGCCGGCTGGCGGACCGGCCAGCCCTGGGGCCTGGAGGTCAAACTCCCGACCGGCTTCAACGCATCGCTGGCCGGCCGCACCCAGCGCAAGCCACTGGCCGCCTGGCGCGCGCTGGGCATCGTCCCCGTGGCCGGCGGCGCGCTTGCCCCGGACGGCCTGCCCGCCGACAGCAACGCCGCCCTGCTGCTGCCGACCGGCGCCACGGGACCGGCCTGGCTGGTGTTCCGCAACTACGACGCGATCTACGCCTACAACGCCGCAGAGAGCTATGCCCTGGCCATCGCCACCCTGTCCGACCGTCTGCGCGGCGGGCCGGGCATCGTCGCGGCCTGGCCCACTGACGATCCCGGCATCGGCCGCAGCGAGCGCCGTGAGCTGCAGACCCTGCTGCTCGCACGTGGCCACGACATCGGCGCCGCCGATGGCATGATCGGCACCGCCACCCGCCGCGCCATCCAGATCGAACAGCAGCGCCTGGGCTGGACCACCACCGACGGCCGCGCCGGCCAACGCATCCTCACTGCATTGCGCAGTGCGCCTCCCATTCCGATCCCTTCGACCACCACCATGCCCGCATCCACTGTGTTCACCCTCCCGCCCAACCACGCCCGCCTGGTGCAGTCTCCGGCCGGCCCTGGCGCCGCCCTGCCCAAGGTCGAGGGCCTGAGCCTGGGCACCGTGCAGGGCTTCCCCGTCTGGAAGGTGGACACCCCGTTTGCCAGCGCCGCCATATCGGTGTTCGGCGGGCAACTGCTGTCCTATGTTCCCAAGGGCGGCCAGGATCTCCTGTGGCTGTCACCCAGCGCGCAGCCGATGCCCACCCCGATCCGGGGCGGCAGCCCGGTGTGCTGGCCGTACTTCGGCCGCCAGGGGCAGGGCACCGATGTGCCCTCGCATGGGTTCGTGCGCAACGTGGCGTGGACGCTCAAAGAGGCGCGCCGCGAAGCCGACGGCACCCTACTGCTCACCTTGACCCCGCCGCCGCTGGACAACCTGGCGCTGCGCCTGACCATGCAGTTGCGCATCGGCCGCACGCTGGAGCAGCGCCTGATCACCGAGAACAGCGGCAGCCAGCCGGTCAGCTTCACCCAGGCCCTGCACAATTACTTCCGGGTGGACGACGCCACGGCCGTGGACGTGCAGGGGCTGGATGGCCTCACCTATCTGGACAAGTTCGAGAACTACGCCACCCCGCGCGTGCAGCAGGGCGACTGGAACCTGCGCGACCCGCGCGATCCCGGCCGCAGCGACCGCATCTATACCGGCGCTGGCGGCCGCTACGTGCTCAAGGACCCCGGGCTGAAGCGGCGCATCGAAATCACCACCCAGGGCAGCCGCTCGCTGGTGGCCTGGAACCCGGGCCAGGCGGGGGCGGCAGGCATGGCCGACGTCGGGGCAGGCTGGCGCAACTATGTGTGTCTGGAGGCCGCCAACGCCGGTCCGGATGTCATCACCCTGCCGGCCGGCGCCAGCCACACGCTCACCCAGACCTTCCGCGTGCTGCCCCTGTAATCCCCCAGCCGACGCCCGGACGGGCGAACCGGTGCTTCTCCCTCCAGGAACGAGTCATGTCCGATACCCCGTGGTACTACGCCGATCACCAGCAACAGCGGCAGGGACCGCTGCCCGCTGTGCAGCTCCAGCACCTGCTGGGGCAGGGCCAGATCACCGCCGACACCCTGGTCTGGCGGCAAGGCATGCCGCAATGGGAGCCCCTGCACAGCGTGGCCGAGCTGGCGATGACCGCGCCGACGCCGGTCGAGCCGTCCCAGGATCCCTATGCTGCGCCGGCATCTGCCGTCGATGCCCGCGCCATGCCGGCGCACGCACCACTGGTGGACGGGCAGCAGGCGTATGCCGCCTTCGTCGGCAGCAACTTCCCGGTATACCGCCGCAAATGGCGGCTGGACCTGGCGCCCGACGGTCAGGCGGCCAGCGCCACCGCCTGGAGCTGGCCGGCCTTCCTGTTCGGCGCGTTCTGGATGTTGTATCGCCGCATGTACGCGCAGGCCGCCATGTGGATCGGCGCGCTCACCGTCCTGTCCATTCTGGAAACCCTGGCCGGGGCCAGCGACAGCGTATCGCTGGTGGTCACCGTGGCGACCAGCGTCGCGGCCGGTTCCGTGGGCAATTACCTGTATCTGCGGCATGCCCAGCGGATGATCGCGTTGGCCCAGGCACGTCATCCCGGTGACGCGACGGCCCAGCACGCCGCACTGGCTGGCCTGGGCGGCACCCGCTGGTCGGCGGTGTTCGTTGGCATGGCCATTTATGTGGTGCTGATCGGCGCGTTGACCTTCCTGCTGGATCCCTGATCCGGCTCAGCCGCGCGCTGCGGACGGCCGCAGCACCAGCAAGCAGATACCCCCGGCCACCAGTCCCCAGAAGGCCGAACCGATGCCGGCCAATGACAGCCCCGACGCGGTGACCAGGAACGTCACCAGGGCCGCTTCGCGGTCGGCCTCCTCCCGCAGCGCCATCGACAGGCTGTTGGCGATCGTGCCGAACAGGGCAATGCCGGCCACGCAGGCCACCAGCTCCTTGGGGAAGGCCGCGAACACCGCCGCCACCGTCGCACCGAACAGGCCCACCAGAATATAGAAGCCGCCGGCGGCCACCGCGGCGGTGTACCGGCGCGCGGGATCCTCATGCGCCTCCCGGCCCATGCAGATCGCGGCGGTGATCGCCGCCAGGTTGAGTCCGTAAGCACCGAAGGGCGCCAGCAGCGTGTTCACCACGCCGATCCAGCCGATCACCGGCGACACCGGTGTGTCGTAGCCGGATGCGCGGATGACGGCCACGCCGGGGATGTTCTGCGAAGCCATCGTCACCACGAACAGGGGCAGCGCAACGCCGATCACCGCCGCCCACGACAACGTGGGCCAGGTGAACACCGGCGTGGCCAGTTGCAGGCGGACATCCTGCAACTGCAGCAGTCCTTGGCCGGCAGCCACGGCAATACCCACGCCCAGCGTGGCGATCACGGCATAGCGCGGGAACAGCCGGCGCCCGATCAACCAGGTGGCGAACATGGCCAGTGCCATGCCCAGCTGCGTCTGCATGGACACGAACACATCCAGCCCAAAGCGCAGCAGTACACCGGCCAGCATGCCTGCGGCCAACGCCATCGGTACCCGCTGCATCAGCCGCGCGAAGATCCCCGAGAAGCCGGCGATCATGCCCAGCACCGCTGCCAGCACAAAGGCACCGATCGCATCGCTGTAGCCCACCGCACCGGCACCGACCACCAGCATGGCCGCGCCTGGCGTCGACCATGCTGTCACCACGGGCACGCGGTAGCGCAGCGACAGGCCAATACAGGTGATGCCCATGCCCAGTCCAAGCGCCCACATCCACGAGGCGATCTGCGCCTGCGATGCGCCCATAGCGCGCGCGGCCTGGAACACGATCACCGCCGAGCTGGCAAAGCCCACCAACACCGTAATGAAGCCGGCCATCACCGCAGGCAACGACATATCGCGCAACAACGAACGCTTGGCTACCGCAGACATCGCATGCATCCCTGACGACAAGACATGCATTGTTAGCAAGCCTGCGGCAGCACGCGCAACGCGCGTGCTGCCGCGGCTGCAGATGAGCAGCACGCATTGATGACGCGTCGATGAAAAAGATCGAAGAAAAGCCTTGACGAATTTTCAGAAGTCTTTAGTATTCGCTCCCTCGCTGCGACGCGGTCTTCACCCCGGTGAACACCCAACCAAGGCGGCGGCAACATCCTTCGAAAGAAGGTGTTGACGGAAACGAAAAGCCTGACATAATAGGCGGCTCGCTTCGACGAAAAGACCTCCGGGTCGCACGACGAAGCAGCATCGGCAACAACGTCCACTTCGGTGAGACGGCCTTGAAAAAAGGTGTTGACGAGGCGGAAAAGCCGGCTATAATGGGCGGCTCGCAACGACGGAAACGTCGGGCACACGGAGGAAGGCGCTGAGGCCGACTCCAAGGTTCTTTGACAGTATGCGCAGGTATCTTGTGAAGGCGCCTGCAGGAAGGATGATTTGTC
>NZ_JBMWDO010000007.1:0-232910 GCF_049545475.1 Stenotrophomonas sp. NPDC077461
GTGGACAGGCAGTCAATCTCGAACCGGGTGCTGCCGCAGACCGCCTCCTGGCCCTCGAAGCGCTCCACCACCAGGCCGGAGGCCGGGCCGAGCAGTTGGATCAGTCGCGCCTGCTGGGAGGGAGCGCCAAGGGTGGCCAACAACGAGGAGCGAGAGACATCCATATCGACAGGCTCTTGTCAGGGAGTGTGATGATGCGTGTGCCAGGCTGCGGCCGCGTGACGCCCGCAGAGCCTGTTTCACGTCCATGTACCCGGCAACAGTAACAAATCCCATTGACGGGCTCTTTCACCGACCGGCTTCGCACGCCCCCTGACGTGTGCCTGCAACGCAGACGGGAAGTGGATCGATTTTGTCGCATTCAGCGCGACACGGGGCCGCTGCGTCAAATTATAGACAGGAAACTGTGATGAATCGCACGATATTGAGTCGGTGTCGGAGGCAAGTTACTGGCGCGACCTGCCAAGGGGCCGGGTAGGGACATCGCATCGAAGGTACGCCGCACACCGATTGGGGAGCAGCAGCGCCGTTTCCACAACGTGTAACGTGGCCGGGTGGAATTCGAGTGCACTGTGCTCAGGTCGACACGCGCCTGAAGCAGTGGCGGGCATGCGCGCGATCCGGCGCGACATCCGCATGACGCCGGTGGTGCGGCGTCATGCGGAAGGGTCGATCACCCGTCTCAGGGCAGGGTGATCGTAATGTGCGCGGTGCGCTGCGGCATCTGGACAACGTCGTTGTAGGCCGCCATGCGCTGCTGGGTTTCGTGACCCAGATAGAAGCGCAGACCGAAAAAGCCGATCACGCCAAAGCCTGCCACCAGTGCGGCGGGCAGCCACAGCGGAACAACGCGACGCAGGCTGTGACGGATGTGGTCCGGCGGCAGCGCATGCGGTGCGAACCCGTGGCGCTTTCCCTTGAGGTAGACGATCTCATCGCCCAGCCGCGCGGTGAGGTAGCCGAGCTTTTCGGTACCTTCCAGGCGGTACTTGCCTTCGAAGCCCATCAGCAGGCAGAAGTGGTACACCTCCAGCGACGGCAGGCGCGGTGCGCCCTGGCGGCGCAGTTCCTCAAGCCGGTCGAAGAAGTGCTCGCCGGCCAGATGCTCGCCGAACAGGCGCAGCTGCAGCGGATTGCGCTCCCAGATCTCATGCAGCGCGGAGGGCTGGGACAGAATCGCTTCATCCACCGCCGCGCAGAACGCGTATTTGGCGGCGTAGACATCCTCGGAGGCGATGCCCATGCGATTGGCATTGCGCTCCACACCGTCGAGGAACTTCTGCACGGTCTGCACGAACGCTTCGGCATCCGACGGCAGCTGCCCACGCTTGAGCAGCAACAGCAGGTAGAAGCCGTCGGCCATCAGGTCCTGCAGGCTCTGCGGATTGGCCGCCTGCGGCGACGGCGCGGCCATGCCGCCATGCGAGCTGAGCGAAGGCATCGGGCCCGGGGTAGGGGGCAGGGGCGAATTCATCATGAGGTCACCGCGACAAGTTCCATTTTGAGATCGGCAACGCCGGCCGGCACGTAGATCATCAGCGACTGTGCCTTGAGCATCCGCTCATACAGCGCGCCGCGCGAATCCAGTTCGAAGTAGTGGCTGCCGGGGCGCACCGGGATCGCGGCGGGCACCTGGTTGGCATGCGCCAGCTTTACGCCGGGCAGTGCCGAAAGAACGCACTTCTCCACGTCGTCGGGCGCGCCCACCTTGAATCGGACCGGCACCATCTGCACCAGTTCCTGGGCGGGGATGTCGGCCGATACCGCCAGGTAGAAAGAGGCGTTGTCGTCGATGCGCTGCGAGTCCAGACGTCCAAGGTGGTAGGACGGCTTGATCTCGTTGAGCGCGATCTTGAAGTAGCGCGCCGAGATCACCGTGTCCAGCAGGTTGCGGATGATGTCGAACAGCTGGCGGAACCCCGCCTCCGGCTGCGTGTGCTGATAGCGCGGCAGATCGTTGAGCGCGTAGGCATTGGAAAACGTCAGCATCGCGCCGGCCATGCGCAGCAGCTCCTGGTGCAGGCGCTCGGGATGCAGCTGCGGATGGTGGTACAGATGCGCCAGCGCACTGAACGAGGAGTTGATCGTGTGCAGCAGCCAGAACGAGGCGATGTCGCCCGAACGGAATTCGATGATGTTCTTGGAGGGCTCGCGGTGCAGTCCGTACAGTGCGTCGACCTTGGCCTGCAACGAGTCCAGGATGCCGCGCAGCTCGCGGTGCAGGGTGGGCGAGGCTTCCAGGTGCGCGCACGGCGGGATGAAGTCCTCATCCAGTTCGAAGCCGCCGGTGGAGGTGCGACGGATGCGCGCCAGCGCCACAGTGGCGTAGGAATCGCGCGGGTGCTCGTCGGTGAGCAGCTTGACCGCCTTGCCGAGGAAGCCGAGTTCGGCCTCCACCGCATCGGTGAACAGGTCGTTGGCGGCCCGGTTGACCTGGCGGTAGCGCGCCAACTGCGCGGCGTCGGCGTCGGCACAGTTGTCGCCATCGTCGCGCAGCAGGGGAAGCCCGAGGTGGATCACGGTGGACTGCACGCCGGGCGGCAGGTCCTTCAGCGACAGCGCATCGGGCAGCGCATCGTGGACGGGCGCGTCGTAGCTCTCGCCATCGGGGAACACCGCCGAGATGTCCAGCGGGCGCAGCGTGCCGCCGTTGAGCGCCTGCGGATCAAAACGCACGCGGCGGCAGCCCCATGCGTACGGATGCAGGGTCAGCGAAAGATCCTGCAGCCGTGCCTCGTGATAGGCGTCCTGACGCTGGAAATGCTGGGGCCGCAGAAACAGACCCTCACCCCAAAGAACCTTCGACATCCTGCTTACATACGCCACATTTCAATCCTTGGAAATTTCAGGCAAACCGCACCCGATGAACGCTAGGTTTCCACACACATTCCCAATACAGGAATGTGAAAGTGAGCTGTGCCTCACATTTTTGATGCGAGGCGAGGCTTGGATACTATCGTATGCTGGAATTCTGACGTCAGAATGAAGTCACCCCCTCAGCGAGGAGAGACGCAGCGCACGGATGCCAGACTGCTCGGATCACCGGAAAGCCGCGTGACCAACGCCGGGCTGTCCGTCGTCAGTGCGCACGCATGGATTCCCACGGTAATACCGTCGGCTGGCAGCGCCTTCTGTTTTCCGTCGAATGTCAGCCGCCAGCGGTTGTCGGCCGGCGCGCGGAACAGGGCAACCACGCCCAGTACGGCAGCGCCTTCGCTCAACTGCTCCTTCAGTTCCTGGCGCGCGCCGGGGGTCAACACGATCTCATTGACCGACAGCAGGTCCGCGCCAAGGGCGGCCTGCTCGCCGTTCTGGTCGAGGAAGGCGTTGAACGGGGCCTGTTCGAAGCGCTGGGCGCTGCGCAGGTGGTAGACCTTCACCACCGCGGCGGTGGGGCGCTTGTCATTGCCGGCATTGAGATTGGTGCCGGCATAGAGCCGCAGTGGAATGGTCGGCGGGGCATCCGGCGCCGCTTCCTTGATGCCAACGGCTTGTAACGTCTTGTCCATAGCCTTGCCAAGACCGCCACTGGCGCACCCTGACAAGGACAATGACATCGCCGTGACAACACATAAGAGAGTGTGACGGCCTAAGCAAAAATTTCGGCTCATGAGAGGCTTCATGCATTCTCGGGCGAAAAAGGACAGGGAGAGTGATTCATGCGCGGAAGTCCGTTGCGCATACAGCAGAACGCGGAAGACGGTGTGAAAATCTGCGGCGTTGCATTGAAGCAATCTATGCGCTTCACTATACCCTTGCGTATTTGCAGTTGTACACTTGCGGCGGTAGGGGACGGAATCCCGTGTGTAGTATCGGCGGGGACCGGTCTTACCTTTAGGAGTTTCTACGAGGGATTGGCATGAAAGTGAAGGAAAAGGGGAAGGCCGTCTATCGGCCGATGCTGGCATTGGTTCTGCTGTCGGGTCTGGCGGCATGCGCATCGACGCCGAAGAAGGCGGTGGTGCCGCCCTTCGACACGTCGATGACGACCGCCGAAGCGCAGGTGACCACGGCGGGTGCCGAAGCGGCGATCACGAGTTTTGAAGCTGCCTCTCGTGCCGATCCGACCCGCAAGGAACCGTGGGTGCGCATCGCGCAGCTGCAGTTCGATCAGGGTAATTACGCGCGTGCCATCGTGGCCGCCGAAGAAGTGCTGCAGCGCGATCCGGACGACCTTGTCGCCGATGGCGTGCTGACCGTTGCCGGTTTCCGCATCGCCAACCAGTCGCTGAAGCGCCTGCAGGGACGCGGCGCACTGGCCTCGGACACGGCCCGCAAGGAAGCGCAGACGCTGGCCACCACGCTGCGCACCACGATGGGTGAAGCCATCCTGGAACCGCCGGCAAAGCCGAAGGCCACCCGTGCCGGTCGTCGCACCGCACCGGCTGCCCGTCGTACGACCACGCCCGCGGCACCGGCAGCGCAACCCGCGCGTCCGGCGTCGTCCGGTGCCGGTGCGGACCCGTTCCAGAACGTCGGCGGCAACTGATCCGCATTTCGTACGGCCCCCAGTCAGGAGACACCGATGGCCAAGAAGGACAGCATTCAAAAGCGGTTGCAGAAGATCCGCCCCCCGCGGGTGCAGCTCACCTATGACGTCGAGAAGGGCGACGCGATCGAGCAGAAGGAGCTGCCGTTCGTGGTCGGCGTGCTCGGCGACCTGAGCGGCAATCCGGAGCAGCCGTTGCCGAAGGTCAAGGACCGCAAGTTCGTCAATGTGGACCTGGACAACTTCGATGAAGTGATGGAAGGCGTGGCACCGCGTGCGGTGTACCGCGTTCCGAACAAGATCAGCGACAGTGGCGGCGAGTTCGGCGTGGAACTGAAGTTCAATTCCATCGACGATTTCCGTCCCGAGTCCGTGGTCGACCAGATCGAGCCGCTGCGCAAGCTGCTCGAATCGCGCACCAAGCTCGCCGACCTGCGCAACAAGCTGGCCGGCAACGAAAAGCTCGAGGATCTGTTGACCGATGTCCTGAACAACACCGAGCAGCTCAAGAAGCTTGGCACGGGGAAGGAGGAGTAAGTCATGGCAGCAGAAGCTACCGGTGTTGCCGAACAGGCGTCCGCTGCGGTCGAGGAGATCGGCCTGCTCGACCAGATCGTCGAGAAGAGCAAGGTCGCCAAGTCCGAAACCGAACACCAGCGTGCCAAGGACATCATTTCCGAGCTTGCCAAGGAGGTGCTGGAAGGCACCGTGGTGGTGTCGGACAACCTCAACCTGACCCTCGATGCGCGCATCGCCGAGATTGACCGGATCATCTCCGAGCAGCTCAGCGCGGTGATGCATGCGCCGCAGTTCCAGCAGCTGGAAAGCACCTGGCGCGGCCTGCACTACCTGTGCCAGCAGACGTCCACCGGCCCGAACATGAAGATCAAGGTCTTCAACGCGCCGAAGAAGGATCTGGTCAAGGACTTCAAGTCGGCGATCGATTTCGACCAGAGCGCGCTGTTCAAGAAGGTCTATGAAGAAGAGTTCGGCACCTTCGGTGGCGCGCCCTTCGGTGCTCTGGTGGGTGACTACTTCGTCGGCCGCCAGCCGGAAGACATGTACTTCATCGAGCAGATGTCGCACGTGGCGGCCGCCGCACACGCGCCCTTCATTTCGGCAGCGTCCGAAAGCATGTTCGGCCTGGAGACCTTCACCGACCTGGGAAAGCCGCGCGATCTGGCCAAGGTGTTCGACACCGTCGAATACGCCAAGTGGAAGTCGTTCCGCGAGAGCGAGGACAGCCGCTATGTGGGCCTGACCATGCCGCGCTTCCTGGGCCGCCTGCCGTACAACCCGAAAGACGGGACCACGGTGGAAGGGTTCAACTTCGTTGAAGACGTCGATGCCAGCGACCACAGCAAGTTCCTGTGGTGCAACACTGCCTACGCGATGGCCGCGCGCCTGACCCACGCGTTCGAGGACTTCGGCTGGTGCGCGGCGATCCGCGGCGTGGAAGGCGGTGGCCTGGTCGAAGACCTGCCGACGCACACCTTCCGTACCGATGACGGCGAAGTCGCGCTGAAGTGCCCGACCGAAGTGGCGATCACCGACCGTCGTGAAAAAGAACTCAGTGACCTCGGCTTCATGCCGCTGGTGCATTGCAAGAACACCGACTAC
Organism: Stenotrophomonas sp. NPDC077461; assembly: GCF_049545475.1. NCBI lineage: Bacteria > Pseudomonadati > Pseudomonadota > Gammaproteobacteria > Lysobacterales > Lysobacteraceae > Stenotrophomonas > Stenotrophomonas sp. NPDC077461. The sequence goes on from NZ_JBMWDO010000007.1 coordinate 6,110, forward strand.
GCCGCGTTCTTCGGCGCCCAGTCGGCACAGAAGCCGAAGAAGTACAACACCGATTCGGCCAATGCCAATGCGATCCTGTCTGCCCAGCTGCAGTACATCTTCGCCGTCTCGCGTATCGCCCATTACCTCAAGGCGATGATGCGCGAGAAAATTGGCAGCTTCGCATCGGCGGGCAACGTCGAGGAATTCCTGAACCGTTGGATCTCCCAGTACGTGCTGCTGGACGACAACGCCTCCCAGGAAGCCAAGGCCCAGTACCCGCTGCGCGAAGCCGCTGTGAACGTTTCGGAAGTGCCGGGCAAGCCCGGTGTCTACCGCGCTGTGGCGTTCATCAGGCCACATTTCCAGCTCGATGAGCTGTCTGTTTCGTTGCGACTGGTTGCCGAACTGCCGGCGACTGCAAAGAAGTCGTAACGCTTTGATGTTGCTGTAGCGTCAAGGGACGGATGTCCCGATTTGCAGTGACGTTTTTCTAAGAGGGCTAAACCCCCTGAACCGCCGGGAGCGATCCCGGCACCCAATCTCACGGAAGACCGGAACTTAGGAGACCAGATATGCAGCACGCTTTTCTTTCCATCGACACCATCAAGGGCGAGTCCCACGACGACAAGCACAAGGATTGGATTGAGATCCAGTCCTTCTCGCAGGATCTCCTGCAGCCGCGCTCGGCCACTGCGTCGACCTCGGGTGGCACCACTGCCGCGCGTGTGAACCTGTCGCCGATCGAAGTCACCAAGTCGATCGACCTCGCCTCCACTGCTCTGAACCAGGCGGCTGCCAACGGCACCACCTTCCCGAAGGCCCGCATCGAGTTCATGCGCGCCGACAAGGACGGCAACGCGATCAATTACTACCTGGTCGAGCTGCTGAACGTGCTGGTTCACCGCGTCACCACCACGGTCGATTCCGATGGTATGCCGCAGGAAGTGATCCAGCTGAGCTTTGGTGCGATCAAGTGGACCTACCAGCAGCAGAAGCCGGAAGGCGGCGTTGGTGGCAAGGCCGTGGCGCAGTGGAGTGCAACCAAGAACATTCCGAACTACGCCGTTTGATGTTGTGTCGCTGCGATGGCGCCTAGCGCGCCATCGCAGTCTGAAACGCCACTGGCAGTACATCGGGCGCGGCCAGGATCGGCCGCAACGCGTGTTGCCCCTCTGCACGATGCAGGGACGCAGACAGACCGGAATGACGAATGAAGGGACTCGAACCCAGCTTGCTCGAAAAATTGTTCGACGATGCCCCCAAATCCAACGGGGGAGGGCATGTGTTCAAGTCCGTATCGCTGGAGCAGTACAAGGAGTCGATCGCGCGCGATCTGGAGGGCCTGCTCAATTCCCGGGCCGCTTTCCAGGAAGACGACATGGCGGCGTTTCCCAACTGCAAGCAATCCCTGTTGACCTACGGGCTGGCCGATTTCTCGGCGATGAGCCTGGCCAACGCCTATGACCGTGCCGCCATCTGCCGTTCGCTGGAGCAGGCCGTGGCGCGCCACGAACGCCGCCTCAAGAACGTGGGGGTAAGCCTGGAAGTGGGCTCCCAGTTCGGGGGTGGGCTGCATTTCACCATCCATGCGCTGCTCGATCTCGAGCCGGCGCGGGAGCCGGTGAGTTTCGATGCGATGCTGCAGCCCTCGACCCTGCAGTACCAGGTCAGCCGCATGCGCCGCCAGCAGGCGACGGTCTGACATGCAGGATCTGCTGCCTTACTACGAACGCGAACTGGCCTACCTGCGGCGCTATGGCCGCGAGTTCGCCGACCGCTACCCCAAGATTGCCGGCCGCCTTCAGCTCAATGCCGACGGCAGCCAGGACCCGCACGTCGAGCGCCTCATCGAGGCATTCGCGCTGCTCAGTGCGCGCGTCTCCAAGCGCATCGAGGACGACTATCCCGAGTTCACCGACGCGCTGCTGGATGTGCTGTACCCGCACTATCTGCGGCCATTCCCGTCGTGCTCGATCGCGCATTTCGACATGGACGGCGTGTCCGCCAAACTCAGCGCGCCGATCACCGTGCCGCGCGGCACGGCGCTGCAGAGCCGCCCGGTCCGCGGTGTGTCGTGCCGCTTCCGCACCGCCTACGACGTGGTGCTGGCACCGGTCGTGGTGCAGTCTGCCGTCTATCGCGGTGTCGCCGAGGCACCGATGGCCACCAGCCTGCCGGCCGGCAGCGGTGCGCAGATCTCGTTGAACGTCCGGCTGGTGTCCGACCAGGCCAGTTTCGACACGCTGGGCACCGACGCCCTGCGCCTGTTCCTGGATGGCGAGCCGTCGTTGCGCGCTGCGCTGCGCGATGCGCTGGCGCTCGGCGTGAAGGTCGCCTATGTCGAGGCCGATGGCGGCGGTCGCTGGCGCCGGCTGGAGAGCGTGCCGCTGCGCCAGGTCGGCTTTGCCGACAACGAGGCACTGGTCGATTTTCCGGCGCGTTCGCATCCGGCCTATCGCCTGCTGACCGAACTGTTCGCCTACCCGGAGAAGTTCGGGTTCGTCGATCTGGACCTCAAGCCGGTCACGGCCGGCGCCAGCCGCAGCTTCACCCTGCACCTGATCCTGCACGCCAGCGCGCCCGAGCGCGGCAACCAGCTGGTGCTCGAAGAGCTGAGCGCGAGCAATGTGCGCCTGGGCTGCACGCCGATCGTCAATCTGTTCACCCAGGCCGGTGAGCCGATCCGGGTGACCCATCGCACCGTCAATTACACCGTGTTGCCGGATGCACGACGCGCGTTCGCCTATGAAGTGCATTCGATCGACTCGGTGCACCGCATCCGACAGACCCCGCAGGGCGAGGTGATCCAGGCGTTCCGGCCGTTCTATTCGCTGCATCACGGCGAGGATCCCGACCGGACCGGCCAGTACTGGGTAGCGCGCCGTGACGAGGACATCGCACGCCAGAGCCCCGGCTTCGAGACGGAGATCAGCTTCGTCGACCTGGCGTTCAATCCGACCGTGCCGCAGACCGACACGGTGAGCCTGGAGCTGACCTGCAGCAACCGCGATCTGCCCAGCCAGCTGGCCCACGGCGTGGCCGGCGGCGACCTCAGTCTGGAGGGTGGCACGCCCGCGCGTGCGATCGGCCTGCTGCGCAAGCCGACCCGCCCGATGCGCTTCCGTCAGGGCAAGAACGCGCAGTGGCGACTGATTTCGCACCTGTCGCTGAACCAGTTGTCGCTGACCGGGAGCGGCCTGACCGCGTTGAAGGAAATGCTGCGCCTGTATGACCTGTCCGGCAGCAGCGTATCGGCGCGCCAGATCGACGGGCTGGTGGCGCTCGAGCAGCATCCGGTGACCAGCTGGATGTCCGGCAAACAGTTTGCCTCGGTGGTGCGGGGCCTGGAGATCCGACTCACCGTCAACGAGAACCATTTCGTGGGGGCCGGTATTGCCGCGTTCGCCCAGGTGATGGATCACTTCTTTGCACTGTATGTGCATGCCAACAGTTTCACCCGGCTGGTGCTGGTCTCCAGCGAGTCGGGGGAGGAGATCGTCCGATGTCCGGCGCGAAGCGGCGAATCGATCCTGGCGTAGCGCAGCAGCTGCTCGCTGAGCCGCATCGCTTCCAGTTCTTCCAGGCGGTGCGGTTGTTGGAGCAGGTGTTCCAGCGCCAGGGCGTGAAGTCCGGTCAGGCTGTGCCCATGCGGGTGCGGTTCCGCAACTCCCTGTCCCTGGGCTTCCCGGCCACCGAGCTGAGCGCTGAAGGCGTGGCGTACTCGTTGCAGGGCGACCGGCTCGAGGATGCGGCCGCGATCGACGAAGCGCTGATCGGTGAGACGCTCGCCGAGGTGCATCTCACCCCGCACTTCATGGGCCTGCTGGGCACGGCGGGTGCGCTGCCGCTGCACTACACCGAGACCCTGCAGTTGCGCGAACTGTACGAGCGCGACCGTACCGCCCGGGCGTTCCTGGACATCTTTTCGACCCGCGCGGTGTCGCTGCACTACGCGGCCTGGAAGAAGCATCGCCTTGCCCTGCAGTACGAGATCGACCGTCGCGAGCGCTTCCTGCCGCTGATCATGTCGCTGTTCGGCATGGGCATGAACGAACTGCGCGACCGGCTGGTGGACGGCCACGGCGATGTGTTCGACCAGGCCTTTGCCTACTATGCCGGCGCCATCCGCCAGCGCCCGGTGTCGGCGGCGTTGATGCAGCGCGTGCTCGCGGACTACTTCCAGGTGCCGCTGGTGCTGGAGCAGTTCGTGGGTGCCTGGTACCGCGTCCCGGCGGGGCAGGCCACGCGGCTGGGCCAGGCCAATGCATCGCTGGGCTCCAGCGCGCTGGCAGGCGACCGTGTATGGCAGCGCGATCTGCGCATGCGGCTGAGCATCGGCCCGCTGCGGCGCGAGCAGTTCGACGACTTCCTGCCTGGCGGCAGCGCCGAGCAGGCCTTGGCGAAGTGGTTGTCGCTGCTCACCGGTGGCACGCTGGAATATGAGGTGCGGCTGGTGCTGCGCCAGCAGGACGTTCGTGGTTCGGGACTGGGCGCCGGCAATGGCGCCCGCCTGGGCTGGGACAGCTACATGTGCTCGCGGTCGGCCGAGGGCCCGCGTTCGGACACCACGTACGGCATCCATACACTGCAATGAACCAGCAAGGAGCGCGTTTCCCCGCATGAGCATCAATCTCAAGACCCTGATCAGCAAGCTGGACGACACCTGCCGTCTGGCCGCCGAGCGAGCTGCCAATCTGTGCATGTCGCGTGGCAACTACGAGGTTGATCTGGAACACCTGTTCCTGGCGCTGCTGGAGCAGCCGCAGAGCGATTTCGTGTTGATCGCGCGCCGCTGCGGGATCGCCCCCGAAGCGCTGGAGCGCGACCTGTCCGACGAGATCAGCCAGTTCAAGACCGGCAACAGCCGCACGCCGGTGTTTTCACAGCACATTCCCAAGCTGTTCGAGCATGCCTGGCTGATCGCCTCGCTGGACTCGGAAACCAGCCGCATCCGGAGTGGCCACCTGCTGCTGGCGCTGATGACCGAGCCGGAGCTGTCGCAGCTGGCCTATCGCGGCTCCAAGCTGTTCGTGCGCTTCAAGGTGGATGCGCTGAAACATGACTTCGCCAAGCTCACCGAGGGCTCGCAGGAAGCCGGCCAGACCGTGCGCAACGCCGATGCAGGGGCGGGTGAGGGCGATCTTGGCGGCGAGACCGCAGCGGCGGTGGATGGGCAGAAGGGCGGCCTGTCCAAGACCCCGGCGCTGGACCAGTTCACCACCAACCTCACCGAGCGCGCGCGCGAAGACCGCATCGACCCGGTGATCGGCCGTGACGCCGAGATCCGCCAGGTGATCGACATCCTGATGCGTCGCCGCCAGAACAATCCGATCCTCACCGGCGAGGCAGGCGTGGGCAAGACCGCCGTCGTCGAAGGCCTGGCCCGGCGGATCGCCGGGAAGGACGTCCCCGACGTGCTGCTGGGCGTGGAGCTGCACACCCTGGACATGGGCCTGCTGCAGGCCGGCGCCAGCGTCAAGGGCGAGTTCGAGAACCGCCTGAAGAACGTGATCGACGAAGTCAAGAAGAGTCCGCATCCGATCATTCTGTTCATCGATGAAGCGCACACCATGATCGGTGCCGGCGGCACCGCTGGCCAGAACGATGCGGCCAACCTGCTCAAGCCGGCATTGGCACGCGGCGAACTGCGTACCATCGCGGCCACCACCTGGAGCGAGTACAAGAAGTACTTCGAAAAGGATGCGGCGCTGGCCCGTCGTTTCCAGGTGGTCAAGGTCGAGGAGCCCACCGAGGCGCTGGCGGCGGCGATGCTGCGCGGCATGGTCGGGCTGATGGAGGCGCACTTCAACATCCGGGTGATGGACGAAGCGGTCACTGAAGCTGTGCGGCTGTCACATCGCTATATCAGTGGTCGCCAGTTGCCGGACAAGGCCGTCAGCGTGCTCGACACCGCCTGCGCCAAGGTGGCGCTGGGCCAGAGCGCGACGCCGGCGATCATTGAAGACACCCGCAAGCACCTGGACCGCCTGGCGGCCGAGCTGTCGGCGCTGGAGCGGGAAACCGCCGGCGGCGCCAGCCACCATGCCGAGCGCCTGGGCGAGCTGCGTCAGCTGCAGGCCGACGCGCAGGCCGTGCTGGCCACCAACGAAGCGCGCCTGACCAGCGAGCGCGCCCTGGCCGATCAGATCCGTGCACTGCGCGCGCAGATGGAGGCGACCGGCCCGGAGGCGGCGACCGATGTGCCTGGCGCGGCCGACAAGCCGGCGCGGGGCAGGAAGGCGGCCGCGAGCGCGTCGCCGCAGCAGACCGAACTGGACCGCCTGCTCGGCGAACTGCGTGCACTGCAGGGCGAGACCCCGATGGTGCCCCTGCAGGTCGATGGTGGCGTGGTGGCCGAGATTGTGTCGGCCTGGACCGGCGTGCCGCTCGGCCGCATGGTGAAGGACGAGATCCGCACCGTGCGCAACCTTGGCGGGCTGCTGGTCGAGCGCGTGATCGGCCAGGACCATGCGCTGGAGGCGATCGCCCAGCGCGTGCGCACCGCGACCGCCAAGCTGGAAGACCCGAACAAGCCGCGCGGCGTGTTCATGTTCGTCGGGCCTTCCGGTGTGGGCAAGACTGAAACCGCGCTGGCGCTGGCCGACATCCTGTATGGCGGCGAGCGCAAGCTGATCACCATCAACATGAGCGAGTACCAGGAGGCGCACAGCGTCTCCGGCCTGAAGGGCTCGCCGCCCGGCTACGTGGGTTATGGCGAGGGCGGCGTGCTGACCGAAGCGGTGCGTCGCAATCCATACAGCGTGGTGCTGCTGGACGAAGTGGAGAAGGCCCATCCGGACGTGCTGGAGATGTTCTTCCAGGTGTTCGACAAAGGCCAGATGGATGACGCCGAAGGACGCGAGATCGATTTCCGCAACACGCTGATCATCCTCACGTCCAACATCGGTTCCTCGCAGATCATGCAGGCGTGCCTGAACAAGCCCGCCGAGGAGATGCCGACCGCCGATGCGCTGGGCGACGCCCTTCGCCCGGTGCTGATGAAGAGCTTCAAGCCCGCCTTCCTGGGCCGCATGAAAGTCGTGCCGTACTTCCCGATCAACGACGACGTGCTGGCCCAGATCATCGCGCTCAAGCTCGGTCGCATCCGCGACCGTGTGGCGGGCAACCACAAGGCCACGTTCTTGTGGGACGACAGCCTGGTCGAGGCCGTGCTGTCGCGTTGCACCGAAGTGGATTCCGGTGCGCGCAACGTTGATCACATCCTCAACGGTACGCTGTTGCCAGAGATCGCGGAAAGCGTCCTGGCAGCGATGGCCGAAGGAAACCGGATCAACGCCATCAAGGTGACCGCAGGGAAGAACGGCGCCTTCAAATACAAGTTGTCCTGAGTTGACTTGATAGGAGACACGAACATGGATTTCTACGGATTCGACCGCGCCAAAGCCGTTGCCAACTGCGACAGCCTGAACCTGGGCCTGGCCCGCGACACCGACAGTGTCCGCGCCTGGAACCGGCTGCGCCCGGAACATATCGTCGAGCTGCTGCACGGTGCCGCCGCGGATGCCCGTCAGGATGCGCGCAACCTGGCGGCGCAGATCAGCCGTGGCAGCTGGCGGATCTACATGCAGGCGCCGGCCCAGGGCAAGGCCAACCAGCTGGTCAGCAATGCACGGGAAGTTGCCGTCAGCGCGGGTGGACGCGACTACCGCCTGCAGCTGAATGAGGGCACCAAGCTGCAGCTTGAGCGCATTACCCAGTCGGCGTGACCGATAGACGATAGGGCGCCCGCCGCAGGCAGACTGCGGCGGCGTCCGGTATCGGAAGTGCGGTGTAAATTGTGATTTAAATCACAATTTAATAGCGATCCACGTGAGAACGCCTGCAAGGATTGACGGGTGAAGATCGCGTGGAGAGTCGTGTTCTATGCTGTCGATCAAAATCAAACCAGACGATAGATGTCGCTGGACAAATGAATGCGGGGAGCACCATGGATTCGGTAACCAAGATAATCGCCGCGCTCGCGGCACCGGCGCAGACGCAGCGCCTGCTGCAACTGCAGACATCGTTGGGGAGCGATGTACTGGTCGCCGAAGCGCTGAGTGGCGTCGAGCAGATCGACGGCACCGGTTTCGTGCTGGACGTCACCGCACTGTCAGTGGACGCCCGGATGTCGCCCGACGATCTGCTGGGGCAGCCGGTGCTGCTGCAGATGCAGGCCACCGGCGCGCCGCGCGATTTCCACGGCCATGTCACCGCGGTGGAACGGCTGGGCAGCAATGGCGGCCTGGCCCGCTATCGCCTGCGTCTGCAGCCGTGGCTGGCGTTCCTGGCCCAGCGTGTGGACAGCTACGTGTTCCATGACCGCAGCGTGGTGGAGATCGTCGAGGACATCTTCGCCGACTATTCCGGCCTGGTGCCGGCCTGGCGCTGGGCGCTGGCCGACCGCAGCCAGTACGCCCGGCGCAGCCTGACCACGCAGTACCAGGAGTCGGACCTGGCCTTCCTGCAGCGGCTGCTCGCCGAGGAAGGCATCTACTACTGGTTCGAGCATGCCGGCGACCCCGGCAACGCCCGGCTGGGCGCCCATACGCTGGTGTTGGCGGACAACCATCAAGGCGCCCGCGATCTCGGGGCGGTGCGCTTCCATCGCAGTGATGTCACCGAGCGCACCGACAGCGTGCAGCAGTGGTCCACCGCTCGTCGGTGGTGCACGACCAAGGTCGCGCGCGCAAGCTGGGACTACCGCACGCTCGAACTGCGCCAGGCCAGCGCCGAGGCCGACACCGCGCACGGCGCTGCTGGCGAAGACATCGACACCAGCGGCCCATACGGCTGGCAGGACAACGCCCGCGGCCAGCGCCGCGCACAGCAGCACCTGGATGCATTGCGCGTGCGCGCGCACACCATCGAGGGGCAGGGCAGCTGGCGCCAGCTGGTGCCGGGCGCGCAGTTCCAGTTGGGCCAGCATCCGGGTGTGGACGCCGGCACGAGCTTCCTGTGCCTGTCGGTGCAGCACCAGGCCCGCAACAATCTCGAGGCGGACATCCTCGATGCGCTCGAGCAGCAGCTCGGCCCGGTCGCGCAGGCGCCGCTGGCGCTGCCGATCGCACTGGCCGGGCTGGCCGCCGCCGCACCCGCGCAGGCGGTGACCTCCACCTTCTACGACAACCGCTTCGTGGTGATTCCGGCTGACGTGGTCTATCGCCCGCAGACCGAGGACGGCCACGGCGTGCGCCTGCATCCGCGCCCGTCGATCACCGGCACGCTCAGCGCCATCGTGGTCAGCGACGGCGAGCCGCTGCAGTCCGACCGCGACCATCGCATCAAGGTGCAGTTCCCGTGGCAGCGCGGCGGTGCGTCCAGCACCGGCCAGGCGCACCCGGGCGGCGACGACAATGCTCCGGCCAACGGCGGTGCCTGGACCTGGGTGCGGGTGATGACCCCGTGGGCCGGCGACAACTGGGGCGGGGTGGTGTTGCCGCGGCGTGGCCAGGAGGTACTGGTGGCGTTCCTGGAGGGGGACATCGACCGTCCGGTGGTGGTCGGTGCGGTCTACAACGGCCGCGGCCAGAACGATGCCTCGCACAACCAGGTTGCCAGCGGCGGCGCGCAGGCCACCGGCAACGCGGCCGCGTGGTTCGAGGGCAACGACCACGGCGCGGTGTTCACCGGCTTCAAGAGCCAGGCCCTGGCCGACAGCCAGGGCGGCGCGGGCGGCTACCAGCAGCTGCGCCTGGACGACACGCCCGGGCAGGGCCGCGCGCAGCTGTCCACCACCCAGCATGCGACCACACTGACCCTGGGGCATCTCAAGGGCGGTGAGGACAACGTGCGCGAGGCCGAGCGTGGCTTCGGCGCGGAGCTGTCCAGCCAGGCGTTCGGCGCGCTGCGCGCGGGCAAGGGCCTGCTGCTCAGCACCGAAGGCGGCGAGCCGCAGCTGGCGGCCAACCAGGCGATGGCGCAGCTGCAGGAAAGCACCGAGCTGGTGGCCACGCTCAACGAATCGGCCCACAACCAGCAGGCGATGCTGCCGCAGGAACCGAGCGAGCTGCCGGCGCACCAGGCGCTGCTGCAGTTGCAGGAAAAGCTGGGCGGCATCCAGAGCGGTGGCCCGGCCGGCAGCATCCAGGGCGGTGACGGCGAAGCGCCGGGTTGGGATGCGCCGACGCTGATGGGCAGCGGCGTGGCCGGGGTGATGAGCCTGACGCCGGCCGACCAGGTGTGGGTCAGCGGCACGCAGACCACGCTGGCCTCAGGCGTGGCGCTGAACTGGCTGAGCCAGGGCTCGCTCACCCTGGCGGTGTCCGGCGGGCTGGTGCTCTACACCGCCGGCAACGAGGCCAAGGCGGACAGTCCCAACACCGAGCGCGGCATCGCGCTGCACGCCGCGCAGGGCAAGGTCAGCGCCCGCGCGCACAAGAACGTGGCGCAGCTGGCGGCCAAGACCGCGGTCAAGATCGCCAGCACCGAAGCGGACGTGCTGGTGTCGGCACCGGCCAAGCACGTGCTGGCCACTGCCGCCGGTGCGTACCTGCGCATCGAGGGCGACAACATCGAACTGGGCGCGCCGGGCAAGGTGGAGTTCAAGGCCAGCCAGCGCGAGTGGACGGGGCCGGCATCGGTGCCGGGCTCCGTGGTGCTGGTCAACACGGCAGAGGCCTTCAAGCTCAAGTACGTACTGCGCGACTACACCGGCAAGATGATGGCCAATGCGCCGTACACCCTGTTGATGCCCGATGGCACGATCAAGGAGGGCACCACCAATGCCCAGGGCGAGACCGAGCAGGTGATGACCGCCGGGCCGGAAACCATCCATCTGATCGTTGGCGAGGACGAGCAGCAGCACGAAGGCTACTACCTCGCTCCCGAAGAAGGTTGAGTGGCCATGAAGGCCCCCGCCGGACACCTCCAGGAAGAATGATATGGCGAATGGAAATTTCAGGCTGACCTACGAAGACGGCAACCGCGGCGTTCACCCCGCCGCCAAGGTGCGCTATCGGATCCTCCAGCTGCCGGGGCGCGAACAGGTCGCGACGGGCGCAACCGACGCCAACGGCTACACAGTCAACGTTGACAGCCAGAAGCAGGGCTACTTTCCGCTGACCAGCGTCAGGCCGATCGCACCGGTCATTCCGATGAAGGCGCCCACGCTGCTGCGCTTCACGCTGCAAGTCTGGGACTACGACCTGCAGCAGTGGGCCGAGCCCGACCTGAAACCGGTCAGCAAGCCGGTGCATGGTGGCAGGAACGAGCTGAGCATCGGCACCAACGCGATCACGATGGCGCCGGTGGTCTGCGAGCTGTCGCTGCAGCCTTACCTGCGCGTGCTGTTCCAGATGCAGGCCAACAATACGCCGATCGCCAGTGCGCCGTATGAAGCGGTAATGCGCAACAAGGACGGCGACGAAGTGGCCGGCCTGGATGCCGCGCGCAAGCCGGTCAAGGGCAGTACCGGCAAGGACGGCATGACCCCGCGGATCACCTGCAACCAGCCGCTGAAGTTCAAGTTCACGCTGCCAGGCAGCAAGTCCGGCCGCAACACCGAGCTGCTCGTGCCGCTGATCAAGGGTCAGCAGGTCACCAAGTACGTGCTTGGGCTGAAGAGCCAGATCGCCTCCACCGAACCCAAGGATGGGCGGACTGCCACCATCCAGGGCAAGGTCAGCGCGCCGGCGGTGCTCAATCCGCAGGCCGAGGAAATGCTGCTGCTGGGGCCGAAGGAATGGGAGGAGTTCGAAGCCCTGAGCGGTACCATCGAGAACACGATGGCCGGGCTGCATCGCGCCCGCGACAAGCTCACCCTGGCGCTCCAGGGGCGCAGCCCGGAGGAAGTCAAGGCGGCCGAGAAGGCGCTGGGCATCGCCGAGGACGACGTGGCCAAGATGTTGAACGACAAGTTCGACAAGCTGACCGAGCTGCAGGAGCTGGTGACGTTCGAGACCTATGACAAGGGCCGCACGACGGGCAACGGTGGGGTCAAGGACCGCATGGGCATGCGCCGCCGCTACATCCCCAAGGCCAAGTACGAGGATCTCAAGCGGCGACGCGTCAAGGGCATCCCGATCAAGGTGGACATGGGGGTGGCGGGCAAGGTCAAGGCCGGCAACACGACCGCATCCAACAAGGCCAAGCATGACCCCTACGGCAAGGAGGACTTCGACCGCGCCAAGTTCATGGAGTCGCTGAAGAAGATCACGACGGCGGCAAAGGTCAGCAAGGAGGTCAAGACCGACCCGTACGTGTTCGACTTCATCGAGGTGGCCGGCAACGAGTTCGCCGAGACGGTCAAGAAGAGTGAGAGTTACGAGGTGCAGAGTTCGGCGCAGTGGCTGCGTTTCGTGGCCGGTGCCGGTGCCAGCGCCGAGGCGAACTGGGACCCAAAGAAAAAGACCGCCAGCGTCAAGGCGCAGGGCAGTGCCTCGGCCAAGCTCGTGCTGCTCGAAGCCAAGTGGGTGCACACCTATTCGGTACCGTCGGCCAAAGGCTGGCAGATGCAGTTCCAGAACATCGACCTGGGCGCGATCGTGTTCGTGGTGGCCTGCGAGCTGTATGGCTTCCTCGGCGCGAAGGCATCGGTGGTCGGCTCGGCCGAACTGACCTACGTTGGTGGGAAGCCGACCGCAACGCCCACACCGCGCGACCGCGGCGATTCGATGTCCGAGAATTTCGATACCGCCCACGGGCTGCCGCGCGCCAACCTCGATCCCGCACGGGTGGTGCCGATGGGGCAGAACGAAGGCGCGCCGAAGGGCAGCAAGGCCGGTGTGGAAATCAACGCTGAGGTCTTCGCCGGCGTCGAAGGTGGCATCATTCCGTCCGGCGATCTGCGCTGGCTGCCGCCGGATCGCCGTGAGCCGGTCAGCTTCGCCAAGCTGTCGGTGGACATCGCCGGCAGTGCCGGTGCGGGTGCCAAGGCGCAGCTGGTGATCTATTACGCCAAGGGCAAGTTCCGCATCAAGGCGGCCGCCCGTCTGTGCTGGGGGCTCGGTGCCAAAGGCGCGGTCGATTTCGCGGTCGATGCCGGCGGCATGGTCGAGTTCGTCAAGTGGGTGTATTACCAACTCGCGCATGCCGGTTTCAAGGCGCTCACCTACATCGCCCAGGACGCGTTCCAGGCGTTGTCGCAGATCCTGTTCATGGTCATCGCCGAAGACAGCAGGGTCGGCCAGTACCTGACGGAGTCGTTCGCGACGGTCAACGTCATGTTCGATTCGCTCCAGGCGCGCCTGGAGCGCGCGGAGGCACGCTCCAAGCTGGTGAACAGCATCAACCAGAAGCCGGAATGGCTGGTCTACGCCACGCCGGAAACCCGCGGCATGCTGCTGTATGCGATCACCCGCCACTACGCCGAGACCCATACCCACAACGCACCGACGATGGACGTGGGCTGGACAGACGTGCAGGTGCATGCGTTGCCGGCCCACAAGCAGGCGATCCTCAACGTGATGCTGCCGATCACCACCCGTCCGGAGTGGGAGAACGTGATGCAGCACATGACGGTGGACGGCCGCCGCCGCGCCGATTCGGGCAAGGCCGAGGGCGACGTGGTGCGGTTCCTGGATTACGGCTGGTCGTTGAACAACGACCTGCCGTCGGTGTTCAAGCAGATGAACGTGCTGTCGCGCGACAAGCCCAAGGATGTCGGCAATACCTACCTGCAGAAGTACATGGAAAAGCGCGTCGCGCTGCTGAAGGAATTCCCGCGCGGTTACGAGGTGGCATACCTCAACGCCATCGACGATCCGGTGCAGCTGGCCGCATTGGACGGCACGGAATCCCCGACCTTCGCGATGATGGACCCGGTGGACGTCTGGTTGAACCGCGACGACACCACCATGATGGCCTGACGCCAGTGCCGGCGGGGAGGTTCAGCCTCCCCTGCCGGTCTGCACCTCAGCGGGGCGCGGTCGCGCAGCGGAAGCCGTTGCCGCCGTTCGGGTTGGGATTGCCTTCCAGCACATTGCCTTCGCCATCGGTCATCGGGCCCGGTTCCGGCACGCGGTGATTGCGGGTGAAGGTCATGGACGTGATCGAAAGCTGATCGGCGGCACGGTCCGTACTGCTGCGCTGCACGCGCTCGGTACCCGAGGCCGGGCCGCGCGGATTGCGGGTCTGGCGGGGATCGTACTCGGGGGCGTACCAGTCGGCGACCCACTCATAGCCGTGGTCAACCATGTCATACAGGCCGAGGGGATTGGGGGGGAACGCGCCCAGCGAACTGGTTCGTGAACGCGTGCCATGCATGTCGGCGAAGGCGTCGTACTGGGCGATGCTGGATACGTTGCGGCCGTCCTCCAGCGTGCCGGTGTCGGTCGCGTAGACCCGCATCTTGCCGCCGGCCCGCGCCGCGTATTCCCACTGGGCTTCGGTGGGCAGGGTCATCGGGGTGCCGACCTGCTTGCCGATCCATTCGCAGTACGCGACGGCCTGGGTCCAGCTCACACCGGCCGCGATATCGGGCAGGGTGCGATAGGGCTGGTCCAGTGTGCTCTGCGCGACCCGAGGTTTGCCCACCGCGTCGGTATACACATCGAAGTCGGCATAGCTCACTTTGTGCGACTGCAGCGCGTAATCGTCCAGCGTCACCCTGCGCAGCACATCATCGTCGGTGGTGCCGGAGTAGGGCAGTTTCTCGTCATTGTGCTGCGGGCCGAAATCGCCCATCAGGAACGTTCCGCCCTTGACCTGCACCAGCTGCGCGCGGGTTTTCGCCTTCAGCGCATCGACCGCCTTGGCCGTATCCGCAGTGGCGGGCGTTGGCGGCGTCGCGGCTGCCTTGCCGTCATCGGCGTGGCACGCAGCCGTCCCCAGGATGAGCGTCATCGGCAGCATTGCGGCCATCAGGGTACGGTTGGAAAACATGCCAGGTTCCTTTGACAGTGATGCTTTGAATAGTAACAAGCAGCCTGTTTGGAATGTGAATGCTGGCGCACAGATGCGCACGTGCGCGGTGCCGGGGTCAGCGGGCGCGCCGGCGCGTTCGGCGCATGCTTCTGCGTGGCCAAAGCAGCACGCCGAGGCCGACGCCAAGCACGGTCAGCAGCAGACCGAGGCCGCCCCAGATCAGCGAGAGACCCCACTCGGCGAAGGTGCTGTCCAGACGCGCTTCGTCGGGCGCATCGGCGCGATAGCGCACCTTCACCGCATCTCCGGTGGCATGGTCCGCAGGGAAGCTGCACTGGCCGCTGACAAACTGATACGGCTGGTCATCGTTGGCGATGAAGCTGATTCGCGGGCAGTAGAACTGGCGACGCTGGCCATCGCTGTCGCGGTCGGTCGACCAGACCTCGACCACGCCGACCACCTCGCCGGTGGCACTCAGCGATGCGGCGCGAAAGCGCAGCGCATCGCGCGCGAACCAGGCGGTGAGGGCCAGCATGCACAGCCCGATCGCCAGCGGCGTGGCCCATAGCCAGTGCACGCTGATGTCGTCGGAGCGTCCGTCTGGGCGCAGTGCAGTCATGCCGCGTGACGCGCCACTTACATCGCCGGGCAGGCCGGATCCTTGCCGAGTACCGCGGCGCAGATCTTGCGGCGGCAGTCGATGCCCTTGAGCGTGTTCGCGCCCGGGCAGCGGCGCAGCTGCGACTGGATGTTGGAGCTGGTGGACGCCGTGGACTTCTTGCCGCCGATGCTGTCGAACGCGGTGTTGGCGTCTGCATCCTGCTGGCGCTCGTCGGCCTGGATCTGGGCGATCAACGCATCCATCGTCTCCGGCTTGGCCTGCGTCTTTGCCTTGGGCTTGGACTTGTCTTCTTCCTTGATGATGCCCAGCAGCGTGCCGAGCAGATTCTCGTCGCCTTTGGGCCTGTCACGCGAGGTGCGCGCGATGGTCGCGGGCGCGGCCGCACGTGCAGCGCCCGCGGTGGCACCGGCCGTGGCGGCCGCCGCCGCGCCGGCCACCGGTGTGGCTGGATCTGTCGCATCGGTGCCCGCGCCGGTTGCCGGCGTCGTTGCGGTGGATGCGGCGTCGGCGGGTGCCGGGGCGGCATCGACGATGGTCGCGCCACCGGCATCAGGTGACGGTGCAGCTGTTGCATCGGCGTTGCTTTCCGGGGGCAGCGAGTAGCCGATCGGTTCCTCGGCGCTGCTGCCCGCGCTCATCCGCCAAGCGGCCAACGCGCCCACGACGACGACGGCCAACGCCATAAGCGACAGCCACAGCCAACGACGTGATCGGGCTCCGGTTGCGGGTGCGGCGCGTGCAGCGCCGGCCACCGGCCGTCCTTCCATGTCAGCCAGGATCCGGCCAGAGCTTGCTGCCGGACTCTTCGTCTGCGCTCCCCCTGAGAGCAGACTTGGTCGATTTATTCCGCCATTATTCAAGTGCATCCAGCCCTTGTTTGGGTCGGCGTCTGCCGAAAGCGAACCGCCCCATTCTAGTGACTGGGGCATGGCCGTCAACAGCGTATCTCAGGGAGCAGCAGTGGTCGTCATTGTCATAGGAGCGGTAGTGCTGTTGGTGGTCATGGCAATGGTGTGCTGGGTACTGATGTTTCCCGACGCCTTTGATCGTGTGCAGGCGCAGCTCGGCCGCTGGTTCGGTCGCGTCGGCCAGGCCGCCAGTGGCGCCGGTCGGCGCGTATCGCAGCGCACCGACCGTCTGCAGGGCGGCGTGCGCGAGGAGCTCGGCGCGGCGCAGGGGGCGCTGCGACGGCATTGGCCGGTCCTTGCGGCGGCCGTTCTGCTGTTGTCGATTCCGCCGCTGGTCATTCTGATCACGCGGCAGAACGTGGTGCTCGATGAATTCCAGGGCGACGACCTGTCCGCGTCGGGCTCGATGGTGGCCCAGTTGCTGCGGGGCGAACGGCTGACCCCGCCGCCGCCGCCGCCGCCGGAGGTCTTCACGACCGAAGAGATTCGCCGCACGCGGCCGGAAATTGTGACGGCCGACAGAAAATGGGGGCAGATTGATCCGGACCTGCAGCAGCGCGTGCTGGCGATCTACGAAGTCATGCGCCGACAATACGGGTATGAAATGGTGCTGGTGGAAGGGTACCGCAGCCCCGAGCGGCAGGCCGAGCTGATGAGCGGCGGCAAGGCGACGCGTGCGGGCGCCTGGCAGAGCTGCCATCAGTATGGGCTTGGCGTGGACAGCGCACCGATCCGTGATGGCAAGCTGCAATGGGACATGGGGGATCCCTGGACCAAGCGCGCCTACTTCCTGTACGGCGAACTGGCCGAACAGGCCGGGCTGGAGTGGGGCGGCAACTGGCGCAGCATCAAGGATTATGTGCACGTGGAAATGTCGCAGCGTTGCCGCGCGGCGCGTGCGGCCAAGAAAGCTGAATTGGCGGGAGGGTGATACTTTCGCCGGTCTACTGGTATCGTTGCGGGACGATCCGGATCGCCAGGGGGTACAGGGGGCGATGGAATGACCGGATGCGCACGCAATCAAGGAGCATGATTGATGTCACGACCATTTGTTGTAGTCGGGGATAAGTTGAGCCACGGTGGCACGGTGGTAAGCGGCGCTGCCGAAACCGACATCGGCGGCAAGCCCGTAGCGCGCATCGGCGACAAGGCGGTGTGCGCGGCGCATGGGCCGACCACCATCGTCAGTGGCGACGCCACGGTGATCATCGACGGCAATCCGGTCGCGCGCGATGGAGACCGCACCGGCTGCGGCGCCACGCTGATCGCATCGCAGGCAACGACAGGCATCAACTGACAGGCAGCGTCGGTTCGACGGAACAGGATGGTTCGATGACTCAGGGAGCGGGACGCTAGATGTCCGGGATACTTGGGAAGGCGTTTTCGGTGATCGCGGTGTTCGCGGTGACCTGGGGAAGCGTGATTTTCTATTGGCGGAACAGTGGCACGGTACCGACCGGCATGGAGATGCTGGCGTACCTGGGCCTGTTGCCGGTGGGCGTGAGCAGCGCCGGCTTCATGCTGCGCAATGCCGGCCGTTCGATGCTGGACAAGGCCGTGGCCGCAGCCGACGCGCCGGACGCGGCGGACACGCCGACGGCCTCGACGGCGACGGACGCCGCGTCGCGCCCGTCCTCGGTGGCCGTGCTGGCCACCGACATGCGGCTGGGCCTGGACATGGACGCGGGCGCCTTGCTCGCGGCTGCGGGCGCATTGCCACGACCGGGCCTGGACGGGCGCTTCCATGATCGCGACGGACTGCCGCTGCTGATGTGCGCGGCCGCCGACCTCGACGACGCCCGCGTGCTGAAAGCGCAGATGGGTGCCTTCGATACGCGCGCCGCCGAGCGCCGTGCGATGGCGCTGCTCGAACCGGTGGCCGACAGCCTGCTGGCGCAGGCGCTGCTCGCCTTGCCCGAACTTGAGGTGGCCGAAGAGCGCGTGGTGGCCGGCCTGCGCCGTCGTGACGAGCAGGTGGTGGACTCGGTGCTGGCCATTGAACTGCTGGTGCCGGTCGATTGGTCGGTGTCGGTGCGCGGCTTCTGCGCCGAGTGGCTGCAGGGTCGGGCCGAGGCCAATGGCCTGGACGCCCGGCGGTTCACGGTTGACGTCGGCATCGCGGCCGACGCCGGTGAGGTGTGGTCGCGCGTGCAGCGCATTGCCGATGCGGTCGGGCAGGGGACGCCGCCGTGGTATCTGCTGCTCTCGTGCAGTTCGGCGATCGACCCGGGCGTAGTGGCGGCGTGGCTGGAAGAAAACCGCATCCTGCACCGGCAGAACAAGGAAGGCATGATTCCGGGCGAAGGCGCCGCAGGCGTGCTGTTCGCCACGCCGTCGGTGGTGACGAAGGAAACGCCCGTGGTATGGCGACCGCAGCGGATTGAACTGGCGCCGCAGGCGGGCGCGGCGGAACGCCGCCGGCAGAGCGAGGCGCTCGGGCGTGGCCTTCTGGGCAGCCTGACGCTGCCGCCCGATCGGGTGCAGATGGTGCTGCACGATGCCGACCAGCGCAGTGAACTGGCGGTGGATGCCTCGGCCGCCGCCACGGCGGTCAATCCGGATCTGGACATCGGCCGGCAGACGTTGGCCCTGCCGGTCTGTGCCGGCGAACTCGGGCCGGTACTGCCGCTGGCGCTGTTGACGCTCGCCCATCACCACGCGGTCGCTGCGCAGAGCGCGGCACTGATTCTCGGCGTATCCGCGCCCGACCAGCGCCTGGCGGCGCTGGTGGATTTCCCTTCTTCGCATGACCCGTCGGCCGACAGCGTGTCGCCGGCCTAACCCTGGACGCCTAGATGATGTTGAGTAATTTCAGGTTCTTCCTCAGCGACTATCGCCTGTGGATGGTGATCGGCTTGATCGGCGCGGGGTCGCTGGCGTATTTCGGCGCGGCCGAGGCCCGGCAGATCGGCATCTGGGTGGCGGTGGTGCTGGCGGCGCTGTTGCTGTTGGCGCTGATCGTGTGGGTCATCAAGCGCATCCTGGCCCGGCGGGCGGCCAAGCGTGTGGAAGCCATGGTGCAGACCCAGGCCGACCAGGCGGTCGCATCGGCGCAACCGGCGCAACGCGCCGACACCGAAGCGCTGCGGTCACGCATGATGGAGGCGGTCAAGCAGATCAAGTCGTCGCGGCTGGGGGCGCTCAAGGGCAAGGCAGCGCTGTACGAACTGCCGTGGTATGTGATCATCGGCAATCCGGCGGCGGGCAAGAGCACCGCGATCCTCAACTCCGGGCTGCAGTTCCCGTTCGAGGACAACCGCAGCAATGTGATCCAGGGCATCGGCGGCACCCGCAACTGCGACTGGTACTTCACCACTACCGGGATCGTGCTGGATACCGCCGGCCGATACTCGGTCAGCGTTGAAGACCGCATGGAGTGGCTGACCTTCCTTGGCCTGCTGAAGAAGAACCGTCCGCGCGCGCCGATCAATGGGGTGATCATCGCGGTCAGCATCGCCGAACTGTCCGGCAGCAAGCCCGAGTTCGCCATCGAACTGGCCAAGAACCTGCGCCAGCGCGTGCAGGAGATCACCGAGCGGCTGGAAGTGTTCGCGCCGGTGTACGTGCTGTTCACCAAGGCCGATCTGATCGCCGGGTTCAGCGAGTTCTTCCGCAACCTGGATCCGTCCGAACGCGAAAGCGTGTGGGGTGCGACGCTGCCGTTCGATGTGCAGGCGCAGAGTGATGCGCTGACCGCCTTCGATGCCCATTTCGATGAGCTGGCCGAAGGCATCAAGGAAATGAGCCTGTCGCACATGGCGATGCAGCGCGGTCGCGAGGTGTCGCCGGGGCTGCTGACGCTGCCGTTGGAGTTCGTCGGCATCAAGCCGGCGCTGCGCACCTTCATCGCGACGCTGTTCGAGGACAATCCGTTCCAGTTCAAGCCGGTGTTCCGTGGGTTCTACTTCAGCAGCGCACTGCAGGAAGGGCATTCGGTGCATCACGCGTCCGAGCGCGTGGGCCGCCAGTTCTCGCTGTCCTCGCGCGGCGCCGATACCGATGCCGCGCCTACCGGGCAGACCGCGTTCTTCCTCAAGGACCTGTTCCGCAAGGTGATCTTCTCGGACAAGGAACTGGTGCGTCAGTATTCCAGCCCGCACCAGAACCGCCTGCGCTACGGCGTCTTCCTCGGTGCGGTGGGCGTGCTGGCCCTCGCGCTGGGCCTGTGGACCTGGTCGTACACCACCAACGTGCAGCTGGTGAACAACGCCACCAAGGACCTGGAGCAGGCTGTCCGCGTGCAGAAGGACCGCGTGGACCTGAAGTCGCGCATCGATGCGCTGCTGTTGCTGCAGGACCGCATGGAGCAGCTGGACCGCTACAAGAAGCAGGGTGGCATCACCACCAGTCTGGGGCTGTACCAGGGCGACAACATCCGCGCCAAGCTGATGAAGGAGTACTACCACGGCATGCAGCAGGTGATGCTGGATCCGACCGTGAGCAGCCTGGAGGGCTACCTCGGCCAGGTGGTGGCCGAGCGTGACAAGCTGGGGCAGGGCACGCAGGCGGCAGCGGAGAGCGAGGTGCTGTACCAGAACGCGTCGCCGACCAGCACCAACGATGCGTACAACGCCCTCAAGACCTACCTGATGCTGGGCAACCGCAAGCAGGTGGAAAGCGCGCATCTGTCCCAGCAGCTGACCCTGTTCTGGCGCAACTGGCTGGATGCCAACCGTGGCCAGATGAGTCGCGAGGACATGGTGCGGGCCGCCGAGAAACTGATGAACTTCTATGTGGCCCAGTCGGCAGATCCGGGTTGGCCTCAGATCCAGAACAAGGTGACGCTGGTCAGCGACAGCCGCCAGGCCCTGACCAAGGTGATGAAGGGGCAGCCGGCGATGCAGCGCGTGTTCGCGCAGATCAAGGCGCGTGCCGGTGCCCGCTTCCCGACGGTGACGGTGGATTCGCTGGTTGGCGAAGAGCGCAACGGCCGTCTGATCACCGGCAGTTACGCCATTTCCGGTGCCTTCTCGCGCAAGGCGTGGGAGGACTATGTCAAGGACGCGATCAACGAAGCGGCCAACACCCAGCTCAGCACCACCGACTGGGTGCTTGATACCACCGAGCAGAGCGATCTGTCGCTGGCGGGCAGCCCGGAACACATTTCGCGCGAACTGGTGACCCTGTACAAGCAGGAGTACGCCAAGGAATGGACCAAGTTCATGCAGGGGTTGAGCATCGCCCAGTTCGACACCTTCGAGCAGGCCACCGCGCGCATCAACACGCTGGGCGACGCCACCAACTCGCCGCTGCGCCTGCTGCTGGAGAAGATCAACGAGCAGACCATCTGGGACAACCCGGCCGCCGAAGCGCGTTCGAAGAAGGCCAAGGGCGGGTTCGTGGCATGGTTCCAGAAGACCATCCTGCGCAAGGACCCGGAGGCGGCGGTCCAGCAACAGCCGGTGGGCCCGATCGGCAAGGCGTTCGAAGGCATTGCCAAACTGACCACCAAGCGCGCGGACCAGCCGGCGGTGATCGACGCGTACTTCGAAACGCTGGGCAAGCTGCGTGCGCGCCTGAACAACATCAAGAGCCAGGGCGAACTGGGCGTGGGCACGCGCAAGCTGATGCAGGACACCTTCAGCAATGAGGGCTCCGAGCTGAGCGTGGCACTGGCCCTGGTCGACGAGCAGGTGTTGACCGGCCTGGATGCGGCCCAGCGCGACGCGCTGCGCCCGCTGCTGCTGCGTCCGCTGACCCAGACCTTCATGGCGCTGGTGGAGCCGACCGAGGGTGAGGTCAACCGCAGCTGGGGCGCGCAGGTGTACGAGCCGTTCAAGGCACGCATCGGCCAGCAGTATCCCTTCAATCTCAATTCGGACGTGGATGCCGCGCCGAGCGACATTGCCGCGATCTTCGGTGCCAGCGGCAGCATCGCCGCGTTCAACAAGGACGCCCTGGGTACGCTGGTGATCCAGCGCGGCAACCTGCTGGAAGCGCGCCGCTGGGCGGGCATGGGCATCACCCTGTCCAACGAGCTGGTGGCCAAGTACGGCAACTGGGTCAGCGGGGGAGCAGCGGGGGCCGCCTCGCAGGACACCACCATCTTCGAGCTGCTGCCGTCGCCGGCCACCGGTGCGATCGAGTACACGATCGAGATCGATGGCCAGACCCTGCGCTACCGCAACACGCCGCCGCAGTGGACCACCATGCAGTACCCGAACCTTGGCCAGGTGCCTGGCGCGAAGGTCACCGCGGTGGCCCCGGATGGCCGCACCGTGGAGGTGTTCAACGCCGCCGGCGCCAATGGCTTCAGCCGACTGATGAAGGAAGGCCAGTACGAGCACCTGGACGGTGGCAGCAGCCGCATCACCTGGAGCGCCGATGGCGTGGCGGTGACGGTGGAGATGCGCGTGGTGCGTCGTGCCGGTGCTGCCGCCGATGGCGGTGACTGGCAGCGCGGCCTGCAGCTGCCGCAGACCGTGGCCGGCAGCGGCCCGGTGGCACCCGCGCCGACCGCGCCCGGTGCCGTTGCGCCGACCGCGCCTGCGCAGTCGACCGGAGGTACGCCATGAGCCGCGCCGTGAGTGCCGGGGTGTCCTACTTCGGCAAGGTGCCGTCGCGGGGCGACTTCGTGCGCGCGGCGGACAACCACCAGCTGCTCGGCTGGCTGGACCGCTGGGCCGGAGAGAGCGTGGAACTGCTGGCGCAGAACCCGGACTGGAAGCGCGTCTATGATGCCTCGCCCGAGATCCACTACGCCTTCCTCGGTTCGCGCAGCAAGCTGGTTCTGTGCGGGCACTTCCTGGCCAGTCGCGATGCCTCGCAGCGGCGGTTCCCGCTGCTGTCGGCGGTGCGCCTGGAGGCGGCCGAGCCGCTGCCGTTCATCGGCCGCAGCCCGCTGGCCATGTCCAACGCGTGGTCGGGACTGTCGCGCATGGCGCGCCAGGCCTTCAGTGACGAAGACGCCGGTCCGGCGTTGAACGAGCTGGCCGATGCGCGCTTCAGCATCAGCACCGATCCCAGCGCCTACAACGCCACATTCCGTGACTTCCTCGACGGCCAGACCATCGGCTCGATGGAACGCCTGCTGCGCGATGCGGGCCATCCGGATGTCGTGCTGAAGCAGGCGCTGCCGGCACTCGGCCTGCTGCTGCAGCCGGTGCTCAGCGGCGGCGATGTCAACGTGGACAGGGCCCTGGTGTTTCCGCTGGTGCGCGATCCGTTGTACCGGCCGCTGGTGGCGGCATTCTGGCTGGACATCGTGTCCTGCTTCGTTGCCCGTGGCGATTTCGAGCTGGCCGTCCTGATCCGCAACGATGCCGCGCCGACGATGGTGGTGGGCTTCAACGGTGCCGACCGGCACGCGCTGCGCGCGGTGCTGGACCCGGCCGAGGCCGGCGACTTCCTGATCCGCGTGCAGCAGGCCGAATGGGTAGACGACTACCTGCACAGCGACTACAACCTCAATCGCTTTGCCAGCTATCTGGATCGCGATGACCTGGCATTGAGCACGGCGCGCAGCCTGTTCGGCGAGACTTTCCTGGGAACCTGACCATGCGCCTTCGTTCTGCTTATGTACTTGTCCTGGCCATACTGACGTCGATCGGCTCGGCCGCTGCTGCCGGCCAGGCCGCGCCGGCGGCGGCTGGCACCGAACGGCCGGTCGTGATCGAGGGCGTGGTCCCCGACCAGGCCACCAAGGCCCGTCTGCTGAAGAACCTGCGTGAGGTCTACGGTGCCGAGCGGGTGGTGGACCGTGTGCAGGTCGAGTCCATCGCCACACCGCCGAACTGGGGCGACTACGTGGCCGGCATGATCAACCCCGGGCTGAAGCGGGTGTCGCCGGGCAAGCTGGAGATCAACGGCCAGTCGGTACGGGTCAGTGGCGAGGTCGGCAATGAGGCGCTGCGCCAGCAGGTGGCCAGTGACCTGAGCCTGGCCAGCAACACCTCCTACACGGTGACCAACGCGCTCAAGGTGGGCTCCCAGCAGAAGCTGCTGGACCAGACCCTGGCCAACCGCATCATCGAGTTCCAGAGCGGCAGCGCCAAGCTGACCCCGCTGGGCATGCGCATTCTCGACGAGATGTCCGAAAAGATGGTGCAGATGGGCGATACCAGCTTCGTGGTCATCGGCCATACCGACAATGTCGGCCAACGCGAGAGCAACCTGGCGCTGAGCCATGCGCGCGCCCAGGCGGTGAAGGCGTACCTGGTGCAGAAGGGCATCGCCGCCAACCACCTGGACGTCGTTGGCAAGGGGCCGGACGAGCCGGTGGCCGACAACGCCAGCCTGGACGGTCGCGCACGCAACCGTCGCATTGAATTCAAGATCCAGTAACGGCGTGACGCTCGACGGGCTTATTGCCCGTCGAGATTCTGGTTGATATCCAGCATTTCCTCCATCTGGTCGAGCACGCTGGAATCCTTGATGACCCGCTTGAGCCACACGTGCAGCGGCATCTCGCCCCAGCGCGCGGCCTTCTCGGCCAGATACGCGACCGGGCTGTGCGGTTCGGTGCGGCGGAAGAACTCGGCCACCTGCCGCAGCTGCTGCAGCGCTTCCTTGCGCGTGGTGGGTGCGCCGCCGGGGCTGCGTGCCGACGGTGCGGCGGCGTCGCCGGGGCCAGGCTGGGCGGTGAACGCGTCTTCGGCATCCAGCGCATCGACCACCTCGCCGTCGAGCAGCACGCCGGCATCGCGCGCGAACCGCATCACCGTACGCTGGATGTGCTCGATCTGTTCGCGGACCGCGCTGAAACTGGGGCCATCCAGGCCGAGCCGGTTGTCCACCGCTGCCTGCAGCGTTGCCAGTGCATCGGCGCATTCGGGCAGGGTTTCCAGCAGCTGCCGATAGAACTCATGCTGGGTATCGCGGCGTGCCGCTTCCAGCTGCTCCAGCCCGGGGCGGTCGTCGTGATAGTCGCCGCCGTTGCTGGCGCGGGCGTGTGCGACTTCGAAATCGGTGAGCGTGAAGCGGCCCTGCGGCGCCGAGACGATCGGCACGTTGCGCAGCCACTGCAGGGAGTTGCTGAGCAGCCAGCTCAGGTTGCCGATGCGCTCTTCCTGGTCGTCGTCGGGTGCCTGCGGGTGCACCTCGTCCCAGTACTGGTCGCACAGACCGGCCACGACCCGGTACCCCACCGCCAGCCCGCGGAAGCCCTCGACCTGGGTGGCCGCTTCGGTCAGCCAGCCTGCCAGGCGCAGGTCCTTGGTGCGGGTCTGCAGCAGGTCGGCGCATTCGCGCGCGACGCTGGACCAGTCGGCGTACTTGATGTCGGTCTGCCACTCGCCCTGGTCCAGGGTCGGGTCGTCGGCGCGCCGGCTTTCCTGGATACGGTCGAACTCGGGCGAGAAGGCAAGGTCCTCGCCGGTGGGGGCGTGGTCGGCGATGGGGGCCAGCAGGGCATCCTGATCCAGCATGGCAAATCTCGTGATTGGGAACGTGCCGATTCTAGCCTGCGTTTGCGTGCGGGGTGACGGCGCGCCGGGGTGTTTGCCTGGTGGCCGGCGCCGGTGCATAGTGCACGCACCGTGAGGGGCCGCGCCCGCGATGGGGCGGGCAATCCATGACTGACTGACACCGGGGAAGGGTCGCCGACATGCAGGGAAGGACGATTTCACAGGCGCTGTTGCTGGCGCTGGGGCTGGTGGCCGGCCTGGATGCCGCCGCGCAGGCCACGACCGATGCCAAGGTCTTCGGAGGATGGCGCAACCTCCATTCCGAGAACGGCGCCGAGCCGGCGCTCGAAGACATTCCGTTTGCGATGCTGCCGGCGGAGACCGCCAAAGGCACACGGTTTGCCGTGCTGGATCGCGAGGGCAAGCGCACCGTGTGCTGCATGGTGGTCACCAGCGACCGGTTGGATGCGGCGGCGCTGGAGCAGCGCTACCGGCTGCCCGGGGTATGGATATCGGACGTGCTCAATGAGGGCACCACCGAGAGTCGTCCGTACGAACCGCGCGTCTATGAAATGAAGCGCGACGGGGCGCTGCAGACATATGCGTTCTTCGACGCCGCCGAGGCGTACAGCGATCTTGGCGGATTGCTGCTGCCGCCGTCGGCCACGCTGGATGCGGCGGGCAATGTGAAGGTCGGCGCGGACAGGTACACGCTGCAGTTCCAGTCCACGGCCTTCGCCGATGACGACGGTGCGCTGGATCGCTTCACCCTGCGGCCGGTCGGCAAGCCCGGCAAGCCGGTGATCGTCGAAGTCCCGTACGGGACGTATTGAGACAGCAGGGATTGACGTCGCTTTAACATACCGCGTCATGCTTGCGTGCGTCTGTCATTGGCATCTGCTACCGTCGTGTCCACAGGGGATGGAAGCGTCGCGGGCTGCGCCCGTTGCGTGCACGACTAGGTGAGCCATGGATGCAATACGGAACCTGATGACGCAGGCGGCCCGGTTGTCGGGTGAGCAGCGTCTGTACCAACTTTCGCTGCCGGCCGCGCCGGATGTGGTGGTGGAGCAGTGGCACGGGCAGGAACAGCTGTCGCAGGGATTTCGCCATGAGGTGACGTTCCTGTCGCTGCAGGCCGATCTCCCGCTGGAGTCCTGGTTGGGCGCGCGCGCGAGCCTGCAGACCCGGTTGGCTGATGGTGCCCTGCACAGCCGTACCGGGGTGGTGACCGAAGCGCATCTGCTGGGAGCCGACGGCGGCGTGGCGCGTTACCGCATCGTCTTCTGCGATGCCAGCTGCTGGCTGGCGCAGACGCGCCACAGCCGCGTCTTCCAGGACCAGACGGTGCAGCAGATCGTGGACAGTGTGTTCGCCGCGCACCAGGGCCACGTGGCCTGGCGCTGGAGCGAGGAGGTTGCCGATTTCCTCAAGGGCGCGCGTCAGCGCAGCTACTGCGTGCAGTACCGCGAAAGCGATCTTGATTTCGTGCAGCGGCTGCTGGCCGAGGAAGGCCTGGGCTGGCGCGTGCAGCCCGATGACGGCGATGGCAACGACGGTGGTCATGCGCTGGTGCTGTTCGCCGACAGTGGCGTGCAGCCACAGGACGCGGTGAGTGCGCGCAGCGGCGGCATCCGTTTTCACCGTGCCGATGGCACCGAGCAGAACGATGCCGTGCAGGCACTGGGCCAGCGGCGCCAGCTGGGCGCGCAGGCGCTCTCGCTGCACAGCGACGATTACCGCACCGTGCGCTCGCTGGGTGCCGGCGTGCCGCTGGAAGGCGGCGGGAGCGGCGGGCGTGAGCTCTACGATCCAAGCGGTGCCTACGCATTCGTGGATCGGCACGAAGCGGACCGCTACGCGGGCTTGATGGCACAGGCCAGCGAGGCCCGCTGGAATGACTGGCAGGGGCGCGGCACGGTGCGCAGCGCCACCGCCGGCCAGTGGCTGCAGCTGCGCGATCTGCCCGGCGATGCGCCCGAGGAGCTGCTGCTGGTGTCGCTGCGCCTGGCAGGCATCAACAACCTGCCGGTCGATGTCCGTGACGCGCTGGAGGCGGCCCTCGGGCCGGCCGTGCAGCCCGATGCCGACGCTGTCTTGCTCTGGGAAGACGCGCGCCGGCATGGCTTTGCAGCCACCTTCGCAGCGGTAGCGCGTGACCAGGTGTGGCGTCCGATCCTGCTCGACGAGACTGGCGCGCGGCTGAATCCACGTCCCCTGGCGCCCGGTTACCAGACCGCCGTGGTGGTTGGTGATGCATCCCGTGGCGAGGGACCGCAGGAGGTCCATGCCGACGCCCTGGGCCGGGTCCGGGTCCGCTTCCACTTCCAGGCCGATCGCCGGGACGCAGGCACCGCTCAGGACAGTACGTGGCTGCGTGTGGCGCAGCGCTATGCGGGTCCGGGCGTGGGCAGCCAGTTCCTGCCGCGCGTCGGCCAGGAAGTTCTGGTGGGCTTCCTGGAGGGCGACATTGATCGGCCCGTGGTGGTGGGCAGCCTCTACAACGGACAGGGTGAGGCGGGCGTCGCCCCGACGCCCGCCGGAAAGACCACCGAGAGCGACACCAGCGCCTATGCACAGGCGACCGACCGGATCGCCAGTGCACAGGGCAATCGCAGTGGCGGCCAGGCGCCCGTGTGGCACGCCGCTGCTGCCGGCGACGACGCACACCGTCATCCAGGCGCGCTGTGGGGCGTGCAGTCGCGCGAGTGGGCCGGCGAGGGGCATTCGCGCCTGCTGTTCGACGACAGCGACGGCCAGTTGCGCGTGCAGCTGGCGACCACGCAGGCAAGCAGCGCGCTGACCCTGGGCCACCTGATCCACCAGGCCGACAACTTCCGCGGCAGCCTGCGTGGCGAAGGCTTCGAACTGCGCAGCGATGCCTGGGGCAGCGTACGCAGCCGCGCCGGCCTGTGGCTGAGCGCGTATGCGGCCGGCCCGGCGTCGCCGGCCGGCACCGTGTCCGCGCCGGTTGCGCTGTTGAACCAGTTGAACACGCTGGGCACCACGTTCGCGCAGGCCGCCGGCACGCACCTGACGGTCAAACTGGCCAGCGCCGAGGGCGTGGGGCGCCCGCAGCATTCCAGGCTGGTCGGCGACGCTGCGCCGCTGGAGGCAGTGCTGCGCAGCGCCCGCGCCACGGTACCTGGCGATGCCTTTGCCGACGCACGGGGCGCCGCGGGCGACCGCGACGGGTCGGCCGGGGAGGGCCGGGTGCCGCATACGGGCGACCCCCTGCTGGGCCTGGCCGCGCCGGGCGGCGTGCTGCATCGCGCCGGCCAGTCCATACACTGGAGTCTGGGCGAGACACTGACGCTGGGCAGCGGCCTGGCCAGCGAAGCCATCGTGCTTGGCCAGTCGCGCTGGCACAGCCGCCAGGCGATCGGCATGCTGGCTGCCGCCCGCACCGGCGAGGGCGCGCAGACGCGCACGCTGAGTGTGGTGGCGGGCCTGGGCGAACTGGACGTGCAGGCGCAGAACGACAGCATCCGCGTGCAGTCCAAGGCCGCGCTGCGCGCGGCAAGCGCGCAGGCCGCGGTGGAACTGGCGGCGGGGCGCACCGTGCATGTGGCCACGGCCGGCGGTGCCAGCGTGACCATCGAGGGCGGCAACATCACCTTCACCGCGCCGGGCACCATCACGGTGCACGCCGCGAAGAAGTCGTTCCTGCCCGGCGGCAGCGGCAACTACCCGTTGCCGGTGTTCCCGCAGTCGGTATGCAAGGAATGCCTGCTGCTGGCCGCGCAGCGCGCCGCTCCCCTGACCCCGAAGGGCTGAGCGATGCTGCCGATTCTGTTTCCCAGTACCTCCGTAGTGTCGCTGGACGCCGCGTTCCGGCGCTATCTGCTCCTGGATGGCGCCCAGTGCGAGCGGCCCCAGACAGTCCTGAAGCGGCTGCCCTATGCGGCATCGCGGCTGTTCGACGGTCTGTTGGCCGACGGCAGTGCCGACACCTCGGTTTTTCTGGTGCCGCTGCCGGAGGCGCTGGATCTGCAGGACGCGCTGCTGCGATTGCAGGACGGTGTGCGGTCGCTTGGCGCCTTGACGCTGCTGGAGTCGCCGCTGGAGAGCGGCGAACTGACCCAGCGGCTGGCGCGCCGCCTGGATGCGCGGTATCCGAATGGCAAGGAATTCATCGCGCGCTTCTACGACGGCCGCGTGCTGCCGTGGTGGGTGCAGGCGCTGAACGATGCCCAGCGGCATGACTTCCTGGCGGTGGGCGAGCGCTGGCATTACGTGACGCACGACCACCAGTGGGACACGCTGGCCCTGCACTGCCCGATGCAGGATCCGCATACCGTGCCGTGGACGCTTGACGCGCCGCAGCGGCATGCGTTGATCGACGCGTCGTATCCCTACACGCTGATCGAGCACTTCCAGCTCACCGACCCGGAGCTGCTGGACCGCCTGCCGTCGGCGAACTGGTATGCGTTCATGCGCAACGCGGTGGCCGTGGCGGCGGCGTTCGGCATCGAGGACAGCCGCCGGGTGGTGATGGTCTGCACGTGGGCGCTGCTGGTCGGCGACGACCTGGGTGAGGATCCGGATTGGCAGCTGCGATTGCGCGACTTCGCGGACGGGCGGCGCAATGCAAAGGAGATCGGCGAGGAGGTGTGGCCGATGGAGGAGAGCTGGTGAACGCACCGGGCATCATTCAATCGTCAACCGGGTGCGCGCATCGCGCCGCCCACTGCGTCGTGGAGCCATCATGCTGAGCAACAAACCGCTGCTGTGGATCGTCGTGGCCGTGATCGTCGTGGCCGCTGCCAGTGCAGGCTGCGCCCGCGCGATGGCCAAACCGACGCCGCGCTCACCGTACCTGACCTTGTTTGCCTTCAACTACAGTGACCGCTACCTGCATGACGTGCGCGTGGACGGCAAGTGGATGGGCGGCGTCTCGGCCTATACCAACGGCGGGTCGGTGATGGGACCGCTGGCGCCGAAGCACGACAAACCGTTGTCGATCCGGGTCGAGTGGGAGCTGTCGGACCGCTACGATCTCACCACCAACACCTACCAGACCGCCGGCCCACGCGAGCCACGTTCGGCGGTGGTGACGGTGCGGCAGCCGTATCCGCCGGACCCGCGCACGCTGCTGCTGCATTTCTACCAGGACGGCCATGTGGAGGCCGAACTGATCGACCGCTCGAAGGATTACTGGGATTCCCGCCGCGAGGTGCTGCCCAAGGGCCACATCGCCAACGACGGAGCAGCGCGCCCATGACGGCCCAAGACCCAACCGCCATTCCCGGCCAGGTCGACCTGGAGCCCGGCTCACCCGAGCCGGTGGCCGACGCCGACCCCACCGCACGCACCGCGCGGCTGGCGCGGGGCACCCGCCCGATGACCGACGCCGAGCGACAGCAGCGCCAGGCGGCGCAAAGCTGCTCTCTGCCCGACAAGGAGGAAGCGACCACCGGCTGCAGCCAGGCGCTGCATTTCACCGTTTTCTTCGACGGTACGGGCAACAACCGCGATGCCGAACTGGCCAAGGGCGAATCCGAACGGGCGTTGTCGAACATCGCGCGACTGTACAGCGCGCGGATCGATGGTCGCCCCAATGTGGTGTCGACCTACATTGCCGGCGTGGGCACCCCCTGCCCGGAAGTGGGCGATACCGGCGGCATGCTTGGCCTGGCGATCGGCAAGGGCGGGCGCGAGCGCATCGATTACGCGCTGGAAGAGCTGGACATGAAGATCCAGCAGCAGCCGGCGTCGATGCGTATCGTGATCCTCAACGTGGCGGTGTTCGGCTTCTCCCGCGGGGCGGCGCAGGCGCGCGGTTTCGTCCGCGACCTGGTTGCGCTGTGCAAGCGGCAGCCGGACGGCACCTGGCTGTATCGCGACAGGACACCGATCCGGATCGGCTTCGTCGGCCTGTACGACACCGTGGTGTCGGTATGGCCGTCGCTGGTCCATGCGGCGGTCAATGCGGGCAACGGCCACAACGGTTGGGGCGAGGGCATGCGCATTCCGCCGATGGTCGTGCAGTCGGTGCACATGACCGCCGCACATGAGCTGCGAGGCCAGTTTCCGCTGGATTCCACCCGCGACGATGCGCGCTATCCCGACAACACCCAGGAGATCTGGTACCCGGGCGTGCACTCGGATGTGGGCGGTGGCTACGATCCGCAGCACCAGGGCCGGCAGAACAGCATTGCCCGCTTTGCGCTCAACGAGATGTACGACATCGCGCTGGCTGGCGGGGTGCTGCTCAATCCGCTGACCCGCCTGCCGTCGCCGGTGCGGGCCGAGTTCGACAAGACAGATCCGGAACTGCAGGCGGTCTACAACGCCTACCTGCAGGCGGTGCGGATCAAGCGCGGGCGCATGGAGGACGTGCAGGCCGCGCACATGGAGCTGCTGCACCGCTGGTTGAAGGTGCGCGTGGCGCGTGGCGACAAGCTGCCGTCGATGCAGCGCCTGGCACAGCGGCAGCAGCAGCTTGAGGAGGAGGTCAAGACATTGCGGCGGGAGAAGATGCGGCTGCGCGATCCGTACGGGAACGACTACGCCGCCTCCAGCATGACCAGCGAGGAGATCGCCGAATGGAACCGGGCGTCCGATGCGCTCAGCGCGCGCAGCGACGCGCTGGGCGAGGTCAAAAAGCAGCGCAAGGGCCTGGCCAGCGAGACCGATACGCTGGTCGGCAAGATGGTGGCGCTACGACGCAAGCGCGAGCGCGGCAAGACGTTGACCCTGGCCGAACGCACCATGCTGGACGCCTGGGACAACAAGACCCTGCTGCCGGAGGCGGTGGAGACGTTCTTCGACGGCTACGGCCACGATTCGATCTCGCACTGGTTCATCGGCAACCTGGCGCAGTGGCGGGTGCTGTATTTCGGCGACACCAAGTACAAGCCCGGCGAAGTGGTGGAAGGCGCAACCGCGCCGCAGGAGCAGACCGAGCCGGCGTGACCGCTGCAGGCCGCGCCGGGGGGCGAGGTCAGTCGCTGTGGCCGCGATGCACCGCTTCGACGCGGTGGCCGTCCGGATCGACCAGGAAGGCCGCATAGTAGGTGTCGCCGTAGTCCGGTCGCAGCCCGGGGCCACCGTTGTCGGTGCCGCCGGCCGCCATCCCGGCAGCATGGAAGGCCTGCACCGCCGGCTCCGATGGCGCCGCGAACGCGAGATGGAAGCCATCGCCGGGCGGCGTCGCGTCGGGCGTCAGGTTGAGCAGCAGCAGGTCCTGATCGTCGACCAGACCGTAACCGATCGATTCCGGGCCGTCGAACACGCGGCGATAGCCGAGCGCGCCGAGCGTAGCGTCGTAGAAGCGGCCGGCACGCGGCAGATCGCGCACGCCAAGGGACAGGTGATGCAGCATGCGCTCGGTTCCGGGCAGGGGGGGCTGAGCATACCGCGACCGCTGCCGCGCCACAGGCGGGACGGTCCACGCGTCGCGCGAGGTCGGCAGCCTGGCGCTCGATTCGCCGCTCAGCCGCACATCCACGTCGATTGCCTGCGCGCGGGCATCCTGGCACCCCACTGTCTATCATTGCTGCCGGCGCCGCCGCGTGCACGGACTGACCAGAGCAAGGACCCCGCCATGACCGATACCTCCGCATACCTGCTGCCGGCGCCGCGCGCCCTCTGCGCCGTTTTCCTGTTGGCCGTGCCGTGGGTGGCCCTTGCGGCCGATACCCATGATGCCGCCGGCAACCGGCTCGAGTCGTTGATCGAGCAGCCCGGCACCGCGCCACCGCCGACGCTGGAAGGGGGCGATCCCGACATGGCGCAGGCGGTATCGCCGCTGTACTGCACCGCCGACCGCGCCTGGTGCGCACGCCTGATCGCCAGCCGCAACAATCCCAGACCCTCTCTGCAGGTGCAGGAGTTCGTGCCGGGCGAGCCCGAGCCGCGCGACCGCCATGTGGGCTACACCGGCCCCGAACGCGACGGCCGGTTCCAGGTCTGGCCCTACCTCCTTCGCCTTGCGCCCGGCCTGGGCGCACCCAGCGCACCCACCGATCCGGCGCAGGCCGCGTTCGAGAACGTGGTGGTGGGCGTCATCGTGGAGCGGACGACCGGCTATTCGGGAGGCGGTGCCTCCAGCAGCACGCTGCTGCTGGAGACGATCTATCACACTGACGAAGGGGCGGAGACCAGCAGCGTGCTGTCGCTTCCGGTGGCGGGGCAGGCCAGCATCCGTGCCTGCTACGGCGAGCAGGATGCCGCCCTGCGCAAGGGCGCCTGCCACGACGAATACCGCTTCAGCGCCACCCTGTCGCTGCTGCCGCAGGGCCGTGGCATGCCACTGCTGCGCTATGCCAGCACCGCCACCCGTTTCCCGGCATTCGCCTCGCGCAGCCGCGATTCGCTGGCCAGGGGCGCGCTGAGTGACCGCGACCTGCGCACCGCGCGCGATCCGGACTGCAGTTTCGAGCGGACCCTGCGCTTCGATTCGGGCCGCTACGTGGCCGAACCGGCCCTGCCGGACTGCAGCGAATTCACCGAACTGTAGGCGGAAATCATCGCAAAGCCACGCTATAGTGGCCGATCAATGCGGTGCCCGCTTTCGCGCCCGGGCCGACTGGCGCGTCGTCAATGACTCATTCCATGACTGCTGAAACGAATACCCCGGCCGCTGCGGCCGCGCCGACCGGTCCGCTGTTCTACCGCCAGACCGTGCCGCTGAGCGCTGAAGCGCATGCCAACTGGCGCCTGCGCACCGAATCGGCCAGCTTCGCCGCCGGCACCAACTCGCTGCCGGTGGTGGTGGGCGAGTTCGGCTCGATCGCCCAGTTCTACCCGATCCTGTTCACCGGCAAGGAAGCCGTGCCCCTGGCAGCCGTTGGCCTGGCCAAGGACAACCTGTTCGTGACCGATGGCTACTGGGCCGCCGATCATTACGTGCCGGCCTACGTGCGCCGCTACCCGTTCGTTTTCATCCAGACCGACGACCCGCAGAACTACGTGCTGGGTCTGGATGCCGAAGCCGAGCAGGTCAACCAGGGCGATTCCGACGAGGGCCAGCCGCTGTTCGAGAATGGCGAGCCGACCGAACTGGTCAACGCGGCAATGCGCTTCTGCGGCGACTTCACCCGTGAGCACGAGCTGACCCGTCAGTTCAGCGCGGCGTTGATCGAGCAGGGCCTGCTGGTGGACCGCAGCATCGACGTGACCCTGTCCAACGGTGCGCAGATGTCGATCAACGGCTTCCGCGTGGTGGATGTGGAGAAGTTCTCCAAGCTGCCGGACGCGCTGGTTGTGGCCTGGCACCGCAACGGCTGGCTGGCGCTGGTGCACCACCACCTGAGCTCGCTGGCGCGCTTCAATGCACTGGTGCAGCGCCAGAGCGCAGTGCCGCTGCCCGCCGCTGCCTGATCGGCGTCGCGCAGTACACCGGACGGCGGCCTGCGGGCCGCCGTCCGCGTTTGGGGGGCGGGGTCAGTCGCGGGTGCTGACTTCCCAGGTGGCATGCAGCACCCCCGGTTCGTGCTGCAGTCGGGCGACGACGGCATCGAGCTCATGGGCCGCCACGGCAGTACTGACCAGGATCGCGACGATCTCCACGGGCGCATCGCCGTGTTCGACCACCTGCACATCGCCCACCGGGTACTGCGCCGCTTCCAGCAGCTCCACCAGGCGCTCGCGGACAACCGGCGTGGCGATCGGATCGGCGCTCAGCCGCACCTCATACGTGGCCTCCGAAGCGGCCTCGTTGATCGGGATGCGGTTGATTGAGTTCACGAGCGGGCGCAGCAGGGTATTGCCGGCAATGACCAGGGCGGTCAGCAGCACCCCCTCGGCGAGCATGTCGGCGCCGGTGCAGCAGCCTACCGCCGCCGAACACCACAACGTGGCCGCAGTGTTGAGCCCGCGCACGTTCATGCCTTCCTTCATGATCACGCCCGCGCCGAGGAAGCCGACGCCGGACACCACGTAGGAGATCACCCGGACCGCTTCGGTGGAGCCGGCAATGCGCATGCCCAGGTCGACGAAGGCGGCCGCGCCGACGGCCACCAGCACATTGGTGCGCAGCCCGGCGGTGCGCTGGCGGTACTGGCGTTCGGCGCCGATCAGGGTGCCCAGCACGAACGCCGCCACCAGGCTGACCACCGTGTCCAGGAACGGGTAGAGCGAGAAGGTCTCGATGAAGCGCATGGGCTCAGTGCCAGCTCTGCAGCAGTTCCAGCACCTGCGGCTCGCGAGGGCGTTGCAGCAGCTCGGGGAGCAGCGCGTCGTAGGCGGCGCGGTAGTCGGTCGACTGGTGCGCCAGGAAGTCCTCCACGGAGGGCTCGTTCCAGCGTTCGTACAGGGTGAACAGGGTGGGGTCCTGGGCATCGCGGTGCAGGTCGCAGGACACGAACGCCGGCTCGTCCGCCATGCGGTCCACCAGCGTGTGCAGCGCGTCGAGCCAGTCCTGCACCCGTTCGGGCTTGACCTGGAGCTTGACGTAGAAGACCAGCGGGGTATCGGGGGCGCTCATGGCAGGCTCCAGCAGGCAATGGCGCGCAGTGTAGCCGCTGGCGATGACCGCGCGTTGCGCTTAGTCGGAAACCCGATATGCATATCCCGGTCGGTCATTTCACCCGCAGGCCCCCATTCAGCAGACTGGCGCCCCTCCTGGCCCGCATCCCTTGCATCGCGCGCGCCGGCGCTCCGTTTCCCCACCCTGGAACCTGCATGTCTCTGCTCCACCGTTCGTTGCGTCCGCATCCCCTGGCCCTGTCGTTGTTGCCCCTGCTCGGACTGGCGCCGCTGGCCGCCGCTGCCCAGGACACGGCACCTACCCAGCTCGACGCCGTCAAAGTCACCGGATCGCGCATCCCCCGTGCCAGTGTGGAGGGGCCGTCGCCGGTGACGGTGATCACCCAGGAGCAGATCGAGGCGCAGGGTTACCGCAGCGCGTTCGAGGCCCTGAGCGCGCTGACCGAGAACACCGGCAACGTGCAGGGTGAGGACTTCGGCAACACCTTCACCCCGGCGGCCAACACCATCAACCTGCGCGGACTTGGCCCGAACCGCACGCTGGTCCTGGTCAACGGGCGGCGGCAGTCGGACTACCCGCTGGCCTACGAGGGATCGGTGAACGTGGTCAACCTGGCCAACATTCCCAGCGCCCTGATCGACCGGATCGAAATCCTCGCCGGCGGTGCCTCGGCGGTGTACGGCTCGGATGCGATCGCCGGCGTGGTCAACATCATCCTCAAACGCCACTACGATGGCGTGGGCATCAACGTGCGCGCCGGCACCACCGAGCAGGGCGGCGGCGACAACCAGCGCGTGCAGGCGGTCGGTGGTGGCTCGGGCGACCAGTGGGACGCGATCTTCGGTCTCGAGCTTGGCAACCGCAAGGCGATCTACGGGTCGCAACGCGACTTCATGGATTCGTTGACCGACGATCCGCGCGGCGTTGCACCGCTGCCGACCGCGGTGGCGTATCGCCGCAATGCGGGCAGCGGCAACTACATCGATCCGGGCCTGGATGGCTGCGATGCGACCAGCGGCCTCTACGGTGGCAGCGTGTTCCGCGCGCAGAATCCACGGCAGGGCGCCTACTGCGGCAGCAACGACGCGGCCGCCACGTTCTGGACCGTGCAGACCGAGAAACGCAACATCGACGCCTACAGCGCGCTGACCTGGCGCCTGAACGACCGCCAGGAACTGTTCGCGGACGCCGCCATCGGTACCGCACGCATTTACAACAATACCCGTGCGCCGACCTGGACGTCCTCGCGCAATTACTTCTACAACCAGAACAGCGGTCAGTTGGAAACCTGGTACCGACGCTTCGCGCCGGAAGAAATCGGCGGCGTGCAGAGCAATGCCAACCGCTTCCTGGAACAGTCGTGGTCATTCAACGTGGGCGCGCGCGGCAGCCTTGGCAGCTCGGACTGGGACTATGAAGCGGCCTACAGCCGCTCGCGCTACGAGAACCGCACGCGCCGCCCGGTACTGCTGGCCGGCATCAACGCCTATCTGCTCGGGCCGAAGCTTGGCACGCGCAACGGCGTGGACGTGTACGCACCGGACCCGACGCGCCTGTACCGCCCGCTGTCGCCCACGGAGTACGACGGGCTGTCGGATACCCAGGAAAGCCGCAATGCGGCCTGGCTGCAGACCGCCAGCGTCAGTGTCAACGGCGAACTGTTCGCCCTGCCCGGTGGCCGGGCCGCGCTGGCGGCGGTGGTCGAAGCAGGCAGCCAGGGCTACCGCAACCGTCCCGATCCGCGCCTGGCGACCGGTGAATTCTGGAACACCAGCGCCGGTATTCCCGCTGGCGGTGAGCGCGACCGTTACGCGGCCGGCGTGGAGCTGCAGCTGCCGCTCCTGGAGCGTCTGACCGCCACTGTGGCCGGCCGGTACGACCAGTACCGCGCCGCTGGCGACCACATCGGCAAGGCCACATGGAGCGCCGGTCTGGAATTCCGCCCGGTCGATACGCTGCTGCTGCGCGCCAGTGCGGCCAGCAGCTTCCGTGCGCCCGACATGAACTACGTGTTCGCCACCGAGACGCGCGGCTACAACCCGGGCATGACCGACTACTGGCGGTGCCGTACTGCGGGACAGGCCTACGACGACTGCGACTACAGCGGGCTGGCGATCGACTACACCAGTGGTGCCAACCCGCAGCTGCAGCCGGAAACGGCACGCTCCTACGGGCTGGGCGCGGTGTGGTCGCCGTCGGCCAACCTGGATGTCACCGTCGACTATTACGACATCCGCATCGAGGACGAAGTCACCAACCTGGATTCGACCCGCATCCTCAAGGACGAGGCCGACTGCCGGCTGGGCCAGACCGTCGGCGGCGACGCCCGCGACATCGCCTCGGCGCAATGCCAGGACGCGTTGCGCCGGGTGATCCGCAACCCGGCCGACGCCGCCGTGCAGCCCAACCAGGTGGTGCGCGTGCTGATCAATCCGATCAATGCGGCCGCCGAATCGGTGCGCGGCGTGGACCTGAAGGCCAACCTGCGCTGGGACGCCGGGCGCTACGGGCGCTTCTCCAGCCGCCTTGCGTACTCACTGGTGATCGACCACGACTACCGGCAGTTCGACGGGGATGCCATCCAGGACCAGCGCAATTCGCTGGATTCCTACCAGTGGCGCAGCCGCATCAACGGCAGCGTGACCTGGGCGATCAACGACTGGACCGCGACGCTGTACGGGATGCGCTACGGCTCGTTGCCGAAGACCGACGGCAGTGGCCGCATCGCGCCGTACATGACCTACAACGCCAGTCTGTACCGCCGGCTCAACGACAACGCCACGCTGGGCTTGATCGTCAACAACCTGCGCGACAGCCGCCCGCCGGCGGACCGCAATGGCGGTGGCTGGCCGTTCTATCCGGTGGGCAACTACGACCCGTACGGCCGCCAGTTGTGGCTGGAGTTCGACTACCGCTTCCTGTAATGCAGCACATCGCGTCATCCCTGGAGGCCCGGCACTGCCGGGCCTTTTTGTGCGCGCTGTGACGTAGGGGAACAGCGCGGCGTTGTACGGTTGCGACGCACGTCGGCACCTTATCAAGCCCCCCTCGGCGATGCTGCCGGCACGATGAAACAGGGGAGCGTGGGGCGAATGAACAGGATGATCTGGAGCGTACTTGTGTGGCTGGCCTGCATGCCCGCGCATCCCCAGACGGTGTACAAATGCGTGTCCGCCGGGCAGGCGCGGTATCAGTCGGCGGCGTGCCCGGAGGGCCGCACCGAGCAGACCTGGAGTGCGGTACAGCACCGCCCGGTGCGTTACTACGCCGCCTATGTGGAAGCGCTGCGACGGGAGCTGAAACGTGACGCTGCCGCGCGACGTGGCCGGCAAGCGATGCCTGCCGCCCGCCGTGGTCGCGCCCCGGAAGCGCCGGGGGTGCGCGGCCATCTGATCTCCGTGCATCGCGATCCGCAGGCCTGCGCTGCGGCCCGGCAGCGGCGCGAAGCGGCGTATCGCGCGGCGGGGCTGACGCGCGACCTGGCGCTGTCCCGGCGCCTGGACGATGCGGTGTTCGAGGCGTGCCGGTGAGGCGGGGTGCGGGGTTGCAGCTGCGAGAACGATCA
Organism: Stenotrophomonas sp. NPDC077461; assembly: GCF_049545475.1. Taxonomy (NCBI): domain Bacteria; kingdom Pseudomonadati; phylum Pseudomonadota; class Gammaproteobacteria; order Lysobacterales; family Lysobacteraceae; genus Stenotrophomonas; species Stenotrophomonas sp. NPDC077461. The sequence continues at coordinate 45,771 of NZ_JBMWDO010000007.1, forward strand.
GGCGCGCGCGCGGGCGCGCGGCTGGGGGCGCGGCGTCCTGCGCGCGAGCAGCAGTGGGCGCGCCAGCCAACGTGCGAGCAGGTACTGCACCAGCAGCGACAGCGCGATGACGGCAGCGGCGGTCACCAGATTCAGCCACGGCCGTTCGGCGGTGGCGGCGACCAGAGCGACGAGTCCGGCCAGCGGCGTGAGCAGGGCGAGCGCGGCCGTGCACGCCAGCAGGGCCGCGGCCGCGCTGCGCGCGGGCGGCACCGGGGACACTAGGCCGGCCAGCCCGTCCCACACGCCGCGCGTGCCGACCACGGCGATAGCCACCAGCAGCATCGGCATCGCGATACGGATCGGCAGCGGCACCTGCGCGGGCACATACGAAATCAGCGGAAGATCCATCAGGCTTGCCAGCAGGAATGTCCAGCCGCTCCACATCGCCAGCAGGCAGGAGGGCCCGAACACCGCCACCACGCCGGTGCGGACATCCGCTGGCCGGGTGGTACGGGCCGGGTGGCCGGCCTGTACCGCGGCAAACATGGCAATGGTCAGCAGGCCGGCCCAGCCAAGCAGTTCGGCGCCGTGTACCAGCACCGGGGCTAGCGGACCCAGCGGCTGCAGCAGCCCGGAGAGGGCCAGGCCGGCGGCATGCCCTGCAATCAGCAGGCCGACGAACACCAGGCCGGCACGCCAGCGGTGATGCAGGTCGTGGAGGCCGAGGGCGTGGGTCAGCACCACGCCGATCAGCCAGGTCAGCAGCAGCGGTTCGGCAGCGCGCTCGACAAACGCCAGGGTGCGGCCTGTCCAGAGCGGTGCCGGCAGGGGGGCCGTATCGGCCGACAGCGGCATCCACGGCGGGTACCACTGCCACAGTGAACCCGCCAGCAGGAACGCAAGCGACAGCAGAGTCGCCTGCAGGGGCAGGCGCAGTACGGGCTCCCCGGGCATCGTCGAATCTGTTCCCTGTGTTCGTCGATGCTCAATCGTGCCGCAGGCGCGGAGTCCTGCCAAGTCCGCGCCTGCACATTCACCTGTTGGGGAACCGGCTTACGGGGTGCGGTCGTAAGCGAACTGGATGCCGGCCGTGCCGCCGGTCCGGATGAACAGATCGATGAAGGCCGGTACCGTGTCGCTGCGGTTCCAGTCGCGCTGAAGCTCGCAGAACAGCTGCGTCACACTGATCAGCACACCACCGGCCTGCTCGATGCGGCGCAACGCGGCATCATGCGCGGCCAGCGAGGTGCCGCCGACGGCATCGACGACCACGTAGACCTCGTAGCCTTCGCGCAGCGCATCCAGCGCAGGGAAGGTCAGGCAGGCTTCGGTCCACAGTGCGGTCATGATCAGCTTGCGCCGGCCGGTGGCTTGGACCGCCTGGCGGAACGCCACGTCTTCCCACGAATTGATGGTGGTACGGTCGTAGGTGGGGTAACCCTCGAGTACCTTGCGCAGTTGCGGGATCGGCGGCTTGTTCAGCCCGGTCTGGACATTGACCGTGGAGTGCACGATCGGCAGTCCGTAGGCCACGGCGGCCGTTGCGGTGCCGACAATGTTGTTGACCAGCAACTGGCGGTCCATCGAGGCGATGGAGTTCACCTGGACCGGTTGGTAGTCGATGATGACGAAGGCGGCATTCTGCGGCGTGAGCAGCGTGTCGCTGGCGGGATCGCGGATCGGTTCACTGGCCATGATGGGGCTCCTGGGGGATGACGCGTTGGCAACGCGGGCGGCAGGCCTGCGCTGAGGGGCGCGGCCATGCAGAGCGCACGGCCGCAGGGGTCAGTGCGGGGTGGCGGCCATGCGGCCGAAGCGCCCGCTGTTGAAGTCGCGCATCGCCTGGGCGATCTCGGCGTCGGTGTTCATCACGAACGGCCCGTGCCCAACGATCGGCTCGTTGATCGGTTCGCCACTGAGTAGCAGCACGGTGGCGTCCGTATCGGCCACGATCGAGACACCTCGACCGTCGCGATCGAGGATGACCAGCTGGGCCTCATGTGCGACCTGCTGGTCGTTGACGGTCACGCTGCCCTTGAGGACCACCAGCGCCAGGGTGCGACCGGCAGCGACCTCCAGCAACGTCTGATGACCCTGCTTGAGGCGCAGGTCCCAGACATCCATCGGCGTGAAGGTCCGGGCGGGGCCGGCGTGGCCCTCGAAGCTGCCGGCGATCACCCGCACGGTGCCGGCCCCGTCGGGCAGGGCAATCCGTGGAATGTCGCGGTCGAGCAGAGTCTGGTAGCCCGGCGTCGCCATCTTGTCGGCCGCCGGCAGATTCACCCACAGCTGCACCATGTCCAGCGTGCCGCCGCTGCGTGCGAACGACGAGGCGTGGTACTCCTCGTGCAGGATGCCTGCGCCTGCGGTCATCCACTGCACATCGCCGGCGCCGATATGGCCACCGGCACCGGTGGAATCGTGGTGCTCCAACTCGCCCTCGTAGACGATGGTGACCGTTTCGAAACCGCGGTGCGGATGCTGCCCCACGCCGCGGCGCTGGTCGGTGGGCTCGAACCGGTACGGGCCGGCGTAATCCAGCAACAGGAAGGGGCTCAGGTGCTGGCCGTGCGTGGTGTAGGAAAACAGCGAGCGGGCCGGGAAGCCATCGCCGACCCAGTGCGGGCGGGGGGCGCTGTAGACGCCAAGAACCTTCTTCATGGGGATCTCCATCCCGGGCGTGCCGGGCGATTTCTGTTGGAGATCACAATATTGGTGGAACGATAGGGGCGGTAGTAGTCAGATTATGGCCTGACCGTCCTATGGCGTGAACGATGGCATTCACCCGGCCGCCAGGCCACCGGCGCGTCGGAAATGCAGGCTGCGGTTCCGTCGCGCAGTGCGGCCGGCACCCACATCGGGCAGACGCCGACACTCCGCATCCGTCGCACGTGATGCGAGGTGGGGAGGGGCGACCGAGTGTCCTGTCAGGGCGTGACCATCAGAGCGCGTGCGATGGCGTCGAACGCGGGCAGGGTGATGGGATCGTTGGCGCTGTTGCTGGCGGTGGGATGCGAGGCGAACCGGGCGATCACCACGCGCGCGGTGGGGTCCACGTACAGCGCCTGGCCGTGCACGCCGCGTGCCATGTAAGCGCCGTGCGGGTTGTGGGTGATCCACCACATGCCGCGGTAGCTCCAGCCGGGCAGCTGGGCATACCCGGCGCGGGCGAAGGCCGCTTTGTCGCCACCGGCGCGGATGCGCGCAATGGCCGCCGCCGGAATCACCTGGCGCCCGTCGATGCGTCCGTCGTCAAGCAGCAGTTGCCCGACCCGGGCGAGGTCGAGCAGACCGGCGTTGAAACCGCCCCCGGCGTACGGCGTGCCGCTGGAGTCCACGGTGAAATAGGCGTCCTGGCTGGCACCCAACGGACGCCACACGCGGGACTCGAGCAGTTGGGCCACCGACTGGCCCGAACGACGGGCGATGATCCAGCCCAGCACGTCGGTATTGACCGTGCGATAGCCGAAGGTCTCGCCATGCGCGCCTTGCGGGCGTACGGTTCGCAGATAATCGTAGTAGCTGGTGGGGCCGCGGTAGCCCGGCGGGTGCGGCAGGGTGCTGCCGGCCGCCGCGTACTGCCACACGTCGGCGTCGGGATCGGCATAGTCCTCGCTGTAGCGCAGGCCAGTGGTCATCTCCAGGATCTGCTTGACCGTGGCATCGCCGAAGCCACTGCCGTGCAGCTCGGGCACGATGGCATCCACGCGGGCGTTCTCGTCCAGGGTGCCGTCGGCGACCAGGATCTCACCGAGCAGGCCGGTCATCGATTTGGTGACGGACATGGCGCCGTGCTGCCCCTCGGCATCCAGGCAGCCGCTGTAGCGCTCATAGACGACGACGCCGTCGTGCAGCACCACGATGCCGTCGGTGTAGGTGGCATCCAGCGCGTCTGCCCAGCGCATCGGCGCGGTGGCCCCCAGCGGGGTGAATGTCACGGCGTCCAGCGCGCTGTCGAGGCGGCGCGTCATCGGGCGTGCGGCGCCTTCGCCGCGGCTGACGCCCACGGTGGGCATCAACTGGCGGAAATGGCAGACCGTCCAGCGCAGCTTGGGGAAGGCGAAGTAGTCCTCGTCCGTGTAGCGGATGCGTTTGTCTTCCGGTGGTGGTGCACCCTGCATCCAGCCGAGCGCGACCGGATCGGACTGCGCGGCCGTCAGTGGCGGCGCAGCCACGGCGGTGACGGTGACGAGCAGGGACAGCACCAGGCCCACTACGGGTCGCAGCGGCGGGAAAGGCATCGGCATTCCTTGCGTACGATCGAACAGTGATCGGAGATCAGCATAGCGCACGGTGCGCACTGTTCGAGCAACGCTCCCTGGCAGGCAGGGAGCGCGCGGCCCGCAGGTGTTACGGGGTGCCCGACTGGCCTGACGGGGCAGGTGCCGGAACCGGTGCTGCCTCCGGCGTGGGCAGCGACAGCTCGGGATTGCCCTGCTGGGCCTGCAGCAGCTGGATGCGCTGGTTCAGCGCGTCCAGCTCGCTGTGCGTGCTGCGCAGATCGGTGCTCAGGCTGACCGCCTGCTGCTTGGCTTCCTGCAGCGATGCGCTGACCTGCAGCGACTGCTGGCGTTGCAGCTCGGCTTCCTGCTGCAGGCTCTGCAGGCGCTGGGCGTTGTAGGCCACCAGATTCTCGGTGTAGCGCTTGCCGGCCTGCAGACGCGTGGTGTCGATATACACCTGGGCCAGCTCTTCGGTCTGCTGCACGAACGTGCGGTAGACCTTCTCTGCGTTGTCCACCGAATCGGTCTTGATCACCCGCCAGAACTCTTTTTCGTGGAACAGCGCCACGTAATAGTTCAGCGTGCTGGTGTTGAACAGCAGGCTCGCGCCGTAGCTGCCGTTGTAAGTGGTGCGCAGCTCGGTCAGCTGGCGCGAGTCCACCAGTTGCCGCAGTTCGTCCACGCTGTTGCGCACCGTGGGTACCGGGCGCTGCGCGGGTTCGACAGGCGCTTCGGCGCGCGGCGCCCGCGCGGCCAGCACCTGCGGTGCAGCCGTGATCAGCAGCAACAGCATCCCACCGGCGAGCGTACGCCTGGTGGCGGAATCAACCCCTTTTCTCTCTCGCATATTCAGGCCATCCACGAATGGATTCAACGGTGATGTGAAGTCCCCGCGGCAGTCTAGCATGCAGCGGGGCGGGGTCCGCACGCCCCCTGCGCGCGGGCGGGAGCGGCTCAGTAGACCAGCTGCGCGGGGCTGCAGTTGATCGACTGCAGGTGCACGTCGGTCCGTCCCAGTTCCAGCCCGAGCACCTGCGCCAGGGTCTGGGTGAGCAGGGTACCGACGCCGTTGAGGATCGGCTTGAGCAGGTCCAGCACCGGTTTCAGGCCCAGGCACAGCAGCCCGCTGCACGCCACCGTGTCGGTGGACGGGTCGACCACGCTGCCGCTGCCCTGGAAACTGTCGAGCACGCCTTCCTCGGCGGTCTGCAGGTAGGACGCGAGGTTGCCTTTGACACAGGCGTTGTAGGCCAGCAGACCGGTGAGCAGGCTGTTGCAGCGGTTGATCACCAGGCCCCCGAGCAGCGTGCCGAGCACGCCACCGAGCAGGCCCTGTCCGTTGCCGGTGACCGCGGCCTCATAGCCTTCCCAGACTGTGCCGTCGCGGAAACATGTGATCAGGCCGCAGGGATACGGCACGCCCTTGGGGATGTTCCAGGTGCCGATCGGCTCGATACCGCGTGCAGGCGCACCGTTCTTCAGCAGGTCGATGGTGGCGTGCACGTCGTACTTTTTTCCCGGATCCGGATTGGCGGCCTTGAGGTACTGCTCGGCCAGACGGTTGGCGGTTTCAGCCGTGCCGAGACCTTTCGGTGCGGGATTGAGCACGTTGCCCAGCACGCGCAGCAGTTCGTTGACCAGTGCGGCGACTGTATCGCCGAGCAGGGCGGCGTTGATGCGGGTCGAGGCGGTTTCGCCGGCGGCGAGGGTGACGCTTTCGGCATGGGTGAGTCCGTTGAGGCGGATCTTGTCGTTGACCAGGGTGGCGCCAAGCAGGGTCAGCATCTGTTCGTTCTCCAGCGTGGTTTCGCACACGTTGCGGGTGGAGAACCGGTTGGCCGGGTCAACCCTGCCCACGCAGGCGCGCAGCACGGAGGACTCGACGTTGATGGTGGCCGTGGGGGGCTGGGCACCGCACTGCAGTGCGGTCAACGTGCCCATTGCGTTGGTGACATCGGCGTAGATCGGCAGATGCAGGCGAACGCCGAGGGTGGACAGGATCGGGCCGAGTCCCACCAGATTATTGCTGTCCACATCGACGTTCAAACGCACCTGCGCGTTGTATGCGCGCGTGCCCACGCCGCCGATGGCGATGGACGGCGGTTCGATGATGGCCGCCTTGGCGTTGACCAGGCCGAGCACGCTGAGGTTGTCCACGTCGACCCCGCGCCCGCCGTTGGCGATGCTGATGCCGGTGGTGAGCAGGTCCATCACATTGACGTCGGCACGCAGTGCACTGGAGGCCGGGCCTTCGGGGGCCACGATGCGTGCGAACAGGCCGCTGCCGGCATCGTTGGAGCCAAGCTGCAGGTTGGCCTGGTCGATGTTGATCTGCGTGGCCAGCGCATCTTTGAGTGCGCGCAGGTCGACGTTGGCCACGCCGCTCTGTGCCAGTACCGTCGCGGTGGCATCCAGCAGCTGGCCCAGCGAGATGCGGTTGGCGGCCAGCAGCCGGTTGAACTCGGCGATGCCGATGTCGGCGGCGACCTCGATGCCGAGCGCCTGCAGCAGGCCGCCGGGGGTGATGTGCGCCTGGGCCAGGCCGTCGTAGCCGAGCAGGGTGGTGCGGTCCAGGTCCACGCCCACCAGCCGCAGCACATTGCCGAGCGGGGTGTTGCCGTTGACCCGCAGCAGCTGCGAGCCGACGCTGAACACGGCGGTGGGCTGGGCGCGCATGGCAACGGCCTGGACCTGCAGCGTGGGCAGGGTGGTGTTCTGGCCGAAGAACGGCAGTACCGAACGCTGCGCCTGTACGCGCACTGCATTCAACGGCGCCTGCGGGCCGAGCGTGGTGGTGAAGTGATCGGCGGCGGGGTTGGCCGGATTCCAGTTGCCGCACTGCACCTGCACCGTGCCGGGGAAGCGATTGGCGGTGATCGCGTTGCCGCGCGCCGCGCTGTTGTCGGCCTGGTTGGCCGCGCACAGTTCCAGCCGCTGCGCCCCGGCGAGCGCGGCCAGGTCGGCCACCTTCTGTGCATCTCGCTTGGCCCAGTACAGGAAGCCGATCTCCACCAGGCCCAGCATCATCACCAGGCCCAGCATCACCAGCATCATCGTCACCGACATGCCGCCGCGCTGCTGCATGCGCAGCACACGGGGGGCCGGGCGGGGCGCCCCGGCAGGGCCAGGTACGTTCATGGCATCAGCCTCCGTCGTTGGACCCGGAAACATCCTTGCGCACGTTGGTCTTCATGTACTCGGGAATCTCGTGCTCGAAGCTTTTGAGGTAGCGCGCGTAGCTGGCGGCCGCCTGGTCGCCGAGGATCGGCAGCCGCGTGCCGGCGCTCGTGCCGGCGGCCTGGAGCTGCAGCAGCGCGCGCGTGGTGTCGCCGATCCGGGTCGGTGCCGGCGCCGCAGATGCCGGCGCACGCGGCGGTTGCCAACCCGCGTCGTTGTCCGGAGCCGGCACCCCAGGCGCAGGTGCGCGCGCGGGCGGCGTCGGCGTCGGCAGGGGCGGCTCGGCGAGCATCCTGCCGGTCAACGGGGGCTGCTGGGCACGGGCGTCCACTGCCAGCAGCAGCGCTGCCGCCACCCCAAGGCCGGTCAACGCGCGCAGCGCGGGTGCGAATGCGATCCGGGTCATGACGTGCTCGTTCATGGTGTGGTCCCCGTGGTGGTATCGGTGGCGCTGAAGCGCTCCAGCATGGAAGGCGCCAGGCGGGCATCACCGCTGGCAGACGGGCGGTTGGCGTCGCCGGCCAGGCGGGTGCTGCGCTCGCGCGCTGGCGCGATCGCGGGCGCGACACGGGCCGGCGCAGCCGCGGCCGCAGTGCGTGATGCCGCGCGCTGGCGCAGCTGCTGGGCCAGGCGCTGGATTTCCTCGCGTGCGCCATCGGGCAGGCGGGCGTCGCGGATGATCCGCTCGGCGGTCCCGTGCTGGCCGCTCAGCAGTGCCCAGACCGCCAGGTTGGCATTGGCCTTGACGTTGCCGGGCGCCAGCTCGGCGGCCATCGCCAACGGCGCCTGCGCCTGGTCCCAGTGCCCGGCACGCAGCCGTGCAAATCCGAGGTCGCCGAGGTAATCGGTATTGAGCGGTTGCAGCTGCACCGCACGGGCCAGCGCGGTCTCGGCACGGGCGTCGTCGTCGCTGCGCGCGGCAATCAGGCCGATGCCGTGCCAGGCGGCTGCGGCCTGCGGGCCCGTGGTCAATCCGGTGTAGGCGGCGAGCGCGGCATCGCGCTGCCCGGTTTCGCGGAGGGCGTCAGCATGCAGCCGCCGCAGCGCCGGGTTGTCGCCGTAGCGTTGCCGGTAGGCATCCACATGCGCCAGCGAGGCGTAGAACGCGCCCTGCTTCTGCATTTTGGCGATCAGGTCCAGGTACAGCACGCGATCCTCCTGCGGCGGCACCTCCGGCGAGGCCTGGGCGATCGGGTCCTGGCGGTACGACGCCGGCCGCGTGGAGGCGCAGGCCGCGCACAGTGTGGCCAGCAGTACGACAGTGCCGAGGCGGGGCAACATGGGGCTTGGCATGGTCTTTACCCGATCCTGGTCAAGGCGGTGGCCAGGGCGATGATGGCCGGACCGGCCAGCACCAGCATCAAGGCCGGCAACAACGTCAGCATCATCACCACGGTCATCTTCACCGAGAGCTTGCCGACTTTTTCCTTCAGTGAACTGCGCCGCTGTTCGCGCAGACGCACGCTGAACTGCCGCAGCGGTTCCTGCACCGCGCCGCCGTGTTCATGCACCTGCATGATCAACTGGACCAGGCTGCGCAGGTCTTCGTCGTCGAACGACTCGCTCAACCGGCGCAGCGACTGCTGGCGGGTGCGGCCGTGCATGTAGGCGATGTTGGCCTGGTGGATCTCGCGGCCCAGCACCGGGATCGCGTTGCGCAGCTTGTCGCCGAGGGTCTGCAGGCTCTGGTCCATGCTGAAGCCCACGCCCTGCAGCAGGCGCAGCAGGTCGATCAGCAGCGGCAGTTCGGCCGATACGCGCCTGCGCAGGCGCGTCGCCCAGGCGCGCAGCGCGAACTTGGGCAGCAGGATGCCGAAGGCCAGTGCGGCCAGCATCAGCATCACGCGGTTGAAACCGGTGCTGTCGCTGAAGGTGAGTGCCACGACCAGCGACACCACAGCCAGGACCAGCCGCAGGCCGAGGAAGATCGCAGTGCCGGTGCTGGTGTGCCAGCCGGCCTGGTCCAGCAGCAGGCGATCCTCCGGCGCCAGCAGTGCCTTCTCGATGCGGCTGCCACTGAAGCGCTGGCCGAACGCGGTCAGCCATGCGAGGCCATGCTGGCGTGCACTCGGCGCTGCGGCCGGCGCGCCGGTGGCGGCGGCGCTGTCGCGCGGACGCAGGGCCGACTGCAGGGCCGCTTCGGTAAGCTGCTGGTGCCCGCCGAGGATGAACCAGCGGATGCCGAGCAGGGCCAGCCCCGCCGCCAGCAGCAACAGGGCCGCAATCCAGTAGCCGGTGCTGGTCATGGATGCCCCCGTGTCATATCGATTTGGCCAGCCGGTACAGCAGGAACCCACCCGCGGCCTCCAGTACCAGTGCACCGAGCAGCAGCTTGTGGCCGAGCGGCTCGTGGATGACGGGCTGGAAGAAGTCGGGGCTGGCGATGGCCATCAGCACCGCGCAGATCGGCGGCAGCAGGCCCAGCACCCACGCCGACATGCGGGTTTCGGAGGTGGTGGCCATCAGTTCCTGCTGTGCCTGGTCCAGATCGCGCATGAAATCGGCCATGCGCTGCAGGATCTGGTCGGCGCGCCCGCCAATGCGCACGCTGACGCCCAGCACCACGGCCAGCACGTTGAGCGGCTCGAGCCGGTAGGGCTGTGAGGCCTGGGCAAGCGCGCGGTCCAGGTCGAGCCCGCTGCGGGTATGCGACAACGTGGTATCGAGCAGACCGCGCAGCGGCATGGGTACCTGCGCCGTGGCCGTCTGGAAGGCCATCTGCAGGCTGTTGCCCAGCCCGGCCAGGCGGACCAGATTGTCCAGGAAGTCCGGCAACTGGCGCAGCAGGCGGCGCTGCAGGTTGGCGATGCGCCGGCTCAGCCAGAACCACACCACCAAGGTGCACAGCACCAGCATGATCGGCACCATCCACCACGTGCCCAGACGCGCAGTGGCGATCCATGTCGCCAGCAGGCTCATTCCCACCACCAGCAGCGGTACCCGCCAACCGGTGGGCAGGGCGGCCCGCCGTAACAGCGCATCCCACGGACGCTCGCCGCGGGCCCGTGCACCGCCGGTGGGCGCGGTGCCCGGTTCCGGCAGGGCGCTGCCTGGCCCGCCACGTGCCAGCCGCTGTTCGGCATGCTGCAGCGACACCTGGCGCTGCTCGCGAGCGCTGGCGCCGCTCCACAGCGCCAGGGCTGCGGCGACCAGCACCAGTGCCACACTGGCCAGGAGCAGGGTGAAGACCATCGTCAGTAGCCTCCATCCAGGGCCTCGCGCAACTGCCGGCGGAACGGTTCGAGCTTGTGCGAGTGCGGCTGGAACCCGAGTCCGATCCAGCGATCGTGCTCCTTGCCGTCGGCATCGAACTGCACTTCGTGACGGAACATTTCCTGGGTGGTGATCAGGTTGTCGCTGACGCCGGTGATTTCCGTGATCGACACCAGAACGCGGCGACCGCTGCCGAGGCGGGAGATCTGCACGATGAAGTCGATGGCGCTGGCGATCTGCCGTCGCAGGCTGTCCTCGCTGCCCTGGAAGCCGGCAAAGCCGGCCAGCATCTCGATGCGGTACAGGCAATCGCGCGGCGAGTTGGCGTGGATGGTGGCCATCGAGCCGTCATGGCCTGTATTCATCGCCTGCAGCATTTCCAGCACTTCGGCGCCGCGTACTTCGCCGACCACGATCCGGTCCGGCCGCATGCGCAGGCTGTTGCGGACCAGATCGCGGATGCTCACGGCGCCGTTGCCATCGGCACCACCGATGCGGCTCTCCAGACGGACCACATGGGGATGGTTGAGCGACAGTTCGGCCGTGTCCTCCACGGTGATCACCCGCTCGGTGGGCGGTATGTAATTGGCCAGCGCATTGAGCAGCGAGGTCTTGCCCGAGCTGGTGCCGCCGGAGACGAGGATGTTGCATCGACCCAGTACCATCGCATGCAGCAGCGCCTGCATGGGGCGGTCGAAGGTGCCCATGCGCAGCAGTTCGTCCGGGGTGAACGGATCCTTGCGGAACTTGCGGATCGATACCATCGGACCGTCGACGGCGAGCGGGGAGATGATCGCGTTGAGGCGGCCGCCGTTGGGCAGGCGCGCATCCACCATCGGGTTGGATTCGTCCAGACGCCGGCCGAGCGGGGCGAGGATGCGGCGCAGAATGCGCAGCAGGTGGCTGTCATCGCTGAAGCGCTGCGGTGCGCGCTTGAGCATGCCGCCCTGGGATACATGGATGTCCTTGTAACCGTTGATCAGGATGTCCTCGATCTCCGGGTTGTGCAGCAGGTCGTCGAGCGGGCCGAAACCGGTCAGCTCCTTGACCAGCGCGGCGGCAACGATGTCCTTCTCGATCTCGTTGATCGGGATGCGCCACTCCTGCACGAACGCGGCGGTCTGGGTGTGCACGTAGCGTGCGACCGTGTCCGGCGCCCAGGCGTCGATGTCGATGCGTTCGTCCTCGATCGCATTGAGCAGGTGTTCGTGCGCCGCGATCAGGACCTTCTGGTACTCCTCGGACTGCTCGAACGGCAGCACCGCCGCGCCCGGATCGGCGGGCGGATCGTGGCGCGCGGCGGGTACCGCGAACGGGGTCACTTTGTCTTCCATTGGCTACCACTCAGACGAAGGGCGAGGTGTTCCCGCCAACTGCGTGCCGCAGGGGCAGCGGCGGGATCCAGTCGGGATAGCAGCGGGGCCAGGGCGCGTAGATACGGATCGCGTGGAGCCTCCTGCAGCAGCAGCCGGCCGTGGCTGGCCGCCGAGCGCAGGCGGGCGCGGTCGGGCAGGGTGGCCAGCAGTGGCAGGCCGAAGCGGGTGGCGATCTGTGCCGGGCTGATGCCACTGGCATCGTCGAAGCGGTTGATCACCAGTTGCAGACGCTTGTCGCGTGCACCGACGCGCTCGAGCTGGGTCAGGGCCTGATCGAGGGAGACCAGGGTGCCGATCGCCTGATCGGCAACCAGCCAGATGTCGTCGGCGCTGTTGAGCAGCGACACCGGAATCTGGCGCACGCAGGCGCCGCCGAGGTCGCACAGCAGGGTGTCGAAGATGCCACGCAGCCGCTGCATCAGTACGGCCGGATCGGCCATCGGCGTGCCGTCGGTGCCGGCCGCCTGACCGAGCAGCGCCAGGCCGGCCGGGTGACGCGTCATGGCCGTGCGGGCAAGCGTGGCATCGATGCGGCTGGCATGGCGCAGGGCATCGTCGTAATGGAAGCTGCTGTCCAGGTTGAGGTACAGCGCCAGGTCGCCGGCCGGTTGCGCGAGGTCGAGCAGCAGCAGATGGTTCGCCACGGGCGGCGGATCCTCCTCCTGTGCCAGCAACGGACTGTGAGCCTGCTGGGCGAGCACGCCCAGATGCGCGGCCAACGTGCTGCAACCGACGCCGGCGCGGACGCCCAGCAGCAGGACCATGCGCGCCTTGTGCGCGACTGCCGCAGGGGCGCGAACCGATGCATCCGTGGCGCTGGCGCGGCGCAGCACCGCCTCGATCTCGTGCGGCGGGGCATCCAGGTCGATCAGATCGCGCAGCCCGGCGCGCAGGGCTGCCACCACCCCGGCGAGCTGGTCGCTTGCCGTGGAGCCCACCGCCACCAGGGGCAGCTCCGGTGCCTGTGCCTGCACCTGGCGCACCAGTGCGGCGGAGAAGGCGGCCTGCTCGTGGCGGAAGTCCAGCAGCAGCACACAACCGGTATCACGCAGGGGTTCAAGCGCGGCGGCAGGCGCGCCACTGTCCTGCCACTGCACGTCGGCGGCGGCGGGCAGCAGCGGCGTCAGCCGCGACACCAGGTCACGATCCGGCGCGTACAGCACCAGCTTCATGGCCGACTCCCGGGGGTGAACCAGATGCATGGTGGCGGTGGACATGGCGGGGGGCGTCCTGGCATGGCTCAGCGTGAGAAGCCGGGGAGCTGGTCCGACGACGCCGGCCCCAGAAGCCACGCGCCCCAGACCGGCTGGTTCGGCGCCGCTTCACGCTGGCCGGGCAGGGGCAGCTCGGTGCCCTTGGCCAGTGGCTGGACCAGCCGCGGCGTGACGATGATGACCAGTTCCTTCTCCTCACGTTTGTAATTGAGGTTGCGGAAGAACGACCCGATGATCGGAAGATCGCCGAGCAGAGGCACTTTGTCCACGTTTGAGCTGACCGCATTGCTCACCAGACCGCCGATGACGAACGACTCCCCGTCGCCGAGTTCCACCGTGGTGTCGGCGCGACGGGTGGTGATGGAGGGAATCAGCACGCCGTTATAGGCGATGCCGGTGCTGTAGTTGAGGTCGCTGGCTTCCGGCGCGACCTTCAGCGCGATGCGATCGGCGCTCAGCACGGTTGGCGTGACGGTCAGGCCGATGCCGAACGGTTTGAAGGTGACCGTGGTGGTGCCCAGCCCCTGCGGTTCGAGAATCGGCAGTTCGCCGCCGGCCAGGAAGCTGGCGCTCTGCCCGGACAATGCCACCAGCGTGGGTTCGGCCAGCACGCGCGCCATGCCGTTGCTCTGCAGCAGGTCCAGGTTGGCCAACCAGCCGTGGGTGAGTGAACTGGCGACCAGGTTGAATGCCGACGACAGCGGATTGAGCGTCACCGTGGTCTCGCCGCCGTTGCCGGAGCCGCCGTCGTCAGTGGTGGGCGGAATGCCGCCGGGGCGGGTGAGCCCGTAGGTGAAACCACCATTGCTGTTGTAGAAGCTCACACCGACCTGGCGCAGTGTGGTGCGGTTGAACTCCACGACCTTGACCTCGACCTGCACCACACCGCCGCTGGCGATGGTGGCGACATCGGCGAGCTGTCCTTCCTTGCCGATGGCCATTGCGGCGGCCTTGCGGCTCTGTGCGTGGTCCAGCATCGACGGGCTCACCCCCTGCAGCAGGCCCTGGTCGTCCTGTACGGTCAACCGGGTGCCGGCGCCGTCACCCAGCGCGCCCTGCACGGCGCTGCGCACGTCGATCTGCATGCGCTGCGGCTCGCTGTTGTCGCGTCGCCACAGCAGCAGCGTGGTCGTTCCCGGGGCCTTGCCGACCAGCAGCGCCTGACGCGGGCCGCGCAGCATCACGATATCGGCCACGCCGGGATCGGCGATGGCCACGCGTTCCAGGTCGGTCGGCAGTGTCCACGGCCGCTGCTCGCGGGTCTGCAGCACCAGGTCGGCGTTGGCGTGAGCGGAGGGTGCCAGCATCAGCGCCAGCAGCAGCCACCCGCCCGGGATTCGGGCGTGGAACAGACGGCACGCAGGGGTGGGGCGTTGGGTCATGGGCTGTCTCGGCAGGTGGCTCATGGCAAGCCGCTGGGGGAGGCGGCGTCGCCGCGGATGATCTCCACGCCACGGTCCAGGCGCGGTGCGCTGCGGCGGGGCGCGCTGCCCGTCGATGCCACCGGCACCGGGCGGGCGCTGCTACGGCCGGCCAGCGCGGCGCTGTCGATACCGGCGTAGGCGTCGTTCTCGGGCGACTGCAGTGCGAGCCGCTGCTCGGGGGTCAGCTCGCGGCGTGGGGCGAGCACCCCTGCAGGTTGCGCGAACAGCGCCAGGTCCGGCTGGCCGACGTCCGCCGGATTGCGCAGGGCCAGGAACAGTTTGCCCTGCTGCGCGCCCAGCAGCAGGCGGCTGGCATCCGCCACCGGCACCGCCAGCACCGCGCTGCGCGCCGCCGCGGTGCTTGAGGCGTCGTTGGCACGGCTGCTGGACGGGCGCTGGGTGATGTCCTGCGCGCGGCTGTCGGCAGGCGAGGGTGTGTCGGTGGTAGCAGACGCGGGGGCGGGCGTGCCGAGATCGTCCGCACCATAGCTGAGCACGCGCAGGCGCGAGAGCAGCAGGCGTGCCTGTGCATCGCCGTCGTCGCGGACACCGGGCGTCGAGCGGAGATTGAGGAAGACATCGACAAAGTCGCCTGGCTGGATGCGGTTGCCCGCAGCCACCAGTTCGTCCACTGGTACTGCCAGCGCGCGCTCGCCCGGATTGAGCCGCAGCGCGTAGCCCTGTGCGATGACCAGGCCATCGAGAGCGGTGCCGGCGGCGATGTCGCGGGTCGGCACGGCGCCAACGACGTCGGCCACGGTAGTGAACCCGCCGGCTACCGGCTGCGCGCGGCCGGCCACGCGCAGGTCCTTGGCCGCGATCGGCAGGCCGGCGGGCAGGGCGTTGACGGCCTCCACCACCGGCCAGGTCTGCGCCTCGGCGGCACGTGTCTGCACGGGTGCGGCCGGCGCCTCGCCCGCACGCCGGCTGACGCTGAAGGCGACCACCGCCAGGATTGCCGCCAACGCGATCAGCAACACGGCGGCAATGCGGGTCAACTTGAGCATGCGGCGTCTCCTGGAAGTGACATCAGTTGCTGCCCTGGTCCAGCTGGGCCACGGCGGTACTGGTGATGGGCCGGGATACGACCCAGCCATAGACAGTGCCGGTACCCGGCAGGAACGGATTGGCGCGGTAGTCGTAACTGACCCGTACCTGGATGCATTGCGCGCTGGGCAGGTCGGCGCATGGCGCCGGGGCGGACACGATGATCGGCGGCGCGGCGCTGGTGGCGCAGTCCGGGTTCTGACCGGCGTAGGCCAGCAGCCACTGCATGGAGCGGCGAGCGGCCACACAGGCAGCCAGTCGGCGCTGGTCCGGCGCGGCGTAGCGCAGCGACGCGCGCGCGCCCTCGGCCGATGCCATCGACAGGGTCTGCTGCACGGCCATCAGCATCACTCCGGAGTAGGTGATCAGCAGCAGCGGCAACAGCCCGAACATCAGCATCAGCGCGAACTCGAGCGTGGCGATCCCGCCTTGGCGGCGCCGGCTGCCGGGCGGAATGCGCGCGGTCGTCACGGCGACACCGCATAGGTGTTCCGGACAACCCAGAGCAGGGCGCCCAGCGACAGATAGGCTGCAAACGGGATTCCCACGCGGCCCTGCCGGGCGCGGCGGATCTGGTCGGCGGCGGGGTGATGCTCTAGGTGCTGCAGGGTGGTGTCGCGCAGAAACTGCAGGCGCAGCGGGATCATCGGGCGCACACGGCGAACGGCATAGATGCACAGCGCGTGTCCGCCCGCGCACAGGCTGGCGATGATCCAGACCGGCAGCAGCGCGGTCCAGCCGAGCAGGAGGCCGAGCACCGCGAAGTACTTGACGTCGCCGGCGCCCATCCAGCCGATGGCGTAGAACGGCAACAGCGCGACCAGACCTGCCACAGCGCCCAGTACATGGGCAGCGGGCGCGCCGGTCCGCGTGACGGCCCACTGCACGCACAGCCAGGCCACCGCGGCGGCCGCAGCGAGCAGCAGGGCGCGGTTGGAGACGCGCCGGGCGTACAGGTCGCTGATGGCGACCTGTACGCCGAGCAGCAGCGCCAGTAGGGGAAGAAACGACATGGGCACAATCCCCCTGTGCGGTATCAACATGGACCGCGGGCCAGACGCCACCGTTGCCGCCGGGAAAACGGCAGTCAGGGCAGACCGACGCGCGCTGTTACCGGTCAGGCCGCAGCGGAATCGACCAGTGCGGTCAGGCGGGTGAACAGATTGGTGAAGAAGGCGGTGATCTGGGCGCGGCCGGTAACAACGAGTACGCCGGCGATGACCGCGGCGAGCAGGCCGTATTCCAGTGCGGTGACGCCGTCTTCCTCGACCAGGAACTTGCGGATGGATGCGTTCATGACGGTTATCTCCATTTACCTATCAGGGCCCGGATGGGCAGCAGCTGCCTTGCGATGTAGAAGGTCGTTCCGACTCCGCGGAGGGCCTTCCGCTGGCCTGCGCACGTCCTGGCGCAGGGGAGCGACCCATGCGGGTCGCCGATGCCGGCCGGACTATCCCGGCTGCAACCGTGCCTGGCGGAACGCAAGCGCCTGCAAGGCGCAGCCCGGATGCCGCAGCCGCTGCTGGCTGCCGGCGGAAGCAACGACTACGGTTGCCTGCCTGTCCATGACGTTCCCCCGTGATGCGATGGCGCCGCGTGTGGCGTCATCGAAATTCAACGAAATGCTCGGCGAATGCGAAGGGCTGTGATGCACAAAATCGGCATGGATATTCCGAACTTTAGCCCCGTGTTGCCGGTGACTGAACCGTTCTGCGTTGGCTCCCATTTAATATCCGGAAGGTGAATGAATTGTCGAGATAATGTGATGGCCGGGTGAAACCGACGTAATCTGCGGAATTTCCGGCCATCGATTTTGTCTTCGTGTGTGGGGATTGATGCATACTCATCGAAAATGCGCAGCAGCATTTTGCAGTATGCGAGGAGCGCGGGCAGTTCTTGGAGACGGGAAACCGGTGATGCGCGATGCACACCGGGCCAACGGGGGGCATCACTGTCATGGTCGATGGTGTAGTGGACGACATGGGCGACAACCTCAGGGCGTTCGACCTGGCCACGCTGGGCGGTGTGCTGCGGGTGTGCGACGTCGAGATGGTGCTGCTCGATGGCAATGGTCCCCGCGCCAGCGTCGATGCGGTGGTGCATGACGAGGCACTGTTCTGCACGCTGGCCTGCGGCTTTCACTTTCGTGGGCGTTTCATGTTGCCGCCCGACTGGTGTCTGCTTGGGTATGTCCACGACACCGATGAAGGGGTGAGCTGGTGCCACGGTGTTCCGTTGGCGTCCGGGATGGCGCTGACCGTGTTGCCGGAGGGCATCAGCGAGTTCACGTTCAGTGCCGGCACGCGCCTGACGTTGCTGCTGGCGCCGATGCAGCGGGTGCAGCGAAAACTGACCCAGCTGAGCCTTCTCAGCACGCCACCGGCAGGCCAGGCATTGTCGCTGTTCCATCCAGCCGGCGGGGTCGGTGTGCACCGGCTGGTGCAGCAGTACCGGCACCTGGAGGAATCGCTGGGTGGGCAGGGCGTGGCACTGGCCGATGACGCAGTGGAAACGCTGCTGCACGCGCATGTGCAGGCGTTGCTGGCCGCCGGCCCGGGCGATCGGCCCACCTGCAGCCGGGCGCGGCGCACGCATTATCTGATCGCGCAGCGCGCCGAGCATTTCATGCGTCTCAATCTGCGCCGCTATATCTACATGAATGAAATCTGCGACGCGGCCGGCGTCAGCGAACGCGCACTGCGCTATGCATTTGAAGACCTGTTTGGTACCTCGCCGAACCGGTATCTGTCGATGCTGCGTCTTTGCGCGGCGTGCCGTGGCCTGTCGATGGCCGATTCCAGTCGCAAGTCGGTCAAGGCGATCGCGCTGAGCTGCGGACTGTGGGATCTGTCCCGTTTTGCCGACAATTATCGTCGTGTCTTCGGTGAGCTGCCCCGCGACACCCTGATGCGGGCCCCGGCGCAGATCGGCAGCCCGGCCTGAGTCATCGGCGGGCCGCCGGCCGCCGTCCCCCGCTCACCCACGCAAGCCGCCGCCCTGCAAGGGATTCCGGTGGCTTTCTGCCGTATTTGCGCATTCGCCTGCCGGTTTTCCCCGTTGCTTTGCCGGAACCCGCTGTTGGCGTGCCGGAATGAAGTGCGCGGCGCTCGACGCGGCGACTGTAATGGGTCCCACGTGCCCAGAGGCATGGACGCCGCAGTCCGCATCGATCGTCAAACGGGGGAATACCGTCATGAATCGCATCTTTCGTCTGGTCTGGAACCATCAACTGAAGGCCCTGGTGGTCGTCTCGGAAATCGCCACCTCGCGTGGCAGTCTGGCGGCGGGCCCGGTCCGCGTGCACCTTCGCGTGCCGCTGTCGGCCCTGTCGATCGGCCTGGCGCTTGCGCTGTGCAGCGGCGGCGCATGGGCCGGCGAAAGCCAGACACTCAACGATCTCCAGGCACTGGCCGCCAAGTACGCGCCACTGCCGGTCAAGATCGACGCCGAGGCCGCGCTGGCAGCCGTCACGCATACCCGCGACACCTCGCCTGCGCTCAGCGCCCAGGCCAATGTGAATCTCGCCCTCGGCACCCGCAACGTCACCGCACCGGCTGCTGCCAAGGTGGAGCTGTCCCTGCCCAGGCGCATCGCGCTGCCTGGCAGCGGCGACACGCTGGCCGGGTTGGGCGTGGATGTACGCGTTGACACGCCGGTGGCGAAGGCCACGCTTGGCGTCGCGCCGACGGTCCCGGTGCCGCACCAGGGGCTGGGGGTGCAGGTTGATGCCGCCGCGGGCGTGCAGGCGGCAGGCGTAACGGCGGCTCCCCAGGCGCAGGTCGATGTACAGGCCACGGCCGCCGCAGGCCTGGCACCGCGCGCTGGCGCGGCGGCTGTGACCGCGGCGGTCAACAGCGCTGCCACTGTGAAGGCGTCAACGCCGGTGGCCACTGTCGATGCCGACGTCACGGTGGAGGTGGATGCCCTGGCGCAGGCGGACGCCCCCCCTGCGCATGACACGGTGGCCGCCTCGCTGGCCGCCACCGCCGCGGGCGGCGTCAAGGTGGCTGCACTGGGCCACGGGGTGGATGCGGCCGACCGCAATCCCAAGCTCGTGGACGTCTCGGCCGCCGCGCGACAGACCAGCTCGATGACGCTTGCCCCGACCGGCCTGCTCGGCGGGGTGGGCGATCTGCTCAACGGTGTGGGCACCACCGTCGGCGGCGTCCTCGATGGTGTCGGTGGCACCGTGGGTGACCTGCTGGGCGGCGTGGGTAACACGGTGGGCGGGATTCTCCAGCCGGTGGTGGGCACCGTGCTGCCGGCCCCGACCGCGCTCCCGCCGGGCAGCCCGAAGGGACCGGCGCCCGCCGACCCCAATGCCGGCCTGGTCATCGGTACCGGCGGGCTGGTCGGTTCGCTGTCGCAGCTGGTGGGGCCGACCGCGCAGGGCCTGCTCGGTGGCGATGGCTACGTGCGCAACGGCAACCTGGCGGTCAGCAGCGCCAACGTCATGCAGACGTACTCGGTGACCAACGTGCTGGGCATTCCGACGGTCAATCTGACCCCGGTCGGCACGCTGCTCGACGGACTGGGCAACGCCTCCACCGGCGGTGCCTCGCACCTGACGCTGATCGGCGGTGTCACCTCCGACAGCTACATTTTCAATATCAACAACGGCAAGCCCAACGGTCTGCTCGGACTCCTGCTGCCGGACGGCTCGCCGGCGTGGTCCAACACCTGCGTCAACCTGCTGGTGGCGACCGTGGACTGCTGGGCGGTCAACGCGGCGCAGGACTACCAGGTGCTGGTGGGTGATGGCGCCTACGCCAACGGCTCCAAGGAAGTGGTGATCGGCGCCAACGCGCGACATGAGCTGCCGCGCCAGGACGCCAATATTGCTTTCCCGGGGAACGGGGTGAACGACCCGACCGATCCGACCGGCGTACCCACGGCGGACTACGCCGCCCGCATGGGCCATTCGGTGGTGGTGGGCGACAGTGCCCGCGGCACGGCCAACGGCCAGACCATCCTGGGCGCGGAGGCCACCTCCAGCCAGGCCAACAGTGTGGCGCTGGGCTATCGCTCGGCCGCCAACCGTGGCGCGCAGGCCAGTTACAGCGCCTACGGGCTGACCACTGCCCAGGTCTCGGCCGGTGAAGTATCGGTGGGCTTTGCCGGTGGCGAACGGCAGATCACCAACGTGGCCGCCGGCAGCGCGGCCAACGATGCGGTCAACGTGGCCCAGCTGCAGGGCGCGATCTCGCAGATCGATGCGGTCAGTGCGTTTGCGGTCACCTACGACGACGACGGCGCCGGCAATGCCAACTATCGCCGGATCACGCTGGGCGAGGGTACCGGCACCACCACGCTCGGCAACCTGGCCAATGGTGCGGTGGCGGCGGGCAGCACCGAAGCGGTCACGGGCGACCAGCTGTTCGGCACCAACACGGCGATCGTGGACTACTTCGGCGGCCTCACCGCCTATGATCCGGCGACCGGTGCATGGACGGCGCCGAGTTTCCAGATCAGCACCATTTCCAGCACCGGGGCGGTCGCGCAGGGCGTGTATGACAACGCCACCGACGCATTCTCGGCGGTGGACGGTTCGCTGGTGAATCTCAGTACGCAGATCACCGATATCCGCAACGGCGCAGGCAGCCGCTACCTGAAGGTCAATTCCACCGGCATCGACGCCAGCGCCGCCGGTCTGGACAGCATCGCGGTGGGCACGGGCGCCACGGCAACGGCGGCCAACGCGATCGCAGTGGGCGCAGGGGCGGTGGCCGACCGCAGCGGTACGGTCTCGGTGGGTGCGGTGGGCAGCGAGCGTCAGGTGGTGAATGTCGCGGCCGGCACGCAGGCCACCGATGCGGTGAACCTGGGGCAGCTGCAGGCGTCCGAGCAGGGGGCCCTGCGCTATGACGAGAATCCGGACGGCAGCCTCAACTTCGCCAGCGCCACGCTCGGCAACGGGACCGGGCCGACCACGCTGCGCAACATCGGCGCCGGTGTGGTGGGTGCCCTCAGCACCGAAGCGATCAATGGCGCCCAGCTGTTCGCGGCCAACCAGGCCGTGGCCACCCACCTGGGCGGCGGTGCCGCGGTGGATGCCAGCGGGGTGCTCACCGCGCCGAGCTATACGATCAACCAGGTCGCCACCAACGGGCAGGTCACCCCGGGCACGTACGACAACGTCGGCAGTGCATTCGATGCGGTCAGCCAGTCGCTGGCCAACGTGGCCGACCAGACCGACACCATCGACAAGCTGGCGGTCAAGTACGACGTGGATGCCTCGGGCAATGCCACCAACCAGATCACCCTGACCGGTGACGGCACCGGTGCGGCGGTGGGCCTGGACAACCTCGCCGACGGCAGCGTGCTGGCCGGCAGCCGCGCGGCGGTGACCGGCAACCAGCTGTTCCAGACCAACAACGCGCTGGTCGGCTACTTCGGCGGCACCACGAGCTTTGACGGCAACACGGGCATCTGGACTGCGCCGACCTTCCGCATCTCCACGATTTCCACCGACGGCAGCGTGGTCGGCAACGATTACAGCAACGTCACAACGGCCTTCGCAGCGGTGGATGCGTCGCTGACCACGCTCAACACGCGCATCGACCAGATCCAGCCGGGTGCCGGCAGCCCGTATGTGCAGGTCAACTCGCTCAAGCGGGGCGCCGCCGCCAGCGGCGCCAACAGCGTGGCGATCGGACCGCTGGCCAGCGCCGGCGGTGCGGGCAGCGTGGCCGTGGGCGATGGCGCCAGCGCTTCGGCAGACAACAGCATCGCTCTGGGCAGCGGCTCGGTGGCAAGCGTGGGGGCGCAGAGCGGCTATACCGGCGCCTACGGTGCCGCCGGCGCCAGCAGCTCGGTGGGTGAAGTGGCGGTGGGCAGCAGCGGCGCGGAGCGCAAGGTCACCCACGTGGCCGATGGCTCCGAGCGCTATGACGCGGTCAACGTCGGCCAGCTGCAGAACGGCGTGAACTACGCCATCGACCAGTCCAAGGCCTACACCGACACGCAGATCACCAACATCAACAATGGCACGTCGGGCATGTTCCAGGTCAACAACACCCAAGGGCTGGCACAGCCGTCGGCCACCGGCGCCAATGCCGCCGCCGGCGGTGCTGGGGCCACGGCAGCAGGCAGCAGCGCTACCGCACTGGGCAACGGGGCCAGCGCGCAGGCGGACAACTCGGTGGCGCTGGGCGCAGGCTCGGTGGCCAACCGGGCCAATACCGTGTCGGTGGGCAGCGTGGGTGCGGAACGGCAGATTGCCAACGTCGCCGATGGCAGCCAGGCCACCGACGCGGTCAACGTGCGCCAGCTGCAGGCCTCGCAGCAGGGCACGCTGCGCTACGACACCAACGTCAACGGCACCACCAACCTCAACAGCGTGACCCTGGGCAGCACCGCTACCGGCCCGACCACCGTGCGCAACGTCGCCGCCGGCACTGCCGGTACCGATGCGGTCAATGTGGACCAGCTGCGCTCGGGGCTGAGCCAGACGCTCGACTGGTCCAAGGCGTATACCGATCAGCGCATGGATTCGTTCGACCGCAACCTGCAGAAGACCGACAACCGTGCCTCGGCCGGCGTCGCCTCGGCGATGGCGGTGGCGGCGCTGCCGCAGCCCTACGAGGCCGGTCGCAGCATGGCTTCGCTGGCCGCCGGCAGCTTCAACGGCGAATCCGGGGTGGCCGTGGGCATCTCGGGCGTCTCCGAAGGCGGCCGCTGGATCTACAAGTTCAGCGGGTCGACCAACAGTCGCGGCGACGGCGGTGTCGCCGTGGGCGCCGGCATCCAGTGGTGATCGCCGTGGGCGCCGGCACCCGCCGGCGCTCCAGCGGCTGGCTACCTGCACCTATCCAGGGGGATCGCATGTCCACATCATCCACATCCATGTCACCGCTGCTGCGCTCGCTGTCGCTGGGGCTGGCGGTCCTGCTGTTCAGTGCCTGCGCCAGCCACGGGCGCAAGGCCGACGGTCCGGGCATGCAGGAGGCCGGCAGCGCAGCGCCCGATGCCCCCGCGTTCCCGGACCCGCGAAAGGCCACGTTGAAGGAAGGGCTGTTCGTGGACATCGACAGCCTGCGCCTGTTCGCGCGCGGCATGAGCAAGCGTCAGCTCTACAGCGTGCTCGGCACGCCGCATTTCGGCGAGGGCATGTGGGGGGTGCGCGAATGGAATTACCTGTTCAATTTCCGCAGCACGCCCGGCGGTGACTACTTCACCTGCCAGTTCATGGTCACCTTCGACAACAAGGGCATCGCCCAGGACAGCCACTGGAAACCGGCTGCCTGCGCGACGGTCCTGCAGCCGCCGGCCCCGCCGCCGCCGCCGGCCCCGGTCGTGATGCCCGCCGAGCCACTGCGGTTGTCGGCCGATGCGCTGTTCGCTTTCGACAGCGCGGTGCTCACCGCCGAAGGGCGCCGCAGCATCGAGGGCCTGCTGGCGCAGGTGCGCAGCGCCAGCCAGGTGCAGACCATCCAGGTGCTGGGATACACCGACCGCATCGGCACCGATGCCTACAACCTTGATCTCTCGCAGCGCCGGGCGCAGGCCGTCCGCGATGCACTGGTGCAGGGGGGCGTGCCGGCGGCGGCGATCATCGCCGAAGGCCGTGGCAAGGCCAACCCGCTGGTGCAGTGCGATTCGGCAGGACGCAAGGCCCTGATCGCCTGCCTGGCGCCGAACCGCCGTGTGGAACTGTCGGGGATGGCCACACCGCGCTGATCGCGCTGGCCCAGCGCAGAGACACGTTCCGGTCCCCTTCCTTCCGCGTACCGGCCTGCCTGTGCACGCCGTGCGCACCCCCTTGTCCCGGCCCGCCGCTTTCACAGCGAGATGTCTCCCCCGTCATCGATCTGGGAGCGGCGTGCCGGGCCATTCTTCTCCGCCAAGGCGCGGCGTCAGACGCCGCGTTCGCTGGTGATGGTGGCGCCTTCGCGCATCACTTTCGTGACCGGCGTCTTTTCGACCACCTCCAGCAGCCGCGCCCATTGCGCATCGGTGAGCGGCGCGCTGGCGTGCAGTACCCGGTGCACCACCAGCCGGTCGGCGGCGTCGCGACGCGAGCTCAGTTCGGCACGGAACTCGCCCAGCTCCCAGCCCTTCTTCTCGGCATACATGCGCAGGGTGATCGCGGTGCAGGCCGACAGCGCGGCCAGATACAGGTCGAACGGGGCAAAGCCGGCGCCCTGGCCGCCCAGACTGGCGGGTTCGTCGGCAACCAGTGCATGCGCTCCGCTGTGGATCTGGTGACGGTAGTTGGGGCCGTCTGAAACGATCTGGACTTGGGCCATGATGCGCGACACCTTCCGGTTGGGATGAGGTGCCGAGCATGGCACGTGCCGTTGCGGGGCAGGCCGGCGTATCTGGAATGCACCGGTGCAGGACTGCTCATTGGAGACCGGCAATGCCCACCTTCAGCGCGGCAGCGGCGGCATCGCACAAAACCCGGGGGCACACTGCAGCGGCGGACGGGAGCGTTGCGAACAAGCGGGCGGCCGGGAACGCTGCAGCGAACGGACCCACCGCGTCCCGCACACGCTACCCCTGCGGGATGAAGCCATCCGGGCTCCAGTCCTCGCTGCCCACACCGTGATGGATCACGAACAGGCCTTCCGGGTCGTAGCGGCGCTTGGCGGCCAGCAACCGTGGGTAGTGCGGCCCCCAGAACGCCTGCTGCCACTGCGGCTGGAAGTAGTCGCACTCGGAGACATAGGTGGCCGGGTCGGGCGCCACGTCGCGCAGGGCGGCGTAGGCACGGCCCACCCGCACGGCGCCCGAGCGCGCGCGGTCTTCGTCCACCTGGCCGCCGCAACCGGGATACACCGGCCCGCCCGCATTGCCGATCAGCGCCAGGGCGAAGGCATCCAGAACGCCCGGATGGGTGGCGGTATTGCGCGCGGCGGCCAGCGCCCCGGCGGGCGCGCCGAACAGCCCCTTGTTGCAGTGCAGTTCCACGTCCATGTGCGCGGCAGCGGCACAGATCGCGGTGGCCGCTGCCGTACGCCGGGCGTCTGACAGCAGGTCCGAGGGCAGCCAGACCGAGGCGTAGCCGTGCAGGAACCAGCCTACCTGGCCCTGGTCGCCCTTCCACAGCATGTGCTGTGCCGGCGAGTCGGCGCGGGTGTCCTCTGCGATGAACTGCGGGGCGTGCGCGCGGAAGAACGCCGCGTCCCACATGTGGCGGGCCGGCAGTGACAGCGCCTGCAGGGGCTCGACGATGCGATAGGCCGGACGCGCCTGGAGCCACGCCAGGAACGGCGCCCAGACCGCCTCCGCATCGTCCTTGGCCAGCCCCTGGACCACCATCGAGACGCGCAGCGTGCGTTCGCCGCGGAACGCGATCTGCTCGCCCCAGTGCGGATTGCACAGGGCGTCGCGGTAGAAGCGCAGCATCTCCACGACCAGGTCGTGCCAGGCGCCATCGCTGTCGGCCCGTACCGCCAGCGAAACGCCCCCGAAGGTGTCCGGCAGCGCGTGGGTGCGGAGGGTCAGGCGGGTGACGACGCCGAAGCTCGCGCCGCAGCCCCCCTTCAGTGCCCAGAACAGCTCGGCGTCATTGTCGGCGTTGACCACCCGCACACGGCCGTCGGCGGTCACCACCTCAGCCTCCAGCAGGTGCGAGGCCGCGCTGCCGTACGCCTTGGAGAAACTGCCGAAGCCACCGCCGGTAACCAGACCGGCCACGCCCACCGAGGTGCAGCCACCGCCCTGCACGTAGCGACCGCGCCGGGTGGTGACCGCATCGTAGGCATCGATCCACATCGCGCCGGCGCCCAGGCTCACGGCAGGCTCGGCGGCAGTTCCCGCCCGCGCGTTGTGCGGGATGAACGCGTCGTGCACCTCCACCTGGTTCATCGCCCGGGTCCACACCAGCAGCGAATCGGGGGCGCAGGAGGTACCGTGGTAACTGTGTCCGCCGCCTTTGATCGCCAACCGGAGCCGGTGCCGGCGGGCGAAATTGACCGCTGCGGCAACATCTTCGCTGCTGGTCGCGGCTATCGCCCGGGCACTGGGCACCGAACGCCAGGCGCCGTAGTAGCCGCTGGTCTGGGTCAGTGCCGGCTGGTCGCCGATGTAGAACGGGTTGTGGATCTGGGCCAGGGCCTCGGCGCGCGCGGTTGCGTCCCCAAGGAAGGGCGACTGCGGAAGGGAGAGACGACCGCCGACGGCCCGTGACAGTCGCGCCCACTCGGCATCGCACGGCCAGCCCGCGCTGCCCGGACGCACCCTCGGCAGGCGGGGTGGAAGGGGGGCGGTGGTCTTGGACAACAGGGGGAGCAGCGGCAGTACCAGTCCGGCCTTCAGGCAGTCGCGTCGTTTCATGGCGGTGTGTCCTCGGCCTCCGGGCCATCTGTTCAGGGGCCAGTGTCCGCCCGGCGAGGCCCGCCGTCATTGGGCCGGGGCCGAATGCAGGCCCCTGTGGGACGAGTGGCGGCCGGGCAGGGACGGGCTTGACCTTCCCATGATGGGAATCTTTACCCTTGATCTCCCGAATCCCGTTCCGAGGCCGCCATGTCGCCCAGCGCCACTCCTGCTCCCCCTGTCGACCCGTCTGCGAGCGTGCGCATCAGCGTGCCCGTCGACGGCATGACCTGTGCGTCCTGCGTTGGCCGGGTCGAGCGCGCGCTGGGCGCGGTCGCGGGCGTCCGTCAGGCGTCGGTCAACCTGGCCACCGAACGCGCGGACATCACCTTTGAGGGTGTGCCCGATGCACCGGCGGTTGCGGCGGCGATCGAGCATGCCGGCTACAAGGTGCGCGCCGCCACCACTGAACTGGTGATCCAGGCGATGACCTGCGCGTCGTGCGTGGGTCGCGTCGAGCGTGCGCTGACGGCGGTGCCCGGAGTGCTGGAGGCAAGCGTCAACCTCGCCACCGAGCGTGCGCGGGTGCGCCACCTGGACGGCGCGGTGGCCCTTGCCGACCTGATCGCGGCAGTCGAGCGGGCGGGCTATGTCGCCCAGGCGGTGTCGGCCGGCACCACGCAGTCGGCCGACGAGGACGCCGAACGCCGCGAAGCGGAGGACCGCTCGCTGCGGCGTGCGCTGACAGTGGCAGCGGCATTGACCCTGCCGGTGTTCGTGCTGGAGATGGGCGCCCATCTGATTCCAGCGCTGCACCACTGGGTGCAGCACACCCTGGGCGGACAGACCAACGCGTATGTGCAGTTCGTGCTGACCACGCTGGTGCTGTTCGGGCCGGGTCTGCGCTTCTTCCGCAAGGGCATCCCGGCACTGCTGCGGGGCGCGCCGGACATGAATTCGCTGGTGTCGGTCGGTACGGCGGCCGCGTATGGCTATTCCCTGGTGGCGACATTCGCACCGCAGGTGCTGCCGGCCGGCACCGCGAACATCTATTACGAGGCCGCGGCCGTGATTGTCACGCTGATCCTGCTCGGTCGCGTACTGGAAGCACGCGCGAAAGGGCGTACCTCGCAGGCGATCAAGCGCCTGGTCGGGCTGCAGGCCCGGACCGCACGGGTGGAACGCGATGGCCAGGTGCAGGAGATCGCGCTCGACCAGGTGGTGACCGGCGATGTCGTGCTGGTCCGGCCGGGCGAGAAGGTGCCGGTGGACGGTACGGTGGTCGACGGCAGCTCCTACGTGGATGAGAGCATGATCACCGGCGAACCGGTTCCGGTGGCCAAGCAGGCCGGGGCGAGCGTGGTTGGCGGCACGATCAACACCACCGGTGCGTTCCGCTTCGAGGTCACCCAGGTGGGCGCTGACACCGTGCTGGCGCAGATCATCCGCCTGGTCGAGCAGGCGCAGGGCAGCAAGCTGCCGATCCAGGCGCTGGTGGACAAGGTGACGTTGTGGTTCGTGCCGGCGGTGATGGCCGCCGCCGTGGTGACGTTCGTGGTGTGGCTGCTGTTCGGGCCCGCACCGGCGCTGAGTTTCGCGCTGGTCAACGCGGTGGCGTTGCTGATCATCGCCTGCCCCTGCGCGATGGGGCTGGCCACGCCGACCTCGATCATGGTCGGCACCGGCCGCGCGGCCGAGCTGGGCGTGCTGTTCCGCAAGGGCGAGGCGCTGCAGGCCCTGCGCGATGTGGGCGTGGTCGCGTTGGACAAAACCGGTACGCTGACCAAGGGGCGTCCGGAACTGACCGATCTGGAGATCGCCGACGGCTTCGCCTCCGACGAGGTGCTGGCCCTGGTGGCAGCGGTGGAGACGCAGTCCGAGCATCCGATCGGCGCGGCGATCGTGGCCGCCGCACGGCAGCGCAATCTGGCGCTGGCCGCTGTCGGGAACTTCGATGCGGTGCCGGGCTTTGGTGTCTCGGCCACGGTGGCCGGCCGCAGCGTCGCGGTGGGCGCGGACCGCTACATGACCCGGCTGGGACTGGATGTCACGGCGTTCGTCGCCACCGCCGGGCGCCTGGGCGCGCAGGGCCGCAGTCCGCTGTACGCGGCCATCGACGGCCGCCTCGCGGCGGTGATCGCGGTTGCCGATCCGATCCGTGAGACCACGCCCGAGGCGATCCGCGCGCTGCATGCGATCGGACTCAAGGTCGCGATGATCACCGGTGACAATGCCGCAACCGCTGCCGCCATCGCCGGCCAGCTCGGCATCGACGACGTGGTGGCCGAGGTGCTGCCCGACGGCAAAGTCGCCGCGCTGCAGCAGCTGCGTGCTACCGGCATGCGCGTTGCGTTCGTGGGCGACGGCATCAACGACGCCCCGGCGCTGGCCGCGGCCGATGTCGGGCTGGCGATTGGGTCGGGTACCGACGTGGCGATCGAGGCGGCGGATGTGGTGCTGATCTCCGGCGACCTGCGCGGCGTGGCCAATGCCATCGCGATCAGCAAGGCGACCATCCGCAACATCAAACAGAACCTGTTCTGGGCGTTCGCCTACAACGCGCTGTTGATTCCGGTGGCCGCCGGTGCGCTGTATCCGATCAGTGGCACCTTGCTCTCGCCGATCTTCGCGGCGGCCGCGATGGCGCTGTCCAGCGTGTTCGTGCTGGGCAACGCGTTGCGTCTCAAGCGCTTCCAGGCGCCCCATGTACCGGCGCGAGCCGGTACCCTCTGAACGGTCCACGAGAGGGTGAAGCCATGAACATCGGTGAAGCGGCGCAGTTTTCCGGCGTCTCGGCGAAGATGATCCGCTATTACGAACAGATCGGCCTGATTCCGAAGGCGCTGCGCTCGGAGGCCGGCTATCGCCACTACAGTCCCCAGGACGCGCACAGCCTGCGCTTCATCCGGCGTGCGCGCGACCTCGGCTTCTCGGTGGAACAGATCGCCGACCTGCTGGTGCTGTGGCGCGACCGCACCCGCGCCAGCGCCGATGTAAAGGCGATGGCACTCTCGCATGTGGCCGGATTGAAGGCGCGGATTGACGAACTGCAGGCGATGGTCGGCACTCTCGAACACCTCGCCGAGCACTGCCACGGCAATGACCGGCCCGATTGCCCGATCATCGCCGACCTGGCCGAACCGGCCGTCGACGCGGTGGCGCAGACGCCGCCGGCGGCGCGCAGAGCGCCGTTGTTCGGCGTCGATGCGCCGGTGCCGTCACGCCGCACCGGCACACGGAAAAACCGTTGACATTGCCATGCTGTCAGGCCGGAGAGTGATCGGACACCTTCACTCAACAGGTAGACACGATGTTCCAGTTCCACATTCCCAACATGACCTGCGGCGGCTGCGCCCATTCCGTGACCCGCGCGCTGCTCGATGCCGATCCTCGGGCCCGCATCGAAACCGATCCGTCCGCGCGCTCGGTGGAGGTCCAGTCGGAACGCGATGAAAGCGTCCTGCTGGCCGCCCTGCTCGCGGCAGGGTACCCGCACACCGCGCGGCCCGATGCCGCGCGCAGCTGACCGGGGGACCGCAATGCATGCCCGGCATCACCTCCTGGTGATCCTGCCCTCGCTCGCGGCGGAGGCGTCCCTGTGGGGACGCCTGGCCGGGCCGGCCGGCACGGCGCCGCCGGCCCCTGCTCAGCGGTGTCGGGCTGCCAGGGGCGCCGGCGGAACAGCGGCGGCGGACCAGGCCCGCAGGCCCATCACCGCAAGGCCGACGAAGACCAGGTAGAGCACGGCGGTCACGTGCAGCGACTTGACCAGGTACATGCCCACGTACACGACATCGACCAGGATCCACAGCCACCACGCCGCCACGTGCCGGCGCGCCTGCCACCACTGGGCCACCAGGCTCAGTGCGGCCAGCAGCGCATCCAGCCAGGGCAGGGCGGCATCGGTGAAGGTGTGCATTGCCGCACCCAGCGCGATGCCGGACACCACGCCGATGCCCAGGTCGCGCCACGCATGGCGAGCCGACAGCGGCGCAATGACGATCGCACCGTCTTCCACCGCATGCCGGCGCCAGCTGAGCCAGCCGTAGACCAGGAACGCGCCGAAGGCCACCTGCAGCAGCGTGTCCGAGTACAGGCGGGCCTCGATGAAGACCAGCGCATACAGGGCCACCGACAGCAGGCCGACCGGCCAGGCGATCATCCAGCGGCGCCCCATCATGGCGACGCCCGCCATGCTGACGATCGCCGCCGTCCACTCGAGCACGGCGGCGTTCACAGCCCGAACGTCACCGACAGGCGCGCCTGGCGCGGTGCGCCGGCGAACAGGTAGTAGTCGCCGGCGCTGCTGCCGGTATCGCGCCAATAGAAGCGATCGGTGACGTTGTCGACCGTGAGGTTCCAGGTCACCGGCCGCTCGCGCAGCAGATGGCGATAGCGCACGCCCACGTCGAACACGTGGTAGGCCGGTGCACGCACCGCTCCGTCGACCGTGGCCACGTTCGCGCCTGCATAGCGCCAGCCGCCGGTCACGCCCAGGCCCGGCACGGACGGCACCTGGTAATCGGCATGCACCGTGGCGCGCACCTTGGGCACGTTGACCAGTTGATGGCCCTCGTGGGCCGCAGTGCCGGTATCGTGCGCGCGCGCCTGCAGCACACTGGCACTGGCGTTCAGTTCAAGCCGCTCGGTCAGGTGGCCCTGTGCGGTGAGTTCCAGTCCGGTGTGGACCTGCTGTCCTGCCTGGACGAACGTGAAGCCGGCGTCGCTCTGGTCCGGCATGGCGTACTGGTAGGGCTGGGTAGTGCGGAACAGGGCCGCGCCGAGGGTCAGCGCATCGGCGGAGGCAAATTTGACGCCCACCTCGACCTGGCGCGACAGCATCGGTGCAAGGAAGGTGCCGTCATTGCTGGTCCAGAAGGGGGCCTCCTGGCCCAGCGCGATGCCACGGACGTAGCTGGCGTACGCACTGACCTCGTCGGTAGCCTTCCACACCAGCGCGGTCTGCGGCAGGAAGCGCGACAGCCGGCTGTGGCGTTCGGGGACGCCGGCCTTGCTGTAGGCGCGCTCGTTGAGACGTACGAAGCGGCCACCCGCCAGCCATTCCCAGTCGTCGCCAAGGCGCATCCGGTCCAGCGCGAACACCGCATTCTGCCGGCTGTCCAGGCGGCGCGCCGAGGCGCCCGGCTGCCGGGGCGACGGCGCGAACTGCGGCACCTGCGCGTCGTTGACGTTGGCCGTGCCCACGTATTCGTTGACGTTGCGGCGTTTATCCACCGTGCGCCGGAAGGTCTCCGCGCCGAAGGTCAGTGCGTGTTCGACGCGGCCGGTCCGCAGGGTGCCGCGCAGCTCGGCGCGTGCGGCCTGGTTGCGACGGGTGTCGTCCGGGCTGCGGTAGTCGTAGATGTCGTAGGCGCCATCCGGACCAAAGTAGTTGCCCGGCACGCTGCCATCGGCGCAGGACGCGGCGTAGTAGCAGCCGTAGGCGAAGGCGACGTTGTCGTCGATGACCGTGCGGCTGTGGCTGACCGAGACGCGCGACTGCCAGTCCGGGCTGAAGTCATAGGTGTGCAGCGCGGTGATGTTGGTGCTGTCGATGCCCACCGGCTGCTGCCAGGCCTGGTGGCCCAGCATGCGCGACCGGTCCACGCCGCGCGGCAGCACCGTGGCGCCAAGCAGCTGGTAACCGGAGGCCGAACGCTGCGCGCTGGTCTGGTAGTTGGCGTCCACCTCGAGCTTGCCGCGCTCGCCGATCAGCCAGTCGGCCGCCACCGAATAGAAATTGCGGCGACCGTCGGCATGGTCGATGTAGGAGGCGGTGTCCTCCCAGGCGGCGTTGACCCGCACGCCGAAACGCGGCGTCAGCCACTGGCCCACGTCCACAGCGGCATAGCGCGAGCCTTCGGCATCGGTGCCGAGGGTTGCCGTGCGCACGTCTGCGGCACGCTTGCCGACGTAGTTGATGATGCCGCCGGGCGACATCACGCCGGCGGCGAGGCCGGCTTCGCCCTTGAGTATCTCCACCGTCTGCACGTTCTCCAGCGCCAGCCGCTGCTCGCCGGCAATGGGCAGGCCGTTGAACCGGTACCCGGTGGCGGTATCCAGCGCGAAACCGCGGATGGCGATGTTCTGGTAGTAGCCGACCGGGGCATAGCTGTCGCCCAGCGACGCGTCCTGGGTCGCGATCTCGGACAGGGTGCGCAGGTGGCGGCGTTCGATCTGCGTCCGATCCAGCCGCGTCACCGAGGCCGGGGTGCTCTTCCAGTCGCCGGCGCCGAAACTGGTGGACTGCGCGGTATCGGCGGCCGGCTGGCGGGCCTGCACGCGCACCGCAGCCAGCTCGGTCGGCGAGCGGTCGGCGGAATCCGGGGCAGGTTCGGCCGCGTACAGCGGCAGGGCGGCGCACAATGCGACGGTGAGCAACGCAGGGGAATAGCAGCGGTTCATTCGATTCGTCATCAGCCAGCAAAAGGAGACGAAGCGACGGCGCGCGCGCATCGACCGTCAACGGTCCCTGCGCCCACTGCTCAAAGCTCCCTACGCCGGTGCAAACCGGATCAGGTTCCAAGGGACTCTCTCAGCCTGGTTTTTGCCAGGCACCCCCGCTTCAGCGGCTATTTCACACCAATTGGCGCGCGTTTGCGAGCACGGGTTCAGGCAGCGGCATGCAACCCCGCCAGCAGCGCGGTGCCGCGGGGCGTGCCGAACCACTGCGCATGGCCCAGCAGGAAGGTCCGGTAGGCCACATGTGCGTTGGGCGTGGACCGCGTCACGCCGTGGAAGTACTCCACCTCGGACAGGGCGAAATCCAGGTGCACCAGCGGCAGCAGGTCCGCCAGCAGATGAACGCGTGCCGCCGACAGCGGCAGTACGGCCCGGTACCCGTCGACCAGCGCCAGCGCGATATCGGGCCGGACCGGCATCGTGCCGTCCAGGTCCAGCCAGGCGATCGCATTGCGCTCGATCGCGGTGGCGAGGTCGAACAGGGCGCTGGTCGGCGAGGCCAGGCCGAAGTCGAGCACCGTGCCGACCCGGTCGCCGGTGACGTCCTGGTGCCAGAGCAGGTTGGACACGTGCCAGTCGTTGTGTGCCCACAATCGCGGTTCCTGGTCCAGGCGCACGCCCACGCGCGCATGCCAGGGCAGCAGATCGCGCTGCAGATCGTCCTGCCAGGCGGTGCCGGCCAGGTAGTCGGCGAGGGCGGGGCGCTCGTCCAGCTGCGCGGCGAGCGCCGCGAGCGGGTCGCGGGCACGGATCAGGTCGTCGCGGGCCACCAGCAGATGGGTGCCGCGCTGGGCGGCGGTGTAACCGGCAGCGGCCTGGTGCAGTTCTGCGAGGGCGCGGCCGGCTTCACGGGCGTGGCCCACGTCGGTCAGCGGTGTCCAGGACGGTGCGTCGCGATACAGGTCGACGCCGTGGCCCACACGATGCAGTTCGTACGTCCAGCCGGCATGCTCGACCGCTGTTGCGCCATCCCGGTCACGCAGCAGTGAAGCCACCGGAACGCCCCGTGTGGCGAGGTGGTCGATGAACCCGTGCTCTTCCTGCAGGGTGGCGGCGCTGCGCACGGTGGCGTGGTGCCGCTTGACGAACACCGCATCCGCGCCGTGGCCGACGATGGCCGCCGCGGACAGCGGGCGGGGACTGTGCCACTGCAGCGCTGCATCCCCCTGCAACGCAGGGAAGCGCGTGCGCAGCCAGGCGATCTCGGTCGCATCGATGGCGGGCCAGTCGGGGGCCACCTCGTCGTTGTCGAGGCCCTGGACGCGGTGGTTGGGAAGGGTCATGGCGTGGCGGTCGGAGACGGTGCTGCGGGGACAGGCCGACGGGCCTGCCGTCGCAGCGGGGGTGCACATGCTACTCCGCCCGGCGCGGTGCTCACACCGTCCATGTCGCTTCCTGGCCCGCAGGCAGGTGCATCAGCTGGTCGAGCTGGCGCAGCGCCCGATGCAGCGCCTGGCGGTCGGCGGCTGCCCCCAGCGAGATCCGTACGGCATCGCTGATTGCCACGCCTTCCGGCGTGAAGGCCGACGACGGCGCGATGCCGAGGCCCTGCAGGCGGGCGGCGTGGGTCAGGCTGACATCGGTCCAGTGCGCGGGCAACCGGCACCAGGCGTGCACGCCGGCGCAGGCCTGCAGGAACCGGGGCGACAGCGCGGAGCGCGCCAGGTAGCGTCGCTCGGCGGCCTCGTCCTGAACCAGCCTGAGCATTGCCTGCGCCGAGCCGTCCAGGATCAACTGGGTGACCAGTGCGTTCATCAGGGGCGGTGCCATCAGGTTGACGGCACGCAGCGCATCCAGCACCGCCTGCCGGGCGACGCCGTCGGGCAGGTGCACGAATGCGGTGTGCAGCCCCGGGCTGAGGCATTTGGACAGGGTGGAGATGTAACAGGTGTGCGCGGGCGCGAGCAGCGCGAGCGGGGCAGGCGCATCCTCGGCAAGCAGCCAGTACGGGTCGTCCTCGATCAGATGCAGGTCCTGCGCGCGCAGCACCTCGGCCAACGCGCGCCGACGGGCGTCGGGCAGCGTGTGTGCGGTGGGATTCTGCGCGGTCGGGTTGAGGTAGACCACGCGCGCGCCGGTGGTGCGGGCAAGCCGGCGCAGCGCGTCCGGGCGCATGCCGTGCTCGTCGCTGTCCACCACCTGCAGACGCCGCTGCAGCACCCGTGCGGCGTGCAGCAGGCCGGGGTACACCAGCGGCTCGCACAGCACCGTATCGCCTGCGTCGGTCAGGGCCAGCAGCAACGCCGACAACGCTGCCTGCGCGCCTTCGGTGACCACCAGCCGTGCCGGCTCGCATCGACCCAGGATGGGTTTCAGCCACTGGGCGGCCGCCAACTGGTCGGCCGCGCTGCCGCCGCCGACGTGGTAGGTCATCAGGTTGCCGGCATCGCTGCGGGTCAGTACCGACGACAGCCCGCGCCGCAGCACCTCGGCCACCTGGCTGCCGCCGGGGCTCGGCGGCAGGTTCATGCTCAGGTCGACCAGCTGCGCCAGCTCGACCTGCGGCGGTGCCACGAACGAACCCAACGGCCCGCGCGCGTCGATCAGCCCGCGCTTGCGTGCCTCGTTGAAGGCGCGGGTGATCGTGGTCAGGTCCACGCCAAGCTCGCTGGCCAGGCTGCGCTGCGCCGGCAGGCGTTGGCCGGGGCGCAGCGTGCCGGACCAGACCGCGCGCTCCAGCGCCTGCACGATGCGCAGGCACACCGGCCCGTGGCCGTCGGCGATGAGGCGCTGCCACTCGGCGGTCGTTGCGTTCATTGCCGCATCTTACCCGCCGCCGCACAGGCGCCGGCGACAGTGTGTCGCATCATGTATGGATCATGTCGTTGCCTAACGTACGCGGCTGCGGCGGGCACCCCCCATGCATATCGGTCATGCAGGGGGGCGTCCGCCACTTTCCTGTTACGGGCCGCCCCGGCCCGGGTACCGCGTTGGAAGGGCCGTCACGCATGAACCCAGCTATACACACCGCTCGCCGGACGCCATCGTCCGGCCGCCGCAACGCCGGACGATGGTTCGGCCTCGCCGCCCTGCTGCCGCTGCTTTCAGGGTGCAGCAACCTGGAGCTGTTCAATCCCAAGGGCAGTATCGCCGAGCAGGAGATGCAGCTGATCCTGGTCTGTACCGGACTGATGCTGCTGGTGGTAGTGCCGGTGATCCTGCTCACGCTGTACTTCGCGTGGCGCTACCGCGAATCCAACACCCGGGCGACCTACGCACCGGACTGGTCGCACTCCACCGCGATCGAAGTGGTCGTGTGGACCATTCCGTGCCTGATCGTGGTGGTGCTGGGCGTGCTGATCTGGCGCAGCACGCACGCGCTGGACCCGTACCGGCCGATTGCCTCGGACAAGGCGCCGCTGCGCGTGGAAGTGGTGGCACTCAATTGGAAGTGGCTGTTCATCTACCCCGACCACAACGTGGCCACGGTGAACGAGCTGGTGATGCCGGTCGATACGCCGGTGGCGTTCAAGCTGACCTCCGAGTCGATGATGAACGCCTTCTTCGTGCCGCAGCTTGGCAGCATGGTGTACACAATGGCCGGCATGCAGACCCGCCTGCACCTGATCGGTCACACGCCAGGCACCTACGCCGGCATGTCCTCGGCCTACAGCGGCTCGGGCTTCTCGGACATGAAGTTCGATGCACGCGTGGTCACCGAGGCGGACTTCCAACAGTGGCTGGTGCAGGCCCGCGGTACCGGGGAGCACCTGGGCGCGACGCGCCTGGAGGTCCTGGAAACGCCGACCCACGGCGCACCGATGCAGCGCTTCGCCAGCGTCGATGCCGGCCTGTTCTCCAGCGTGGTGCGTCGCTACGGCGGCATGCCCGACGACGAAATCTGCCTGCCGGGCGAGGAGCCTGGCGCCACATCCCAACTGGTGAGCCTGGCCGCGCCTGCCAGCCGTACCGCGGAGAACTGATTGTGCTTGGAAAGTTGAACCTGGAAGCGATTCCCTACCACGACCCGATCATCATGTCGGCACTGGCGGGCTCGGTGCTGCTGGGCGCGGCGATCATCGCGGCCATCACGTACTACAGGAAGTGGGGCTATCTGTGGACCGAGTGGATCACCTCGGTGGACCACAAGAAGATCGGTGTGATGTACATCATCCTGGCGCTGGTCATGCTGGTGCGAGGCTTTGCAGACGCTCTGATGATGCGCGCCCAGCAGGCGATCGCCGCCAACGATGCGGCCGGTTACCTGCCGCCGGAGCATTACGACCAGATCTTCACCGCGCACGGCGTGATCATGATCTTCTTCGTGGCGACCCCGCTCATCGTGGGCCTGATGAACGTGGTGGTGCCGCTGCAGATCGGCGCGCGCGACGTCGCGTTCCCGTTCGTGAACGCGCTCAGTTTCTGGCTGTCGGCGGTGGGCGCGGTGCTGGTGATGGCGTCGATGTTCGTCGGCGACTTCGCCGCCACCGGCTGGGTGGCCTATCCGCCGCTGTCGGGGATCGAGTACAGCCCCACAGTGGGCGTGGACTACTACATCTGGTCGCTGCAGGTATCGGGTATCGGCACCACGCTGACCGGCCTGAACTTCATCGTGACCATCCTCAAGATGCGTGCGCCGGGCATGGACCTGATGAAGATGCCGGTGTTCACCTGGACCGCGCTGATCACCAACATCCTGATCGTGGCGATCTTCCCGGTGCTGACCGCGACGTTGGCGCTGCTGACGATGGATCGCTACTTCGGCATGCACTTCTTCACCAATGATGCCGGCGGCAACGCCATGATGTACGTCAATCTGATCTGGATCTGGGGCCATCCGGAAGTCTACGTGCTGATCCTGCCGTGCTTCGGCGCGTTCTCCGAGATCATCGCCACCTTCTCCGGCAAGCCGCTGTTCGGCTACCGTTCGATGGTCTACGCGACCTCGTCCATCGGCATCCTGTCGTTCTTTGTGTGGCTGCACCACTTCTTCACGATGGGCTCGGGCGCGAACGTCAATGCGTTCTTCGGCATCATGACCTCGATCATCTCCATTCCTACCGGGGTGAAGCTGTTCAATTGGCTGTTCACCATGTACCGGGGGCGCATCCGCTACCACTCCTCGACGATGTGGACGATCGGCTTCATGGTCACCTTCGCACTGGGTGGCATGACCGGCGTGATGCTCGCCATTCCGGGCGCGGACTTCGTTCTGCACAACAGCCTGTTCCTGATCGCGCACTTCCATAACGTGATCATCGGTGGCGTGGTGTTCGGCTGCCTGGCCGGCATCAGCTTCTGGTTCCCGAAAGCGTTCGGTTTCACCCTCAACGAGCGCTGGGGCAAGATCTCCTTCTGGTGCTGGCTGATCGGCTTCTACCTGGCCTTCATGCCGCTGTACGTGCTTGGCTTCAAGGGCATGACCCGGCGCATGAACCACTACGCGATCGACGGCTACCAGCCGTGGCTGATCGTGGCGGCCATCGGTGCACTGGTGATCGCTGCCGGTATCGCGGCGATGTTCATCCAGTTCTACGTCAGCGTGCGCGACCGCAAGGCCAACCAGGACCTGACCGGCGACCCGTGGAATGCGCGCAGCCTGGAA
The DNA here is from genome assembly GCF_049545475.1 of Stenotrophomonas sp. NPDC077461. Taxonomy (NCBI): domain Bacteria; kingdom Pseudomonadati; phylum Pseudomonadota; class Gammaproteobacteria; order Lysobacterales; family Lysobacteraceae; genus Stenotrophomonas; species Stenotrophomonas sp. NPDC077461. The sequence continues at coordinate 84,693 of NZ_JBMWDO010000007.1, forward strand.
TGGGCGACGTCCTCGCCGCCGCCGTTCTACAACTTCGCCAGGCTGCCGGTGATCACGTCGCTGGAACAGCATTGGGACGACAAGCAGCATGGCCGCGCCTGGCAGCGGCAGGACCACTACGAGGACATCCATATGCCACGCAACACCGCCTCCGGCGTGGTGATCTCGGCGTTCAGTCTGGTGCTGTGCTTCGCGCTGGTCTGGCATATGTGGGTGCTGGCCGGCATCGGTCTGGTCGGTGTGATCGCCACGTTCGTGCTGCGTTCCTATGACCGCGACGTGGACTACTACGTGCCCGCGGCCGAGGTGAAACGCATCGAAGAGGCGCACCTTGCGCAGATGGAAGGAGCCAGGGCATGAGCGGCGATACCCGGAGTGCAGCGCCGCTGCACGAGACACGCGACGTCGGCCGGCACCACGCCGCGCACGAGCACCATGACGACGGCAGCAAGACCGTCGTCGGATTCTGGATGTACCTGATGGGCGACTGCCTGATCTTCGCGGTGCTGTTCGCGACGTTCGGGGTGCTGCTCAACGGGACCGCCGACGGCCCCAGCGGCAAGGAGCTGTTCAAGCTGGGGTTCGTGCTGTCCGAGACGGTGGTGCTGCTGCTCAGCAGCTTCACCTTCGGCCTGGCGATGCTTGGCATGCAGGCCGGGCGACGCAACCAGGTGGTCGGCTGGCTCGCCGTAACGGGTGTGCTGGGTGCAGTGTTCATCGGCATGGAACTGTACGAGTTCGCCGAACTGATCCATGAGGGCGCAACCCCGGATGTGAGCGCCTACCTGTCGGCGTACTTCACCCTGGTGGCCACGCACGGCCTGCACGTCACGTTCGGCCTGCTGTGGCTGGCCATCATGATCCACCAGGTCCTGACGTTCGGCCTGGATGGCATCGTGCGCCGCCGCCTGGCCTGCCTGAGCCTGTTCTGGCACTTCCTGGATCTGATCTGGATCTGTGTGTTCACCTTCGTCTACCTGCGGGAGTTCGTATGAGCCACTCTGCTGCCGATGCCGATCACGGCGGTGGCCACGCCACCCTGAAGGGCTACATCGCCGGTCTGGTGCTGTGCCTGGTGCTGACCGGCGCGTCGTTTGGCGTGGTCATGACCGAACTGGTGCCCCAGCCGCTGCGGCTCACCTCCATCGTGGTGCTGTGCGTGGTGCAGCTGGTGGCCCAGCTGGTGCTGTTCCTGCATATCGGGGCTGGCCGCAGCCAGCGGGAGAACACCGGCATCTTCCTGTGCACGGCGTTCCTGATCGCCATCGTGGTGGCCGGCTCGCTATGGGTGATGCACAACGCCATGCTCAACATGATGCCGATGCAATGACGCACGTGTCTGGCGTCCTGCTCGCGGCCATCCTGACCGGTGCCGGCGCGGTGTGCTCGCCCGGGGATGCGGTTGCCGCACCTGCTGCGGCCCCGGGGATCACCTACGATGCAGCGTGGATCCGGCTGCCGCCGCCGGCGGCGCAGGTCGCGGCGGGCTACATCCAGCTGCACAATGCCGGCGCTGACGACCGCCTGGTGGGCGCAACCTGCAAGGACGTCGCGCAGGTGCAGATCCACGCGATGCGCATGGACGGGGATGTGATGCGCATGCACGCATTGCCGGATGGCCTGCCGTTGGCTGCCCGGGCCTCGGAAGCGCTGCAGCCCGGCGGTTACCACCTCATGTTGATGACCCCCAAGCGGCCATTGCAGGAGGGTCAGGTGGTCCGCGTGCTGCTGCAGTTCGAACGCGCGGGAACGCTGCCGGTGGACTTCGTGGTGCGCAACGCTGACGCGATGTCGGGGGGTGCCCGGTGAGCGCGTTGCGGACAGTGGTGCTGGCGGCGTGCGGGGTGCTGGCGGCCTGCCAGGCGGCCGATGCGCCGGTGATGGGGCAGGCCGCGCTGCAGTCGGTGGCATTGCAGAGCAGCGACGGCCGGCGCCTGTCCATCGCCGGGCTGCGGGGCCAGCCGACGCTGTTGTTCTTCGGCTTCACCCACTGCCCCGAGGTGTGCCCGCTGAGCCTGTACAAGGCGGTGCAGTTCAAGCGCCGGCTGGGTCCACTTGGCGACCGCCTGCAGGTGGTATTCGTGACGGTCGATCCGGCACGCGATACGCCGGCGCACCTGCGCGAGTACCTGGCCGCGTTTGATCCCGGCTTCATCGGCCTGTCCGGCGACGAGGCCGGCACCCGTGCCGTGGCTGAAAGCCTGGGCGTGACGTACCGCCGCGTGGGCGAGGGTGACGCGGCGACCTTCGAACACACCGCGTCCTGGTTCCTGCTGGGTGCCGATGGCGCGCTCCAGGACGTGTACGGCTACGCGCTGGACGACCGCGAAATCGAAGCGAGGCTGCGCGCGCGCCTGGCCGTGCCGGGCGAATGAACCCGGCAGCGCCGGCACGCGTGGGCGGACCGGATGCGGTGCTGCTGCTGGCATCCGCGGGCTGCGCACTGACCGTGCTGGACACCAACGTGGTGGGCGTGGTGCTGCCGACCATCGCAAGGGATCTGTCGGCCAGCTTCGCCGATATCGAGTGGGTGGTGAGCGCCTACGTCCTGTGCTTCGCCTCGCTGCTGCTGCCGGCCGGAACGCTGGCCGACCGGATCGGTCGCCGGCGGCTGTACGTCATCGGGCTCCTGTTGTTTGCGGCGACCTCGGTGGCCTGCGGGGCGGCCGCGAGCGCGCCGGTGCTGTACCTGGCACGGGGCGGGCAGGGCGCGGCGGCGGCATTCATGCTGGCGCCAGCGCTGTCGCTGATCGGCCATGCGCACCAGGGCGCTGCGTCGCGTGCGCGGGCGTGGGCGGTCTGGGGCGCGATCATGGGCCTGACGATGGTGCTGGCACCGCTGATCGGGGGTGTGATCGCAACCTGGCTGGGCTGGCGTTGGGCCTTCCACCTGAACCTGCCGCTGTGCCTGCTGCTGGCCGCGATGAGCGCGCGCCGCATCGCCGACTCCTGCGATCCGCAGCGACGACCGCTCGATGTGCCGGGCGTGCTGCTGTTCGCCGGCGCGATGCTGGCATGGACGTGGGGATTGATCCGAGGCCCTGTGGCGGGTTGGTCGAGCGTGACGGTGCTGCCCTGGCTGTTCGCCGCCGCCGCGCTGGCCGGCGCCTTTGTGGTGGTCGAGCGCCTCCTTGCGCAGCCGATGCTCGACCTGGGCCTGTTCCGGTACCCGGCGGTGGTCGGTGCGGTGGTCGCGATGTTCGCCTATGCCGCAGCGGTGCAGGTAATGGCCTCGCTGCTGCCGCTGTTGCTGCAGAACGTACGCGGCGACAGTGTGCTGGAGGCCGCGCTGCACATGCTGCCGTTTGCGCTGGCCATGCTGTTGATGCCCTTCGCTGGGCGTCGTCTCGGCCGCCGCTGGCCGACCGGCAGGCTGCTGGCGCTCGGCCTTGGTGTGGCGGTGCTTGGCAACCTCGGCATCGCACTGGCGCTGTGGCGGCACAGTGACCTGGGCCTGCTGCTGTCAATGGCGGTGCTGGGCAGCGGGGGCGGGCTGCTCAATGGCGAAACGCAGAAGGCGATCATGAGCGTGATGCCGCCCGAGCGCGCGGGCATGGCCTCCGGGATCAGTACGACCGCGCGGTTCTCGGGCATTCTGCTCGGCTTCGCCACGCTGGGCGCGGTGCTGTCGAGCCAGGTACGCGCCACGGCGGCACAGTCCTTTGCCGAGGCCGGTCACGCCGTGTCGCCGGCCCTGCTGGAGCGCGTGGTGGTGGGCGAGCTGTCGATGGCCGCCGATGGCATGGGGCACCTGGCACGCCAGGCGTATGCAGGCGGCGCGGTGTATGCGTTCCTGACGGCGGCGGGCATCGCACTGGCCGCACTGGCGCTGACCGGGGTATTGATGCGACCACCGGTCAGGGCGCGCGGGCGTGCAGCGCCCAGCAGGCGGCGGTGAAGGCCACTGTGTCGCCATCGATGAAGGGCGCGAACGCCGCGTCCATCGCCGCCAGCACGCGGGTGCGGCGCGCGGCATCGACGTCCGGGTCACGCAGCGCCTGGCCCACCGGACCCAGCAGGGCCACGTAGCGCGTCAGCTCCGCACGCGTGATGCGGCAGACCACGTCCAGCGGTTCAATCCGGATATCGGTCCAGCCGCTCGCTGCCAGCAGGTCCGCGACCGCGTCGCGGTCGGCGAACGCGAACTGCCCCGGGCCGCCCGTGGGGCGCGGCGGCAGCGGGAGCAGCGGTGCCGCCGCGCGTTCGGCGGTGGTCATGAACGGGTTCTCGGCCGCCGCGCGCCAGACGATGGCGTGCAGGGCGCCGCCGGTGCGGGTGGCATCGCGCAGTCCGGCAAAGGCACGCTGCGGATCGTCAAAGAACATCACCCCGAAGCGTGACACCACGCGGTCAAGGCGGGCGGCTGGAAAGGCATGGCGCTGTGCGTCGGCGACCAGGAAGGTTGCCGCCACGGCATCGTCGCGCGCCCTTGCGCGTGCGGTGTCGATCATCGGTGCGGAGATGTCGACGCCCGTACAGTGGCCATCGGTGCCCAGCCGGCCGGCAATTGCCAGGCTCACCGCGCCGGTGCCGCAGCCGACATCGAGCACCTGCCAATCCGCGCCCGGCGGGACCGCATCGGCGAGCACCCGCGCCAGGGGCGCGAACATGGCGTCGAGCAGGCACTGCGCCTGCACCCACGCCTGGCCGGCCGGGCCATTCCACAGCGCGTGTTGGGGGGTGTCGGTCATCGCGGACTCGCTTCGGACTTGCCAGCAGGGGAGGGAGCCCGCACTGTGCCACTTCAAGTGCACATGAGGTCAAGCCATGCAGGAAATGGATATCGCCGAGGTCGCTCGCCGCTCGGGACTGGCGGCCTCGGCACTCCGCCACTACGAGAGCGTGGGACTGATCCGCGCGATCGGGCGGCGCGGGCTGCGCCGGGTGTTCGATGCCGGCGTGCTGGAGCAGTTGGCGTTGATCGCACTGGGGCGCGCGGCGGGCATGACCCTGCAGGACATCGGTGCGCTGCTCGGCACGGCAGGGGCGGGCGGCTTCGACCGCGCGCAGCTGAGCGCCAGGGCTGATGCACTCGACCGCAGCATCCAGACCATGATCCGCGTGCGCGATGGTCTGCGCCACGCGGCCGCGTGCCGCGCATCCAGCCATCTGGCGTGTCCGCGCTTCCGCGCCTTGATGCGGCGCGCGGCGGGACCACGCTGACGCTCTGCTGGCGGATCGGTGTACTCACCGCCCGGATCGACAGCGGCGTGCATTGGCGGCACGGGTACGACCGCACGCTGGTCAGCCTGCCAGCGTATCCACCAGCAGCTTCACGTTGAGCACCACAATCACCGCTGCGATCACCCAGGACAGTGCGATCAGCCAGCGCGGGGCGACCAGCACCCCCATTCGGGTCCTGTCGGATACGAAGCGGACCAGCGGAATCACCGCAAACGGCAGCTGCATGGACAGCAGTACCTGGCTGAGCACCAGCAGCCGCGCGGTGCCCTGGTCGCCGTAGAGGGCGGTCACGACCACCACCGGGACGATGGCGATGCCGCGGGTGATCAAACGGCGCGCCCACGGCGCGATGCGCAGCCGCAGAAAGCCCTCCATCACGATCTGGCCCGCCAGCGTCGCGGTCACCGTGGAGTTGATGCCCGAGGCGAGCAGGGCAACGGCGAACAGCGTAGAAGCCAGTCCCACGCCCAGCATGGGTGCCAGCAGCTCATGGGCCTGCTCGATGTCCTGCACGTCGGTGCGGCCGTGTGCATGGAACACGGCCGCCGCCAGGATCAGGATCGAGGCATTGATGAACAAGGCCAGCATCAGCGCCAGGGTGCTGTCGGCCACCGCCCAGCGCAGCGCACTGCGGCGGCCGGGGTCGGTGCGTGGATACGCGCGGGTCTGCACGATCGAGGAATGCAGATACAGGTTGTGCGGCATCACCGTGGCGCCGATGATGCCGATGGCCAGGTACAGCGCCTGCGGGTTGGTCACCACCTCGGCATGCGGGATGAAGCCGGCCAGCACGGCCTGCAGCGGCGGCGCGGCCAGCACGATCTGGACCGCGAAGCAGCCGAAAATCACCAGCAGCAGCGCGATGACGAACGCTTCCAGTGCGCGGAAACCGCGATGCATCAGCAGCAGCACCAGCACGACGTCCACGGCCGTGATGACCGCGCCGGCAAGGAGCGGAATGCCGAACAGCAGCTTCAGTGCAATGGCGGTACCGATGACTTCGGCCAGGTCACAGGCGATGATCGCCATCTCGCACAGCAGCCACAGGCCCAGGTTCACCGGCCGACTGAAATGGTCGCGGCAGGCTTGGGCGAGGTCGCGGCCGGTGGCGATGCCCAGCCGCGCTGACAGGCCCTGCAACACGATCGCCATCAGGTTGGACAGCAGGATCACCGACAGCAGCAGGTAGCCGAACTGCGCGCCACCGGCGATGTCGGTCGCCCAGTTGCCCGGATCCATGTAGCCCACCGACACCATGTAGCCCGGGCCGAGGAAGGCCAGCAGGCGGAACCACCAATGGCCCCCACTCGGCACGGCCACGCTGGCGTTCATCTCACCCAGGCTCGGGCCGTGTCCGGCCGCCGCCGGCCAGGCGGGGTCTGCAGGAGCGGGGAGGCGAGGGCGGTCCATGCCTCAATATAGCAAAGGCTATATTAGTAAGTAATTGCAATATCAGGCCGTATCGCCTCGTGAACCGGCCACGCCGGAGAGGGGGTGGGCTCTGGCGGGCAATGCCACCGTCTTAACCGCAGACCGCGTATCGTCATCGCTCTTTCGTTGAGCAGGTGATGCATGCGCTGGATTGTGTTGTTGGCCGCAATGGCCATGCCGGTCGTCTCGTGGTTTTCGCAGTCCGGCATGTTCGGTCCGACCAATGGCGCCATCTCCGACCGCTATCCCACCCTGCTGGTGGCGGCCGGTTACGCCTTTGCGATCTGGGGCCTGATCTTCCTGTGGGACGTGGTGTTCGGGCTGTGGCAGATGCGTCGGCGCAAGCCCGATCTCGATGGCGTGCGCGGCTGGGCGGCCGCCGGTTTCGCGCTGACCGCCGCGTGGATGCCGGTGTTCTCCAACCAGTGGTTCCTGCCGGCGCTGGCCATCATCTGGGCTGCCTTGATCTGCCTGCTGGTGGCTGCGTTCCGCGCGTCGCCGCTCAACGCCAGCGGCGCCCAGCGCGCCTGGGCTGCCTACCCCCTGGCGCTGCATGCGGGTTGGTTGAGCATGGCCGCCTTCCTCAACACCGCGCAGGTCATCGTGGCCTACCAGTGGTTGCCCACCCAGAACATGTTCGGCTGGAGCGTGGTGCTGCTGGTGATGGCCACGCTGCTGGCGTGGTGGGCCAACCATCGCCTGCGCGGTCATTTCGCCTATCCGGCCGCCGTGGTCTGGGCGCTGGTGGGCGTACACATCAAGCAGTCCGGCTGGACCCTGCCGGGTGCGGACAGCATCGCCGTGCTTGCGTTGGCAGCCGGTGCGCTGCTGGTCCTGCAGACCCTGCTGCTGCGGGCACGCGCCTGGCGCCATCCGGTGCCGGCGGTCGTCGCAGCGCACCGTCACCGGCGCTGAGCGCAGCGCCGTCTTCCATCCTTTCAGGAGATCCCCCATGACGATCCCGCTCCGTGTTGCACCGTTCCCCACCCCGCGCGACGCCGCCTGCCGCGTCGGGAGCCGCTGATGCGGGCGGCCCTGCATGACCGTTTCGGCGAGCCGGCCGATGTGCTGCGCTGCGACCAGGCCCGCCTGCCCGAGCCGGACACGGGCGAGGTACGCATCCGCACCGTCCTGGCCCCCATCCACAACCACGACCTGTGGACCGTGCGCGGGCGCTACGGCTACAAGCCGCCGCTGCCCGCCATTGGCGGCAGCGAGGCAACCGGCGTCATTGATGCCCTCGGCGCCGGCGTGGAAGGACTGCAGGTTGGGCAGCGGGTCAGCGCGGCTTCGGTGCACGGCACCTGGGCCGAGGCCTTCATCGCTCCGGCACGCATGGTCATTCCGATGCCCGACGCGATCGGGGACGAGGTGGCCGCGCAATTGATCGCCATGCCGCTGAGCGCGCTGATGCTGCTGGAGTTCCTGCAGGTGCGGCCGGGTCAATGGATCCTGCAGAACGCGGCCAACGGCGCGGTGGGCAAGGCGCTGGCGATGCTGGCCAAGGCGCGCGGGGTGCACTGCGTGAACCTGGTGCGTCGCGATGACGGCGTGGCCGACATGGCGGCGCTGGGCATCGAGCACACCGTCTCCACCGCACGCTCGGACTGGATGGCCCAGCTGCAGACACTGGTGGGCGAGCAGTCCATCGCCGCGGCGGTCGACTCGGTCGGCGGCCGGGCCAGCAGCGAGCTGATGACCCTGCTCGGCGACGGCGGCACGCTGGTGTCGTTCGGGTCGATGAGCGGCGAGCCCATGCAGCTCAATTCGGGCGACGTGATCTTCAAGCAGGCCACGGTCAAGGGCTTCTGGGGCAGCAAAGTCAGCCAGGCGATGGCACCGGACGACAAACGGCGTCTGGTCGGCGAGCTGCTGCAGCTGGCGGCCAACGGCGGCCTGAGCCTGCCCGTGGAAGGGGTGTACGGTCTGGAGGACGTGGCCGCCGCGGCGCGTGCCAGCCTCGAAGCGGGTCGCAGCGGCAAGGTGCTGCTGCGGCCCTGAGTCGGGCCGCGGACGGGGGTGAGGAAAGCGTTCGTTACCGCACGCGCGTTGGGGTTCCGTGGCTGGCTCGCCCGCGCCTGTGCCGGCCGCTGCGGTGACGATGATAAAATCGGCGTTTTCCCGCCACCCGACGCGAGCACGCCATGAACGACGCCACCTTCTACCCGATCGGCACCCCCGGCCAGCCGTGGGGGGCCGCGGAGAAGGCGCAGTGGCGTGCGCGCCAGCTGCCGCAGCGGCGCTATGCCGATGACGTGCTGCCGGCGGTGGAGGCCCTGCGCGATACGTTCGATGTCAGCCAGTACGGCACGCTCGAGTACGCGCCGGACCAGTACCCGCTGTTCGCCGTGCGCAGCCGCGACTGGAACCCGTCGTTGCCCACCATGCTGGTCACCGGGGGCATTCATGGGTACGAAACCAGCGGCGTGCAGGGCGCGCTGCAGTTCCTGCAGACGCGTGCTGCCGGGTACGCAGGCCGTGCCAATCTGCTGGTGGTGCCGTGTGTGAGCCCGTGGGGCTATGAGCGCATCCAGCGCTGGAACGCCGATGCGATCGATCCGAACCGCTCCTTCGTGCCCAACAGCCCGGCCGCCGAATCGGCGGCGTTGACCGCTCTGGTCGCGCCGTTGCGCGGCAGTATCGTGATGCACATCGATCTGCACGAGACCACCGACACCGATGAAACCGAGTTCCGCCCGGCGCTGGCCGCGCGCGACGGCAAACCGTTCGAGCCGGGCCTGATCCCGGACGGCTTCTATCTGGTCGATGACACCGAAAACCCGCAGCCGGCCTTCCAGACTGCGGTGAATGCAGCGGTGGAGCAGGTGACCCATATCGCACCGGCCGACGACAAGGGCGAGATCATCGGCTCGCCGGTGGTGGCGCCGGGGGTGATCGAGTACCCCCTGAAGAAGCTGGGCCTGTGCGCCAGCGTGAGCGGCGCCCGCTACACCACCACGACCGAGGTGTACCCGGACAGCCCGCGTGCCACCCCGCAGCAGTGCAACGATGCGCAGGTGGCGGCGATCTGCGCGGCGATCGACTACGCGCTGACGCACTGAAGGCACCGCTGCGTCGCCGTGGGTGCGATCCAGTCGCCTTTGCGACCCGGTCACGCCTCGCGCGTGGCCCGGAACTGGTCCAGCAGCCACAGGGCTGCCGGCCCCAGCGGCGCATCCCTGGACCACACGGCATCGCAGGCGACCAGCCGCGGCCAGCCGGGCAGGGCGAGTTCGCGAAGCTGGCCGCGCCCGTAGCGGGCCACCAGCGCACGCGGCAGTTCGGCCCAGCCGAAGCCGTCTTCGGCCATCTCCAGCACCATCAGATAGTCCGAGGCGGCCCATGTCCGGCCGCGTGGCTGGCCGTTGCGTCGTTCATTGCCGCTCAGGCAGATCTGCCGGTGGCCGGCCAGATCTGCCTCATCGATGGCAGGGCGCTGCGCCAGAGCATGGCCGTGGGCAACGAACACGGCCATCTCGGCGCGCAGCGGCACCGCGCGTACCGCCAGACCGGCGGGATAGGCGGCCTGCTGCGGCAGCAACCCCAGATGGGCGCGGCCGCGCTGCACCGCGTCCAGCACATCCTCGCCCTCGGCATCCAGCCACTCCAGCTCGATGTCCGGAAAGCGCTGCTCGAAGCGCCGCAACAGGTGATGGGCGGGGTCGATCTGGTAAATGTCGGAGAACACCAGGCTCAAGCGCGGCTCCACCACATCGGCGAGGCGGATGCTGAGCTGCTCCAGGCGGTCGGCCGCGGCCAGCACGTCCTGCACATGGCCGAGTACCTTGCAACCGTCGTTGGTCAGTACGGGGTAGCGGCCACTGCGATCGAACAGGGTCAGCCCGAGGTCGGCTTCCAGCGTGGCGATCGCGGTGCTGATGGTGGACTGGGTCTTCTTCAGGCGGCGTGCTGCGGCGGAGAACGAGCCCAGCGCGGCGGCTTCGACGAACGCATGCAGGGATTCCGGGCTGTAGCGCATTGACGTATCGCCTTTTACGATGGAATCCATCTTTGATGTGATGGAATTGACGATGATAATAGGCGCCTCACCCGGGCGCCATCGCCCGTTCCGCGCATCCGCCGTTCCGGCCGATGCCCCGGTACCCCCGCGTCAGCAGGGCGCGCGCCGGCTGACATCAAGGAGCTCTCCATGCACACACAGGTGCATTCCCCGTCCCGTGCCCGTGGCGGCCTGACCGCCTGGTCCTGTCTGGTCGTGGCGATCATCGCCGAAGTGGTCGGCACCTCGTTCATGGCCCATGCCGCCCGTCATGGCGGCTACCTCGGCTATGCCGTGATGGCGGCCGCACTGGCCGTGTCGTACTACTTTCTGGCGCTGTCGGTGCGCGGCATCGCGGTCGGTGTGGCCTATGCAGTGTGGGAGGGCCTTGGCCTGACCCTGCTGACCCTGGTGGGCATCCTGGTGTTCAAGGACAGTCTGTCGCTGCAGCAGGCGCTCGGCCTGGCAATGGCGGCCGTCGGCATCGTCTGCGTCACGCTGGTCGAGGAGCACGGGCCATGAACCTCACCGCATTCCTGTTCGTGCTGTGCTCGGCACTGATCGATATCGCCGCCAACATGATGGTCGCCAAGTCCGATGGCTTCCGCAGGCCGGGATGGGGCATCGGCGCCATCGTGCTGGTCTGGGTCGCGTTTGCGCTGCTCGGCCAGGCGGTCAGAACGCTCGACCTGGCCACGGCCTATGCGATGTGGGGCGCCATCGGCGTGATCGGCACCGCCGTGTGCGGCCGGGTGCTGTTCGGCAATCGCCTGCGCCCGATCGGCTGGGTGGGCATCGCTCTGGTCACCGGTGCCGTCGTGGTGCTGTCCAGCCACTGATCGGGGTCAGCGGAACAGCTGGTTCAATACAGCGCCGGAGGCCGCATCGGCGAACCCGTCGAAGCGGCCTTCGTCCCTCAGCAGCTGCGAGGCCCGCATCATCCCGCCCCACGCGGTCCGTGCCATCGCACCGCCCACGCTGACCCGGCGTACGCCCATGTCGGCGATGTCCTGCAGGGTGTAGGGTACCGCGCTGCCCACCAGCAGGTTGACCGGTCGCGGTGCCACCGCGGCGACCACGGCCTGGATCTGCCCGGCGGTGGTGATGCCGGGGGCATACAGGCAGTCCGCACCGGCGGCCGCGTAGGCGCGCAGGCGGGTGATGGCATCGTCCAGGTCGGGGCGGCCTACGAAGAAGTTCTCCGCGCGGCCGACCAGAATCACGTCTTCACCGGACGCGTCGATCGCATCGCGCGCTGCGCGTACCCGTGCCACCGCCTCATCCAGCGTGCGCAGCGGGTGTGCCGGGTCCGGTCCGGCATCCTCGATGGAAATGCCGGCCACGCCGGTGGCGATGGCGCGCGCCACGTTGTGGCCCACCGCCTCGAGACTGCCGAAGCCGTCGCCGAAGTCCGCGTTCACCGGCAGCGGCGTGGCCGCTGCCAGCGCGTGCAGGTGCTCCAACGTAGCCTCCAGTGACAGCTCGCCGTCCGCGTTGCCCTGGCTCCACGCGACCCCCGAACTGGTGCTGGCCAGCGCCGGGAAGCCGAGGCTGTGCAGGTAGCGCGCGCTTCCCACGTCCCACGGGTTGGGCAGCACGAAGCAGCCGTGGTCGTGCAACGTGCGGAAGGCCGCGCGGCGCGGGCGCGGATCGAAGGAAAGTGCCGTCATCGTGCGCATCCGGTAAGCAGGGGGCCGATGGTAGCGCCAGCGCGGGCCGTTCAGAACGCGAGCGTGCCACCTTTGTTGTCGGAGGAGCGCGTGCAGCCGCCGCGGTCGAGCACATTCTCGACGCCGATCCCCAGCATCAGGTCGTGCCGTCCGGGCCCGACGTCGCAGCCAGCTCGGGCTGCAGCAGCGCTGCCATCCAGTCCATGAACGCCGCCGCCCGACGCGGCAGGTGGCGCCGCTGGGCGTAGAGCAGGCTCACCGGCATGGGTTCGGCCACGCACTGCGGAAGGATCTCCACCAGCGCGCCACTGGCCAGCGCCTGTCGGGCACCCAGACGGGGTACCTGGATGATGCCGAGCCCGGCCAGCGCCGCGGCGGTATAGCTCTCGCCACTGTTGACCGTTACCGCGCCGTGCATCGGCAGGGTCCGGTAGCGCTGCCCGTCGTGGTACTCGAAGCCGGGCGGGCGCTGGCCCAGCGTGCCTACATAGTGGACCAGCGCGTGAGCGGACAGATCGGCCAGCGCATGCGGCACGCCTCTCGCCGCGAGGTAGGCCGGGCTGGCGCAGTTGACGATGTGCATCCAGCGCAGCGGCCGTGCGACCAGGGTGTTGTCGTCGAGCGGTCCGACCCGGACCACGCAGTCGAAGCCTTCGCGGATCAGATCGACGCGGCGGTCGGTGCCGCTCAGTTCGATCTCGATCCCCGGGTGCCGGGCCAGGAAGTCAGGCAGGTGCGGGATCACCAGGTGCCGGGCCAGGCCGCTGGACATGTCCACCCGCAGCCGGCCCGTCAGTTGGCCGGTATCGCGGCGGAACATGCCCTGCAGCTCTTCGATGTCATCGAGCAGGTCGCGGGCGCGCTGCTGGAACCGGGCGCCGTCGGCGGTGAGTTGGACCCGGCGCGTGGTCCGGTGCAGCAGCTGCACACCGACCTCGGCCTCCAGACGCTGGACCGCCAGCGACACCGAGGCCTTGGGCAGGCCGAGCGTATCGGCGGCGCCGGTGAACGAGCCCAGTTCGGCGACACGCAGGAAGCTGCGGAGCTGGTCGAGGCGATCCACGGATTGTTCGCTCTGGTTGGACAGTAAAATCAGGATCGCGCGATTTATCCAGCCCGGCAACACCAATACGCTGCACCTCTACCCACGCAGGAGAGTGAGATGAGCGTTCAGAACCGTATCGTGCTGGTGACTGGCGGGAGCCGTGGCCTCGGGCGCAATGCCGCATTGGCCCTGGCCGCCGACGGCGCCGATGTGATCCTGACCTACCGCAGCCGGGCCGATGCCGCCCACCAGGTGGTGGCGGATGTCCAGGCGCTGGGTCGCCGCGCGGCGGCCCTGCCGCTGGACATGGCCAGCAGCGCCAGCTTCGGCGACTTCGCCGGACGCGTGCGTGACACGCTGCAGGGCTGGGGCGCGTCCCACCTGCAGGGCCTGCTCAACAACGCAGGCGAAGGTCTCTACGCGCCCATCGCCGAGACCACGCCGGACCAGTTCGATCATCTGGTGGCCGTGCATCTGAAAGGGCCGTACTTCCTGACCCAGGCGCTGTTGCCGTTGATTGCCGATGGCGGTCGCATCCTCAATGTCTCCAGTGGCCTGGCCCGCTTCTCGCTGCCAGGCAGCTCAGCCTACGCCATGATGAAGGGCGGGGTGGAGGTGTTCACCCGTTACCTGGCCAAGGAGCTGGGCGAACGTGGCATCAGCGCCAACACGCTGGCACCGGGCGCGATCGAGACCGATTTCGGTGGCGGCCGCGTGCGTGACAACGCGCAGACCAATGCGATGGTCGCCTCGATCACCGCACTTGGCCGCGCCGGGCAGCCCGATGACATCGGGCCTGTCGCGGCAATGCTGTTGTCGCCCGGTACCGGCTGGATCAATGCACAGCGGGTGGAAGCGTCCGGCGGCATGTTCGTGTGAGCGCGGCGGACGTGCGGCCGCCGGTCGCACGTCCGCAAACGGGTCGTATTCTCAGCAAGCCGCTATCATGGTGGGTTCCGATGACTGCGACGCCGAGTGTGACGTGAACGCAAAACCTCCGATGCACCCGATGGGCCGTGTGTTCGCCACCGTCGCCTTCATCGAAGCCCTGACCTGGGCCGGCCTGCTGATCGGCATGTACTTCAAGTACCAGGCCGCCGATCCGAGCCCGGTCGGCGTGCGCCTGTTCGGGCCGCTGCACGGGATCGCCTTCCTGGCGTATGTCGTGGTTACCGTGCTGGCTGCAGTGAAACTGCGCTGGCCGTGGTGGGCCGCGTTGGTGGCGTTGGCCGCCGCCATCCCGCCGCTGGTCACCCTGCCGCTGGAGGGGTGGTTCAAGCGCCGCGGCCTGCTGGCCGCCCGCGCCCGGTAACCAGGTCGGCGCGCCGGGGGAGCGGCTGGAAACCGCCGCTACATCCCGGTGCCGCCCGCCGCCACCGCAGCGCGGATCTGCTGCGGTGTCTGGAAGCCAGGCAGCCGGGACACTTCGTGCCCGTCACGCACCAGTTGCAGCGTCGGGGTCTGGCGCAGCCCAAGGCTGCGGAAGAATGCCTCGCCGAGCGTTTCCAGCTTCACGTTGAGCAGTACCACGCCCTCGGCCTGTGGGGTGGCGGCGAACGCGGCCAGCGACAGCGCCAGCATCCGGCAGCCGGGGCAGTTGTCCTTGTGGAAATCGACCAGCACGGTCGGGTGCGCGCGCAGCGCGGCGTGGTAATCATCCGGCGTGGTGGCGTGCAGGGTCAGCATGGCGCAGGGCCTCGATGGCGGCCGATACGTGATCGGCCCAGTGGTGAATGGTGCGGGTGTCGGCATCGCCGTGCGGCATCTGCTCGATCTCCAGAACCGGGTGCGGGGAACCGAAGAACCGCGCCAGCCGATGCGCCGCACCGCAGTAATACTCCTGGCCCCATTGGGTCTCGCCGGTACCAAACACCGCCACGCGCGCTGCCGGCGGCATTCCGGGGCCGTCGCGCAGCGTGGCGACGAACTGCTTCATCTCGGCCGGCGTGCGGCCGGCATTGTCGGTCCAGCAGCCCAGCAGCAGCGCATCGCGCGGCTGTCCAATGTCCGCTGCGTGCGCGCCGTCCACCTCCACGCACCGCACCACATGCCCGTGCATGCGCAGCCGTGCCGTCACGATGCGCGCGACCTCGCGGGTGTTGCCACTCAGGGAGGCATAGGCGAGCAGTACATGCATCGGCGTGGCCTACAGATCGTCGAAACCGTTGTCCGAACTGGTCTTCTTGTAGCTGGCATTGCGCATCTCGAAGAAGTCCGTCTTGGTCTCGGTGAAATTGTCGGCGTAGGCCTTGATCCACGGCATCACGTTGACAGTGGTATCGCTGTACAGCTTTTCGATGCCGAGCATGCCGGCCATTTTGTTGGCGCGGTACTTCACGTAGCGGATCATCTCGTCCACGTCGATGCCGTCGATACCGTCCAGCACTTCGCCGGTCCAGCGTGTTTCCAGCGCGATGGCGTGCTCGAACGCGTCGTGTACGTAGGCGGTGAGCTGTTCGCCCTGCAGTTGCTGGTTCTCGCCGACGATGGCGCGGATCAGCTCGCTGATGAACTTGGTGTGCGCCAGTTCGTCGCGGTTGATGAAGCTGATGATCTTGCCGGTACCGGTCATGCGGTTCTGCCGCACCAGGTTGTAGAAGAACGCGAACCCGGAATAGAAATTGATGCCCTCCAGGATCGACGACTGGATCAGCGCGCGGATCAGCGTCTCGGCGGTCTTCCCGCGCATGAAGTCGTCGTAGGACTGCATGATCGGCGCGTTGCGCGCCAGGATCGTCGGATGGGTCCGCGCCAGCTCGAACACCCGGTTCTGATCGGCCAACCCGGCAATGGAGGCCAGTACATAGCTGTAGCTCTCGTTGTGGATCACCTCCTGCTGGCCGATGATCGCCGCGTTGGCGTGGGCGGCCGGGTCGGTGATGTACTCGGCCACGTTGTAGATGAAGCGGGTCTGCGGCGAATCCAGCGTGGCCAGCAGACCGATGATCGAGTCGTACGCATTCTTTTCGCGGGCCGACAGCTCGCCGTACTGGCGGGCGTCGCCCTTCATGTCCACTTCGTCGGGAATCCAGAAGTTGGTCGACAGCTCCTTGTACGCCCGGTAGAAGGACGGGTAGGGGATGTCGTTCCAGTTGAGGATGCCACTGGTGCGGCCGTTGATGATCCCGGTGGAGCGGTTGGGATGGCGCGGTTCGAGGATCCTGATGCGTTCGAGCGGCGTTGCCATGAGGTGTCCGGAGTTGATCCCCCTGCGGCAGGGGGGGGGGCCGCGAAGCGGCGGGGTGTGGGTACCGGTGGGGAGGCGGTGCGGAGGCGCCGTGCTAGCTCCCGCACCATTCGCATTCGTCGATATCGATATCGTTCGAGCGCACGTAGTACGTCGTCTTGAGGCCTTCGCGCCACGCGCTCATGTGCAGCGCGAGCAGGGTGCTGGCGCGGATGGTGCTGGGCACATACAGGTTGAAGCTGATCGACTGGTCCACGTGGCGCTGGCGGCGCGCGTTCTGCCGGATGCTGGCGAACTGGTCCAGCCGGTAGGCCCCTTTTTCGTAGTAAGGGTAGGTGTCCAGCGACAGGCCCGGCGCGGCCACCGGGCGCCGGAAGTCCTTCTTTTCCTCGTAGTAGAACGCCCCGTACACCGGGTCGATCGAGGCGCTGGAGCCGGCGATCTGCGCGGTGCTCATATTGGGGGCCACAGCCATCAGCCAGCCGTTGCGCAGCCCGTGCACGCCGACCTGCGCGGCCAGCTCCTGCCAGGCCGGGCTGTCGTAACCACGGGCGCGGAAGTACTCGCCGTTGTGCCAGTCGCTGCCGAGGAAGGCGCTGTAGCGTCCCTTTTCCTCGGCCAGGCGCATGCTGGCCTGGATGGCCAGGTAATTGATGCGCTCGTACAGCGTGTCGGCGTAGTCCTCGGCCTCGCGCGCGTCCCACGCGATGTGCTGCTGGGCCAGCAGATGGTGCCAGCCGAAGGTCCCCAGCCCGATCGCACGGTACTTGCGGTTGGTGATGGTGGCCTGCGGCACCGGCAACTGGTTGAGGTCGATGACGTTGTCGAGCATGCGCACCTGGATCGGTACCAGCCGCTCCAGGACATCGCTGGACAACAGGTCCGGCGCCGCAGTCACCGCGCGGCCGAGGTTGATCGAAGACAGGTTGCACACCACGAAATCGCCGGCCTGGCGCGTGGTGACGATCTGGTCGCCGCTGATCATTTCCTGGATCAGCCGCGTCGGGCTCATATTCTGCAGAATCTCGGTGCACAGGTTGCTGGAGTACACCTTGCCGGCATGCTTGTTGGGGTTCATCCGGTTCACTTCGTCCCGGTAGAACATGAAGGGGTTGCCGGTCTCCAGCTGGCTGACCATGATCCGCTTGAACAGATCGATCGCCTTGATCGTGCGCCGCCCGATGCGCTCGTCGGCCACCACCTCGGCGTAGCGGTCGCGGAAACTGCCTTGGCCGCGCTGTTCGTCGTGGAAGTCCTGCAGGTACCAGCCCTTGATCCGCTTGACCTCGTGCGGATCGAACAGATACCAGTCGCCGCGCCGCTCGACGGCCTCCATGAACAGATCCGGCAGGCATACCGAGGTGAACACATCGTGCGCGCGCAGGCGCTGATCGCCGTTGTTCAGGCGCAGGTCGAGGAAGTTCTCGATATCGCGGTGCCACACATCCAGGTACACCGCGATGGCGCCCTTGCGCTGGCCAAGCTGATCCACGCTGACGGCCGTGTTGTTGAGCTGTTTGATCCACGGCACCACGCCGCCGGAGGAATTGGCGACGCCGCGGATCGATGCGCCGGCCGAGCGCACATAGCCCAGGTACGCGCCCACGCCGCCGCCGTGCTTGGAGACCCGCGCCACGTCGGTATTGGAGTCGTAGATGCCCTGCAGGCTGTCGTCGACAGTATCGATGAAGCACGACGACAACTGGCCAGCCACCTTGCCGGCATTGGCCAGGGTCGGGGTGGCCACTGTCATGTACAGGTGCGACAGTGCCCAGTACGCTTCGCGCACCAGCAGCATGCGCCGGCGCCGGCTGCGGTCGCCACTGCGGTGCTCGTGCTGCATCAGGTACAGCGCGATGGTCAGCCAACGCTCCTGCGGCAGCTCGTACACGGCGCGCGAGTGATCGGTGGCCAGGTAGCGGGTGGCCAGCAGATACAGCCCGTTGTAGGCGAACAGCAGGTCGCGGTCCGGCTCGATCATCCGGCCGGCTTCCTCCAGTTCTTCCTTGGAATATGCCTTGAGGATGTCGATGGAATACACATTGCGGTCGGCCAGGCTCTCCTGGAGACCCACGTAGGAGCCGTATCTGAGAGCCGCATCGTAGAACCGGTTCTTGCTGGCGCGCTTGTACAGTCGGCGCAGGTACAGGCGTGCGGCGAAGTGCTCCCATTCCGGCGCGGTGAGATCCACGCGCGATTCCGCTTCGCGGATCAGCAGGTCCACCATCTCATCGGCGCTCAGCTGCTGCCGGCGCGCGAGCAGGGCCAACACGCCGTCCCGATAGCCGGCCAGGTCCAGCTGCGGGAACTCGGCGTGTACGGTCTGCAGCGTCCGCTCCAGGCGCTGCCGGTCGAACGGCATGCGGCGGTTGCCGCCTTCCTTGGTAATCCACAGGGCCGTATCGGCCGCAGGCAGGGCCGGGTCCGGCAGCGTGCAGCTGTCGGCGGCGGCGGAGGTGTCTTCGTTGCTCATCGGAATTCCATGCAGGACGCGGTTGTCGTGGCGCGATGCGCGCATCGCGGCGGCCGGTCGGGCGTCATGGAGGCGGTGTCCTGCGGGGGCAGGTGGTCGGAACCGGTGCGGACCGGCGACCTCGGGTGTGCTTCCAGACGTCGTTCGCGGGGTCACGCCGTGCGGGGTGCAGGGACGTGACGGAACACCGGGCCTGGCGGAAGCGGGGAGCCGATGAACACAACATAGTGTGGGTCTGCCTCATCGTCAACATCATATGTTGGGCTGTCGCCCAACAAGAGGTGACCAAATGCCGCAGTCCAACGCTGCGGCGGCGCCTACCGCCAGCGGCGCCTTTCCAGGATCACGGTGCGGTCGTGAACCAGTTGGGCGTGCAGCCGTGCGTAGGCCATGTCGGTGAACGCGGCGGCCATCGGCGAGGCCGCCGCATCGCGTGCGGTCTGCGCCCGTGCGGCATCCAGGTTGTCGCTGCGCAGTGCGAGGTCGGCCAGCACGATCACCCGGCCCGGCTGCACCTCCACATAGCCACCCGATACGTAGATGTGCATCGGATGCGCCTCGGCGACCGGATGGATCGTGAGCATGCCTTCGCGCAGCGTGCTGAGCAGGGGCGTGTGCTGTGCCATGACACCGAACTCGCCCTGGCTGCCGGGCAGTCGCACCTCGCGCACGTCGCCGGACCACAGTTCGCCGGTCAGGCTGATCACCTGCAGCGCGACAGGGTGCGTCGTCGTCGCGATGAACGCCGGCAGCGCCGTGGTCGGGCGGGGGGTAGCCATGATGGTGCACCAGGTCGAGGTGCACCGAGCTTAGCCGCGTGCCTGTGTGCGCGAATTGATGACTGAACGTCCGCCATCGTCATCGCCATTTCGCGAATGCGAACTGTTATCATTTGATCCGATAGCCACATTGATCACCGATCAGTGAAGCCGATCAATCAACGCGCGTGGGCGGATCCGCGCGCGCCATCCATTCTGATTGGCAGTGGTCCTCATGCACGCACGCTCCACGGTTTCTGGACTTCCCGCGCTGGTATTCGCCGCGCTCGTCGGCACGATGGCGATGATGTCCTTCGTCGCGGTGATCGGTCCGGTGGTGCGCCTGCTTGGCCTCGCCGAATGGCACGCCGGTCTTTCCGTGACGGCTGCGGGAGTGCTGTGGATGCTGTCGGCACGACGCTGGGGCATGCTCAGCGACCGGATCGGCCGGAAGCGGGTGCTGTTGATCGCGCTGGCCGCCTACGCGGCGATCTACGTGTTGATGGCGGTCTTTGTCGACAACGCGTTGCAGTCCCCGCCCGCGTTGTGGGTGTCGGTGCTTGCGCTGGTCGGCACACGGGCACTGGTGGGCCTGTTCTACGCCGCTGTGCCGCCGACCGCGGCCGCGCTGGTTGCTGACGAGGCCGCGCCCGGCCAGCGGGCGGGGGCGATGGCCAAACTGGGGTCGGCCAATGCACTGGGCATGGTGGTCGGCCCTGCCGTCGCAGGCTGGATCGCATTCCAGCATCTGTCGCTGACGCTGTACATCGCCGCACTGCTGCCGGTGCTCGCGTTTGCGGTGATCGCGTGGCGGTTGCCTGCCCACGGGCCCGCAGCACCCCGCCAGGACGGGCCGCGACCACGCCTGGCCTGGGGCGATGCGCGCCTGCGACTGCCCGTGCTGGCGGTCTTCGCTGCAATGATCTCGGTCACCATCGCGCAGGTCACAGTGGGCTTCTTTGCGATCGACCGGCTGCAGCTGTCGCCGGCCGATGGCGCCCGTGTGGCGGGGTTGGCGCTGACGGCCGTGGGCGTGGGCCTGATCCTCGCGCAGGTGCTGGTGATGAAGCTGTCGCATATTCCGCCGCGACGCTGGATTGCGGTGGGCGCATTGATCGCCGCGATCGGTTTCGCATCGGTCGCGGCGGTGGCAACGTCGTGGCAGCTGCTGCTGGCCTACGCTGTCGCCGCGTTCGGCATGGGCTTCGTGTTCCCCAATTTCCAGGCGCTTGCCGCCGACTCGGTCGAGGCCGGCGAGCAGGGCGCAGCGGCCGGCACAGTGGCCGCCGTGCAGGGCCTGGGCATGGTGATCGGACCGATGGTGGGTACCCTGATGTATCAGTGGTCGCCCAGCGCGCCGTATCTGCTGGTCGGCGTCCTGCTCCTGCTGCTGGCGACGGCGGCAGCCCTGCACGGCCGCGGCGGTGCCGCATGAGCGGGACGCTCGCCGCCGGGGCACTCCGGGATGACGTGGCCGAGGCGGTCGGCCCGGCGCAGGACGCACCACTGTTCCTGCTGCGCGCTCCCCGGCGCAGCCTCGCCGCGCACGGCTGCCGCGCCCGGCTGCCGGCCGGCACCACTGCGACGCTGGCAGAACGCGTCGCCCGGTTCTTCGCCAGCGCCAGGCCTGGCCCTGCGCTGCTGGTGGGTGCGCTGCCGTTCGACCCGGACGGGGACGACGCACTGTTCCAGCCCGACAGCATGACGGACACGCTGCCGCCCGCGCCGCCCGCTGCGCCGGCCACGGTTGCCGACCTGCGGGCCGAGCCCGGCGGGGCCGCGTATGCGCAGGCGGTAGCAGACGCCGTCACGGTACTGCGCAGCCCCGGTGCCATGCTGCAGAAGGTGGTGCTGGCGCGCAGCCTGCGCGTGGCCAGCATCCAGCCGGTCGTGCCGACCGCGCTGGCCGCGCGACTGGGCCGTGACCCGAGCGTGGCGACGTACGTGGTGCCGCTGCCCGATCCCGGGGACGCGCCGGCCTGGCTGGTCGGCGCCACGCCCGAGCTGCTGGTGTCCCGCCGCGGGCCGCTGGTGTACTCGCATCCGCTGGCCGGCTCCGCGCGCCGCTGCGCCGATCCCGACGAGGACGCGCGCGCGGCCGAGGCGCTGCTGGCATCGACCAAGGACCATGACGAGCACCGCCATGTGGTCGAGGCGATCGTGGCCGCGCTGGCGCCGGTGTGCGAACACGTCGAGGCAACCGCGCAGCCATCGTTGCATGCCACGGCCAGCATGTGGCACCTCGGCACGCGCATCCAGGCCCGGTTGAAGGACCCGTCCACGACGGTTGCCTCGCTGGTCGCGCGCCTGCACCCCACGCCGGCGGTCTGTGGCACGCCGCAGCGCCTGGCACTGGACACGATCCGTTCGCTGGAGCCGGTGCCCCGCGGGTTCTACGCGGGCGCGGTTGGCTGGACCGATGCGCAGGGCGATGGCGACTGGTATGTCGCCATCCGCTGCGCGCGGGTGCAGGGCCGCCAGGTGCGGCTGTATGCCGGCGCCGGCGTGGTGGCCGGTTCGGACCCCGCTGACGAGCTGGCCGAGACCGCTGCCAAGTTCACCGCACTGCTGACCGCGCTCGGTGTCAGCGATGCCCCAACGACATGAAGCACCCGGAGCCTGCGATGACCGCCGCCCCCCCTTCTGGCAGACCCCCGCTGCGGCAGACCTGGCCGCCGGCCTTGGTGGCCCGCTACCGCGCTGCCGGCTACTGGCGCGGCGAGACCTTTCCAGGTTTTCTGCGCGAGCGGGCGCAGCAGCATCCCGACCGCATTGCGGTAGTGGGCGGTGACCTCCGTCTGACCTATGCGCAGCTGTGGCAGGAGGCAGGGCGCATCGGTGCCGGCCTCCTCGCGCTCGGCCTGCAGCCGGGTGACCGCGTGCTGGTGCAGCTCGGCAACGAGCCGGCATTCATCAGCGTCGTGTGCGCCCTGTTCCGCGCCGGCCTGGTGCCGGTGTATGCCCTGCCGGCACACCGCATCGGCGAAGTGGCGCACCTGGCCGCCAAGGCCGACGCAGGTGCATTCATCACCTCGGCCGTGCGCGATGGTTTTGACCACCGCAGCCTCGCGCGCGACGTGCAGGCGCAGGTGCCGTCGGTCCGCCATGTGGTCATCGCCGGAGAGGCCGAAGACTATTCTGCGCTGGATGACCTGGCCGGTGACCCGGCGCAATTGCCCGGCGATCCGGACCCGCAGTCCGTGGCGTTCCTGCAGATCTCCGGCGGCAGTACCGGCCTGCCCAAGCTGATCCCGCGCACCCACGACGACTACATCTATTCGTTCCGGGCCAGCAACGGCATCTGCGGCATCAACCAGGACAGCGTGTACCTGGTGGCACTGCCGGCCGCGCACAACTTCCCGATGAGTTCGCCCGGCTTCTTCGGCGCGCTGTATGCCGGTGCGCGGGTGGTGCTCAGCGCCGGTGCCGGGCCGGACGTGGCGTTTCCGCTGATCGCCCGCGAGGGAGTCACCTGCGTTGGGCTGGTGCCGCCGCTGGCACTGCTGTGGGCGCAGGCCGCGCAGACCACCGTGCATGACCTGTCCAGCCTGCAGGTGGTGCAGGTGGGCGGTGCCAAGCTGGTGCCGGAGGCGGCGCGGCGCGTGGTTGCAGGCCTCGGCTGCCAGCTGCAGCAGGTGTTCGGCATGGCCGAAGGACTGGTCAACTACACCCGCCTGCACGATCCCGAGGACCGTGTGCTCACCACCCAGGGTCGGCCGATCAGCCCTGACGACGAGGTGCTGGTGGTGGACGGGGAGGGCCGTCCGGTTGCCGACGGCGAGACCGGCGATCTGCTGACCCGCGGCCCCTACACGATCCGTGCGTACCACAACGATCCGGTCGCCAATGCGCGCAGCTTCACCGAGGACGGCTTCTACCGCACCGGCGACCGTGTGCAGCGCGTCGACGGCGGGTACCTGGTGGTACAGGGCAGGGCCAGCGACCATATCAACCGGGCCGGCGAGAAGGTGTCTGCCGAAGAGATCGAGGACCACCTTCTCGCCCATGCGGGCGTCTTCGATGCGGCGGTGGTGTCCCTGCCGGACCCTCACCTTGGCGAGCGCAGCTGCGCATTCGTGATCGCGCGTGGCGCGCCGTTGACCGGGCCGGCGCTGAAAGCGTGGGTGCGGGGGCGCGGACTGGCGGCGTTCAAGGTGCCGGACCAGATCGTGTTCGTCGACGCATTCGATACCACAGCGGTGGGCAAGGTCAGCCGCCGCGAACTGCGCGCTCACCTGCGCGCGCGTTTCCTGCAACCCGATGGAGTTTCGCCCTGATGGCACTGCCGACAATTCACGCGTATCCCTTGCCGCAGGCCGACGAGCTGCCGGCAGCTCGAGGCCCCTGGCGGCCAGACGCCGCGCGCGTGGCACTGCTGGTGCACGACATGCAGCAGTATTTCCTGGCCGCGTTCGCGCCGGACGCATCGCCGTTGGCACCGGCGGTGGCCAATATCGAGCGCCTGCTGGTGCAGTGCCGTGCACGCGGCATCCCGGTCTTCTACACGGCACAGCGCGGGCAGCAGGATCGACGCGACCGGGGCCTGCAGGCCGATCTCTGGGGGCCGGGCATGTCCGCCACCGCCGCGCACGAGACCATTCTCGACGCGGTCGCGCCCGCCGCCGGGGACCACGTGCTGGTCAAGCACCGCTACAGCGCCTTCCAGCGCAGCAATCTGCAGACGCTGATGCGTGCACGCGGCCGCGACCAGCTGCTGGTCACCGGGGTGTATGCACACATCGGCTGTACCGCTACCGTGCTGGAGGCGTTCCAGCACGACATCGAGGCCTTCATTGCCGCCGACGCGGTCGCTGACTTCTCGCGCGATGACCACGACATGGCGATGCGCTGGATCGCGCGCACCTGCGGCGTGCCGATGACCACCGCGCAGCTGCTGGAGGCATTGGCATGAGCGTGCCGTCGCCGTTGACGCTGGAACGGATGCGTGCGGATATCGCGGGCATGCTGCATGAAGCCCCCGACGCCGTGGGCGACGACGACCACCTGATCGACCTCGGGCTGGATTCGATGCGCGTGCTTGGCCTGGTGCTGGCCTGGAGCAACACCGGCATCGCGCTGGAGTTCAGCCACCTCGCCGAACACACCACGCTGCGCGCATGGTGGGCCGTGGTGCAGCGCCTGCAGGGCGCCGCCACGGCATGAACGCTCCGCACGCACCGGAGCGCCACGCGCTGACCGAGGCGCAGACCGGACTGTGGTATGCCCAGGCAGTAGCGGCCGAAGCGGCGGCGTTCAACACCGCCCACGTAGTGTGGATTGACGGTGCGCTGGACGAGCCGGCCTTCGCCGCCGCTGTGGCCGTGGCCGTCGCCGAGACCGATGCGCTGGCGCTGAGATTCGCCGAGACCGACGATGGCGTGCCGGTGCAATGGGTGGACCCCGCCCAGCGTCCGCGCCTGGAATACGTGGATGTGTCGGCGCACGAAGAACCCGAGCAGGCCGCGCGCCAGGGCATGGACGACGACCGTCTGCGCGGTGGACCCGCGGCGCGACCGCCTGGCCGTGCAACGCCTGTATCGACTCGGGCCGGCACGCTTCGCCTGGTACCTGCGGGTTCATCACCTGGCGACCGATGGCTATGGCATGGCGCTGTTCTGCGAACGGGTCAGCGCGCTGTATGCCGCCAGCAGGACGGCAGCGTCGGCGCCGGTGCCGCTCGCACCGCTGCGGCCGGTGCTGGACGAGGATATCGACTACCGCGACAGCCAGCGACGGGGCGACGACGCGGCGTATTGGCATGCCTACCTGCAGGCGGCTCCGCCGGTGGATGGCCCGGGCGGTCGGACTGCCGCAGCGTGCGCGGACGCGCTGCGGATCGAGCGCGAGGTCGAGCCGGCATGGTTGGTACGGGTGCAGGCCGCGTCCACCCGGACCGGCGTGCCGTGGCCGGACCTGCTGACCGCGCTTGTGGCGGCGTATTGCCAGCGCATGGCCGGTGCGGATGAAACCGTCGTGGGCGTGCCCTATATGGGACGGCTGGGCAGCGCCTCGGCGCGCGTTCCGGCGATGGTGATGAACGTGCTGCCCCTGCGCGTTGCCGGGGGCGCCGAGCCGGTGGCGACCTTCATCGCCGGCGTTGCCCGCGACCTGACCCGCGCACGTCGGCATGGCCGCTATCGCGGTGAGCAGCTGCGCCGTGATCTCGGGCGTGTGGGTGCACAGCGCCGCCTGCATGGACCGCTGGTGAACCTGCAGCCGTTCTATCGCCCGCTGCCACTCGCGGGCGTGGCTACCCGGCTGCAGGTGCTGGGGACCGGGCCGGTGGACGATCTCACCCTCGGGTTCCGCGGCGATGGTGGTAGCCGGCTGACGCTGGAAGTCGAGGCAAATCCCGCGTTGTACAGCCCGCTCCAGGCGCAGGCGCATGCCACGCGCCTGCTGCATTTCGTGACCCGCGCTCTGGATGCCCTGGACGCCCACGGTGCAATGGACGATATCGCCCTGGCCACGCCGGCGGAAGCACACTGGGGCGTGGTGGAGACCAACGCCACCGCCCATCCGCTGCCCGACACCCCCTTGGCAGCGCTGCTGGACGCTGGCATGGCGCTCCAGCCCGACGCCCCCGCCGTTGTCTTCGGCGCAACCAGGCTCAGCCATGCCGTGCTTGAGCAGCGCAGCCGCGCACTGGCGCTGCAGTTGCGTGCCCTCGGGGCCGGCCCTGGTACCCACGTGGCGATCGCCTTGCCGCGTTCGCTGGATCTGGTGGTGGCGCTGGTGGCCGTCGTGCGGGCCGGCGCTGCGTACCTGCCGTTGGACCTGGACCACCCGCCGGAGCGTCTCGCGCGCATCCTGCGCTCGGCCGCGCCGATCTGTGTGCTCGCCGAGGCCGAGGCGGCCATTCGCCTCGACGGCGCGGCCGTGGTTTCGCCCGCGCAATGGGCACGGGAGCCAGGCGCCGCTCTTGCGCCGCTGGCCGGACCGGCAGATGCGGCCTACGTGATCTATACCTCCGGCTCCACCGGCGAGCCCAAGGGCGTGGTGATCGAACACCGCGCCATCGTCAATCGCCTGCTGTGGATGCGTGACCACTACGGCATCAGCGCCGACGACCGCATTCTGCAGAAGACCCCTGCCACCTTTGACGTGTCGGTCTGGGAGTTCTTCCTGCCGGTGCTTTGCGGTGCGGTGCTGGTCGTGGCGCCGCCCGACGCGCACCGCGATCCGATACTGCTCGCCGACCTCGTGCGCACCCACGCCATCACTACGCTGCATTTCGTGCCGTCGATGCTGGCGGCATGGCTGGCTACCCCGGCCGTACATGGGCTGGCGCTTCGCCGCGTGTTCACCAGTGGCGAAGCGCTCGATGCCGAGCTGCGCGACCGCTTCCACGCCACGCTCAACGCCGAGCTGCACAACCTTTACGGGCCCACGGAGGCCGCAGTGGATGTGAGCTGGTGGCCCGCCGGGCCAACCGATGCCGCGCGCCCCGTGCCGATCGGTTTCCCGGTCTGGAACACCCGCCTGTACGTGTTGGACGCGCGCCTGCGTCCGCTGCCACCGGGCGTGACCGGCGAGCTGTACCTGGGCGGCGTGCAACTCGCCCGCGGCTACCTCGGCCGTGACGACCTCACCAACGAACGCTTTCTTGCCGACCCGTTCCTGCCGGGCGAGCGCATCTACCGCACCGGCGATCTCGCGCGCCGGCG
This sequence comes from Stenotrophomonas sp. NPDC077461, assembly GCF_049545475.1. Lineage (NCBI taxonomy): Bacteria > Pseudomonadati > Pseudomonadota > Gammaproteobacteria > Lysobacterales > Lysobacteraceae > Stenotrophomonas > Stenotrophomonas sp. NPDC077461. Next base: position 112,108 of record NZ_JBMWDO010000007.1, read on the forward strand.
CGAGGATGGCGCGGTGGACTATCTCGGCCGCACCGACAACCAGATCAAACTGCGCGGGCTGCGCATCGAACTGGGCGAGATCCAGTCCGCGTTGTGCAGCGCGCCGGGCGTCGAGCGGGCCGAAGTCCTGCTGCGCGAAGACCGTCCGGGCGAACGGCGACTGGTTGCCTACGTGGGCGGTGCGCCGCTGGACGTCACGGCGCTGCGCGCCCACGTGGCCGGTCTGGTACCGGACTACATGCTGCCCGCCGCGTTCGTACACATGGCCCAATGGCCGGTGACCGCCAACGGCAAGCTCGATCGCGCGGCGCTGCCGGCGCCGGCCGGCCCCGACAGCCACGGTTGTCCGTCGCGCACCCCGACGGAGCACGCGCTGGTGGCGCTGTTCGCGCAGGTGCTGCGCCACGACGCGCCGATCGGGATCGACGCCGACTTCTTCGCGCTGGGGGGGGATTCGCTCAGCGCGGTCCACCTGCTGCTGGCGATCCAGGCGCGTTGGCGCTGCGACCTGGGCCTGGGCGCAGTGTTCGCCACACCGACCGTGGCCGGGCTGGCGGCCCGGATCGACGCGCCGCCACAGACGGCCGATCACGGCCTTGCACCGTTGATCCGCTTGGCCACGGGCACCGACGCGCGCGCACCGCTGTTCGTGGTCCATCCTGCAGGCGGCATTGCCTGGAACTACCGCGACCTGGCGCGCAGCCTGGACCCGACCCGCGATGTATTCGGCCTGCAATCGCCGGCGCTGGACCCGGCGCGGGACCTTCCGGACAGCATCGAGGCGCTGGCGGACGCGTACGTGGCGCGGGTGCAGGCGCAGGCTCCGGAAGGCCCGGTGCACCTGCTGGGCTGGTCGGTGGGCGGCATCGTCGCCCAGGCGATGGCCGTCGCACTGCAGGCGCAGGGCAGGGCGGTGGGCATGCTGGCCCTGCTGGATGCCTATCCCAGCGACTGCTGGCGCGCGGAGCCCGAACCCGACCCGGTGGCAGCGCTGCGTGCGCTGCTGGCCATCGCCGGTCATGACCCGGACGCGCATCCCGAGCTGGACAGTCGCGAGCGCATTCTCGCCTTCCTGCGCCGCAGCGACAGCGCGCTCGGCAACCTGCCGGGCGTGGTGCTCGATGGCGTGGTGCGTGCGGTGACCGGCACCAACCAGCTGATCCGCGCCCATCACCATGCCCGCTATGATGGCCCGCTGCTGCACGTGCGCGCAGGGCTGGACCACGCCCATCGGCCGCATCTGCTGTCCAGCCTGTGGGCGCCGCATGCGGCCGTCGTCGAAACGATCGAGCTGCCGTTCCTGCATGCCGAGCTGACCGGTCGCGATGCGGTGGCACAGTTGGCCCCCGCGCTGTCGGCACGTCTGCAGCAGTGGGACGCCACACAGGAGGCATCCAGGTGAAACTGACCGGATTTGAAGGGACTGTGGCCGTGGTTACCGGCGCCGCAGGCGGCATCGGCGCAGCACTGGTGAGGCTGCTGCTGGACAGCGGCTGCATCGTGGTGGCCACCGACCGCGACGCGACGATGCTGCCAGCGTCGACGCGCACGCTGCACACGCGGACGCTGGACGTGGCCGATGCCCGCGCTGTCGACGCGCTGGTCGCGTGGACCGAGACCACGCTCGGGCCGATCGGGTTCGGCGTCAACGTGGCCGGTGTGCTCCAGGTGGGAACCGTTGCCGACACCGACGATGCACAGTGGCGGCACGTATTCGCGGTCAACAGCGACGGCGTATTCCATCTGGGCCGGGCGCTGGCGCGGGTGATGACGCCGCGTCGACGCGGCGCCATTGTCACCGTCAGTTCCAATGCGGCCGGCGTACCGCGTCACGGTATGGCGGCCTACGCCGCATCGAAGGCTGCCGCTACCATGTTCACCCGCTGCCTGGGTCTGGAGCTGGCGCCGCTCGGCATCCGCTGCAACATCGTCGCGCCCGGCTCGACCCTGACGCCGATGCAGACCGGCATGTGGGCCGACGAAAGTGGCGCCCAGGCCGTGATCGATGGCAATCCCGGTGCGTACAAGGCCGGCATCCCGCTGCGCAAGCTGGCCACGCCGGACGACATCGCGCAGGCCGTGATGTTCCTGTTGTCCGACCAGGCCGGCCACATTGCCATGAGCGATCTGTACGTGGACGGCGGCGCTACCCTGCGCGGCTGAGGGTTTGACAATGAGCAGGGATCTGGAAGCGGACGCGCTACCGCGGTGCCACACCGTGGCTGTTTGCACGGGTGACACTTGCCGCCTGCAGCTTTCATCTCCTCCCAGTGCGTAACAGAGATCGTGAAGCACGTCGGATGACACCGTAGAATTGGCGTCCAGACGCAATTGCGAAGGACTCGAGCTGAGGAATGGATTGGATTACCGAACAGTTGGAGTTTTCACCGAAGGCCGGTGACGTGATTCATCACTATTGCAGTGCTGAAACCTTCCTTTCCATCCTCACTCACCGCACCATTCGCTTGTCCGACATTCAGTGCATGAATGATCGTGGTGAGCGGATCTGGGGAAGGGAGATCATCGGGCAGGTGGCGCTGGCGGTGTCCGCCGGCAAGGCCTACGCGGCCGATTTCGTCCGAGGTCTCGCAGCTGCGATCGATTTCTGGCAGATCAATTCCATTGCCGCCGCCGCCTGCTTCTCTCTACATCCGGATTCACTCGGTCAGTGGCGAGGTTACGCGGAGGATGGAAGCGGATTCTCGATTGGATTCGACGCATGCGCAATGACGGCTGTTGACCGTCTAAGTTCAGTGCATTGCGTCTACGATCCCGAGGATATCCGGAAGAAGATCGAGTTCAGTGTCAACGCGATCTATCAGCGCTTTGCAGGCAACCTTGCAAGGAGTGGCTGCCAATGGGCTGACGGGACGGAGGTTCTTGATCTCGGTGCTGAGGTGAAGGAATCCGCCGGAGCTTACGCAACGCCGTGGCACGATAGAGACACGATGTTTCTATGCGTAAGCCTGACCCGAGCATTGGAATCCTTCAAACATCCGGCTTTCGAGCAGGAGGGCGAAATCCGACTTACCCACATCGTACATCGCGTTGAATCGGGAGCGGCGTTCCGCCTGGAGTCTGCCAACAAGAAGATGACCGAGCCAAGAATTCAGTTCCGGCTCCGGAACGGGGTGCCTGCGCCATTCCTTGATTTTCCGCTACCCGGCAATGACGAGCGTGGGCACCCGATAAGAGACGTCATTCTCGGCCCAAAGAACCCTGCCTCGCCTGAGCAGATTTCGGTCATGCTGGAAACAATGCGCTTCCCGGACGTCCGGGTACGTCGATCCAGTGCGCCGTACTGCTAGGTCGAACGGTGGCGTGCCGGTAGAGCGCGCCGGTGCGGGCGCGCGCTTAGGAAAACATCACCCGGGCTTGCGTGCACGCGGCCGGCGCGGCTTGCCAGCTGAGGGCCTGGGGCCCTCCTTGCCGCCCAGCAGGCCGCCCTGCTGCAGGTGTTCCATCCAGGCCAGCGCGTCGACGTAGGCCATGAAGTGGCGCAGATAGCCGGGGGCCAATTCGCCCATGCGGGTCATGGCGCGGTGAATGAGCACGGCCGAGTTCAGCGGTCCGCCGTCGCCCGGTCCCTGCGCCAGCGACTGCCGGACCTGGCTGCGCGTGCGCACCGCCGTCCACAGGGCCTGGAACTCGGCAACGGCCGGCATCGCCGGAAAGGCCGAGGGTGTTGGTGAGGGAGCTGCGGACAGCCGATCGGCGCCCGGGGCGTCGGCGGTCTGCGCCCGCAGCGCCCCGCGCAGGGCGTGCAGCGCGGCCTGGCCAGGCCGTGTGCCGGGGGGCGTAGCAGGGGCGGCGGGTACTGGGATGGTCAGCGCCTGCGCATACGCGGCAACGCGGGTGGCCAGCGTCTGCTCCAGCTGCGCGCGCGCCGCGCCGTCATGGTCCTGCGCACGCTCTGCCAGCGACTGCATCGCCTGCAGCCGCCACGGCGTGTGGCCGGCGGCGGGCTGCGCCAGCCACTCGGCCAGTTGCGCGCGTGGATCGGTCCGATCAGTGCGCATCGCGCGGTGCCGACGGGCGGGGCATCGGGGCGATCTCCACCCGGCGATTGCGCGCGCGGCCTTCCTCGTCGGCGTTGGAGCCCACCGGCTGCTCCGCGCCGAATGCCGCCGCGAAGACCGCATTGGCCGGCACGCCCTCGGCAATCAACGCGCGTGTCACGGTCAACGCACGTTCGGCCGACAGCGCCCAGTTGTCGGCGAACTGGCGGTTGCCTTCGCGCACCTGGCGGTCGTCGGTGAAGCCGCTCACCATCAGGATCTCCTCGCGCGAGGCGAGGTAGCCGGCCAGCGGCGCCGCCAGGCTGTGCAGCAGTTCGCGGCCTTCAGGCTGCAACTGGTCGGAGTTCAACGCGAACAGCACGCTGCCGCGGATGCCGATGCGACCATCCACCAGCGTGACGCGGCCAGCCGCCAACGGCACCGCCAGTGCCTGTTCCAGGCTCTGGCGACGCTGGGCCTCGGCCTGGCGTTGTTTGACCTCCTGGTCCAGCCGGTCGGACAGCTCCACCTGCAGCACCACCACGCCGACCAGAATCAGCACGAATGCGCCCAGCAGCACCGACATCAGGTCGCCGAAGGCGGCCCAGATCGGCGCACCGGACTCGCCGTCGGACTCGATCTCTCCGCTCATGCGGTTTCCGTTTCCGCGGCGGTGCCGCGACCGGCGAGGGCCTGCAGCTCCTCGATGATCTGCTTCTGGGAAAGCACGCTGAGATCGATCACTTCACGCGCCTGCGCCACGTAGTAGGCCAACTGGTCGTCGCTACGCGCCAGCGTGGTCTCCAGCGCGCCGGCGATCTGCTCCAGGCGTTCGCCCAGGCCCTGGCTGGAACTGCCGAAGGTGTGCATCGCCGCACCGAACGCATCGGCGAGGCTGGCCACGTCCACGGCACTGCCGGCGACCTGTGCCGCCACCGCGTCGAGCTTGCCGGTTTCGGCGGCGATGTGGTCGGTGAAACGGCTGCCCACGCGTTCCATCAGCTCGGCGGAGGTGCTGACCAGCGCATCGACCGCGCCACGCTGCTCTGTGGACGCGTGGTTGACGGCATCGAGCAGCGTCCCCAGCGTGGCCAGCAGATGGCTGCGTTCCTCCAGCATCGCGGTGTCGTGGACCATGCTGTCGGAGAGCTTCTGGCGCAGTTCGGCCACCACGTCGGCCGCCGCCTTCGGCGCTTCCGACGCGGCCTGCACGAGGCGCGAGATTTCGCTGATGGTGTCGCTGGCGTGCGCCTGGGCCTGCGCGGTGATGCGCTCGGCGGTGACGGCCAGGGTGTCGCAGATCGCCTGCTGGCGCTGCGCGATCTGATCCCCGGTACGCTCCCAGCGGTCGCCCAGGCGGGCCGACAGCGTGTCGAAGGCGGCAGTCCAGGTGGTCAGGCGCAGCGCGTCGCGCGACTCCAGCGCTGCCTGCAGGCCGGCGTGGGACTGCTGCATCGCCTCGATCAACGACAGGCTGCGCGCCTCCAGCGCGTCCGCAGCGGCGGCCAGCGCCTGCTGGTTGCGCTCCACCAGTGCCGCGTTGACGCTGTCCTGGCGCGCCAGTGCGTCCTGCCAGGCAGTGGCGGCGCCGGCAGCACCCGCGTCCAGTCGCAGTGCAAGCGCATCCAGCAGGTCGGTCGCACGTTGATCGTGGCGCTCGCCGAACCGGGCCAGTGCCGTGGCGAGCTGGGAGAGCAACGCGGTCTGGGTCTGCGACTGTGCGTCCAGACCGGCCTGCCAGGTGTCGGCCGAGGCCTGCAGGCGCGTGGACACCGCATCGAGCAGCGCGACGGTGCGGGCGTCGTCACGCGTTGCCGCTGCGGCGAGGTCGGCGCGCAGGGCGCTGGCCAGTGCCGCGCCGGCGTCCTGCTGTTCGCTGGCAAGCGCGTGCTGCGCTGCCTGCTGGGCGGCTACGCCGCGTTCCCACTGCTGCACCGTGTCCTGCAGGCGGGCGGACACCGACTCCACCAGCGTGCCGATCCGGCCATCGTGGTGCTCGGCGAAGGCGCCCAAGGCGTCACGCAGATCGCTGGCCAACGCCGACTGGGCGTCACGTTGCGCGCCGAGCGCAGTGCGCCACTGGTCCGCCGCCTCTGTGCGGCTGGCCTCGAAACCTGCGGTGAGGCCATCCAGTTGACGTTGCACGGCGTCGCGCACCGCTGTCTGCAGCGCCGTGTTCTCGCGGACGATGCCGGTGAGCGTGCCTTCCAGCAGCGGCTGCAGCACATCGCCGATGGCCCGGGCGCTGTCGGCGACGCCGGTCTGCAGCGTGGCCTGTACCGCGTCGGCGAAGCGGGCGTGGTCGGCGTCCATGCGGGCATGGAAGGCCTCCTGGCTGGCGAGCAGCCGCTCGCTCGCCGCCGTACTGCTCTGTTCAATGGCCTGCGTCATCGCCTGCAGGCGCTCGACCAGGGTGGGCAGCACGCCGGCCTGCTGCTCCAGCAGGCGCAGGGTTTCGCTGCGCTGGTGCGCCTGCGAATGCACGTGCAGCGTAGTCGCGATCTGGCCATCCAGCCCCTGCACGGCGAGCAGACGCTCGCGTCGGCACAGCGCGGACAGCAGGCCGAGCATGGCCGAGGTGGTCACGCCGGCGATCGACGTGCCGAATGCAACGGCCAGCCCCTCCACCGGTGCGCCAACCGACCCGCGGATGGCCTGCAGGTCGGTGGCGTGGGCCAGCGCCAGGCCGGTGCCACGCAGGGTGGCCATCATGCCCAGCAGCGTGCCGAGCATGCCGAGCAGCACCAGCAGGCCGACCAGGTACGGGGTGAGCGTGGGTGCCGGCAGCGCGATGCGCTCGCCTTCCACCCGCAGACGGACCGCATGGCGCAGGGCCGGCGGCACGCGCTGCAGCCAGCCGGCCAGGCCCTCGTTGGCCGCCGACACGTCACGCACGGCCGCCTCCAGCGCCCGCGTGCCCTGCCGGTAGCGGTACAGTTCCACACCGCCGGCGAGATAACACGCGCCGATCAACAGGGCGACCGCCGCACCGACCGGGTTGGAACCGACATAGCCGGCGCCGATCCAGCAGACCGCAGTCAGGCCGAGGAGGAAGACAACAACGTAGAGGCTGTTCTTGAACATGGGGTCCCAGTTATCGGGGCCGAAGCGCTGCAAGCAGGCCTTCGATCGGTTGGAAACGAACGTCCAGCTCGGCCATCGCGACGTTCTGCATATCGATGCGGAACGCGGTGCGCCAGGTGGAAACGAGGGGTGGGGCAGTGGCCGGTTCCGCCGTCGGCGCAGGCTCGGCCGCGTCCTGCAGACGCTGGAAGTGCGCAGCGAGCAGGTCGGGGATGCCGGCCAGCAGGGCGTTCTCGCGCGGGCTCAGGGTCTGTTCCATGACCGCGTCGATCTCCGCCAGCCGCGCCAGCGCCGGCGACCGTGCCGCAAGCATGTCGCGCAGGCGGCCACGCAGCCGCCCGGTCGCGGCCATCATCGCCCGCTGCTGGGCCTGGTAGCGCCGGCTGAACACGGCCGCGTCCGCGCCTTCGGCCACCGCGCGCTCCGTCTCGGCGTCCTGCTGCAGCGAGGCCATCAACGTCGCGCGGACACGGACGCACGCCGCGTCCTCGGCGGCGTCGAACACCGAGGCAGGCGCGGGGGCAGGGGGCAGGCGGCCGTCGAGCGCGCGCGACAACGCCACCGCCCGGGTCCAGTCCACCCATTGGCTCAGGCGGTCGGACAGGTCGGGGCTGGACAGCGCGATCCCGCCGTCCATGAGCCCGGACAGCAGGCGGATGAAGGCCGGGCCCGCTACAGGCGTCCGGTGCGGCGTAATGGGCATGATCCCGCGTAAAAACGGCGAATTTTACACGTGATCGGCAGGGGGCGCCGGTTTCGGGCGTTCAGCCGGCAGCGCTGGGTGCGGCCTTGCGCCGCAGGGGCCGGCGGCGCATCGCGTATCATCGGCCCTCGTTTTTCCTGTGCCTCCGGTCGCCGCTCCTGGCCATGTCGTCTTCACCGTCCACCCCGAACCCGGCCGCCGCCGATGATGGCGATGCGCTGCGGTTCTGCAGCACCTGCGCCTTCTCCGACGCCTGTGCGTCGCAGGGCTACGACAAGAGCGCGCTCTCCGAGCTGCATGTGCTGGTGGACCATGTGGGCCCGTTCCATGCCGGTGAGCCGGTGTTCCGCGCAGGGGAACCGTTCGACGCCATCGCCGCGGTCCGTGCCGGCATGGTCAAGACCACCGTCATTGACAGCCAGGGCCACGAGCAGGTGCTGGGGTTCAGCCTGCCGGGCGAGGTGATCGGCCTCAATGCCATTCATGACGGGCGCTATCCCTGCGATGCGGTAGCACTGGACACCGTCTACCTGTGCCGGTTCTCGTTTCCGCGCATGAGCCTGCTGGCGACCCGCATGCCCGGCCTGCAGGCGCGGCTGTTCAGCCTGCTCAGCGCCGAAATCGGCAAGGTGGCGATGCTGGCGGCCAATCACCGCACCGACGCGCGGGTGGCGGCGTTCCTGCTGGACCTGTCCGGCCGCTATGCGCGTCGGGGTTTCTCGGCCACCCGCTTCACGCTGATGATGGCGCGTACCGACATCGCCAACTACCTGCGCATGGCGCCGGAGACCACCACACGTGTGCTGCGGCGCCTGCAGGACGATGGTCTGATCGAAATCCAGCAGCGCGACGTGCTGCTGCGGCGGCCGGATCGACTTGCCGCGCTGGTGGCGTCGGCCGACGCCGGATGAGCCTGGGTTACCGCCGGGGTCAGTACAGCTCGCAGTGCAGCCGCCCCTGCGCGGCCAGCGCCTCCCAGCCGTGCGGCGACCCGGTAGCCGCCACGACGCCGTCGATGGCGCCGCGTACTGCTGCCTCAAGGTGCCGGCGGTTGCCGCACAGATACAGGTGGGCGCCCCGGTCGAGCCATGCAGCGACGGGCGCAGCGTGGTCGCCGATCGCATCCTGCACGTAGTACTTGGCCTGCCCGTCACGGGAGAACGCGGTCAACAGCGCCGTCAGGTGTCCGGCCTGCTGCCAGGCCAGCAACTGCGCGCGGTACAGGAAATCATCCGCGCGGCGCTTCTCGCCGAACACCAGGCAGATCTCGCGCCGCCGGTCGCCGGCCGCCATCTCCTGGACCAGGCCCATCAACGGCGCGATGCCCGTACCGGTACCGATCAGCAGCAGCGGGCACTCCGGGTCATCGGGCAGGCGGAAACCGGGATTGGCGCGGCAGTAGACCCGAACCGACCCGGTGCCCTGCAGCAGCGTTCCGGTGCCGGCCCCGCGCCGTTCGCGGCCACGCCGGGTGTAGCGGACCTCGCGTACACACAGCGCGACCTGTGCCTGCCCACCGGCCGAAGCGATGGAGTACGCGCGGGGCAGACAGGGCGACAGCAGGGCCGCAAGCCGGTGCAGCGGAACGGTGTCCGGATGGGCGTGGTCCTGCAGGATATCCAGCAGGTCATGTCCGTGCAGGTAGGCCTCCAGCGCGGCACGCTGGCTGCTCTTGAGCAGCTGCCTGAGCGGCTCGCTGCCGCCCAGGCGGGCGATCTCGCGCAGCACGGCGCGTCCGGGCAACCGCAGTTCACGGTCGGCCAGGACGACAGCCGCCCGGGAGTCGCCGTACCACGCCGCCAGCGCCTGCAACAGCGCCGGGTCGTTGTCGGGGATCACATGCAGCGTGTCGCCCGCCTGATGGACGATGCCGCTGCCGGTGAGGTCCAGGGTGATGTGCCACGCCGCGGGATCGGAGCGGCTCAGGCGTTCGCGCGCCACGATCGGGGCGTTGAACGCATGGTCCTGTCCGTACGCCGTCACCTGCAGGCAGAGATCCTGCGCCGCCGTGCCGTTGCCGGCCAGCACCTCCCCCAGTGCCGGGGCCCAGCGGTCAAAAAACGCCGGATAGCATGCATCGGCGTCCACCCGCTGCAGCAGCGGAAGGGCGTTGCGCTCGCCCAGCAACGCATCGAGCGCCTTGCTGAAACCGCAGAAGCGCGGGTAGCCGGTGTCGCCCAGCCCGAACACGGCATAGCGCAGACCCTGCAGGCTGTGCGCCTGGCGCAATGCCGCGACGAAGCGCTCGCCGTTGGCCGGCGGCTCTCCATCGCCGAATGAACTGGCTACAGCCACCAGCACATCGCCGTGGCCAAGCTGCGCCACGTCGATATCATTCAGCGCCAGCACCTCGGGCGAGTGGCCGTGCAGTGCAGGGTGGTCCGCCAGGCGCCGGGCCAAAGCACGCGCCGTCCCCGACTCGGAGCCGTAGCCGAGCAGAAAGCGCTGGATCGGCGCCATCGCGTTCATGCAGCGGCGTAAGCGTCGTCGAACTTCTCCTTGCTGAACTCGACGGCGTCGAAATCAGCCATGAGATCGTTCACCACGCGCCGGATGCTGATATAGGCGGTGATGTTCCCTTCCGGGTCGAACAGCGGCTGCACGGTCGTATCAACGACATAGAGGACGCCGCCCTTGCCCAGATTCGGCACGATGCCGGTCCAGATGCCGCCGGCCTTGATGGTGTCCCACATGTCCTTGTAGACGGCCTTGGGCACGTCGGGGTGGCGCACGATGCTGTGCGGCTGCCCGATCAGTTCTTCGCGCCGGAAGCCGGTGAGCGTGCAGAACAGGTCGTTGGCGTAGGTGATGGTGCCCTGCAGGTCGGTGGTGGAGATCACCATGACATTGTCGAGGGCCTGCAGCAGCTGGGTGGAGTCGGGACGGTAGTGCATGACGGGTTCCTGTTGCGGGTGTCGTTGGGGCCGCGCGGCCGGCGATCGGTGCGGCGACGTCGTGTCCTGCATAGAAATACGGCAGCGCCAGGACGCCCGCGTTGACATTGGTCAAGCGACTGCCGCATGGGTGTGCGACATGGCGTCGCAGGGCGGCGGAACGGCAGTGTCCAGCCGCGCTGGATGGCTGCACCGCAGGTTGCAACACACGGTCGTACGCACTGTCTGCCGCTCGCGTACATCTTCGTCTGCACCGCCGCCTGCGGCCTGGAGGAGACGACATGGAGGACGAGGTCACCGCGGCCGTGCATCGCGCGTATCGCGCCGGACTGCCGCTCGAGGAGCAGATGCGGGCATTGGTCGGCGAGCTGGCGCTGCACGTGCGGGCGGTGGAGGCAACCGTGATTGTTCCGGCCGCGCACCCGGTGCATCTGCGTGCCGCGTCGCCTCGCCTGCGGGCGGGCGCGACCGTGCAGCGCTGCTTCCCGCTCGCCTATGCGGGTGTCCCGCTGGGCGAGTTTCGGCTGGGCTGGACGGGCGCGGCGCCTGGCCCCGACGTCCTGCGCTTCTGCGTGCTGTTCGCCCATCGCTGCGCGCTGCTGGTCAAACGCCATGAGCTGCAGGCGTGGGCCGTGTCGCGGTTGTCGCGACCGTTGCTGCTGGTCGGCGTCTGCGCGGCGCGCACCCGTCTTGATGCCTTCGTGGAGAAGGCCGCCTGCAGCCGCCTGCCGGTGATCCTGCACGGTGAATTCGGCACTGACACTGCCGAACTGGCCGCGGCGATCCATGCAGCCGGGCCCTGCCACCATGCGCCTTTCGTGGAGATCCAGTGCGCCGATCCGTCAGGCGTGCCGGCGCAGTGGTTCGAACAGGCACAGGACGGCAGCCTGTTCCTCAACGGTGTCGACGCGCTGCCGCTGGCCGTGCAGGTGCAGTTGCCGCACCGCATCCATTGCTTGCAGAGCCAGCGCCTGCAGGGACCTGCCGGCAGGCGGTGCCGGGTTATCGCCTCGTGCAGCAGCGACCTGTCGCAGCGCGTGCGGGAGGGAAGGTTCTCGCAGACCCTGTTGGCCGAACTGAACTTTCTGGTGGCTGACGTGCCGCCCCTGCGCGAGCGACTGGGCGAACTGGATGGCCTGGTGCACATGCTGCTCGCCCGGCATGGCTTCGATCCTGCGGCGCTGGTCACCGACGCACTGCTCGCCACGCTGCGCGGGCACACCTGGCCGGAAAACCTCTTCGAGCTGGAACGGGTGGTGGTTCGCCGGGCCGCGCTGGGCGAGGGGGAGCCGCTGCGCGGCAGTGGGCCGCCCGCACCCGCTGCTGATGCCGTCGCCGGTTTCGTGACGCCGCGCCTGGGGCGCCCGGCCGCCCATTGGGCCGGCATCGCACTGCAGGGCGATGCGGCGGCGTTGTACCCGCTGCACGATGCCGTGCGGCGTGCCGTGCTGTTTCTCGGCGAACACCATGCCGAGCCGCTGTCGTTGGGGCTGCTCGCCCGCGAGGTGCACGTCAGTCCGTCGCACCTGGGCTACCTGCTGCGCACCGAGCTGGGCACCTCGTTCAAACCGCTGCTGCAATGCCTGCGCATCGAGCAGGCCAAGCGACTGCTGTGCGAGCAGCCGCGTCTGCGCATCACCGAGATCGCACAGCGTGTGGGCTTTGGCGACCTCAGCCACTTCGAGCGCAGCTTCCGCCGCCAGGTCGGCGCCTGCCCCCGCGCGTACCGGCGCGGTGGGCAGGCGTGACGGTGAATCAGTCGACGACGAGAAGACTGCGGATCGCGTCGTGCTGACGGCTCAACGCGGTTCGCACCAGATAGTCTTCGATCAGCGCTGCAGCGGCTTTGCGCTGCGCGTCCATGTCAAGCAACGAGGCATATTCAATGCCAGCGTGATCAGGATCCCGCTGGAACGGCGCCTGCAACGCGGAGGCACTGGTCAGCGTAAGGAACGTGGTCGCTTTGTGCCCGTCGAACACCACGAAGGTGCACTCATAGCTGGGTCCACCCGGTCGCGGCGTGTTGTGGGATTGCCACTCAACCTTGATTCCCTTTCCCGGCACGTCATCCTGGCTCGACTTGCGCTTGGATGCGCCCAACGCCCGTGCGAACTCCGCGGTATCGAATCCAATGATGTCCTCGTAACTGGCCCGAATCACGGCGGCAGCATCGATTCCGCAAAAACCGATTCGATCGATGGCCAGATACGGATTCTCAGCCAATGCCCTGAACATCGCCAGGTCGTCACTGTATGCAACGGAGAGCAGTACAGTGTCACCAAATGTCCGCCTCATCGTTTCCAGCGTCCTCCGCAGGCGTTGCCGGCCCTGGGTGATGCGCTCGGCCGACGCCGTGCTGACATGTCCCTTCCAGAAGTTCCCGTCGCTCGCGGCGGTACGCTGGGCGATGGAATCCATCAGCGCCTTGCACATGTCTTCAGCGCTGTCGCCTTCGGCGGCAACGGTATCACCTGCCATCGCGTTCACCGTGTCGCGGAAGCCAGCCTGGCGCTCAGGCGTTGTATAGCTCTGGTATATCTGCCCGATGCGCTGGAGGCGTTTTGGCAGCTTGTCCGCATGGTGTGAGGATTTGTCTGCCACCTCACAGATCATGGTCAGGTTCTCGCGCAGGTGGTAGTCCAGGTCCGGCAGGGGCAACGTGACGCCCATATCGGTGCCCGGGACGATCCTGAGTCGATTGCGCTCCAGGTCGGACCAGGTGGCCACCGCTTCGATGGTGTCCCGGCGGGGCAGGGTGACGTCGATCAGCTCCATCAGGATGGGACGCGAGCTCAGGTTCGGGTCCGGCCCTGCGCCTGCGCCGTTCTGACGCTCGCCGTGCCAGGTGTATCCCAGGCGGTGAAGCGCAAACGGTTTGATTCCGTCGTTGAGAAGGATGCCGGGCAGGAGCGTGGGCGAAGGGATCGTTTCGTCGCTGAGCTGGCGCCGGTCATCGGTCCACAGCCCGAGACGATCGCGATCGAAGACCCGTCTCAACGTTTGCGGTGAATCACAGGCAAGCGTGTAGTTGACGGTCGCGTCGGCGGGCAGGGCTTCAGTGACGGGACGCAGTGGCGATACATCCTGTGGCCGCGCATTGATCGCGGTTGCAACCTTGAGCCCTGCAGTCCGCAGTGCATCGATCAGGATGTCTTCGATGTCACCGTACAGGCTGTTCTGGATTGTCGCAGGCAACCACGGATCGATGATGGCCTGGGTGTCCCAGTCCGACTTTCCCACGCCGAAAAGATCATGGTCACCGCGCGATATCGCCATGATCGCATCGAACGCATTGCCGCCCTTGATGTAGAACCGTACGGCGCGGGGCGCTTTCCGCAGGGGGAACTTTTCGCGCACGGATGCGTCGAGCTGATCGATCCTGTCGGCGATCTCGGCGAGCGATTCCACCAGTGCTTTGCGGATGCCGGGATGGTTGGCCGCGTTGTTGATCAGTGCGGTGAGGCGACGACTGAACTCGCGACGCACCTCGCGCTGGGCGCTTGTCTCTTTCATTGGGGATCCTCCTTGCCCGACGCCGCGCCCATCGCCTGGTCGGCCTCGCGGATGGCGGCCTCCATCGCGGCGTCGGCGGCGCTGTCGGCCTGCTGCATCGCGCGGGTGGCGGCGTCCATCGCCTGCGCCATTGCATCCGTCGCGCCAGGCAGGCCCTGCATCGCCCTCTGCACAGCGGCATCGCTCTCGGCCATCGCCTTGTCCACCAGGGTCTGGGCCATCAGCAGGGTGTCCTGCATCAGCGCAGGGCCGCTGGGGGGCGCAGGTGTGGTTGGCGCACCTGGCGCCGGGGTAGGGGTGTCGTCGACCATGTTCGGTTCTCCTTGGCGGCGGGATGCGGAGCGAAAGGAACGGGCAGGTGATGCCGGCGTGGCGGCCTGCAGGGTGGCCAACGCGTCGCGCAGCGCCTGTTCGGCATCGGCCAGCGCACGGCTGGCGCCATCCACTGCAGCGCGCCGTCCCTGTTGCACGGCCTGCTGGGCGGCGGCCGTTGCGGTGGCCAGCCGCTCGGCCTGTGCGTCGCGCGCGACGGCGCTCATGCGGGGGGTGCCTCGGGCGCGACACCTGCGGTGGGCGCGGGGCCGAAGAACTGCAGCGAAACCACACCGTGGTCCACCTGCAGCACGGCGCGCACGCCATCGGCATCGATCTGGAACGTGCCGCGGCGTCCGTCCTGCGCGAGGCGGCCCTGGGTGGGGCGATGCGCGGTGAGGAAGGCCCGCGCGCGGTCCAGGTACGCGGTGGCTGCAGCCGCAGCCACCGGGGGATCGGCAAGGTCGCCGGACGTGTTCGCCGCCACCTGCTGTGCGGCCAGGGAAATGCGGTCGAAGCCCACGGGGCGATCCTGCAGCCAGGTGGCCAGGCTGGCCGCCACCTCGGCCGGAGACGGCAGGCCATCCACCTGCGGGCAGTCCAGCGCGCCGAGCAGCGCCGGCAGCAGCGCCTGCATCGTCGCCGTGGCGGCCTGTTCGCGCCCCTCCGGCGTGGAGGCCGACGATGCGCAGCGCGCATACAGGCGCAGGTAATCGCCGAATTCCACCGGCGTGCGTGCCTGCGCCGCCGCAAAGGCGCCGGCCTCCTTGATCACATCCAGCGGGATCCCCAGCGTCGGGCAGGCGATGACGGTCTCCGCCAGCGCCAGCGATTCACCGAAGTCCATGCACTGGAACAGCGGCGATGTCTCCAGCTGGAACTCGCGCAGCCCCAGCGTGCCGGTCATCAGATAGGCCATGTCGGCCAGGTAGTGATCGGTGCGGATACGATGGATCTGCGCGTCCAGCACGTCGTCGTGCTCCCCGGCCTCATAGCGCGCCAACAGGTCCAGATCGTTTGGCCCCAGGGTCATCAGCTTGACCGGGCTGATCCGGGTCATCAGCCGCGGCAACAGGGTGAGCGGCGAGGCGTGCAGGCCGCTCTGGACGGTCTCCAGCAACAGCGTTTCATCGGCGAACGCATAGCGGCGGCTGGTCGATGCAAGCGCCCACGCCAGCCATTCGGGCCCGCCGTCGATGAAGCGCAGCACCTGCTGGCAGCGTGGCGAGAGCTGTGCGGGGTCGGTAATGGTGCGGCCTGCCAGTGTCACGGTCATGGCGGTTCTCCTGGGACTCAGCCGGCCGGGAAATCTTTGAGCACGGTCGCGGCGGCGGTGCCGACGCGCGCGAAGTCGTCGGTGGCGCCCTGCATCAGCGACTGGGCCTGGGTCAGCGCCTTGGCGTACTTGTCTTCCCCGGTGGCCAGGTACTGCGCCATTGCGACGCCGGCCGCCGTGGTGGCGATGGTGGAGACATTGCGCAGCGCATCGGCTGCATCCTGCACGGCGATGGCCGCCGACTGCGCCACCGACTGGTACGCCTTGCCAGCGCCACTGGTGAGCACCACCTGTGGACTCATGGTGGCGAGCTGCACCTGGTTGATGACATCGATGACCTGGGCATTGACCTTGGTCGGGTCCATGAGAGTTCCTTGCTGGCGTCAGGAGGACGGGGTGTCGTTCGGATCGGACGCCGGCGCGGCAGGTGCCGGCGGAGGCGACGGCGGCGGCGAAGGCGGAGTGGCTGCGGCCGAGAGGTCGTGCAGGGTCTGCAGGTCTGCCTGCGCGGCGCTCGCGTTGGCGCTGCTCCCGGTGGCCTGCGCCTTGAGTGCGCCGATGGCGGCCTTGCCTTCCGCCGTGGCGGCGGCGATCACGGCGGCCGGCGGTGGCGGGATCGGCGGCGGGCCCGGCAGCGCAGCCACATTCGGCGGCGGCGGCGGTACGGGCGGCGGCGGTGGCGGCGGCACCGGGAACGGCGCGGAGATCATCTTGGCGCAGGCGGCGGTGATCGCCGCCGCGCTGATCATGCTCGCGCTCTGCTGGCGGTTGACCGCGTTGTGCATCGCATTGCCAAGTGTTTCCAGCAGTACGATGTCGAGCATCGCATGCGCCTGGCCGGGCGCCTGGCCGGCCGCGAGCGTCACAATGCCATTGACCGTATCGACGATCTGGCTGTTCATGGTTCCTGGGTCGCTCATGTCGACGTCGCTCCTTTCTGGATGATCATGGCAAGGGTCTGTGCGAGTGCGGCACCGGCCATGACCTGTCCGCGTTGCTGGTTGGCGATGGCGTTCTGCATGGCCAGGCCGAGCGAATCGGCCATCGTCAGGTAGGTCGCCACCATCGCGAAGGCGGGCGCCTGGCCAAGGGCCATCGCCGACCCTGCGTCGGTGATATCGACCAGGGCGGCGATGGCGGGGACGTCGGCCATGCCGTACGTTCCAGACCGGGATGGTCCGGCACGTCAGGCGCGATCCCCCGCGCCTGCGGGCCGGATCAGCCCAGGCCCAGGATTTCCCGCGTGGCCACGCCGTTGGACGCGGTGTCGATCGCATACAGGGTGGACACCCCCTGCGTGGTCGACGCCTGCATGGTCACGTAGGACTGCTGCTGGTTGTTGGTCGCGTTGTGCGCGGCGTTGGACAACGCCTGGCTGGTGGCGACGAACAGGTTGCCCATCGCGATCGCCGGCGAATCGCCGAGGACCTTGGTGTTCACCTGCGAAACCGAATCGGTGATCTGGTTGTTGACGGCAGTGGGAAATGCCATGGTGGTTGCTCCTTGTGGGACGACTGCGGAATGGAAGGGTCCAGCGGCGGGTCACATCAGCCGAGGATCTTCCGGGTGGCGGCGCCGGTAGCGCCGGTATCGAGCGAGTAGAGCAGCGACACGCCCATCGTGGTCGCCGCCTGCGCGGTGACGTACATCTGCTGCTGCGCCAGCGTGGCGTTGTGCGCGGCGTTGGCCAGCGCCTGCGCGGTGGCCTGGTACAGGTTGCCCATCGCAGTGGCCGGGGCAGTGCCCAGCACCTGCAGGTTGGCCTGGGAGACCGAATCGGTGATCTGGTCGTTGACGGCGGTCGGGAATGCCATGTGCGCGACTCCTTGGCGTCAGGCGGGATTACGCGCCCAGGATCTGCTTGGTGGCCACGCCGGTGCTGGCGGTGTCCACGGCATACAGGGTGGCAACACCCATCGTGGTGGCGGCCTGGGCGGTCACATAGCTCTGCTGCTGCGCGTTGGTGGCGTTGTGCGCGGCATTGGCCAGCGCCTGGGCGGTTGCCTGGTACAGATTGCCCATCGCGATGGCCGGGGCGTCGCCCAGCACCTTGGTGTTGACCTGGGTCACCGAGTCGGTGATCTGGTTGTTGACGGCGGTCGGAAATGCCATGTAATGCTCCTTGTTATGCAGCGGTCAGTGATGCGCGATCAGCCCAGGCCACGAACGCCGGTGCTGAGGATTTCCTTGGTGGCCACGGCGGTGGAGGCGGTATCGATGGAGTACAGCGTGGCCACCCCCATCGTGGTGGCCGACTGCGCGGTCACGTAGCTCTGCTGCTGGGCGTTGGTGGCGTTGTGGGCAGCGTTGGCCAGCGCCTGCGCGGTGGCCTGGTACAGGTTGCCCATCGCGATCGCCGGCGCATCGCCGAGGACCTTGGTGTTGGCCTGGGTGACGGAATCGGTGATCTGGTCGTTGACGGCGGTCGGGAATGCCATGTGAATCTCCTGCGGTTGTGGGTAGGCAAGACGGCGGAACTTCACGGCGTCCGGGTCCTGCCGATCATTGGCCACCGGTCTGTCGCTGTGCCGGGGAGCGTCACGTGGCGGAAGGTCGTTGCACCGTGGGGTCACAGTAGGCCGACGACCGAAACGCCGATACGCGCCAATGACGGAAAATGCGGCGCCGATGACGGCAAAGCAGGGCGGTGCTGTCGGGAGAATCCCGACACTGATGCGCGATTGCGCTGTATTCACGCGATTGCGTGCCGCCACAGTGGTGCGGCAGGAGCGGATATGGAAGGATTGGGGCCACTACCCAGGGAACGGAGATGGCTGTGAAGCAGGAGAGTCTGGTGCAGGCGGCCATCATGGCGTCGCTGGAGGTCTACGGCGACCGCAATGCCGTGCATACCGATGTCTTTGCGCCCTACGCCAATCAGCAGGGCTACACGGGCGGCAAGTATCCGGGGGACATCATTGGCCTGCTCGACGGTGCGCGGATCCTGCTGCTGGAGGTCAAAGAGCTGGACTATAAGGCGGCCGTCCCCGTTCTGAAGCAGTTTGATCTCCTCCAGCACCTTCACTACTGCTGGCTGGAGCAGTGTGGGGTTGATGTGCAGTACGCCTACGCCGCCCGCGCAACGATGGCGTACTTCGCGCCTTTGCGGCGCCGCGAGTGGCCGTATTCCACGCTACATGTCACGCATGTCGCGCCGCCGGGAAAGTTGATGGATTCGATGGCAGGCATCAGTGCGAAGCGACCTGCGATTGAAGCGCACAAGAATCTACTTGACTGGCTGCTTTCCCCTTCATCTGTATCGACGGCGTCTGCAGCCGCGCACGTGATGCTTCTTGCATCAAGCGCGGCGGATCTGACCGCGTCCGTACTGATCGTTCATACCCGGGCTGGCGCGTTGATTGCGATGCCGGCGGTTGGAGTACGTGCTGCGCTGAAGAAGGTGTTGAAGAAGCCGTTGGAGGACAAAGATCTCCAGCGCAGGGTTGAAGCTGTACGGGATGAAATCCGGGCCCAGAAAGAAGAATATGAGGAGAAGCAGAAGCATCTGGATCAGCGGATCGATGCGTTGGCGCACGAACTCGAGCGGAAGAGCGGAGGCCCCTCGGGCCCCAAGCCCACCAAAAAGGCGCGGAAGGAGTTCAGGAAGCAGGCTCGCGAGCAGATCCTGAGGGGAATATTGAGTGACATGTTCCCTGAGGCAGTCAGTGATCCGGACAGCGATCCGAGCAATGATCCGAGCAATGATCCGAGCAATGATCCGAGCAGTGATCCGAGCAATGATCCGAGCAATGATCCGAGCAGTGATCCGAGCAGTGATCCGAGTAGTGATCCGAGTAGTGATCCGGACAATCCGAGTGGCACTGCGGGCCGCGCTTTCCCTGGCACTACGCGCCGGAAGCCAGGACCTTAAGGCCACGCTGCTTCTGCAACGAGAGGGAACGAAATGCACCAACCATCGTTGAAACGCGCCTTCTTCCTGGCGGCGGGGCTGCTATGCACAGGTCTTTCAGTGGCCGCCGAGCCACCACCGCCTGCCACGCCCACCACTGGCATCCGCCACGTGCAGGCGTTCGATCTGCCGGTGTCGCCGTATCTGAGTGCCGAGGCCACGGCCAGCGTCATCAACGCCATCAGTCGCGGCGATCCCACCGCGAAGATGGACAACCCAACCCTGCTCAAGGCGCTGCCGGAGCTTCGGCGGGGCACGGAAGCGTGGGCGGCAGCCGAAGTAGCCGCATTGCAGGAACGGTATCCGGTCACCCTGCACCCGGAAACCTGGAACGGCGTGCGCGTGGTGCGCGTGCAACCGCGCAGCGCGCCGACCTCGCCGGCGCGGCAACGCCTGCTGATCGAGCTGCACGGCGGCGCATTCGTGTTCGGCAGCGCCAACGGCCTGGGCCTGATGGAGGCGATCCCACTGGCCGCGATGACCGGTGCCACGGTGGTGGCGGTGGAGTATCGGATGGGGCCGGAACATCGGTTCCCCGCCGCCAGCGAAGACGTGGCGGCGGTGTACCGCGCCGCGCTGGAACGGTTCCCGGCACGCCATATCGGCCTGTTCGGCTGCTCGGCGGGCGGTGTGCTGACCGGCGAATCGCTGGCCTGGTTTGCCAGGGAGACGCTGCCGATGCCGGGGGCGGCGGGGCTGTTCTGCGCCGGCGGCGACGCGCGCTACGGCGGTGATACCCGCTATGTGGCGGCTGCGCTCAACGATGCGCTGCTGCCGCACGCCGACGGCACCTTGCCGATTGCGGAAGACCTGTACTACGGCGAGGTGGATTTCCATGACCCGCTGGTGTCGCCGGTGTTCTCCGATGCGGTGCTCGCACAGTTCCCGCCAACGTTGTTCATCACCGCCACGCGCGCGGCCGAGCTCAGCAACGTGGCCTACACCCATTCGCGCCTGGTCGATCTGGGGCGCACCTCGGATCTGCATGTCTGGGACGGGCTGGGGCACGCCTTCCACCTGGACGCCCGGCTGCCCGAGAGCCAGCAGGCCTATCGGGTGATGGCGCGCTTTTTTGCGCGCCACCTGGATATGACGCTGCCGGAGCCGGAGCCGTAGCCGCCCGCTACCGACCGCCGTGCATACGGAGTGCACACAGTCGTATGCACGGCGCTTACATGGCATTGCCTACGGTGGGACACGGGCGCTACGGCAGCCCGTTTCCCGCAGAAGGAGTCAACCATGAACCCCAACATCCCCGAAGGCACCCTGATCATCGTCGCTGACGGCGGCTCTGCCCGCGTGTTCACTAACGTGGGCACCCGCCACGCGCCGGTACTCAAGCAGCAGGACGAACTGAAGGTGCAGGACATCAGTGAACACGGGGTATCGGGGCAGGGCCCGTCCGGCTCGATGCCGCAGGACATGAGCATTGCCCAGCTCAACGAGGCCACGTTCGCCAAGCAGCTGGCCGCGCAGTTGAACGAGGATGCGCTGAAGAACCGCTATGCGCACCTGATTCTGATCGCCGACCCGCAGACGCTGGGCCGGATCCGCCCGCAGCTGCACAAGGAGACCCAGGCGCGGCTGCTTCAGGACATCGCCAAGGACCTCACCAATGCGCCGCTGGAAGACATCCAGCGCGCACTCGGGTAATCACTGATGGCTTTCGCGCGCGACGCCGTCGCCGTCGAGCCCGAGGCGGCCAGCATTGCGGCCAGCGAAGGCTGGCTGCTGCTGGAGTTCGGGGCGCCGTGGTGTGGGCACTGCATCGCTGCGCAACCGGCGCTGCAGGCGTTGGCTGATGGCCAGGCGCTTGCCCACGTGAAGGTCGAAGACGGCAAGGGGCGTCCGCTGGGGCGCGCCTTCCGGGTAGCGCTCTGGCCCACGGTGGTTCTGCTCCACGATGGGCAGGAGCGGGCGCGGGTGGTGCGGCCTCGCGACAGCGACGATCTGGGCCCGCTGCTGGCGGCACTGGCCCGGGGGTGAATTGGCATTTATCCCCAATTTGGCCAAAAGGGGTATAGTGACCCCAAGACCCGCCTGCTGGAGCCTGCCATGACCCTTCCCCTGGATGTCCCTGGCCTGGAAAAGGCCACCGCCTCGTCGGTCAAAACCCGTGGCTGGCCGAGCCTGATGCGTACCGTCCGCGAGAAGCAGGCGCTGGTGATCACCAACCACAACCACCCCGAAGCGGTGATCGTGGACATCAAGGCATACCAGGAGCTGCTGGCGAAGGCGGCCGGTGCCGATGGTGATGAACGTCCGGGAGAGCTGGAACGGTTGCGGGCCGAATTTGACACCCGCCTGGCCAGCCTGGGCCGCGACGGGGGCCTGGGCAAGGTGATGGGCCAGCCGATCCGCCGCGGCCGCAAGGTCACGCTCGGCCCGTCTCTCTGACCCGTGGGGCGGATCCTGGTGCTGGCCGGCGTCAATGGCGCCGGCAAGAGCTCGCTGCTGGGCACGTGGCTTGAGGAAGACGGGTTGTCCTGGTTCAACCCGGACACCTTCACCCGCTGCCTGGTCGACCAGGGCTGGGCGCTCGACGCGGCCAATGCGGCGGCCTGGAACGAAGGCGCGCGCCGCCTGCGCGAGGCGATGGCGGACGGCAGCGACTTCGCCTTCGAGACCACCCTCGGCGGCAATACCATTCCGCGCCTGCTGCGCGACGCCTGCACCACCCACGAGGTGGAAATCTGGTTCTGCGGGCTGGACAGCGTGGCGCTGCACATCGAGCGGGTGGCGGCACGGGTCAGCGCAGGGGGGCACGATATCCCGCACGACAAGATCCGTGCGCGGTTCGATTCCGCGCGCGAGAACCTGCTGGACCTGCTGCCCCACCTGGCCACGCTGCACGTGTACGACAACAGTGCACCCCCCGATGCGCAGGGCAGGGTGGAGCCACTTCCGTTGCTGGAGATGGACCGCAGCGGGCTGCACTACCCGGTCTCGGTGATCGAACTGCTGCAGACGCCGGACTGGGCCAAGCCGATCGTGATGCGCGCAATGGAACTGCACGCCGCACGCGATTGATGCGCTGAGAGAACCGTGAGAAACCGCTGAAAATCCAGCGGTTTTCTGTAATGCATGCCCGTCACTCGATCACCCTTCCTGCCGTGACCTCGGATGCTTCCCGGCCGCACACACGGCCGGCGTGAGTCCCGCACAGGCGGCGCCCCATGCACTGCAGCATGCGGGCGTCGCCAGCCGGTGCTAGGATCGGATCAACTTGAATCGATCTAAATTCAACACCATGACAAAGACGGGGACGGTGCGGTGGTGGGGGCTCGCGGTCGGAGCGATGCTGGTGGCCGGAGCGGCAGGGGCAGCACCGTCGACGGTGGGCGAACGCGCCTACGCGGCGGTCGATCCCTTCATCGGCACGGGCGGAGAAGGGCACACGTATCCCGGCGCCACGGTGCCGTTCGGCATGGTCCAGCTCAGCCCGGATACGCGCATCCAGCCGCGTGAGAAGGCCTATGGCTGGGCCGCAGGGTACCGCTACGACGACACCAGCATCGTCGGCTTCTCGCACACGCACTTTTCCGGCAGCGGCCACTCCGACCTGGGCGATGTCCTGGTGATGCCGTTCACGGGTGACCCCGGTCTCGAGCGCGGCGACCCGGACAAACCCCGCAGCGGCTACGCCTCGCGCTTCCATCACGACAACGAAAAGGCCGAGCCCGGCTACTACGCGGTCACCCTGGACGACTACGGGGTGCGAGCCGAGCTGACCGCCAGTGCGCGCACCGGCGTGCACCGTTACACCTACCCGCGCGGTGCGCAGGCGCGCGTGCTGCTCGACCTGCGTACCAGCCTCTACGACTACCCGGGCAAGATCCTGTGGTCGCGCCTGCGTCTGCGCGCCGATGGCACCCTGACCGGCTTCCGTGAAACCCGCGGCTGGGCACCCGGGCGGCAGCTGTACTTCGCGATGCGCTTCTCGCGGCCGCTGACCGGCCATGCGCTGCACAACACCGAGACCGACATCGCCTACAAGGGCTTCCCGCCGCCGGGTCACACCGATCCCACCCAGCGCCCGCAGATCGAAGGCCGCCAGCTGGTCGGCACTTTCGATTTCGGCAGACTCGATGCGCCGCTGGTGGTCAGCGTGGCGATCTCGTCGGTGAGCGAGGACGGCGCCATCGCCAATCTCGATAGCGAAGCAGGCGACCAGAATTTCGACCGTGTCCGTGCCGAGGCGAAACAGCAGTGGACCCAGGCACTGTCGGCCATCGAGATAGACGCCCCGGAACATGACCGGCGCAGCGCCTACACCGCGCTGTATCACAGCCTGCTCGGCCCGACCCTGTTCATGGACGTGGATGGCCAGTACCGCGGTGCCGACAATGCGGTGCACCGCGCCGAAGGGTATACGAACTACTCGACCTTCTCGCTGTGGGATACCTACCGGGCGCTGCACCCGCTGCTCACGCTGGTGCAGCCGGAGAAGCGCAACAGCGACGTCGTCAACTCGCTGCTGGCGCACCAGCAGCACAGCCCGTATGGCATGTTGCCGGTGTGGGCGTTCCACGGCCAGGAAACGTGGTGCATGATCGGCTACCACGCTGTACCGGTGATCGCCGACGCCTACATTAAGGGCATCCGCGGCTTTGACGCCGACAAGGCGCTCGCCGCGATGGTGGCCACCGCCAACTACGGCCCCTACGACGGCATCGCGCAGTACCGCGAGCTGGGCTGGGTGCCGATCGACGAGGAGGGCGAGGCCGCCAGCAAGACCCTCGAGTACGCCTTCGACGACTGGACCATCGCACGCATGGCGCAGGCAATGGGCCGCAAGGATGTGCAGACCACCTTCGATGCACGCGCCGGCAACTGGCGGCACGCCTTCGATCCGGACACCGGCTTCATGCGCGCCCGCAAGCGCGACGGCAGTTTCCGTACCCCGTTCGATCCCAGCGCCAGCGGCTATGGCACCGACTACACCGAAGGCAACGCCTGGCAGTATTCCTGGTACGTACCGCAGGACGTCGCCGGACTGGCCGCTGCGCATGGCGGCAGCGAAAAGCTGCTTGCCCGGCTGGACCAGGTGTTCGACGCCAAGGTGGACCCGTCCATCTTCGAGCACATGGAAGACATCACCGGGTTGATCGGCTGGTACGCGCACGGCAACGAACCCAGCCATCACGTCGCCTATCTCTACGCGTATGCCGGCCAGCCGTGGCGTACCCAGGCCCGCCTGAAGCAGATCATGGACACCCAGTACGCCGACCGCCCGGATGGGCTGGCCGGCAACGACGATCTCGGCCAGATGTCGGCGTGGTACGTGTTCACTGCGCTGGGCTTCTACCCGGTGGCACCCGGCAGTGGCGAGTACATCATCGGCCGCCCGTTCCTGCCGAAGGCGGCACTTCACCTGCCCAACGGCCGTACCTTCACCGTCATTGCCGATGGATTGGACCCGGCGCACGGCTACGTGGGCGCGGTGACCCTGAATGGTGCACCGCTGCAGCGCACCTTCCTGCGCCACGACGAGATCATGGCGGGCGGGGAACTGCGCTTCACCCTGCAGGCCGCGCCGAACACCGCGTGGCCGGCACAGGGCAGCGAGCAGCCGTACTCGATGTCCACCACCCGGGCGCAGTGAACCGCGCGGCCGTATGATCGGAGGATGGCGGCAGCGCAGCGCCATCCTCCCGATCAGCAAGGACGCCCCGTGGCCATCGCCCGTCGTAGTTCCGCCTGGCTGTGCGCGCTGCTGCTCGCGCTGCCCGCCCTTTCTGCCGCCGCTCACGCAGATCCGCTGGCATGGCCGGTCGCGGCCGACACCCCGGCCAACCCCGAGGACGGCCTGGCGCCACTCGCGCAGGCACTGCTCGATCCATCTGACCCGGCAGCGACCCTCACGCCCGCGCAGCGGATCCACCTGCTGATCGTCGCCGGCCGGCCGGCGCAGGCGGTCACGGAAATCGACGCGTTGCTGGCCACGCTCGACGCCCCCGAGCGTGCGGCACGCGCCCCGCGCTGGGCGCCGTTCCTGCTGTATGCCCACGCCCGTGCGCAGGCGCCGGCCGGCGGCGACGCCGTGGCTGGGGCCGCGTACGCGGCGGCGTTCCAAGCGCGGGTGGCGACGTTGGACGACCTGGCTGCGGTGCAGACCCATCCTTGGCTCAGCGCCGATCTGGCGGCCGCCAATACGCGCCTGCGCGAGGCGCGGGCGATGCACGCGGGTGCCGCCACGATCGGCCGCGACGACGCGCTGGAACTGGTCCGCCAAGCCGCGTTCGTGCAGGCCTACCGCGCTGCGGATGCCCACGCCCCAGCGCTGGTCCGTGCGGACGAGAGGCGGCGTTTCGTAATCGACGATGCCGTGTTGATTCCGGTCGGGGAGGGCGTAACGCTGTCGGCGCATCTGGCCCGGCGCCGTGGGGCCGAACCGCGCCTGCCGACCGCCATGCTGTTCACCATCTACACCCAGCCCGCGCGCAACCGCAGCCAGGCATTGCAGGCGGCGGCGCGCGGTTATGCCGGGATCGTGGTGGATGCCCGTGGCAAGCGCCTCGGTACCGGCACTGCGGCGCCGTACGAAACCGAAGGCCGCGACGCGCATGCCGTGATCGACTGGATCAGCCGGCAGCCCTGGAGCGATGGCCGGGTCGGCATGTACGGCGGCAGCTACTCCGGCTTCGCGGCTTGGGCCGCAGCAGGCCATCGGCACCCGGCACTGAAGACCATCGTGCCGTATGTGGCGGCCATCCCCGGCCTTGGCCTGCCGATGGAGAACAACGTGTTTCTCAGCGCCAACTACGCCTGGCCGTTCTATGTCGCCAACACACGCCTGCTGGATGACGCCACTTACGACCAGCACGAGCGCTGGTCGCACCTGGCCGATGCCTGGTATACCTCCGGCCGGCCCTACCGGGACATCGACCAGATCGACGGCACGCCCAACCCGTGGCTGCAGCGCTGGCTGCGCCACCCCGACTACGACGCTTACTGGCAGGACATGGTCCCGTACGGCGCACAGTTCGCCGAGATCGCCATCCCCGTGCTGAGCATCACCGGCTATTACGACGATGGGCAGATCTCCGCGCTGCAGTACCTCAAGGAGCACTACCGCCACCGGCCGAACGCGGACCACACGCTGTTGATCGGCCCGTACGACCATTTCGGTGCGCAGTCCGCGACCAAGGCACTGGAGCTGCGCGGGTACACGGTGGACCCTGTGGCGCAGTTCGATACCCCGGCGATCACCTTCCAATGGCTGGACCACGTGCTGCGCGGGGCGCCGCGGCCCGCGCTGCTGGCCGACCGCATCAACTACCAGCTGATGGGTGCCAACCAGTGGGGGCATGCGCCGTCGCTGGACGCTGCCGCCGACGCGCCGATGACGCTGTACCTGTCCACATCAACCGACGGTGACGGCACCCGGCACCGGCTCAGCCAGACGCTCCCAGCCGCCGGCACCTTCCTCAGCCAGCAGGTGGATCTTGCCGACCGCAGCACACGCCAGGGTGCGTACTACCCCAGCCCGATCGTGCGCGATGCGCTTGAACCTGGGCCCGGCCTGGTGTTCGCCAGCGCGCCCTTCGCGCAGCCGGTCGATATCGTCGGCACGTTCTCCGGCGTGCTGAGCCTGCGCATCAACAAGCGCGACGTCGATCTGAGCGTGGTGCTGCATGAGCAGTTGGCGGATGGCCGCCTGATGCAGTTGTCCTACTTCGTGGGCCGAGCCAGCCATGCCCGCGACATGACCACCCGCACGCTGCTGGTGCCGGGCGACTGGACCGAGGTCCCGTTCGAACGGACCCGCATGACCGCGCGGCGCACCGCACCCGGCAGCCGCCTTGTCGTGGTCGTGGACGTGCTCAAGGACCCGATGCACCAGGTCAACCACGGTACCGGCCGCGACGTCAGCGACGAGTCGGTGGCCGATGCCGGCGAGCCGCTGCGGATCGACTGGCGGTCGGACAGCCTGATCCGCATACCGGTGCACAGCACCGGTGAAGGCCCGGCAATGCCCTGACGGGGCTGCATCGCAGGCGGGTACAATCCGCGCCTGGACAGGCGATGCGGAACGGATCATTCGATGAAGTCAGGCAAGGGAGCAGCCATTGCAGCCGCCGTCATTGCACTGTTGGGGGTCAACCACGTCGCTGCCGCCGACCTGCTCCCGCCGGGCCTGTACCGGCTCGTCGAGGGCGCTTATCGCGAGGCGGAACCGCTGCCGCCGGTGCAGGGCGAGTCCCATCAGGACCGCTTCGAGCACGCCGTCCCTGACGCCGCCCGGGTACGCTACGCGCTGGTCGCGCGCGACGATGCCGCAGGCCTGAACACGCTGGTGTTCCTCTCCGATGCGGCAGGCGCTTACGGCGATACGCCGGGCCGCCGTACCTGCCAGGCCTACGCGTTCCCGGACTGGAACGACTACACCACCGCGCGGCCATTCTGCCGCATCGCCATCGGCGCGGACGACGCCCGCGTCGCATCGACGGACGACGGGTTCACGATCAGCTACGAGAACGTCAAGCGCCATGTCGGCGCCACCCGGGTGCCTGCGGTGCGCGCACCGACGGCGGAAGAGGCGGGCATCTGCGCCATCGCCGATGTCTGCGCGCGCGAGGCCTATGGCAGCACGATCAACCAGTACGAGGTGACCCACTATCATGATCGGTTCGTGCTCCTCGCGCCGCACGCCTACCGTGACCTTCTGTTCGTGCCGCGCCCGGTGCCGATGCTCGCGTCTGCGCGATCGGTCACCGCGATCGCTGAGATCGACGCCGGCAGCTTCGTCGCGGTGATCGACCGCGATGGCGAGGGGTATGCCATCGAACGCATCGCAGCGGACGGCACGCGCGCGGGCGGCTGGCTGGATCGCGACGTGCTCGAGCCGCTGCAGTGGATCGAACAATCGGTGACACTGCCGGGCATGCGCTTCCGGGTGGGTGTGCTTCCCGGTGAGGACGAGGAGGGCGCGGTGCTGCCGACAGCCCTGGAGGTGCTGGACGCCACCACGGGCGCGCGCCGCCAGGTGCTGCGTGACCTCGACGCAGACGCAACCCGGGCGTCGCCGGACCTGCTGCAGGTGGTGGATGCGAACTTCGATGGCGCCCCCGACCTGCAACTGCCTGGGCTGTCCGGCGGCGCCGGCCCGAATGCCACCAGCAACATCATCCTGTTCGACCGGGCGCAGCAGCGATTCGTACTGGACCCGGAATTGTCCGCGCTGCCGCAGCTGGAGATCGACCCGGCCAGCAGATCCATCCTGTCATTCCAGCGCGGCGGCTGCTGCGCGCATTCGGTGGAGACCTACCGCTACATCGACGGCCACCTGGTGCTCGCCGAACAGACCACCACCAGCCTGTCGGCCGATGGACGCCATGAAGAAACGTCGACCGGCCGGTTGATAAACGGGAAGATGGTCTACCGGACCCATCGCGCGCGCGCGCGATAGGCAGCCGCAGGCGCATGCCGGGCCTGTGCGGTAGCATCGGCCCACCATTGGAAGGTGCAGGGCAGGTCATGGACAGTCGTCATCTGTTTCCGAATCATCTCCGCCGGGCATGGCTGACCGGGGCCGTTGCCGCCGCGATGAGCTTCGGCGCCGCGGCCGCACCCCCGGCGTCGGTCGAAACCATCGCCGACGGGCTGCTGCGCGACAACGCGTTGCCCGACATCCCGACACTGGAAGCGGCCTACGGCGCCTTCGCCGCCACCGATCCGGCGTGGCAACGCACCTTCCGCAGTGCGGCCTTCGGCTCGGCCGACGGCTACCGGGTTGCATTCGTCGAGTACCAGATGCACCCGAGTACGGCCGGTGCCACACGGCTGATCGTGCTGCAGATGGCGCCCGGGAGCTGCTATCCGGTGCAGCGCCTGGAGGCTGCGCATGGCCCCCTCACGTCACTGACCTTCATGCCGGCGGGTGGCAAGCGGCCGCCCAAGGGCTGGAAACCGGCAACCTCGCTGCAGAAGGACGTCGGCGACTACACGGTGTTCATCGAGGGCAGCAGGGACCAGCCCGACTGCCTCGACACCCTCATCAAACGCCAGCGCTGACCCGGCCGTCGAGGCGATCGGCAAACGCATCGGTCGCCCGCACCAGCGCATCGGCGGTGGCCGGCTCGGTAGCGCTGTGGCCGGACAGCACCATCTCCAGGCGCGCCTCGGGCCACGCACAGGCCAGGTCCCAGGCGCTGCGTGGCGGGCAGATCACATCGTAACGTCCCTGTACGATCACGCCCGGCAGGTGCCGGATGCGGTCGATGTCGCGCAGCAGCTGGCCGTGCGCGAGGAAGGCGTTGTTGCGGAAGTAGTGCGCCTCGATGCGCGCCTTGGCCAGCGTGTGCAGCGGGTCGTCGGTGGATACGGCATCGACGTCGTGCACCAGCGTGGCCGCGTTGTCTTCCCAGCCCAGCCACGCCTGTGCGGCGGCGATGCGGGTAGCCATGTCATCGGCATCCAGGCGTTGCCAGTAGGCCTCGATCAGATGGCCGCGCTCGGCTTGCGGAATATGCGCTTCGTAGCGCGCCCAGCGTTCCGGGAACAGCCAGCGTGCGCCGCCGTCGGCTTCATTGAACCAGCGGTTCTCCTCTCTGCGCCCGAGGTAAACACCGCGCACGATGAGGCCGGTGGCCCGCTCTGGATGCGCCTGCGCGTAGGCGAGCGCCAGCGTTGACCCCCACGAACCGCCGAACACCAGCCAGCGGTCGATCCCCAGCAGGGTGCGGATACGCTCGATGTCGGCGACCAGGTGCGGTGTGGTGTTGTCCTGCAGCGCACCGAACGGCGTGGAGCGTCCGCTGCCGCGCTGGTCCAGCAGCACGATGCGATAGCGCGCAGGATC
The DNA here is from genome assembly GCF_049545475.1 of Stenotrophomonas sp. NPDC077461. Classification (NCBI taxonomy): domain Bacteria; kingdom Pseudomonadati; phylum Pseudomonadota; class Gammaproteobacteria; order Lysobacterales; family Lysobacteraceae; genus Stenotrophomonas; species Stenotrophomonas sp. NPDC077461. The sequence continues at coordinate 142,602 of NZ_JBMWDO010000007.1, forward strand.
GAAGAACCGCCGATGCGTCGGCGACGCGCCCGCGCCCGCGCCCGGGCCGCCATGCAGGAACACCACGGGAATGCCCTCGGGATCGCCGCACTCTTCAACGAACAGGGTATGCAGGTCGTCCACTGCAACCTGGTGCGTGCGGTACGGGGTGATCTCCGGGTAGAGCGTGCGCATGGGCGTGTCTCGTCTAAGCAGGCTGCGAGCATACGCCTTGGCCCTTCATCCATACAGCGAAGCAGGCGACGCCAACACAATTTCGCCATATCTCGCCCGCATCTTGAAATCGCCCTGCAACGAGTGCGGTTGGTATGCGTGCAGACTGGAGCGAAAATCTGTCGCACCGATAGGATGGTTTCCCTTCTTTCGATGCCGCAATCCAGCTACGTTCAAATGCAGGCTCAGGGGTTGAACCCGTGCGCTGTTCTATGCGGGCTGTGCAGTACCCGCGTGTGTATCGGCGCGCAGCCCACGCAGCAGCAGGTCGAGCGCAGTGCCGGCCTGCAGCAGCCGCGCCGCCGGCGCTTCGCCGTCCGCGATCCAGAACGCGGCCTCTTCCAGACTGCCGTAGATCAGTGCGGCCAGCGCCTGCGGGTCAGCGTGTGCAACCACGCCGTCGCGCATCAGCCTGTCCAGGAGCCCTTCCATCGAGGCGATGCAGTGGTGCTGTGCATCCGGTGACGCGCCCCCGAGCACCGCGCGGGCATCACGCAGGACGATGCGTTGGATCTCGGGTTCCAGTGCCATCTCCAGGTAGGCGCGGCAGCGTGACCGGAACCCGTCCCACGGATCGGCTGCGGAATCACTGATCGCCTGGAGACGTGCGTCCATCTCCGCGTCCAATTGCGCCACCACGGCGGCGAGCAGGCCTGTCTTGTCGCCGAAGTGGTGGTAAAGCGCGCCGCGGGTCAGTCCCGCGTGGGCAGTCAGGTCATCCATCGACGTCTCGGCGTAGCCGCGCTCGCTGAAGGCCGCGCGGGCGGAAGCCAGCAGGGCGGCACGGGTCTGTTCCATCTCGATGCGGGTACGACGGGCCATCACGGTTCCTCGGGTGGCAGCGGCAGGGCATTTACATACGTCGCGTATGTATCTATCCTTTTATACATACGCAATGTATGTATTGTCTGCCGCGGCCTCCTGGGAGGCAAGCGGCCTGATCTCGGAGACGGACATGTCCACCTCTTACCGGGCGCTGTTCAGCGCCCGCGGCACCCGCGCATTCGCCCTGGCGGGGCTGCTGGCGCGGCTGCCGCTCCCCATGACCGGCATCGGCATCATCACGCTGCTGTCCCGGACGCACGGCAGTTATGCGCTCGCCGGCGCCGTCTCCGCCACCTTCGTGCTGGCCTACGCGCTGCTGTCCCCGCCTATCTCCGCGCGGGTGGACCGGTATGGCCAGGCACGGGTGCTGCCTGCGGCGGCCGCGTTGAGTGCACTCGGCATGCTGGCGCTGGTTGCGAGCACCCACTGGCACGCGCCGGACTGGAGTCTGTTCGTCTGGGCCGCGCTGGCGGGCACCATGCCGAGCATGTCGGCGATGGTGCGGGCGCGCTGGACGGCGATGTTCCGTGGGCAGCCGCACCTGCAGACCGCGTACTCGCTGGAAACCGTACTGGATGAATTGACCTTCATTGGCGGTCCGCCCGTGTCGGTAGGGCTGTCGGTGGTGGCGTTTCCCCAGGCAGGGCTGCTGCTGGCGGCGCTGCTGCTGATACTGGGCGTGTTCGCCCTGGTGGTGCAGCGGTCTACCGAGCCTCCGCCGTCATCGGATGCACGTTCCCACGGCAACGGCAGTGTGCTGCGTTCCTCCCGTGTGCGGCTGCTTGCCGGCCTGATGGTGGCGATGGGCGTCATCGTCGGCACGGTGGACATCGCCAGCGTGGCCCTCGCTGCGCACCTGGGCAGGCCGGCAGCGGCCAGCCTGGCGCTGTCGGCCTACGCGGCCGGTTCGTGTGCGGCCGGCCTGCTGTTCGGGGCGGTTGCGTGGCGCATCCCGCTGCACCGTCTGCTGCTGTTCGGCGGCATCGCAACTGCGGCCACCACCTCGCCGCTGCTGCTGGCGGGGAGCATCCCGGCGTTGTCTGCCGCTCTCCTGCTGGCTGGTGCGTTCTTCGCGCCGACCATGATCGTGGCGATGTCGCTGGTCGAGCGCCTCGTCCCGGCGGCGCGCCTGACCGAAGGCATGACCTGGCTGCTGGCAGGGCTGAACATCGGTGTGGCGATGGGCGCGGCGATCGCCGGGCAGGTGGTGGACGGGCAGGGCGCGCGGGCGGGATTCGCGGTGGCGCTCGCCGGCGGTGCGGCCGTGTTGCTGCTGGCCGGTATCGCGCATCACCGCCTGCGCGCCAGTTCAGTCAACACCGACGCGGCTGCATGACACCGCCCTTCGTTCCTCCCACGTACGGACCCTCCGCATGAACGATGCTTCCTCCCTCAACGCGCCGGCCGTGCGCCATCCGTGGGCTGCGGTCATGGCCGTCGGCCTGGCCACGTTCTCCGTGGTCACCACCGAGATGCTGCCGGTCGGCCTGCTCACGCCGATCGCCACTGCCCTCGACAGCAGCCCCGGCACCGCTGCGCTGATGATCTCGGTGCCGGCGCTGCTGGCGGCCGTGCTCGCGCCGGTGGTGGTGCTCGGCGCGGGGCGCGTGGATCGGCGCCACATCCTGTGCGCGTTGCTTGGCTTGCTGGCGCTGGCCAACGTGGCGTGCGCGCTGGCGCCCGACATGGCCTGGATGCTCGCGGCACGTGCATTGGTCGGGTTCTGCATGGGCGGCATCTGGGCCATCGCCGGCGGACTGGCGGCGCGCCTGGTACCGGCTGCGTCCATCGGGCTGGCGACCTCGCTCATCTTCGGCGGGGTGGCGGCGGCATCGGTACTCGGGGTTCCGCTGGGCGCGCTGATCGGCGGGATGGCGGGGTGGCGCTGGGCCTTCGGCGGCATGGCCATCGTGAGTGCGCTGGTGCTGGCCCTGCATATGATCGTCCTGCCTGCATTGCCGGTCAGCCACTCCACCTCGCTGCGTCACGTTGCCGCGCAGTTGCGCAACCGCCCCCTGCAGATCGGCCTGCTGCTGACGTTGCTGCTGGTGGGAGGACACTTCGCTGCCTTCACCTTCGTGCGCCCGCTGCTGGTGAGCGGGTCCGGCGTCGCGGCCGAATGGGTCGGTGCGCTGCTGTTCGGTTATGGCCTGGCGGGCATTGCCGGCAACTTCCTGGCCGGCACGGTCGCAGCGCGGCACACCACGCGCACCATCATTGCGATCGCACTCGGTCTGCTGCTCACGCCTGTGCTGTTCCTGACCCTTGGCGGCACGCCGGCCGGCGGTGGCGCGGCCTTGATCGCCTGGGGTCTGGCGTATGGCGGCGTATCGGTGGGGCTGATGACCTGGATGATGCGCGCGACCCCGCACGCGATGGAGATTGCGGCGGCGTTCTATGTGTCTGTCTTCAACGTCGGCATTGCACTCGGCGCTTGGACGGGCGGGCAGCTCGTGGACCGCCACGGCATCACCGCGGTGCTGTGGGCCGTGGGGACATGCGCTGCACTGGCGGTTGTGGTGGCGCTTGCCTGTCGCCTGACGGAGACACGCGCACGCGTCGTATCGTGACGCACGCAATGCGCTGCGACGCAGTCTGTCGCACCGCGCGACCACGCGCCTCCCGCGGCCCAGGATCCGGCGTCCCAGCGCGTTTAGTTTGTGTGACGTAATGCTCATAATGCTGGGATGCGCCTGTGACGCTGCGTTACGTACTGGAACGGACGCCGGCAGGCCATTGCCAAGGAGCGCGCGTGACGGAACGTCTGTGGGGATTGTTGGGACCGGAGAAGCTGGCAACGACGCGTCGTACGCGCACGCTGGACCTGGGCAGGGTGGTGCGGCGGTTCAACGAACGCGCTGTTCCCGGTACCGGTGGTCTGTGGTTTGGCCGGCAGGCCTACCTGACCGCGCTCAGCGTGGTGGTGGCCGAACGCGTGACCGTCCGTGGCCAGCGCTGCAGCAACATCGAAATGGCCAATGCCATCGAGGCCGTCGCCTGCATGATCGGCTATGCGTCCAACGGACGGGCGGCGGACCCGCGCCTGCGCGGCCGCAACAAGCTGCCGGCCGGTGGGGCGCCCTCCTTCGCCGTCTCGCGGCAACGCGGCTTCCATGTCGCCCAGCCCATGCGCATGTCCACTGCACAGGCGCTGCCCTCGCTGGGCCTGGCGCATGCGGCGGGATCGCGCTTCAACGCGTTCAGCAGCAGCGATGCCGCCGTGGCCTTCATCGACGCCTGCGCCGATGGCGCGAAGGTGGGCAGGAACAATAGTGTGGTCGAGCACCTGGAGTACTGGGTCGACGGGAGTGGGCTGAGTCTGGGCAGCGGGGGGCTGCGGGCTGCGCTCGATCCCACCCGGCCGCTGCCGGTCAGCGCCTGCAAGCTGCTGCAGCGTGCGTTGGAGGAGGGCGGCAGCCTGGACCCCGCCGACCGCGCCCGCCGCCAGAACGCCTGGCGCTGGGTGGCGCGCCTGCAGCAGTCGGTGTCCGCCGCCGACCGCATCGACCATCACGCCGGGCCGGCCGAGCTCGACGCCGATCACTGGCATGACGTGCGCGCGGGTGCATACCTGTTCCGCGTGCGCGACGCCGCCAATGCCGTCCTCGACTGTGTCGAAGGCATCCTGGCAACACGCCAGGGCAAGGCGCGTCTGCCGTTGGAAGGCCCGTTGCACCAGGACGTCGCCGTGCACCTCGCCCAGCTTGCCGGCCATGCCCGCGCCTTCCTGGCACTCGGCCACGGCGATGATGAGGCGAACCGCTTCAGCCGCGAATGCGAGGCCGGAGATGCGGACACGCTGCGGGCCCTGCTGCGCCGCGACGACCACGTGCTGCGCCTGCTCGATGACGGCGCGCAGCCGGGCCCGGCCTACACGGGCCACCCGCCGACGCTGTCGCAGGACAACGGCGACCCGCAGGAAGAGACCGGCCTGGGTGCATACGTGACCTCACTCCCCGACGGTTGTTCGTACCGCCTGCGCAATCTGTATCTGCTGCATATGGACGTGCACGGCCTGCTGGGCCCGAAGATCGATGCCAGCCGCGTCGCCGGTGCAGGAGCGTCGGCATGAGCCGCGCGCCTGGACTGCAGCTGCCCTCGCTGCTCGATCACTTCACCGCGCCCGAAGGCTTTGTGGGTGAGTTCGGCTGGATCTGTGGCTTCTCGGCCGATGCCGGTTTCATCAATCAGGCCGCAGAACGCTTCACCACGTACGCTGCCGCGCAGCGCGCTGCCGCCGGACAGATCCGCCTCGCACTGATGCTGGACCCCAGCCAGCCAGTGCTGCTTCCCACCGTGGTCCCCGGTGTCGCGCATCTGCCGCTGCAAGACCTGTCGCGCAAGCCGTTCCGCCTGCTGCACGCCAAGGTGGCCCTGCTGGGGTTCCGGGATGCTGCGACGGCAGGCCGACATCATCTGCGGCTGGTCGTCTCCACCGGCAACTGGACGCGGCAGACTCTCGAGGAAAGCCTGGACCTGGCATGGCGCGTCGATCTGGAGGTGGCGCCCGACGTCGCGGACGACGCGGTCAGTCGTGCGGACATGATGGCCGCGCAGGGCTTGTTCGCGTGGCTGCTGGACCTGCACGACACCCGACTGCTGGAAGCGGACACGCCGCTGTCGGGCCGGGACGCTGCCGATCATGTCGATCAGTGGATTGCCCGCTGCAACCGCGCTCCCCGGGCGCGGCCGCGGTTGTTGGACACGCGCAGCCGATCGCTGCTCGACCAGATCATCGCCGGGCTCAAGCGCGAAGGCGGTGTGGCACGCAGCCACCTGTGCATGGGCTCGGGCTTCTATGAAGCAGCGACCGTGCGCAAGGGCGGCACTGGGACGCCCGTGCTGCCGCACAAGATCGTCAAACGCCTGAAGGCAAGCCAGGCGCTGTCCCCGCGCGCGCGCGTCGATCTGTATGTGAATCCGCAGGCCTGCCAGGCCATCGCCGGGGCGGTGGATCACCTGCGGCTGGATGCGGATCACCCCATCCATGTCAGGGCGGCGGCAGCGCCTGCAGCGGTGTTTGGTGCAGGACATGAGCGTACGCTGCATGCCAAGTTCCTCTTCTCGTCCAACCGCAGCACGACCACCGGCGCGTGCAACAGCGCCTGGCTCTATCTGGGCTCGGGCAACCTGACCACCGCCGGCCTGCTCAATGCGGCCTCGCAGGCGGGAGGCAATCTCGAAGCCGGCATCCTGGAGTTCCCCGAAGGCCTGTCCTGGAAAAAGAGCGCCGACCCGTCGCGGTGGATCGAAAATCTGCTGCCGATCGGCGGAAACACCCTGGACGATCTGCCTTCACTACAGCCCGGCGATCCGTGGGCGCCACCCCCGCCGCAGCATGTGGCCGCGCCCGTCGCCTACCTGGTCTGGACGGCCGACGGCCGGCTGACCCGTCCCGACCCGACGGCAGGAGACGTGGAGGTACTCGACGAGGCAGGTACTGCCTGCGCGATCACGGCGGACGGCTACACCTGGTCCGGTCCTGCGCCGCGCCTGGTGCGCGTGCGCTGGGTGGCGGGCGCGGAAGCCCGGCTGGCCTGGGTGCCGGTGATCGACGCGCACGGGCGCGTGGCCGCCACGCCGCTACCGGCCATCGATCTCGATCACGCCTGGACGCAGCTTGCCGCGTTCCCGGGCCTGCCCGACGAGGAGGAGGGCGAAGGGGAGGGGGATCCGGGGATTTTCCCGGACGACCGACACACGGGTCCGAAGCGGCGCACGCCGCGAAACCTGACGCCGGGCACGGCGATCCGCCAGATGATGATGCTCATTGAACAGATTGCCGCGCAGCAGACCGCTGTCGACGCCGAGGACTGGACAGCCTGGTGCAACCGGCTCGAGCAGTCCCTGTTCCAGGCGCGGCAGTGTCCTGCCGTGACCTGCTTCGTGCAGATGCAGCTCAACCCGCTCAGCCCGCTGCGCGCGCCTGCGTTCCGCCCGGACTTCGCCGAAGACGCCGGCACCGCGGCTGGGCGGCACTACGAGCAGACCCTGCGCCGGATCGAGCTGGCGTGGGAAACACACGACTACGCGCCCCTGGAGGGCAGGCAATGAGCACCCGGTTCCGTGGATGGCAGGACGTGGACACGCACGCGCACGACGTCGTCCGCGACAAGCGGATCGAACTCAACCCCGGCCAGGCCGCGAGCCTGTTGCAGTTGACCACGCGCCTGAAAGAGCACGGTGCGATCCTGGCCGACGAAGTCGGCATGGGCAAGACGCGCATTGCCGTGGCGTTGGCCCATTGCGTCGTACAGGCCGGCGGGCGCGTGGCGATCGTGGCGCCGCCGGGCCTGGATGACCAGTGGCGACGCGAACTCCAGCGTGGCGGTCTTCCGGCGCGACCGCTGCTGCGCAGCGTCTACCAGTACCTGCAGGCATGGGAGCACCCGCATGCGCCGGCCCCCTGGTTCGACGAGCCGGTCGTCCTGCTCTCGCACTACTTCGCCCGCTGGCGGCTCGGCGGCGCATCGCACGCCTGGCGCTGGGCGCTGCTGCCGGAGTTGATCGCCTGCTGGCGCAAGCACGAGACGGGCGCTGCACCGTGGGGCTACAAGGACCACCCGCTGCTGACCGACCCGTGGGTCAACCACGCCGCCGCGTCCATCGTGGAGCGCCTCGCCGCCCCGGGGCATCGGGCGGAACGAGCCGCCCTGCGCAGACTGGCGGACATCCACGACCCGTGGGTACACGCCCTTGCACCGGACGGCTACGGCAACGACACGCCGCTGCGCCAGTCCCTGCAGCGCGCCACCGGTCTTGGGCTGGGCAGCGTCGATCTGATCATCATCGATGAGGCGCACAAGAGCCGCAGCGACAGCAGTCTGCTCAACCAGCTGTTGAACGACGTACTGCTTGCGCCGGGGGGCAGCAGCCGGCGCCTGGCCATGAGCGCCACGCCGGTCGAGCTGGACGCCTCGCAATGGACGCAGACGCTGCAGCGCATCGGCCTTCCCGACGAGGACGCAAAACGCATCCAGAAGGCCATCGACGGCTACGTCGCTGCGGTGGCCAACGTACGCCGCTTCCCGTTCAAGGAAGGCATGGTCGAGGCCTTCACCACGGCATCGCAGACCTACCAGACCGCGCTGGCACCCTACGTCCTGCGCCGCGACAAACGCGAAGATGCCGCCGTACAGTCGTTCAGGCAACACGCCGGAGGCGACATCAGCGCCTATCGCCGCATCGAAGACATCCGTGTCACCCTCGACACCCTGCCCAGCGAATGGAAGCGGGCGGTATGCGCCGCCGAAGCCCTTTCGCTCGCCAGCCGGCAACGCGAGGACGCCCACGCCAAGCGGCAGCGCCTGACCATTGGGAACGGGCATGGCATCGCCGAGATGATCGATCGGGCCGTCGATCCGGCTGAATGCGCTGCCGCTGCGGACGCGGTGGAAGACGACACGTCTGCATCGCCCGCCCACACCAAGCGCATCGCGCGCACCGCGTGGTGGACCACCGCGCTGCGCAACGCGGTGCGCCCGCCGCGCGATGCCGGCGGCGCGTTGTACCAGCACCCGGCGATCCTCGCGGCGGCGCAGGCCATCGAAGCCATCTGCGACCAGGGCGAGAAGGTGCTGGTGTTCGCACGCTACCGGGCGCCGATGGACGCGCTGGCACACCTGCTCAATGCGCGCCGCCTGCTGCGTGCGCTCGACGCCGGCCTGCCGTGGCCGCAACAACGCATTCACCAGGACGAATGGCCGGCGGTCCAGGCGGTCCACGCGACCCTCCATCCAGACCGGCCGCTCGACCGCACGGCGCTCGACGCGCAGCTGGCGGCCAACTACCAGCAGCTGGAGAACAGCCGCCAGCGTTTCCGCACCGCATTGGTGGCCACGATCGGGGAGGGCATGCGTCTGCTCGACGCACCGCTGCGCAGGCGTTTCATGCCCACGTTCCACGCGTTCCAGGAGGCGCAGCACGCCCAGCACGTGGACACCGACGGCGCCGCAGTCAGTGTGCTCGCCGCCGTTGCGCGCGCGCTTGCCGACCACCTCGGCGAACAGCTCGATGCCGTGCCGCCCGAGGAGGTGGCACGGGCATTCATCGAACTGGTGCAGGCTGCCACGAACCTGGACCCCGGCAGCGATGACGAAGACGAGCGCGCCGACAAGGCCGACGACGAAGGGGTGGGTGCCGACACATGGTCAGTCACCGCGCAGCGCGTCACGGAAGACTACGCGCACAATCGCGGCGGCTTCGCCCGGCTGATGCACGGTGGTACCGGAGCGGGCACCCGGCGGCTGCTGCAGTTGGCGTTCAACCGCGAACATGCATTCCCGCGCGTGCTGATTGCCCAGTCGATGGTGGGCCGCGAAGGGCTGAACCTGCATCTGGCGTGCCGGACCGTGGTGCTGCTGCACTCGGAATGGAACCCGGCCGTGGTGGAACAGCAGATCGGCCGCGTGGACCGGCTGGGCAGCCTGTGGGAGCGCAAGCTCGCCGACGCGATCCGTGACAATGTTGCGCCCGACCAGCTGCCGCGGATCGAGATCCGGCCCGTAGTGTTCGAGGGGACCTACGACGAAACACACTGGGCCGTGCTGACCCGGCGCTGGGACAACCTGCGGGCGCAGCTGCACGGCGACATCCTGCCGCCGTGCGCGGCCGGGGACGAGGAAGGCATTGCACTGCGCAGACGCATCGCCGAGGCCGCGCCACAGTTCTCGCCGTCGAAGGCGGCGCGGTGAGCGACGCGGGAGACCGGCTCAGGTCTCCCGTTTCACCCGCGCCCGGTAGGCCCCGACGTTGTTGCCGGGGATCTGCCGTTCCTGCGTCCCCGTCACGGTATCCACCAGCCGGTCCGAGCCGGTCACCGGCTTGGCCTCGACCGTGGTTTCGCGCTCGAACGCGTGTGACTTGTCGGTATTGCGGTAGTACCGGTACAAGGCCCAGTACAGCGCCGTGGCGCCGGCGGGGCCGGCGGCCAGCAACCAGAGACCACTGTCATCGCTCATGAGGAGGCCACCAGGAAGAAGAGGACGAGGGCTTCGATGATCGTGCCGGTGGTGAGCGCTGCCAGCAGCAGCTTCCACTGCTGGACCGGCACGCTGCCCATCGTCTCACCGGTACGGCCGTTCACCGCGATGTAGTGCAGCATGCCACCGTTGCGGCCGGGCTGGTGGTACGAGTACAGCCACACCGGCAGATACATGGACACCCAGCGCGACCCGTGCACGTCCAGCCGCTCCTGTTCCCAGCGCACGCCACGGTCGTAGCGACGCACCGATCCTTCGACCTGCGCGCGGGCGATCGACAGCAGCTGATCCTCCAGGCGCGGACGCAGCTGCTCCACATCGACGTTGCGCTTTTCCGAGGTGAAGCCGTTCAGATACGAGGCGTTCCACTTGAGCGCGTTCTTGGTGTCGAACGGCAGGATCGTGTTGATGATGTTGTTGGTATTGGCGCGGGTATCGAGGTTGCCGCGCTCGGTGGACGACTCCAGCGGCAGATCGTCCACGGTGAAGTCCACGTGCCGCTCGACCTGGTACACATCGGCGTCGTAGTAGGTCTGCTTGTTCTTCTCGGTGCCGCGGGTGTACTCGCGGGTCTTGATTTCGCCCTTGCCGGCCACGCTGGCGCTGACATTGCTGTCCACGATCATGTAGGGCAGGTACACGCCCACCACGTTCTCCGGCGTGAACTGCTCCTTGAACGCCTTCAGCGCGAACAGGCGGCGCTTGTCCACGAACTGGCGGATGCGCGCCACCGCGTCGTCCTTGGTGATGTGGAACGGGAGCACCGCATCCGGCACCGCACCGTTGGCCACCTGCTCATTGACGCCGAACACATGGCGGCACCAGTGGCAGCGTGCCGTCATCGTGCTCTCGGTATTGATCGTCACCTCGGCACCGCAGCCGGTGCACTTGAAGCTCATCAGGCTGGCGGCATCGGCCGCGATGTCGCGCGCGCCCGAGGCGATGATCGTGCCGCGAAGCTGGTCCAGGCCCTCGCCGAGCCCGAACGCATCCTCCACCGTGGTGCCATGCCACTCGTTGCGGCAGAACTGGCAGACCAGGATATCGGTACCGAGCTTGGGCCGGATGTCGGTCGAGCCGCACTTCGGGCAGCGGTTGAGGCCGTCCTTCAGCTCGGCGGCCGAGGTATCGATGGCCACCGGATCGGGCGCCTGGATTTCTTCGCGGATCGGATCGGGCAGCGTGGCAGGATCGACCGGGAAGCTGCCGGGCAACGGCGGAACGTCCCGGGGCGAACCGGGACCGGTCACCGGTGCCGCCGGCGAGGGCGGCAACGGAGGAGGGGCTGCCGGCAGCGGCGGCGGAGTGCGGGAGTCGGACATGGTCGCAGCGTATCCCCGGCCTTACAGGCCCAGCGCCTTGGCCTTGAGTGCGTCGTAGTCGTCCTGGGTGATCAGGCCCAGATCGAGCATCTCCTTGGCCTTCTTCAGCTTGGCGACCGGATCATCGGCGGCCGGTGCGACCGGCTGCTGCATCCCGCCGACACCGAACATCCCCGATGCCATGCCCACGCCGACCAGGCCCGCCGCACCGCCGTTCTCGCCGGCGGACTGGATGCCCTGGGCAACGCTGGCCTGCAGGTTCGAGTTGCCGCGGGCGCCGGCCAATGCGTCGGCGCGCTGCACGGTCTTGAGCAGCTCGCGGGTGTTGGCGTCGTACTCGATCGACACGATGGCCGTCTTGACGATGGCCAGACCACGATCGGACTTCCACTGGTAACCCTGTTCGACCGCATCGGACAGGCTCCTGGCGAAGCCCAGCGAATCCTGCTGCAGCTTGGTGATGCGGTTGCCCTTGGCCGGATCGTTCGTGTACAGGCTGAACGCCGGTGCAAGCGAGCCCACCACCTCGTTGAAGAGCTGGCTGGCCGCGGCATTGTCCAGGTCGGTGAAGTCGAACACCTGGCCCGGCTGCAGGTAGCTGGCCGGGACGAAGTTCTTCACGAACAGGATCGGATCGACGATTTTCAGCGTGTACGAGCCGCGCGTGATCGCGCCAACCTGGGTGCCCAGGAAGCCGTCGTCCCAGTAGATCTCGGATTGCGTGCCGAAGCGGTTGTCGGGCAGTTCCTTCAGCGACACGAAGAAGGCCGCCTGCTGGGCACCCGGCTGGCCGCCGAACTTGAAACGCTCCCAGCTCTGCTTGATCAGCGGGCCGACGAGGCCGTCGCCGGCGAAGATCGACTGCGAGTTGGTGTCGTCCGAACGCCATTCATAGCCGCCGGGCTCGGCGACGAAACCGGTGATCGCGCCATCCTGGAACAGCAGCAGGCCGTAGCCTTCAGGCACGACGATCTTCGAGCCGTTGGTGATGATGTTCGACGATGCGCTGGTATTCGACCCGCGCCCGGCATTGGTGCCGCGCGGGACGGCGGCGAACAGCGCGGCCGTCGACGGCAGGCCGGCCGGCACGGTGAAAAAGTCTTTCCACTGGTCGGCCAACACGCCGCCCACTGCACCCTTCACTGCCTGTACAAGACCCATGTTGCGCTCCCTGTGATCGACGGACGGGCACCGCGCCCGTCATTGAATCGCACTATATCAGCAGGTGAGGGCGGTCCATCGATGCCCGCGTGGCCCGGAAGTTGCCGGCCGGCAACTTCCGGGAATGCCAGCCGCTCGCCGGCACCGCGCAGCTCAGAACCGCGCGGTTGCTCCGACGAAGAAGGTGCGCGCACCGCCGTCGTAATTGTTGCCCTCGTCCACGGTGGAGACGTCGCCCAGGTTGAGCACGCCTGCACGCAGGGTCAGGCTCTCATTGACGTCGTAGCCGGTGACCAGATCCCAGGTGGTGTACGCCTTGGCGAAGGTGGGGCTGGTGCTGGACACCAGCTGCTTGCCGATATGCTGCGCACTCAGGTTGAGCGACCACGCGTCGGTCACCTGCCAGTCCAGCGAGGTGTTGGCGGTCAGCTTGGGCACCACCAGCAGGTTGGCGCCGGTGGTGCGGTTCTTCGATTCAAGCATGCGGGTGGCGTTGGTGGTCCAGCGCAGCCGCTCGTGCAGGGGAACCGTCACGCTCGCCTCCACGCCGCGGGTGCGCGCCTTCTGGATGTTCTGCGCCACCGTCCACCAGAACCCGTTGACGAAGCTGGAGCTGTAGCCCGGGATGTCACGCAGCGGCACCTGTTCGATCTTGTCGTCGAAGTCGGTCAGGAAGTAGGTCGCCGACGCGGACCAGCCGTCGCGGTCGAAGCCGGCACCCAGCTCGTAGTTGGTGCTGGTTTCCGGCTCCAGGTTCGGGTTGCCCGCCATGTAGCAGCCGGTGGTGCCGTCGGCGCTGACCGAACGGCTGGTCCAGCCTTCCACGGTCAGGCTGCGGCAGCCGTTGCCGCCCGACTGCGTGGCCGCGCCGGCACTGCCCTGCTTGAGGTTGGGCGCGCGGAAGCCCTGCGACACGCCGCCCCGGATCGTCCACGCATCCGACGGGTGCCACACGCCGTAGATGCGCGGGCTCAGGTTGTCGTCGTAGTTCTCGGTGTTGTCCCAACGCAGGCCCACGGTGAGGGTGAAGCGCTCGTGCAGGGCAATATGGTCTTCAGCGAACAGGGCCCAGGCATCGGCTTCGTTGGTTGGGCTGATGCGGCCACTGCCGCTCCACGTCACCGGCACCGTGCCGATGGTGTCGCTGTTCGTCAGCGCCTCGCGCTTCCACTGGCCGCCCACGTTCAGACGATGCTCGACGCCCCACTCGAAGCCGGTCGAGAACGCCGTGTCGAACACGGTTTCCCTGGAGTGGTTGCCCACCTGGCTGCCCTTGTCCTTGTAGTCGTTCCAGGTCAAGGTGCTTTTGGACGTGCTGGCATCGCCGTAGCGGCCATCATGGGTGGCCGCATAGCCGGTGTGCACCAGCTTGGACAGGCCCCAGGCGCCGAGCGTGCCGGCGCCCTTGTTGCGCTGCACGCCGCGCGATGCCTCCACGCCCACGGTGTGGTCGCCATTGATCGCCCAGTTGAGCAGCGCGTTGGCGTTCTCGGCCTTGTTGCCCGGCGTCTGCCCACGGACCCGATCGGACGCGCGATCGGTCACGTTGGCACCCACGCGCAGGCCCAGGCTCTCGGTCAACGGCCCGCTGAAGAGCGCGCCCGCCTGTACGGTATCGCCTCGGGTGGACGAATCCGGCGCGCTGTAGTTGTAGGTCACCGAACCGCCCCATTCGGGGGCGATCTTGCGGGTGATGATGTTGATCACCCCGCCCATCGCATCGGAGCCATACAGCGAGGACATCGGACCGCGGACCACCTCGATGCGCTCGATCATGTCCGGCGACAGCCAGTTCAGATCCTGCGGACCGAGATCGTCGCGGTAGTTCACGCCGGAGGAATTGCCCTGGCGACGCCCGTCGATGAGGATCAGCGTGTATTGCTCGGGCAGTCCGCGCAGGCGGATTTTGGACTGGGCACCGGACAGCGCGTAGCCGCCGGTCACGCCGGGCACCGTGCTCAACAGCTGGCCGATGCTGGAGACCGGCTTGCGCTCGATCTCCTCGCGGGAGATGACGGTGATGCTGGCCGGGGCATCTTTGATCCACTGCTGGGCACCGGTCGCGGTGACTACGACGGTATCCATGTCCTTGGCAGCGGCTGACGCGGACGCATCGCCGTTGACGGCCGCCTGCGCCGGGCTGCACAGGGCAAGGGCAATCGCGGTGGCAAGCGTGGCGGCGGTGTGGGCAAGCGTGGGGGAAGCAACGCGCATCGGGCAAACTCCTGAAAAATAAGGGTCCGCTGGCGATGGCTGGGACGTCCGTGTAACGAGGGCTTTAGATAACGTTAACAATGGTATCACGACGCATTCGCATTTGACACGCGACGACACACGGCGCGCTGCGGATGCGTGCGGCAAACATCCTGCAACGACACGCCAAACCGCCGCCGCCACCACGACGTAGAAAGAACGCTCCGCAGTCCCGCACGCGCAGGGCTGCATCACCCGGGAGCATTCCATGTCCATGACCACCGACCAGGCGGGCGCCTTCGTCACCGCCGCGCTGTCGAAGATCTCCGAACTGTTCTATGCCGGCGCCACCCCAACTGCCTTCGATATGCCGATGGTGGGCAAGGTCATCACCGAGGAGGGTGAGCAGCCCAATGGCAACCTGACCCCGATCGACGAAGAGATGGGTCTGGTGGTCAGCAAGGGCCTGCTGGCGCTGCACGACGATCTCACCATCAAGTTCGCCCTCGGCCATGAGCTCGGGCATGGCACTAGCCTGCATATCCTCAGCCAGGTGGGATTGGAAGGCATCAGCGGGCAGGCCACCGAGGTGATCGCCGATCTGAGCGCGGCCTATATCCTCGTGCAGCTCGGCAGCACCTGGGACGCGGTGATCGGATCGATCAGCACCTGGCGCGACACGGATATATTCGATGCCCATGCCAGCGGCCACCATCCGCCGGGCGACGAGCGCGTCGCCCATGTGCGGGCGCTGCAGGGTCTGATCGGGAAGAAAGTGGCGTTCAAGGATGCCGCTTACCAGATCTGCAACCCGCTGCCGCGTTCCTGAGAACAGCGCGGTGCGCAGGGAGAACAGGACACCGATGCGCTGAAGCCAGGTCGCAGGGATCGCGATCCGTATCGCGCATGGCGGGTCGCCGCTATCATTCCCCCTCGCAAGGAATGCTCCGGGGGAATGATGTAGTGGACACCAAGGCACCACCACGCGCTGCAATGGAACACCTGTACTTCGGCACCGCCCTCGCACTCGTGCTGCATCAGATCGATGCCGCGTTCTGGCACGAATGGGACATGTTCGCCGTCCCCGGCGGCATCCAGGGCTTTCTGGTGTTCAATCTCGTCGCGGTCGGTGCCGTGCTGTGGGGCTACCGCAGCGTGACACTCGGCCTGCGCTCCGCGCGACGGTGGTCAATGGGCTGCGGTGCGCTTGGCATTGGCACGGCGGCACTGCACACCGCGTTTGCCGTGGCCGGGCATCCGGCGTTCGGCCTGCCGCTGTCGATGCTGACATTGCTGCTGTGTTTTGCGCTGGGGGTGGCGCTGGTGGCCGTGGCGTACCGCCGCACGGGTCGTGATCACTCCAGTGGCAGGCGGTCCGACGCCACCGGCCGCCCAAGCAGCCAACCCTGACCGATCCCACCCGGCACCAGCGACAGCATGTGCGATGCCTGCTCCTCGGTCTCGACTCCTTCAACGATCAGGTCCAGATCCAGGGCGGCGGCCATCGCCGCGATGGACTGCACCACCTGGGTCACCGCCGAGGCCGTGCCGATCGCCCGGGTGAAGCGGCGGTCCATCTTGATGGCGGTGATCGGCAGTTCGGTCAGATACGCGAAGTTGGAGTAGCCGGTGCCGAAGTCATCCACGTAGAAGCGATACCCGAGTGACTTGAGCTCAAGCATGCAGGCGGCAAGGTCGTGATGGTCGGCCGTCGCCCGTTCGGTCAGCTCCAGCACGATCTGATGCGGGCGCAGGCCCAGCCGGCGCACCTCATCGTGCACATAGCGCCGGAAGTTACGGTCCAGGAGGTCCTGCGAGGTAAGGTTGATGCTCAGGTAGAAGGCGGCGTTGCCGCGCAGCCGCCCGGCCATCTCGCCCAGTGCGATGCGCACCAGCCGCTTGGCCATGCAGGTGCCAAGGCCGTCGCGTTCGGCCAGCGGAACGAACCGGTCAGGCGGAATCTCGCGCCCATCCTCGGTTCGCCACCGCGCCAGTGCCTCCACGCCCAGCAGCTGCCGGTCCGACAGTGCGCGGATCGGCTGATACACCATCGACAGCCCCTGGCCATCGATCGCGCGCCGGAGCTGGGCGAGCAGGGAGCGACGACGCTCCCGATACTCGTGGACCGCCAGCGCGATGCCTGCACCCGCCAGGGCGCCCAGCACTGCAAGCGACAGGGAGAACCACCACGGTTCCACCAGCACGCTCGATCCGGATTTGCGGGCCGACACGCAGATATCGAACGCGGTACTGCAGCGCCACGCCAGACGCGTTGCCCCGACGTCCAGCGCGGACGCCGCCTCACCGACGGTCACGCCCTGCGAGTCGCCAAAGCGCTGGAACAGGTGCTTGCCGTCGCGCGTGGCAACCACCACGCCCATGCCAGCCGGCGCACGGCTGACCCGATCGAATGCAATGGGTGATGTTGTCACCACCACGCCGTCGCGGGCGGCCATATCAGCGGCGATATCGGCACCGAAGACCCCCGGCAACGCGTGCCAGAGGGCGAAACCGCGTACGCGCCGGTCTGGCGGGGGCAACGGCGAGGGCACGGCAAAGACGCCCCAGGAGGCCGTGCAGCGAACCGCGCCGTCCGCCACGCGTCCGACATCGCGCACGTAGTGCGACTGGATCGCCAGTTGCCGGAGATCCGACAGATCCTCCTCGGTGCACGCCGGGCCCGGCAGTGCCGCAGCACGGTCCAGTGCCTTCACCGATGCCGATGCGACCAGCTCTGCATGGTCCAGCACGAGGTCCGCATAGGCATTGAGCGCGCGATCATCGCGCTGCACCACCACCACCTGCGCGCCCACCAGGGTCACCGCCGCCCCGAGCGCGGCGGCACACAGAATGCGACCGATACCGGCACCTGGCGCCAAGCTGCCCCACCGCGAACGCACTGTCTGGCGCATCTGTACTTCCCTGTCTGGATGCCAATCTGCCTCGGATGAGACCGTATCAGTAACCGGTGTCATCTGCGTCGTTCTTATCGGCGACGGCGCCGCTCGCCTTGAGCCCTGCGGGGCATGGCCGCGTGCAGGCTGGACGCGGGAACTCTTCCTGCCTGCGGTGCCGGTCATGCGCCCCGTGGCAAGTCGGTTGTCGGCGGACGGACCGCCGACCGAGCGGCCCCCGCAACGCGCCGGCCATCCGCGTCTTGCGACGCTGCACACGCCAATTGCCGCCGTGAATGTGATGTTATAACATCCCGCCTCTTTCAAAAGGGGGATGTATGCGTCGTCCGGTACTTGCAGTCGCCATTCTTTTATCCATCCACAGCGCCTACGCGGCGGAGGACATCACGCTAGCCACGGTCCGCGTCAACGCCGATGGCCCGTCACGCATCGACAGCATCGTGGTGGTCCAGAACCGCCAGGCGCAGAACCGGACGCTCGGCACTCTGCTTGAGCATGTGTCCGGGGTGCAGAGCAGCGCCTTCGGACCGAACGCGGGCGCTCCGGTAATCCGCAGCCTGAGCGGCAACCGGGTGCAGATACTGGAGGATGGCCAGTCCATCCTCGGCCTGAACGCATTGAGCGGCGACATCAACATTCCCTTCGACCCGCTGTTTGTCCGCAGCGTCACGGTCAACAAGTCATCGGACACCGTCCGTTATGGCGGCAACGCGCTGGGCGGCAGCGTCAACATCGATTCCGGCCTGATCTCCCGGACGATGGAAGACCAGGACCAGGCGATGGAACTGGTACTGCGAAAAGGGTTCAACGCCGCCGACGCCCAGGGCTTCCGCATGAATTTCAACAACCGGCGCAACCTGTCCACGAACCTGCAGATGTCGGTCCAGCGGATCTCGCGCTACGACATTCCGGGCAACAGCAAGGCCGCGGTGTGCGACAGCCAGCTTTTCCCGGCCACAGGCGGGGTCAACAGCGCGCTCGCCGACGCGTGCCAGAAAGAGGCGAGGGTCCAGCAGATCTACAACAAAGCTTCGCAGCCCTACATCGATCAGTTCATGACGGAAAATCCGGACTGGGCCGACGGCGACTTCTCCTTCTACACCAACGCACCCCGTTCGGTGTGGATGGGCAAGACCTATGTCAATCCGGTGAACCCTGCGTATCAGAAGGGCACGCCGTCGTATGTGACAAGCAGGATCAACCGCGATGTGACGCCCAACTACCACGGCACGCTCGGCAACAGCTACGCAAAGAACACGCATCTCGGCGTGGGCTCCACGTACTTCTTCGACCGTGGCCATGTGGGCGTCAGCCTGGATGCCACGGACAGCACCTACGGCGTGCCCGGCTTCTCGATGGAGAACCAGTCCTTCGGGGCGGACGCCACCCGCGACCGTCCGGTAGGCGTCAAGCTCACGCAGGACAAAGTGGCGATCGAAGGCCGGCTGCTGGACCCGCTGCCCTTCCTCGACAGCGCCGAGCTGCGGGCCTCCCGGTTAAGCAATACGTCGGGCGAGTACCTGGGCACCTCCAAGGCCAATGCGTACCGATTCGACACCACCCAGTCCGAACTGCTGCTGGCGCAGCGGCCACGTGGGCCGCTCAGCGGTGTGCTCGGCCTGAGTCATCGCACCCGCGACGTGGACGGCGAGGGCAAAGATCGCTACCTGCCAGACGTCATCACCGACAGCAGCGCGGTATTCGTCAAACAGACCCTGGCGTTCGATCGCGCCACCTTCGATGCCGGATACCGGCACGAACGTGTGGCGCACGACATCAGGGAAAGCCGCTTCACCCCCTCACGCAATTCCCCCAACATGCGACTGGCGGGCCGGTCCTACGCGCTCAACAGCTACAACGTCGGCAGCTATGTGAGGCTTGGCCCTCTCTTCGGTGCCAAGGTCCGCTACGCGTCCTCGCAACGGGCACCCGACATCAACGAGCTGTACGCCAGCAACCGCCACTACTCGATCATGACCCAGGAGGAGGGCAACCAGAACCTCCTGCCGGAACGTGCCCGGACCACCGAACTGACCCTGCTGTTCAACAGCGGTGGGCTGCAGGCCACGGCGACCGCGTATCGGATGAAGGTCGACGACTTCCTCTACCAGGGCTACGCGGGCCTGCAGACCGCCAACCGCTTGCCGCTGAAGTACTGGAAGCAGACCGATACCACCGTCAAAGGGTTCGAAGTGGACCTGGCGCAGTCGCTGGCGCTTGGACGCGCCGGCACGCTCACGCTGGCTGCCTTTGCCGACCTGGTGAAGAACCGGGCCGACCATCCCGACCGTCTGCGCGCACACAACGACGGTGCGTACCTGCCCAACATGCCCACCAACCGCTACGGTGCGAACCTGGCGTGGGAGCGCGAGGGCTGGACCGCGCGGCTGTCCAGTACCTACTACGACACGCAGCGCTACCTGGGCAAGAACGTCAGCCAGGAAGTGCCGCTGGATGCGTTCAACCTGGTGGACCTGCAGCTCAGCCGTGCATTCGCCGTGCGCAACGCGTTCGCGTCATCCGTCGAGGTATTCCTCAATGGCTCCAATCTCCTCAATGAGGATGCGCGTCCACACAATTCACCGCTGAAGTACATCGCCCCGTTGCCCGGCCGTGGGTTCCAGGTCGGGGTAACGGTACGGATGTAGCCTGGATTGCGCCCCCCTGGGGGGGCGCAGCCACGGCGTCTTCGCATCGCCAGGGGTATAGTCGGAGCATCCTCAGCACAGGGATCGACGCGATGCAGAAGGGCTCGGATCTACTGGTCAAGGCGCTCGAGAACGAAGGCGTGGACCGCATCTTTGGCGTGCCGGGTGAGGAGAACCTGGACTTCCTGGAATCGCTGCGCGGCTCGCGCATCGAACTGGTTCTCACACGCCACGAACAGGCGGCCGCGTTCATGGCCGCCACGCATGGCAGGCTCACCGGCCGGCCCGGCGTCTGCCTCGCGACGCTGGGTCCCGGCGCGCTGAACTTCTCGACCGGCGCGGCCTACGCCCACCTCGGCGCGTGGCCTATGATCCTCATCACCGGGCAGAAGGCAGTGATGAGCGCCAAACAGGCGCGGTTCCAGATCGTCGATATCGTGGCGTCGATGAAGCCGCTCACGAAAATGACACGTCAGATCGTCAGCCCGGCCTCCATTCCGGCCACGGTGCGCGATGCGTTCCGCGTGGCGATGGAAGACCGCCCCGGGCCCGTCCACCTGGAACTGCCGGAGGACATCGCCGGTGAGGAAGTGGAGGATGTCGCGGTCATACCGGTGCACCCGCTGGAGCGTCCCATCGCGCCGCCGGCCGCACTCGACCGTGCCGAAGCGGCCATTCTTGCAGCCAGGCGGCCACTGGTGATGATCGGCGCGGCGTGCAGCCGGCCGTGGCTGGCCGAGGCGTTGTCCGCGTTTGTGGCGCGCACGCGCCTGCCGTTCTTCAACACGCAGATGGGCAAGGGCGCCGTCACCGGCGGCTCCAACCTGTACGTGGGAACGGCCGCCCTCTCGGAGGGTGACTATGTGCACGAGGCCATCGCCCGGGCCGACCTGATCATCGCCATCGGCCACGACACCGTCGAAAAGCCGCCGTTCCTGATGAAGAGCAGCGGTGGGCCCAAGGTCATCCATATCAGCTTCCAGTCCGCCACGGTCGAACAGGTCTACCACCCGGATATCGAGGTGCTGGGCGACATCGGCGCCTCGGTCGACGCACTGGCCGGCCGGCTGGAAGGACGCCTGCCCACCGATGAAGGCATGGTCGACCTGCGACAGAAGATCCTCGCCCGTCTCAACGACCGCGCCGAGGAAGATCGCTTCCCGGTCACCCCGCAACGTCTGGTGCATGACGTGCGCCAGTCCATGCCGGACGACGGCATCGTCTGCCTCGACAACGGCATGTACAAGATCTGGTTCGCCCGCAATTACCGCACGCATGTGGCCAACACACTGCTGCTCGACAACGCGCTGGCCACGATGGGCGCCGGCCTGCCGTCGGCCATGATGGCGGCGATGCTGTACCCGCAGCGTCGCGTCATGGCGGTGTGCGGAGACGGCGGGTTCATGATGAATTCGCAGGAGATGGAAACCGCCGTGCGGCTGGGGCTCAACCTGGTGGTGGTGATCCTCAATGACAGCGCTTACGGCATGATCCGCTGGAAGCAGGCGGTGGATGGTTTCGAGGACTTCGGCATGCGGTTTGGCAATCCGGATTTCGTAAAGTACGCCGAAGCCTACGGCGCCAAGGGCTCCCGGGTGACAGCCGTCGACCAGCTGGTGCCGATGATCGAGGCCGCCTTCGTCGGTGGCGGCGTTCACGTGGTGGATTTGCCGATCGACTATTCCGAGAACACCCGCGTACTGGTGGATGAGCTGCGCAATCGCACGCCGGTGGTCGGCTGCGCGTAGGCACGCTCTCCCTTTGGCAAGGAATTCAACATGCTGACCGTCGTACAGGCTTTCGACCGGGCGCCCATCGCAGAGATCGGCGTTGACAGTGCCGCCGCGCTGGAACGCAAGCTCAGCGCCGCCGAGCGGGTGTTCAAGGACCGCGACGGCTGGCTCCACCCTCATCAGCGCGTCGCGATCCTGCGCAGGCTCGCCGCCCTGATGGACGCAAGGCGCGAGCACCTGGCCCTGCAGATCGCCCGCGAGGGTGGCAAGCCGCTGCCGGATGCCATCGTCGAGACCACCCGTGCCATCGACGGCGTTCACAACGCCGCCGACGAACTGCGCAACTTTGCCGGCCGCGAGATCCCGATGGGCCTGTCGGCGGCCGCCGAGAATCGCTGGGCGTTCACCACCCGGGAACCCATCGGCATCGTGGCGGCCATCTCGGCGTTCAATCATCCGCTGAACCTGATCGTCCACCAGGTCGCCCCGGCCATCGCCGTTGGTTGCCCGGTCATCATCAAGCCGGCCTCCTCAACCCCGCTGTCATGCCTGGAGTTCGTGGCGATGGTGCACGAGGCGGGGCTGCCCGAACCGTGGTGCCAGAGTTTTCTGCCGGAAGGCAACGACCTGGCCGAGGCGCTTGCCACAGACAGACGCATTGCCTTCCTGAGCTTCATCGGCTCGGCGAGGGTAGGGTGGTCGCTGCATGCCAAGCTCGCCCACGGCGCACGCGCGGCGCTGGAGCACGGCGGGGTCGCGCCGGCCATTGTCGACCGCAGTGCCGACCTGCCCGGCATCATCGAGCCGATCGTCAAGGGCGGCTACTACCACGCCGGCCAGGTGTGCGTGTCCACGCAGCGCATCTTCGTTCACGACGCCATCGCCGAGGACTTCACCCAGGCCCTGATCGCCCGGGTGGAGCGCCTCCGCACCGGCGACCCGACGCTGCAGACCACCGAGGTGGGCCCGCTGATCCAGCCACGCGAGGCCGACCGCGTGGCTGAATGGATCGACGAAGCGGTGCGCGGCGGCGCGCAGTTGGTTGCTGGCGGGAGGCGGCTCTCCGACACCACACTGCAGCCCACCGTGCTGCTCAATCCGCCCGGCGACGCGCGGATCACCACGCAGGAGGTGTTCGGACCGGTGGTGGCGGTATACCGCTACGCCGGGCTCGACGAGGCGATAGCGCGCGCCAACGCGCTGCCCACCGCGTTCCAGGCCAGCGTGTTCGCGCAGGATATCGATATCGCCCTGCGCGCCGCGAACCGGCTGGACGCCTCGGCCGTGATGATCAACGACCCCACCGCATTCCGCACCGACTGGATGCCCTTCGCGGGCCGCCGCGAGTCGGGCTACGGCACCGGTGGCATTCCGTACACCATGCGGGACATGTCGCAGGAGAAGATGATCCTGATGCGGCGGCGCTGAGCGCTGCCAGTCGCCAACGCTTGCCCGCCTCTCGTCAGTTCCTATGCTCGGTGTGGATACCTGCGGCGTCGACCTCAGCCGGCGTCCGTGGCCGTGCCCACGTCATGCAGGCTGCGCAGCTTCTTCTTGTTGATCTTGCCCACGCTGGTGCGCTCGATGGCGTCAACGAAGCGGACCCGGTCCGGGATCGCGTAGCGGGAGATGTCGCCCGAGCGGCTGCGTGCGGCGACCAGCTCGATGATCTCCGCTTCGCTGACCTCGCTGCCGGCACGCCGGACCACCAGCGGCAAGGGGCGTTCGCCCCATTTCGTGTCGCTGATGCCGATGACGGCCACCTCGCTCACTGCCGGGTGCAGCGCAATGATGTCTTCCAGCGCAAGCGAGGAGATCCACTCGCCACCGGTTTTGATCACATCCTTGATGCGGTCGGCCACGCGCAGGTAGCCGCCCGGATCGATATTGCCGATGTCCCCGGTATGGAGGTAACCGCCTGCCCATAGCGCTGCCGAGGCGTCCGGATTGTGCAGATAGCCCTGCGTGAGCCAGGGCGCACGTACCACCACCTCGCCGGTCGCAATGCCATCGTGGGCAACGTCATGCATGTCTTCGTCGACGATGCGCAGGTCCACCAGCGGCACCGGGATGCCCGCCTTGGTCCGCAGCGAAAGCGCCTCGTCCGCATCGGTCAGGGCATCGACATCGATCTGGGCGAGGGTGAGCAGGGGGCAGGTCTCGGACATGCCGTAGCCGCCGAAAATGTCGATGCCAGCGGCCAGCGCCTGCTGCGCCAGCGCCCGCGGCAGTGCGGCGCCGCCGATGACCACTTTCCAGCGTCGAAGATCGGTCGTCGCGGCAGCGGGGTGGCCCAGCAGCATGTGCAGAATGGTCGGCACACAATGCGAGAACGTGACCTTTTCGCGGGCGATCAATCCCAGCAACCGCTCGGGCAGATAGCGTCCGGGGTACACCTGCTTGATGCCCATCAGCGTGGCCACATAGGGCAGGCCCCATGCGTGGACATGGAACATCGGCGTGATCGGCATGTACACGTCATCGCGGTGCAGGCGCCCCTGGCTGGCGGCACTGCCCAGCGCGGCCATCGCCGCCAGGGAATGCAGCACCAGTTGCCGGTGAGTGAAGTACACGCCTTTGGGCAGGCCGGTGGTGCCGGTCGTATAGAACGTGGTGGCGCGGGTGTTTTCATCGAAGTCCGGGAAGGCGGTGACCGCTGTGGCCTCCCGCAGACCGGCTTCATACTCGGTCACGAAACCCGTTGGCAGCGGGCCATCGCCATCGTCCAGCAGAATCCGCGTGCGCAGGTCCGGCAGCTGTTCCTCGATGCTCTCCAGCATCGGCAGGAACTCACGGTTGACCAGCAGCGCCCGCGCGCCGCTGTGATTGAGCGTATAGGCGATCTGCTCGGGGGCCAGACGGATGTTCACCATCATCAGCACCGCACCGATCATCGGCACGGCGAAGTAGCTTTCCAGATAGCGGTTGCTGTCCCAGTCCATCACCGCCACGGTATCGCCGTGCTTGACTCCCAGCGATGTCAGCAGCCCGGCCAGTTGGCCGATGCGTGCCTGCAGGGTGCGGTAGTCGAAGCGCACCGTGTCGCCGTAGACGATCTCCTGTGCCGGATGGACCGCCAGTGGCGTGTGCAGCAGCTGCCTGATCAGCAGCGGGTAGGCATGGGCGTCGGGGGCATGGGACATGGGATTTTCCTGGAGGGCAACGCGTCAGCGGCTGACGGCCGTGGGGATGGACAGGTGGTCATGCCGCAGTGGCGCTTCGGCCCGAGGCGTCGGTTGGATGAGCGCATCCTGCGGCAGGGCGAGGGCGGCATCTTCAAGGTGATTCCACACCTGGTCCAGCGCGGCGAAGACGTAGGGCAGCAGGGGCACATAGCGCTTCCGGTAGTCCGGGAAGGCCAGCAACGAGTCGAAATGCTGTGCGTGATTCACCCGCCAATAGGCGATCCGGGCCCCGGCGCTGCGGGCAAGCGGAACATAGCGGTCACTGGTCAGGTCGATGGGCACCAGTCCGTCGTCAACGCCGTGGATGACCACGATCGGCAGCCCGCGACGCGGTGCCTTCGCGGCGGCCTCGGCAATGCCGGCACGCACCCGGCGGGCATCGGGGCTGTCGCCCCTGCCAAGCCCGCGCAGACACTCAAGGCCGCGCAACGGCTGCTCTGCCGACGATGCCGCGCTGCCATCCACCAGCACCACGCCGTTGCCCGGCGGGATGCCGCTGCCCTCGCTCCACCAGGTGGCACGCAGGCCGGCGGTTGCCGGGCCGGGCCTGCCGTCCGCGCCGGCAGCCGAGAAGCCGTAGCCGCAGGGATGCGCGCCCACGCTGTAGCGTCCATAGGATGAGGAATAGGTTGCCGCGATGGCACGCCACAGATCGAACCCTGCTGCGAACGCGCCGGCACGCAGGGCGCCGTCGCTCAGGCCCGCCTCGGCAAGCTGCTGCCGCGCCGACCGTGCCTGTGCCGCCGTGTCGTCGCCCTGAACCTCCCCGGCGGCGCGCAACTGTGCGCAGCGCATCGTGCCGGCCTGCGTTGCCTGTGCCTGCGGCGGCGGTTGTGGCAGATCCTCAAGGGCGAGCAGCGCGCACGGCATCAGCAGCGCGGACTGGGTCACGACCTCGTACAGCGGCGGGGCGCCGGCCACCGAGACATTGGGCTCACCGGCCACCATCGCATCAAACGCATCTACGTCGAGCTCCGCTGCCCGCAGCACGGCGCCGCCGCCATTGGACACGCCCACGCCCAGCGTGCGGGTGTTGGCGTTGGTGAAGGGCGCGGCGCGGGGGTAGGCGCGGTCCAGCGCCTGCTGGCCAAACTGCAGCGCCTGCAGCAGATGCCGGCCCCAATCCGCTTCCGGGTTGTCGCCCGAATGCGCGTGCTTGACGGCGATGCCGCGCGTGGCCATTGCATCGGCGGGGACGAATGCCAATGCGCCCTCGGTGGCGGGGGTGCCGTCCGCCTGGACGCCGGCGCGGGCGTCCAGATCGTAGTAGTCGCTGCCGGCACCCTTGTCGGTGTAGGCGACCGCGCACCCGCGCGCCAGTCCCCAGCTCCCGGCCACCGCAACGGCCCCATAGATGCCTCGCGAACCGGAGGAGGCGGCCACCACCAGGCAGCGCCGCGCACCATCGAAGGTGTCGGGCACCTGCACCAGCACGCGATGCGGGTGTCGCGCGCCGGGCACCCGCGCATACGCCGAGAACTCGCGGCCCGGCACCCCCTGCAATGACCCATACACCTCGCCAAAGCCACCGCCGGGGGTGAGGTCGGCGATGCCTCGCCAGCTGCTCCAGATCGCGCGGCGACGGACCTCGTCCGCCGTCGGCTGGGCCGCGGCGGCGAACGGCGGCGCGTTGTTGGAACGCAGGGCGTCGATCCCCAGTCCTGCGGTCAGCAGATCATCACTGCCGCGGTGCAGCGTTTCCCGCCACTGCTCGAACACGGGCGATGCCGCGAGGGGGCGGGGCGGGGCCGCATCGGCAACGGACGCGCAGGCCGACAGCAGCGGCAGCGCGGCGCACAACAGGGACGCAGGACGGAGGTGGCTCATCGCACTACCGTAGCAAGCCCGGCCGGTTCCGCCAGCGTACCTAGGTACCAGTGCCGCGCAGCGGACGATTTGCTAACCTCGGACGGACATGCCGACCCTCCTGATCGCCGATGACCACCCCCTGTTCCGCGCGGCGCTGCACCGCGCGGCAGAGGAGGCGGTGGCCGATCTGCAGATCAGCGAGGCCGATTCACTGCACGGCGTGCTCGAAACGATCGAGGCGCAGCCGATCGACCTGATGCTGCTGGACCTGCACATGCCTGGCAATCACGGCCTCGCCGGATTGGCCACCATCCGTGCACTGCAGCCTGGCCTGGCGATCATCATCGTCTCGGCCAATGAGGAGCCGCACGTGATCCGACGCGCCATCGACCTCGGTGCAGCAGGCTATCTCCCCAAGAGTTCCGGGCTGACCGACCTGCAGGCCGCGTTGCAGACGGTGCTCGATGGCGAGCGCTGGATACCGGCGTTGCTGCGCGAGCCGGTGGCGCGGGTAGCGCCCTTCAGCAGGGACATCGACCTGGCTGCGCGCCTGTCCAGCCTGTCCGCGCATCAGTACAAGGTGTTGAGCCTGGTGGCCGAAGGGCTGCTCAACAAGCAGATCGCCGATCGGCTGGGTGTGCAGTTGCGCACGGTCAAGGCGCATATGACCCGCATCATGGGCCGGCTCGGTGTGCGCAATCGTGCGCAGGCCATCCGCGTTCTGCACGAAATGGGCCTGGCCGATCCGTCCCGGCAGATCGACGAGGCGCAGGACGCCTGATCCACCGCGCGGCAGGTTGCCCGCTCAGGCCTTGGCCGTGGCGGGCGCTGCCAGCAGATGGTTGATCGCCCAGCGCAGCGCCAGAGGCTTGAACGGCTTGTTCAGCAGCGACAGGCCCGCCTCGCGTACGGCATCACGCGTGTCGCTGCCGGTATCGGCACTGAGGATCACCGTCGGCCGCGGCCCATGCACGGCGACCAGCCGCTTCCAGAGCGCGACACCGGTATCGCCCTCGTCTAGGTGGTAGTCGAACAGCCACAGAGCGGCTTCATGTGCCGAGGCATCCAGCGCCCCGGCATCGCGTACCGCGACGACATCGCAGCCCCACGCAAGCAGCATCTGCCGCATCGCGTCCAGCGCGTCGGGATCATTGTCCACCACCAGTACACGGGCGCCCTTGAGCGTGCCGGTGCCACCGGTGGCAACCTCGGCGCGGGGGGCTGCCGGCGGTGCCGCCCGCGCCACGGCAATGGAGAAGGCCGCGCCGCGGTCGAGCACGCTGTGCAGTTCCAGCGGCGCGTGCAGCAGGTCGGCAATCCGGTGCGCGATGGTCAGCCCCAACCCCAGCCCCTGGCCATTGCTGCGGTCGCCACGGTGGAACTCCTCGAACACTACCGCCTGATGCTCCGGCGCGATGCCCGGACCGCTGTCATGCACGCCGATCAGCAGCGTCCGGCCCTGGCGGCGCACGCCCAGCAGCACGCCGCCACGACGGGTGTAGCGGATGGCGTTGGCCAGGAAGTTCTGCAGCACCCGGCGCAGCAGCAGCGGATCGCTGTGCACCCAGGCGCGGGTGCGCACGTAGCGGAACTGCAGGCCGCGCGCGGCGGCCAGCACCGCAAACTCCTGTGCAAGCGGATCCAGGACCGACGACAGCGCGAACGGGCGTGGATCGGCTACCAGCCCGCCCGCTTCCAGCCGCGAAATATCCAGCAGGCCCGACAGCAGATCGTCGGTGGAATCCAGCGCACCCCGGATCTGGCGCAGGAAGCTGTCGAGAAACTCGGAGTGGATGTGCTGGGACATCGCATCGGTCAGCAGCTGCGCCGCATGCAGCGGCTGGATCAGGTCGTGGCCCACCGCCGTCAGGAAGCGGGTTTTGGCCACGTTGGCCCGTTCCGCTTCATGCACGGCTTCCTCCAACCGGGCGGTGCGGTCCTGCACGCGGCGCTCCAGCGTTTCGTTGCTGCGCTTGAGGGCATCTTCGGCGCGGCGGAACGCGGTGACATCGGTGAAGGTAGCCACGTAGCCGCCGCCCGGCATCGGGTTGCCGCGGATTTCGACGATCGTGTTGTCCGGGAAGATGCGCTCGGCCAGGTGCGGGGTGCCGCGTCGCATGTGCGCGACGCGGCGCAGCAGGGCCTTGTCGGGCGTGTCGCCGGGACCCTCACCGATCTTCAGTTGCCCCAGCGCCCATGCCGTGAGGCTGGCCACCGGCTGGCCCACCTGCAGCAGTTCCGGTGGGAACTTGAACAGCGCGGCATAGCGGCTGTTCCAGGCGACCAGCTGGAGCTGGGCATCGACCACGCTGATGCCCTGGCTCATGTTCTCCAACGCGGCTTCCAGCAGGCGCTGGTTGAAGCGCAGCGCCTGGGTGGCTTCGCCTACCGCACGGGTGACAACATCCAGCGGGGCCGCGCCGCCATCGCGTGCCGCCTCCACCAGCAGCCGCGCCATGCCCGCGCCGACCACGGCGGTCAGTTCGCGCTCGATCGCCGTGACGCGGTCGTCATCGAGCATCTGCCCCGCATGCCCGTCCATCAGCTGTCGTGCGCGTTCCTGGCCCAGAAAGCGACCGGCGGTCCTGCGCATCGCGGCCGCCGCCACCGCGTCACGCTGCAGGGGCATCGACGGGCGCACCGCGCGCGACACCAGCACCACCGTCGCCAGATTCACCGCCAGGCTCGCCCCCATGCTGATGGCGATATGGCCCGGCTGCATGCGCAGGGAGAACATCGCCAGCCAGTGCAGCCCGTCGGGGCCGGCTGACGGCGGCGGGGCAGGGATCACCATCGGCAGCAGCACCAGCCACAGCCAGACGACCGAGCCCAGCACGATGCCGGCGATGATGGCCGGGGAGGGCGTGCGCGGGCGGTACACCGCCAGCAGCACCGCCGGTGCCAGCTGCGACAAGGCGGTGAAGGACATCAACCCGAAATCGCTGAGGGCCTCGGTGCCGCTCATCGCGCGGCTGTACAGCCACGACATCAGGAACACCGCCAGGATGCCGGCGCGACGGAACGCCAGCACCCGCGGCCGCAGGTCGGCACCGGTGTCGCCGCGTTCGATACCGCCCAGCAGGCGCGAGCCCACACCGTGGTTGCCCAGCATGATCGACAGCGTCAGGCCGGACAGGATCATCATGCCGGTAGCCGCGCTCAGGCTGCCCAGGTACGCCAGCAGCGCCAGCAGGTGATGGCCGCGCTGCTGCGGGAGGGCCAGCACATACAGGTCCGGCGACATCGTCGCCGGCAGCTGCGCCGCACCGGACAGCGCCATCGGCACCGACGGCAACCCGATCAGCAGCAGGTACAGCGGAAAGAGCCAGCGCGCTGTCTTCAGGTGCGACGACTGGCGCAGTTCCACCACCCCCACATGAAACTGATGCGGCAGGGTGAACGCCGCCATTGCACCAAGCGCCACCATCGTGAGGAAGTCCGGGATGATCGCCGGCGGCGGCAGATGCACCATTCTTTCCAGCAGTGGTGTGCCCGCCTGGTGCACCGAGACAGCGGCATAGAGGCCGATGGCCAGCAGCGCCGCCAGCTTCAGCACCGATTCCAGGCCCAGCGCGACCACGATGCCGCGGTTGTGCTCGGTGGCCGACGCCTTGCGTGCACCAAACAGCATGGTGAACGCCGCCATCGTGAGCGCAAACCAGAACGACATGTCCAGCTGCCAGCCACTCGCCGCGAAATCATCGCCGAGCAGGGCACCGAGACCCTGGCTGACGGCCTTGAGCTGCAGCGCGATGTACGGAATGATGCCGAACAGCGCGACCAGGGTGATGGTGACGCCCAGCCCTTGGTCGGTGCGCAGCCGCGCCACCACCAGGTCGGCGATGGTGGCGCTGTTGTGCTGCTTGGCCAGCCGCCCGAGCCGTGCCAGGAACGGCAGGCCGAAGCCGAAGATCAGCGCCATGCCGATCAGCGTGGGCGGGATCGGAAAGCCCCACTGCACGCCCTGAGACGCCGCGCCGTAGTAGGTCCATGCGGTGCAGTGCACGCCCAGCGACAATGCATAGATGGCCGGCCACACCTTCGTGAGCCGATGCCCCTGGCGCTCTCCCCACAGGGCGACGCCAAACAGCAGCACGGTCCACGCAATGCAGGCGAACAGGACGATGGAGGGCGTCAACATCACTCCAGTGTAGAGAGAACCCCGGCCGGCGTGCAGTAGGCCGGCACCGCGTTGCGGGAGAGGGCGTCGCCGCTAGGGAGCGGCGACGATCAGCGACAGCTGCTCGGCCACCAGGGCCACCGCGCCGCCGGGCATCACCTCCACCGCCTTGTGCTGCGTCAGCAGCCACTGCCCGGGGTGGCGCGCCTCCAGCGACACCAGCCGCGACCGTACCCGCACCTCTGCGCCACTCGGCACCGGCGCAAGGAAGCGCACCGTGTTCAAGCCGTAGTTGAGTACGTGGGCAATGCCGGGGAAGCCCGTCAGCGCCGCCACATCGTCTTCAACGGTCAGCGAAAGCAGCAGGAACCCATGCGCGATCGTCTTGCCCCCCGGCAACCCGGTCTGCGCCCGGGCCGGATCAACATGGATCCAGTTGTGGTCGCCGGTGGCGTCGGCAAACGCGTCGATGCGCGACTGCGCAATGCGCGTAACCCGGCCCAGCCGCTCGCGCTCCGCCCAGTCCCGTAGCGCCTGCAGCGCCACGGGCAATGCCTCGATCGGCGCAGTCGAACTCATCGCACGCGCTCCAGCAGGGCGAGGATCGCGTCGCGCGCCTCCGGTTCGGAGAGGGTGGGCGCGTGCCCTACGTCCCGTACTTCGACCAGCCGGGCAGTTGGCGAGGTTGCCGCCATCTGACGTGCCACCTCGGCGGGCAGAACGTCCGACAACGCCCCGCGTACCACCAGCACCGGCACCCGCGCCGTCAGCCTGCGCACCGCGCGCCACAGCACCGGGCGCAGCAGCCACAGCACCCACGGCCGGGTGGTGCGGATCACCGCCGGGTCGTAGTCCAGTTCCAGCAGACCATCGTCGCGCGGCCGGAAGGTGCGTGTGGCCATCGCCTGCCAGTCATCGGCGGTGAAGCGCGGGAACGCGGCTTTGCCGATGGAGGTCACATAGGCGGTGGCCTGGTCCAGATCCATCGGCGGCACGGGCTTGCCGGCATACGTTCCGATCCGTGCGAGGGCCTCGCGCGGCACCTTGGGGCCTGCATCGTTGAGCACCGCCGCAGCGACCAGACCCGGTGCGCGCGACGCGAGGGTGAGGGTGACCAGCACGCCCAGCGAGGTGCCGACGAACACCGCCTTGTCGATGTGCTGCGCTCGCAGCAGCGCCACCATGTCGTCGGCATAGGCACGCGGGTTGTAGCTGGACGGGTCGGGCGCCCGCGCCGACCCGGCACGCCCGCGCAGGTCAACGGCAAGCACGCGCCACCCGGCGGCAGCCAGTGTTCCGGCAAGGGCATCGAAGTCGGCGGCATTGCGGGTCAACCCGGGAATGCAGACCACCGTGCCACAGGGCGGCTGTCCTGCGGCCGGTGCATGGTCGCGCGCGTGCAGGCGCAGGCCATCGTCGCTGTTCCAGTACAGATCATCATGGGACTGCGTCATGCGGGTGCCTTCTAGAAATCGTAACGGACGCTGAGACTGTACTGGCGCGGCGGGCCATAGAAGCCAATCAGCGTGCCGGCCGCCGGAATGTTGTAGCCGGTGGTGCGGTACGCCTTGTCGGCCAGGTTGTCGCCCTGCAGCGAGAAGGTCCACGCGTCGTCGAGCCGCCAGATCACCCCGGCATTGACCAGGCCGTAGCCCTGCTGACGGATCACCGGACTCAGATCCGTGGTCGGCCATACCTCGCTCTGGTAGCTGTAGCCCACCCGTGCGGACAGGTTGCCTCCCCTGGCCAGGTCGGTGCGGTACTCCACATTCAAGGCACCGGAAACCTTTGGCGCGTTGGTGAACTTCATCTGGTCGGCAACGTTGAGGCCGCGGTCCATGTACTCGTCGTAGCGGGTGTGCAGCCAGGCCAGGTTGCCGGTGACGAGCCAATGCCGGGTCGGCAGGTACTGGTACTCCACTTCCAGGCCGTTGATGGTGCCGGCGCCGGCATTGGTGAAGTCGCCGAAGAAGGCATCGTCCACGCCGTCGCCATTGGTATCGATACCCGTGAACACCGACAGCTGGATGTCCTTGTACTTGTTGTGGAAGGCCGACAGGTTGAGGAACAGGCGCTGGTCGAGGAAGGCCATCTTGCTGCCGACCTCGAGACTGTCCACGGTTTCGTCATCGAATGGCTCGGCGGAGCGGGGCACCGCCACGGCATTGGCGCGGATGTTGTACCCGCCCGACTTGAACCCACGGGTGGCCAGGCCGTACACCATGATGTCCGGGGTGATCTGGTAGTCCAGCGACACCTTGGGCGAGACGTTCCTGAAGCTGGTGGTCTTGTCGAAATCGGCTGCCACCGCCACAGGCCGGGTGAACGTCGCATCGGCATAGAAGCGGTTCAGCACGATCGCGCGCTTGTCCTCGTCGGTGTAGCGCGCGCCGAGGTCGAGCTTGAGCGTACTAGTCAGGTCGAATGTCCAATCGGCATAGAGCGCGATGCTGTCCGTGATCACCTTGCCCCGGGTGTCGGCGAACTGCAGATTGAAGAAGTTGTTGCGGATCTGCCCGCCAGCTTCGCCGCTGAACTGGTACAGACCCACCACGCCGCGCACACGGCCGCCCGCATCGTAGTTGAGCTGCAGCTCGTTGCTGACCTGGTTGTCGGTATAGGTACCGCCGACATCGGCCACCTTGACCGGCGTGCTGTCGAAGTCGATGTTGGCCTCGCTGTCGGATTCGCGCTTGGCCGCCACGTACTTCACCGCCACATCTTCACTGGGCCGCCAGTTCACCGTGGCCGAGGCGCCCTTGGTTTCCACGCTGTTGAGATTGCGCATGCCCGAGCGGATGTCGTAGCGGTCGTCCATCGGCGGATACGCCGGGGTGAACGGGTTGGGCGCCAGCATCTTTGAGCCCCGCATACCGGATTGGTCGTCGATCCAGTCCAGCGCGAACTGCACATCCACATCATCGCCCGCATACGCCCCCAGGTTCAGGCGCGCCGCATTGATCTGCTTGTCGCTGACCGGCTGGCCGTTGAACCTGTTCTCGCCGAAACCATCGTGGTTCAGGCTGGCCACCGCCACGCGCGCGCGCAGGCCGCTGTCGGCACCGCCCAGCGGGCCGCCGATGGCGGCCTTGGCATCGAGCTGGCTGTAGTTGCCCACGGTGATCTGGGCAAACCCTTCGGTCTGGGTAGGCAGGCCGCGCGAGATGTACTTGATCGCACCGCCGATGGTGTTCTTGCCGTACAACGTACCCTGCGGTCCGCGCAGCACCTCGATGCGCGACACGTCGAAGACGTCCAGCAGGGCCCCCTGCGGGCGGGCGATGTAGACGTCGTCCAGATAGATGCCCACACCCGGATCGGCCCCCCAGGTGGGATCGGACTGGCCAACGCCACGGATGTACGCGGTGACCGTGCTGCTCGCGCCGCGCGCCGCGTAGATGGTCAGGTTGGGCACCAGCGCATCCAGATCGCCGATGTCCTGCACGTTCATCCTGTCCAGCGCTTCGGAGGTAAAGGCGGTCACTGCCACCGGCACTTCCTGCAGGGTTTCCTCGCGCTTGCGGGCGGTGACCGTGATGCTGTCCAGATTGGTGGGCGCAACAGACTTGCCTGCCGTCGGTGCGGCCTGTGGCGCCTCCTGGGCCAGTACCGGCCCGGAGGCCAGCAGCGCGCCGATCATAAGACTCAGACA
This sequence comes from Stenotrophomonas sp. NPDC077461, assembly GCF_049545475.1. Classification (NCBI taxonomy): domain Bacteria; kingdom Pseudomonadati; phylum Pseudomonadota; class Gammaproteobacteria; order Lysobacterales; family Lysobacteraceae; genus Stenotrophomonas; species Stenotrophomonas sp. NPDC077461. Next base: position 177,359 of record NZ_JBMWDO010000007.1, read on the forward strand.
ATTCCGTTTCATTCGGTCCTCCCCCAAGGCATGTGCGTCGCAGGTGGCCCTATGCCACCCATGACGCCTAGGCTAAGGGTGCCGCGCTGCGGCCGCGAGTGGACCTAGGTCCAGTCGGCAGCGGCCGTCAGATCCGGATACTGGGCGCCTCTTCATCTGGAAGCGCCGCATGTCGTTACTGATCGTACTTGCAGCGCTGGCCTTCCTCATGCTGGTGGCCTACCGCGGCTACAGCGTGATCCTGTTCGCGCCCATCGCCGCGCTCGGTGCGGTGCTGCTGACCGATCCCTCGCTGGTGGCACCGATGTTCACCGGCTTGTTCATGGACAGGATGGTCGGCTTCCTGAAGCTCTATTTCCCGGTATTCCTGCTGGGCGCAGTGTTCGGAAAGCTGATCGAACTGTCCGGCTTCTCGCGTTCCATCGTCGGTGCGGCGATCCGGCTGTTCGGCCCGCAGCGGGCGATGCTGTCGATCGTGCTGGTGTCGGGCCTGCTCACCTACGGCGGTGTGTCGCTGTTCGTGGTGGTGTTTGCGGTGTATCCCTTCGCTGCCGAAATGTTCCGCCAGAGCAACATCCCCAAACGCCTGATTCCGGCCACGTTGGGCGTCGGCGGCTTCAGCTTCACGATGGACGCGCTGCCGGGTACGCCGCAGATCCAGAACATCATTCCGACCGCGTTCTTCGGCACCGATACCTGGGCCGCACCGGTGCTCGGCATTCTCGGCAGCGTGTTCGTGCTTGCGGTGGGCATGGCGTACCTGGAGTGGCGCCGCCGCGCGGCACTGCGCACGGGCGAGGGCTACGGCGACCCGGCCACGCTGGTGAACGAACCGACCCCCTTCGCCGGCACCCAACTGGCCCATGCCGGCATCGCCATCCTGCCGCTGGTGCTGGTATTCGTGTCCAACAAGCTGTTCACCCTGGGCATACCGCAGTGGTATGGCGGCGAACACAGCTTCATCCCCGCGATCCTGGGCAGCGCCGCACCCGTCGTGCAGGACGTACAGAAGATCGGCGCCATCTGGGCGGTGGTGGGCGCGCTGCTGGTGGGCATCCTGTCGGTGCTGGCACTGGCCTGGCGCCCCGTGGTCACCCGGTTCGCCGACGGCACGCGCACCGCGATCAGCGGGGCGGTGCTGGCTGCCATGAACACCGCCTCGGAATACGGCTTCGGTGCGGTGATCGCCGCATTGCCGGGTTTCATGGTGGTGGCCAACGCATTGGGGTCGATCCGGGACCCGCTGCTGCATGAAGCGGTCACGGTCACCGGTCTGGCCGGCGTGACCGGCTCGGCCTCCGGCGGCCTGAGCATCGCGCTGGCGGCGATGTCGGAGACCTTCATCGCCAACGCGCAGGCCGCCGGCATCCCAATGGAGGTGCTGCATCGCGTCGCCTCGATGGCGTCCGGCGGCATGGACAGCCTGCCGCACAACGGCGCCGTCATCACGCTGTTGATGGTGACCGGGCTGACCCATCGCCAGGCCTACAAAGACATCTTTGCGGTGACCCTCATCAAGACCCTCGCGGTGTTCGTGGTGATCGGCATCCATTACGCCACCGGCTGGGTTTGATCGCGGCGTCGCTGCACCCTCTGGAAGGCTGGTCCACGAGGTTTCCCGGTATTCCTTCATCCACGACTCACCTGAGAGGAGCTGGTCATGACATCTGGAATCGGTTCAATCAAGGCAGCCATGCGCGTGCTGTGCGCCTGGCTTGCCACGGCAGGCAGTGCCGTTGCGGCTGGGCCCGCCGGCCATTGGGACATCGGTCTATACGGCAACCTGTTCGGCAGTCGCGAGTACCAGGTATGGGTGCCCGCAGACTATCAGGCCACCCGGCCGCTGCCCCTGCTGCTGGTGCTGCATGGCTGCGTTACCGGCCCCAACCTCATGGGTGAGGCCTCCGGCTTCAACGACGTCGCCGATACCGAAGGTTTCATCGTGGTCTACCCGCGCCAGAACGTCACCGCCAACCCGGCGCGCTGCTGGAACTGGCAGTTGCCGATCAACCAGGCGCGCGGCAGCGGCGAGGCGTCGATCCTGGCCGGCATCGTGGACGCGGTGAAGGCCGGCTACAGCGTGGACCCGCGCCGGGTCTACGTCACCGGCATCTCGGCGGGCGGCGCGATGACCTCGATCATGCTGGCCTGCTACTCGGATGTCTTCGCCGCAGGCGCGATCCATTCCGGGGGCATGTACAAGGGCGCTACCACGGTGACCGGCAGCGCCTACGCGCTGTTGGCGGGCAGCATCTACCCGCCGGACAGCAACGGCCGGCTTGCCTGGCAGTGCGCCGGCTCGCCGTCGCCTCGACCGATTCCGGTACTGGTGTTCCACGGCACCGCCGATGCCACGGTGAACCCGGTGAACGGACAGCAGGCCGTCCGCCAGTTCCTGCAGACCAATGATCTGGCCGACGATGGCGTTGACAACGATTCGGTGAAGTACGTGCCAACCAGCACCTTCACCGGACAGGTGCCGGGTGGGCGCACCTATACGCTGGATACCTACACCTACGGTGGCCGGACGCTGGCGCAGCACTATGTCGTGCAGGGGATGGGGCATGCCTGGAGCGGCAGCCAATCCGGCTTGCCATTCACCGACCCGCAGGGGCCGGACGCCACCCTGATCACCTGGCTGTTCCTGAAGGATCACCTGCGCTGAGCAGCGCGCCAGATCCGTCACGCATAACTGCCCGAGATCCTCTGCCAACGCGGGAAGACCAGCGCGAACAGATGGGCGGTACGCTGCAGGCGACATATCGGGAAGGTGAAAGGTGCTACGACTCCCTCGCCATCCTGGCGGGGGAGATCGCCCACAGGAGGCCCACCATTCGAGCCCCCCCGCGCAGCGTGGCGGCCTCAATGGAGGTCTACCGGGAACACGGGAGAGAAACGTCCGCTCAGCCGGGCAACGTACATTTCATCTTGCCGTCCACATAGTACGGCTTGGGCACGTTCGGGCTGTCGCTGGTCTTTTCGAAGACCACCTCGAACGACGCCACATCGGGCGAGCCGTTCCGCTCGGTGCATGCGTCCTGGAGCTTCTTCTTTACCGCCGTGATGCCGGCATCGCGGTTGACGCCGTCGGCACTGTTGGTGAGATTCACGGTTTCAGCCGACGCAGCGGCACTGAACCCAATCAGGCAGCCGGTGATCAACAGGGTGTGGAGCTTGGTCATGGTGCACGTCCTTGCAGAACGGAATGGCATTCCAGCATAAGGCGGGCGGGTGAAGACGTCGTCGTCCAATGCGGAGGAGCGGCAGGCGCAGGCGTGCGCTCCAGTGGCGCTGCCAACGGGCGCAGGGGTTCGTCGATCATCGCCTGTACCCGATGGCAGGCAGGGTGGAAGAAGGGTCATTCCGGGTGGCTGTGGCGGTGTTGATGCACGCGACGCATGTCGGGAGCCAGGTCGCTGCGACCTGCACCGATGGCGCTGGATGGGTCACCTCAAAACGCTTTTGACCGCTCAGGGACCGGTGCGCTTCAGCGGCAGGAGCAGGCCGTGCAACGCCGCGCACACTTTTTGAGCGTTCCGGAACAGAGCGCGTACCCGCCGCTGGCTAGAGTGCAATCGCCGCTGACAGACAGGAGCCCAAGCCGACAGGAGGGATCGCAGCGCGCCAGTACCGGCAGGTCAACACGCTACGGCGTTGCCGGAAGACAGACTACTCACACGAACCGAGGGGAAACACCATGAAATCGATCATCCTGGTCGCGGTACTGCTGTGGGCATCCATCGCGACTGCCCACGCGAAGCAATGCTATGAGGCCCAGGCAACGGTGAAGCAGGCGGCGCCGTCGGACAAGTGTACGCAGACCGAAAAGGGCTATGCGAACACCGGCAAAGGGGTGCTTACGCACGAAGGCTGCACCGCGGCAAAGAGCCAGGCAGCAACCAAACTGCGGGCCCGGCTGCAGGAGTCGTGCCGGGCCTATGTCCAGACCTATGACAAGTGCAGTGTCATCGACGTCACGTCCTGCAGCTGAAGCGCGGACCATTGCCAGGCTTCCCGGGCCTCAGGGCCTGGGAAGCCTGCGCTTGCCCTGGCAGGGCAGGCCCTCCGGCTGCCGGAACGGGGCTGCGGCCAGCGTGGCGACGCGTGCCGTTATTGGCAACCACGCGTCGCCTGGTGGAGCATGATGATGGCGGTGGACACGATTCCCCGATCACCCGGGACACGTTAGAGGACCCGAAAGAGCGTGTAGGCGGCCGTAAGGAGGATGAGCGACGCCAGTACAATGTTCAGCATGCCGCGATGCTGCGCCAGCGAGGTGGATGTGCGCGCGCCGATGATGCCGCCCACGCTGCCGGCAACGACGAAGACGGCGGCGAGCGGCCAGTTCACCAGTCCGGATGATGCATAGTTGATGGCGGTCGCCAGGCCAAAAGCGGAAACAGCAACGAGAGAGCTGCCAACCGCGGCGAGCACGGGCATTCCGGTGGCCGCCACCAACCCGGGGACAACCAGGAAGCCGCCACCAATGCCGAAGAAGCCGGAGAGTGCTCCAGAAGACGCCCCCAACCCGAGCAGTGCCGGTGCGTTTCCTTTGCTGAGCCGGACGCTTGCATCACCTGCCGCATTGCGTTTGCGCAGCATGAGCATGCCAACCGCGATCATGAGCAGGGCAAAGAGCAGCAGCAGCCGCTGTCCGTCGATGGCCTTGCCCAGCGTTGAGCCGAGATACGCACCCGCGACACCCGCCAACGCGAAGACGGATGCGCATGGCCATCTCACGTTTCCCTTGCGGGCGTGCACGAAGAGATTTGAAAGTGCATTGGCAGCAACCGCGAGCGCGCTCGTGCCAATGGCGACGTGAGGGTCGTCGATACCCACCAGGTAGAGCATCAGCGGGACAGCCAGGATCGAGCCACCTCCCCCGACCAGTCCGAGTATGAAACCAACGAGAATGCCGGAGAGTCCACCCAGCGCGAGCTGCAGCAGGGAGAGGGTTTGCATGTCGGTTGGCCGTCAGGCAGGGGAGGAGGGGGCATCCCGCAGGCGCGAAGCGAGAGAGGAGAGGTCGTAGCCAGCCTCACCGGCAACGGACAGCACCTGTTCGGGCGTCGCTCGGCCGGTACGAACCTGGGATAGGGCCCATAGCGACGTCGAGCGGGTGCCGGTCCTGCAGTAGGCGGCGATGGGCGCAGGCAGTTGCTCCAGCAGCACGGCAAACTGCTGCACTTGTCCATCGGCAATGCTGCCAGGCACGACGGGAAGATAGGCAAAGCGCAGCCCCGCCCTGGAGCAGGCAGCCTGCAGTGCAAGGTGATCGGGCTGGTCCGGCTGCTCGCCGTCGGGTCTATTGCAGATGACACTCGAGATGCCCGCCTCTTTCAGCGCGGGGATGTCTGTGGGAGCCAGCTGGTCGGTCACACGCAGGCAAGGTGAAAGCGATCGGAGATTCATGGCGAACCCTCTGTTGTGCGGAAGTGGTAGATAAGCCAGTGGAGGAGCATGCCGACGACCATTGCGGCCGCGAACACGAGCGCAAACGTTTGACCTGTCGCCAACAGTGCAACTGCAGGGCCTGGACACACGCCTGCGAGTCCCCAGCCGATACCGAACACGGCCGCGCCGATGACCAGGTGTCGATCGATCTGGCGCTGACGGGGGATGTGCAGCGCGGCAGCGAGCACAGGCACATTGCGTGCGCGGACCCACCGATAGGCGATCGCTGACGGAATCAGGGCGCCGGCCATGACGAGGGCCAGTGACGGATCCCACTTGCCTGCGACGTCGAGGAAGGCAAGCACGCGCGCGGGATTGGCCATGTCCGAGACGACCAGACCCAACCCGAACAGGGCACCAGACAGAAATGCCGCCAACCGGATCACGCTCCGCCTCCCATGATCATGCGCGCAACCGCCACGGTGGCCATGCCCATGAGCATGAACATGCCGGTGGCGACCAGGGAGCGCGGTGACAGCCTGGCCAGGCCGCAAACGCCGTGACCACTCGTACAGCCAGATCCGAGCCGCGTCCCGAAGCCGACCAGCAACCCGGCCAGGATGAGCAGCACCGGTGGGGAGCCTGCGGGAGAGGGCAGCGAAATGGGCTTGACGGCCAGCGCCACGCCCGACGACACCAGCAGCCCCGCCAGGAAAAGAGCCGACAACGCGCGGTCGCCCCCTCGCGACAGGCCAAGGGTGTTGGCAAGCAAACCGGAAACACCGGCAATGCGACCGGTCAGCGCCAGAAACCCACCCGCTGCCGTCCCGATCATCAGGCCGCCGATGAGTGGCCAGTACCACGCCAAGGAGGGCAGGGTCATAGCAGGTCCACCGGCAGCTTCAGGTAGCGCACCCCGTTTTCATCAGGCTCGGGCAGATGGCCCGCGCGCATGTTGACCTGCACGGAAGGCAGGATCAGGCGCGGCATGGGGAGCGTCGCATCGCGGCTCTCACGCATCTCCACGTACGTCGCCTCCGTCACGCCCTCATGCACATGGACATTTGCGGTTCGTTCCGCGCCTATGGTGGTTTCCCATGCGAAGCGATCCCGGCCCGTGGCTTTGTAATCGTGGCAGAGGAACACCCGGGTTTCATCCGGTAGAGCCAGTAGACGTTGGATCGAGCGATAGAGCTGGCGGGCCGAGCCTCCGGGGAAGTCGCAGCGGGCCGTGCCGTAGTCCGGCATGAACAGTGTGTCGCCAGCAAACACCGCATCCCCGATGACGTAGGCCATGCATGCAGGGGTGTGACCGGGCACGTGCAACGCCGTGGCCTGCAGGTTTCCAACGGTGAACTCCGCGCCATCGGTAAACAGATGGTCGAACTGGCTTCCGTCGCGCTTGAACTCCGTACCTGCGTTGAACACCTTGCCGAAGGTGTCCTGGACGATGGTGATGTGCTCGCCAATGGCAAGCTTTCCACCGACCTGCTGCTGCAGCCAGGGTGCGGCGGAAAGATGATCGGCGTGCGCATGCGTCTCCAGCAGCCATTGCACCTGGAGGCCTTCGTCACGAATGTACTGGACCAGCGCTGCGGCCGAGCCGGTCGAGGTGCGTCCAGAGGCCATATCGAAATCAAGAACCGAGTCGATGATGGCGCACGCTGAAGAACGGGGATCACGAACCACATGACTGGCCGTGAACGTGGCGGGATCGAAGAACGTCTTGATGCAGGGGGAAGGCGTGTCGCCTTCTCGCGCCCTGCGTACGATGTCCTGAGCCCTCTCCAATGCAGAATCGATGATGACAGGCGTATTCACGGCATGCTCCCGGCGGTCGGATTGTGGATATTACTTCATAGTTACCGCAACTATGCAACTATTGGCGTGTACCCGTGGTACGGTTCAGCTGCCGTGCGGATTAACAGGTACGCTCTAGCTCTCCTGTCCGGTGCCTCCGCTCTTGAACGACCGTCTTACCGCAACCAACCTGGCCGACATGAAGGAACGGGTGCCTGACGTGGCAGAGTTGCTGCGCTTCATGGCCACGCCGTCGCGTCTGCTCTTGCTCTGCCAACTGTCTCAAGGGGAATCGACCGTGGGTGCCCTCGAGGAGGCGACCGGCATCCGACAGCCGGCCCTTTCCCAGCAGCTTGCCGAGCTGCGCCAGCGGCGTCTGGTTACGACCCGGCGAGAGTCACGTTCAGTTTTCTATCGCATCGATGACAGCCGCGTTGAGGCGATGCTGGTTGCCCTGCATGGAATCTTCTGCGTGGATCAGCCCGACGAGCGGCCATGAGCACGTCTGCCCCGCCGTACGCTGACAGCCACCACGCTGATGATCGCCCCAACTGACGCCAGCAGCACATCCTTGTGTGCATCCCATACGTCGCCCTGGATGCCGAGATACGCCATCCCAAGATCCTGGTCGACCACCAGTGCCGCGCCCCATTCGATGAGTTCGTAGGCAGCGGACGTGGCGATGATGAACTGAACGGAAATCAGGTTCAGCGTCAACTCACCGGCAACCATGTGCCTCGCATAGAGCTCCTTTGCCGCAGGCACGACCAATGCGCCGTAGGCAAAGTGGACGAGCCTGTCGAAATGGTTGCGATTCCAGTGAAACACATCGGAAATTGTCCCGCCAACCAGCTTCTGCGCCCAAGCGTCATAGGGAACTTCCGCATAGGTAAAATGCGCACCCACAGCATGAAGGCACAGAAAGATGAGAAGCAGCGCGTTGGTGCCAGGCCTGAACGGGCGCCGCCACTGCTGGACGACGAGGTAGGGAACAGCAGCGAACGCCAGTAGATTCTCCAGCAACCAATCGCGTCGATGGTACGGTTCCACGGCGGCCAGCAGCCAGCAGCCCGCATAGATCGCAAGGCACAACATTGCAAAGCGACCCGGCTCCAACAGCGTGGCACGGAACCTGCGTTCTGGCCTTGCCGGGCTGAGCGTCGCCAGTGCGGGATCGTCAGTGGGCATACAGCACCGGGATTGCCGCCCCCAGCAGCAGCGCACTCGTCATTCCGCCGACTGCCCACTCGCGGAGGCGGGAATGACCGTAACCGCCGACCACGACCAGCGATGCCTTGACCGCGTTGGCATGGTCGACAAGGACCTCGCTGGAGCGACGGTGCTGACCAGCCAGCTTGATGGCGGATGCGGCGATGCCCCAGCGGTGGAGGTGTTCGATGAGAGAGGGCATCACAGTGTCAGCCACATCCATCTCGTCCCGGTACCTGCATATTTCCACCAGTTGCACAGACTGCACCTGCTGCAGCAACGGAATGGCAGCATGCAGGGCGCGGCACGCATTCGGGGTGTCTTTCCAGCCCACGACTGCGCACGCATTCCCACTTGGCCGCCAGTGTGGCGGAACCACCACAACAGGCCTTCCCGCGTCAAAAAGCAACGCGTTGAACAGGGCCAGACCTATCGGATCGGGCGTCGAGAAGCCTGACCAGCCGCCCAGAATGACCATGTCCGCAGAGAAGGCCAGTCGCGCGGCAAGCTCCGCGGGCGATTCCGTTACGGCTTCATGAACTTCCACAGAGACTCCGGGATGTTCTGTGATTCTGGCTCTGATCCTTGCCGCTCTCCCGGAGGCTTCCTTACGCTGCGCGTCCTGCGCCGCCAGGAACGATGGCCTGGGCGTCGGATCAGGCGTTCCTATCGCAGGTGGCGGCAGGTAGACGGTTTCAATGATGCGCACTCGCGCATCCTGCGATCTGCCGATCTCGATGGCGAAGCGTATGGCCGCGTCATCCGTTGACGAATCCGCCAGCGGCACAAGAATGTCTTTCAGCATGGTCCCGCCCTCCCACCGGTCACCACGATGACGGGAATCTGGGAGGACTGACGTCGCAGCATCGTCAACCCATCCCCATCGGGCAGGCCGAGGTCGAGCAGGATCAGATCCACCACCTCGCGGGACAGGCATTGCTCCGCCGCCGCAACGCCCGCGGCCATGTGGCACTCAATGCCGTGATTCTGCAGGAAGCGGGCCGTGAGGCCGGCAACGGCAGCATCGTCTTCGACCAGGAGGATGCGTGGCCGGGCGATCAGGGGTCGTTCGAGCACCGCCATCGACGCGCCCTTCAAGCTTGGTTTCAATGATCATACCCTCGGCTGACGGCGGCACACGGCACGCCCCTCATTCATCTTTGCGAAGACTCAAGGGTAGTCCGGCACGGTTGAAACACCCCTCATGACGTGTCCCGGGCGTGTGGCGAGGCGCTGGCATGCAGTCTCACAGTCACCTTCAACCCGTTGAGGCATTGCGACGTGCCAAGGCTGATCTCCCCGCCATGCGCGTCCAATGTCTCCTGGACGATGGACAGGCCCAATCCGCTGCCCTCCGCGCCACTTCCGATCACCCGGTAGAAGCGGTCGAAGACGCGGTCCTGCAGATCGTTGGGAATGCCAGGTCCAGAGTCTTCCACCGTGAGTACGCAGTGTTCCCCCGTCTGTTCGGTAGACACCACCACGACGCCATGCTCGGGTGTGTAGCGGATGGCGTTCTCCACGAGGTTGCGAACCAGCAAGCCCAGCGAGAACTCGTCACCGAAGACGTTGGCGTTGTCGAGAACGAGATTCATGACCTGACGCTTGGACGCGGCCAAGCCCCGGAGCTCTTCAACCTCGCTGCTCACCAGGGCGTCCAGACTCAGCTTGCGAAACGCGTCCTTGCCGATACCGCGCTCGGTCCGGCTCAGCGACAGCAGTTGCGATACCAGTCGTTCGACACGCTCTACTCCTCGCGCAAGCAACCGCTGTGACTCCTGGCGCTCTTCATCCAGCGTGGCGAGGCGTGCATTGTCTGCGTGAACCTTGACCGCACTGATGGGCGTGCGCAGCTCATGCGCAGCGTCTGCGATGAAGCGGCGCTCGCGCGCCAACGCGAGATCGAGTCGCTGCAGCAGCTCGTTGACCGCGCGAACCAGGCCGTGGACCTCCTCCGGGAGCTGGGTGTCATCCAAGGGCGTCATGCGGTCGGGATCGCGCTCACCGATGTCCGTGGAGACTTTCCGCAACGAGCGCGTCGCCCAGGCGACCGTCAGCCAGATCACCACGGCCATCACCGGAAGCGCAAACAACAGCGGCAGCAGCGTGCCGATGGCAATGTCCTCGGCCAGTTCCTGGCGGATGTCCGAACGCTCGGCGGACTGAAACCATCGACCCTGTGGCGAGCGCAGCGTGAACGTGCGCCACTGCGCCCCGTCAATATCGACATCCGCGTAGCCCGGCGACAGGCTCGCCATTGGGGCAGTGGGCGCACTGTCCGATCGAAGGAGCAGGCGACCCTCCGGCGTCCATATCTGAAAAGCCAGCTTGTTCTCGTAGGCATGCCCGTCTTTGAAGGCCAGTGCCTCGCCCACGCCCTCGGCGCGCCCGTGCCAACCACGCAGGACGATGGGGTCGCCAGGGAACGCGCTCAGATCGCTGAGCGGCTCGTCCACCAGGCTCAACAGCACCCGTGAGGACTGCACCAGCCGGGCGTCGAACATCTCCCCGGCCTCCTGCAACCCGGCCCGGTAGCTCAGGCCGGCCGCCAGCAGCATGAGCAGGGAGAGCACGCCCAGCAACACGACCAGCAGGCGGCGACGGATGGACGTCATGCAGCCGCATCCGAGGGGTCACCCAAGGCGTAGCCGATTCCCCGCACGGTGCGGATGATGCCGGGATCCAGTTTCCTGCGCAGTTGGTGGACATGCACATCGACGGCATTGCTCGCCACGTCCTCATCCCAGCCATACAGGTGCTGCTGGATGGTCTCGCGCCCAAGCGGCCTGCCGTGTTGTTCCATGAGCAGTCTCAACAGAGCGAACTCCCTGCGGGTCAGGTCCAGCGCGTGCCCCTTCCAGACAGCGGTCAGGCGGGCCGGGTCCAGGCACAGCGCACCGGCCTCCAGAGTCGGTGCTGCACGCCCCACGCTGCGGCGGAGCAGGGCGCGGACGCGGGCAAGCAGTTCGGGGGTGTCAAACGGCTTGCCCAGATAGTCGTCCGCACCCACGTCCAGCCCCAGGGTGCGGTCAGCCGCCCGCTCGCGGGCGCTGAGGACCAGGATGGGGACGTTGCCGCCCGCTGCGCGCACCTTCCGGATGACCTCGATCCCGTCCAGCCGTGGCAAGCCCAGGTCGAGGATGACCAGGTCGATGTCGCCGTCGCCGATGGCGGTCAGCGCGGCGGCACCATCCTGCACCCAGTCCACGGCATAGGCAGCGCGGCGCAGAGCAGTCCGGATGCCTTCACCCAGTGATGCGTCGTCTTCGGCAAGCAGAATGCGCATGCAGGCAGTCTCGTCGTCCCGGATTCACTTGGCAAGGTGGGCCCGGACCTCCTTGAGTTTGGCGGACGCTTCGGCCCGGCGTCCGGCATCGGCGATGTCACGGCCGGGGCGGGCAGGTGCCGCAAGCGCCTTCTCGAAGGCTGCCTGGGCGCCGTGCCAGTCCTTCTGGTCGCGCAGGAAGTCGCCGTAGAAGTAGTTGGCATCGATGCCGGTCGGGTCGACGACCAACCCCTTCTTCAGCATGGCCGCCGCGGTTTCGTCATTGCCGAACCCCAGTGGCCACCCGGGAACCTGGTAGTAGAGGGCGCCCAGGCTGGTATAGGCCGCCCCCTGCAGTGCGTTGGGGTCCATCTTCAGGGCAGCCTCGAAGTCCGCGCGTGCCTGCTTGACCAGACTGAGCGCCCCCATGCCCCCCTTCTCGCCGGCGAGACTGGAAAGGACGATACCTTCCCAGATCAGTGCGCTGGCATTCCGTGGCTCGGTCTGCCGGGTCTTCGCCGCCTGACTGGCCAGCGCCTCGAACGCGGCCTGTCGTTGCGGCTTGCTGGTCTGGTAGTTGATCTGGGCCCAGCGGTCCCGCAACTGGGCAACCGTCATGGGCGTTCCTTGCTCGGCGGCACAGGCAATGCCGACCAACATGACCAACGCGCTGATGAGCAGGATGAACATGGCTTTACCGTGACGTTGCTTCATGGGAGGAGTCCTCGTGGATGGGCTGCGCCTGCGAGGCGTGGCGCCTGATGATGGGAAGCTGGGCGCGCAGGCTGCGGTCGACCAGCGCGGGGAACATGCCGTTGATGCGGGCGAAGAGCTTTTCCGGCCATCCGAGCTGGCGGCGCCGATCGCCTTGGCCGATGGCGTGGACAAGCGCACGGGCCACCGCCTCCGGAGCATCGCTGCCCACCTTGAGCTCTGCGTTGAGGGCATCGACGGCAGGCGTATTGAAGGCGGTGCGCGTGGCGCGCGGAGAGAGATACTGGAAGCTCAGGCCGGTGCCGTCGTGTTCACGGGCAAGCGCCTCCATGAGGCCGCGAAGGCCGAATTTGCTGGCGCTGTAGGTGGCGAATCCGGCGAAGCCGATGCTGCCGAAGGTGGAGCCGATGGCCACGACGCTGGCCTGCTCGTGGCGGCGCAGTACGGGAAGAAGGGCGTGGATCAGCAGGGCGGAGCCGACCAGGTTGGTCTGCAACAGATGTTCCAGCGCATCGGGATGCTGGTCTTCGAACAGCCCGAACGCGCTCTGGGCGTGGCCGAGCACCAGGACGGACGGGGACGCATCGGCCTGTCGGATCGCAGCAAGCAGGTGCGAACGGCCCAGTGACGTGGACAGGTCGGCGACCACGGTGTGCACGCGCCCCATCGGCAGCCCTGCGGCAAGGGCGGTGAGGCGACTGCGGCTGCGCCCGACGGCCAGGATCGAGGCGCCCGCGTGGACCAGCGCCTGACACAGCGCCACGCCGATGCCGCCGCTGGCGCCGGTGACGATGACGGTCCTGCCGGCAAGGTTCATCACGCGGCCTCCGCCCGGCGCACGCCGTTCGGGCGAAGCGTGCGGAAGATGTCCCCGTACAGCACGTAGAAGCGCCGGGCGGCGTGGATGACGGCCTGTTGATCAGACGGATCGTCCAGTCGGTCCATCAGCCCTTCGAAGAAACCGACATGCTCGATGTCCAGATCACCGTGGGACAGCAGGTAGCTGAAGGCGTTGCGCGGCAGGTCGAGCGAGGTCTGGATCTTGTTGGCGGCGCGGGTTGCCAGCGCCACACTGGTTCCCTCCAGCACCAGGACCATGCCGAAGAAGCCGACCGGGTTGCCGCGGTGGATGGTGTCGTACGCATAGCTGACCATCAGCTCGGTCGCCAGTGAGGGACGGCTGGCGGCGGCTTCGGCGCGGTCGGCACCGCAGGCCGCCAGGTCGTCCAGCACCCACTCCTGGTGGCCCATCTCTTCTTCGATGTACTCACCAATGGCCGTGCGCAGCCATTCCAGCCGGGCCGGCAGGCGCGCCCCGCAGGCCATCAGCAACGGGACGGTGTGCCGCACGTGGTGGTAAGCCTGTCCGAGAAAAGCGACGTAATCTTCGCGGGCGATCTGCCCCCCCAGCGCGGACTGGATGATAGGCACGGAGATCAGGGTGGCCCGTTCCTCCTGGGTCTGGGCGAGCAGTTCGGAATGGAAACTCATGCGGATACTCCCGTGGAAGGAACGGCGGCGGGACGGCGATAGCTCGCATCGACCTCGGCCTGGAAATGGGACAGGATGGCGTCGCGGCGTGGGCGTCCGTTGGAGGTAAGCAGCCCGGCGCTGGCAGAGAACGGCGCCGGTGCCCGCACGATGCGCGAGACGCGCGCGTAGTCGGGCAGACCTGCGTTGACCTGGGCCACGGCGCGGGCGAGGGCGGCATCGTCAAGGTCGGCACGACGCGCCACCAGCACGGCGACGTTGTCGGCCTGTGCTTCGCCCCATACCACCGCCTGGGCCAGGTCCGGATGGGAGAGCAGCTCGCTCTCCACCCATTCGGGTGAGACATTGCGGCCAAACGCGGTAATGAAGACATTCTTGCGGCGGCCCGTGACGTGGACGAATCCGTCAGCGTCCACGTGGCCAAGATCACCTGTACGGATCGGCCCGTCCGGGAGCGGTTCCGACCCCAGGTAGCCCAGCGCACGTGCCCCCTCGACCTGGAGTTCACCGTCGACAACGGCGACGCGGGCGTGTGGCAGCGCTTTGCCGACACTGCCGTCCCGGCTGGCGTCGGGTCGGTTGAGGCAGACCACCGAGGCACACTCGGTCAGCCCGTAGCCTTCAAACACCGGCAGACCGAGCGCCCGTGCGCGTGCCAGCAGTCCCGGCCCCACGCGCCCACCTCCGACGGCGATATAGCGCAGCGAGGCGGGCAGGGGAGCACCACTTTCGGCGGCCATCACCACCGCAAGCAACAGCTGGGGCACCAGGATGACGCTCTCCGGCTGGTAGCGGTGCAGACACCGCAGCAGCGTCGGTACATCCAGGCCCGAGGCGCCGGTGTAGCCGATCTCCGCCAGCGACGGGAGCGCGATCTGCGCGTCCGACAGCAGCGTTGCATACAGCCCGGCAACGTTCTCCAGCAGCGTGGAGAGCGGCATCAGGCAGAGGTGGCGGCGCGGTGCAATCGACGACGAGGCCTGCACCAGTGAACTGGCGACTGTAAGCAGCGTGTCGCCTGACAGGCACACGCCCTTGGGGCGGCCGGTCGTGCCGGAGGTGTAGGTCACGCATGCCGTGCCGGCGGGAAGGCCGACCGGAGCCGCCGCCTCAGTCCGCCACTGGGCGAGCATCCCGCCATCCAAGGTCCCCAGTGCGCCCATGCTGCCGGGTGGCGCTGGCGCACCGCCGGCGGTGACAACACAGTGGGCACCGCTGGACGCCAGCGCATGAGCAACCTGCTCAGGAGAGAAGAACGTAGGCAACGGCACATGCACGCCGCCGAGCTCGCGCACGGCAAGATCCAGAACCAGCCAGTGAATGCCGTTGTCCAGCCGGCTTGCGACGCGGTCGATGCCCTGCAGGTCCAGTCGATCAGCCAATCGCACTGCGCGCTGCCGGATCTGCTCATCTCCAACCTCCGCACCGGAGATGAGCACGCGCGCCTTGCGTCCGCCGAGACCGGCGATCAGGGGAGAGGTCGACGCGGTCATTGCGCACCCACCATGACCTGCAGAGACGGATCCGAATCCGTCCTGGGGCGTGCATCCTGTTTCAGTGCTTGATGCAGGAACGCGCGTCCGGCAGCGACATTCCCGCAGACCACCTTCGGCCGGGCCTGGTAGTAGCTGCCCCACTGGGATGCATCGCCGGTGAGTCGCCCCGGGCTTGCTTCGCCAAGGTCCACCGTGACCAGATGCAGCCGGTCGAGGGTGTTCCGCAGCTGTTGGGTGGCCGCGAACAGCACCCAGCGCACGCGTGCGGCATGCAGCATGTCGGTCAAACGGACAATCAGCTCACGCGCTACGCCGGGGGTGGTGGCGGCAAAGTTGCCGATCTCGGCGATGCGGTCGCGACCCACGCAGGCGATTTCCCGGTGGGACAGCAGTGCCTGTGCCGGCTCATCGAGATACTGCTCGACGAACAAGGGACCCTCGCTGCCAACACGCATGCCGACGGCTGCCACCATCTGCCCCTGTCCATCCCGGAACGCAAGCAGATGGGGCAGGAACGCGTGCAGCGAGGCACCGTAGCGTTTGCGGTACACATCGGCGATGAACTGCTCCACCTGGTGGCGGCGCGGGTCCTGCGGGCCCACCACCTGCGACTGCGGCAGGATCGATGGGAACGTGACAGCGAGGGAAGTGGGGATCCAGGACATGGCGAGCATGCTGGCCGGCCCGGATTAAGGCTGAATTAGGGCGTAGTTAAGCAGCCATTAGCATTCTGGAATGCTTTCGTTGTCGGGAGCACCTGCATCAAGCGTGGTAAGCGCACGCGCAGTACGCTCATGCGGTAGGCGATGGAGTGCATGCAGCGGGACAGGTAGAACCCGTTGCGGTCGTCCTGGCGCGTTCCAGCGCACCGCTTCAGGAAGCACAGCGGGGGAGGGCGACGGTCCGCCGTCGAACGGGCGGAAGGCAGGCGTGCCCGAACGGCGTCTGGTCGGCAACCGGCCTTGACGCCAATGTTATATCATCACATTTGCGTCGTCAGCCAACAGGCGGCGATAGGCCCCTTTCAATCTCCTCTTCGAATACCCATGAAAATCCATATCCTGGTGGTCGCCGTTGCCGCCGCCTGCCTGTCCATGCAGGCCAACGCCCAATCGGTCGACTCCGCCCTGACCTTGGGCAAGGTCGATGTCCACTCGCATTCCGAAGGCCAGCTCACGGCGCACCAGGTCCTGACCTCGGTCGATGTACTGGGTGCCGACCAGATTGAAGACAAGAACGTGTCGCAGAGCTGGGAACTGCTCGGTCAGATGCCCGGCATCCAGCTCACCGAAACCCGCCAGGGCGCCGAGTCCGGCAAGGTCAGCTTCCGTGCCTTCAACGGCGAGGGCTACCTCAATGCGATCAAGACGTTGATCGACGGCGTGCCCAGCAACGTCAACAGCGGCAACCAGCGTTTCATCGACATGCTGTTCCCACTGGAAATCAGCTACATCGAAGTCGTGCGCGGCACCAACGATCCGCGCTACGGCCTGCACAACATCGGTGGCAATGTGAACTTCGGCACCCGTCAGGGCGGCACCTACACCGACGCGCGCCTGGGCTACGGCAGCTACAACACGCGCAGTGCCCAGCTGGCGGTCGGTCGCGAAAGCGATGGAGTCGCCCGGAACTACTTCCTGGGCTACCAGGACGCCGACGGCTACCGCGACAATGATGCATCGAAGAAGTACAGCATCGGCGGCAAGTGGTTCTACGGCAACCTGGAAGACGATGGACTGCGTGCAGGCCTGACCGCCCGCGCGTATCACAACGAAGCCGACGAGCCGGGCTTCATGACGGCAGAGGAACTGCGCACCCACCGCCGCGGATCGGACCTGCGAAACCGCAACGATGGCGACGACCGTGACATGCGCCAGGTCGCCGCCCATGTCGACCTGAAGCTGGCCGATGCTCTGTACTTCGGCACCAGGCTCTACTACAACAGCTACGAAGACGATCGCCGCATCACCTTCAGTGACCTGCCCACCGGCAATGCGCCGCGCCAGCGCCGCATCTGGGATGAAAGCCAGTTCGGCATGCTCAACACCCTGACCTGGAATGCGAGCAGCGTGCTGACCCTGGAAGGTGGGTTCAATTACGAGCAGCAGGACAACCGTTACCAGCGCATGCGATTCAGCTACGCCGAGCCGACCGACTTCTGGGCCACGCCGGCACGCATCCAGAATGACGAACGACACAGCTTCGACAACTGGGGCGCATACGTGCAAGCCATTTACCAACCGATCGAGGCGTTGAAGATCGTTCCCGCGTACCGTGTTGACCGCTACAGCGGCCGCACGCGCCTGGTGGATGGCACGACCGGCAGGCTGCAGCGCTACGGCAACATCAACCAGCCCAAGTTGAGCCTGGTCTATGCGCTGACCCCCAGCGCCAATATCTACGCCAACTGGGGGCGCACAGCGCAGGTGCTGACCGGCGGCACGGCCCCGGCTTATCTGACCCCGGGCCAGGCGGCGATGAGCCCTTCCACCAACACCGGCATGGAACTGGGAATGAAGTTCAGCCCGTTCCGCGGTGCGCAGGCACGCGTGGCGGTCTGGCAGCAGGATGCGGAAAACGAAATCTCCAACATGCCGGCCACCGGGACCACCGTGCAGCTGGGCAAGACCCGCCGGCGTGGCGTGGATGCGCAGATTTCCGCACCGCTGGGGGAGCGCTGGACCGTGTGGGCGTCCCATGCGTACCAGGAGGCCAGGATCGAACGCGACGGCCGGGCAGGCGTGGAATCGCTGGAGGGCAATGAAGTGGCTGCCGTGCCGCGCCACATCAGCAACGTGGGTGTTGATTTCCGTGCCACCGACGCCCTGAAGTTCGGGCTGCAGGGCCGCGCGCAGGGTGACTACTACCTGGAAGAGCGTAATGTGGCCGGCAAGTACGGAAACTTCGCCGTGCTGGATCTCAGTGCCGGTTATCAGATCAATCCAACCTGGAGCGTCGATCTGCAGGTGAAGAATGCCACCGGCCGTGAGTACGCCTACGTATGGTATGACAGCTTCTTCCAGAGCCAGACACAACCCATGTTCTCGCCTTCGGCTGGTCGGCAGGTGTATATCGGGCTGACTATGAAGCTGTGAAGGACGGGGGGGGGCGCAGCTACGCACCACTGGCGTCACCAGGATGGAAGCCTCTGGGAAGGCGCTGCGCCGGCGCCTGGTCGACACCGGGCATCACGTCGTGGCAATCAGAAGTAATTACCGCAGGTAGGGTGCGCCCGCCCGTTTGCAAGGCCCCCGACATAGGCACATGATTGCCGCTGCAAGTGATGTCCTTCCGGTCGGCACCGTCAGAAGGCAGAGCCAGCTCGGCGATCGCCTGCCGTCTACATCCGACAGTACTCCATAACCCTGCGCAGGAGAGTGAGGATGAAAGAGCGGATACGGAAGCGTCAGTCCACGGGTGCTCACGGAAGACTCGTCTGTCTGATTGCAGCGAGCATCCTCGCCTGCGCCTGTTCCCCCACGGAAGCTGCAGCCCTCGACCAGACTCCACCGATGGGCCACGTCGACAACGAAGCCGCTGCAGACGCCATTTTCGAGGGCGGACCCATCCTGACGATGGCGGGGGACCAACCGGCTTATGCCGAGGCGCTGGCTGTCAAGGACGGCAGGATCGTCTTCGTCGGCACCAAGGCGGGCGCGATGAAACACAAGGCCCCTGCCACGCGTTCTGTCGACCTGTCCGGGAAAACCCTGATGCCCGGCTTCATCGACGGCCATGCCCATCTCCTCCAGTTTGGCTCCCAGGCCGTTGGAGCCACGCTGCTCGCGCCGCCCGACGGGTTGGTCAATACGATGGATGACGTGGTTGCGCAACTGAAAGCATTCGGTGCGGGTCCCGATGTCGCGCGAACTGGTTGGATTTTCGGCATGGGCTATGACGATGCGTTGCTGGGTCGCCATCCCACACGCCAGGATCTCGACAAGGTGTCAATGGATATTCCGGTGCTGGCGGTGCACATCTCCGGCCACTTCAGTGCGATGAATACCGCAGGGCTGAAGGCGGTTGGCATCACCCCTGAAACGCCGGATCCCGAGGGCGGCAAGATCAGGCGCGAAGGCGACGGAAAGACTCCCAATGGCGTACTGGAGGAACTCGCCAGCATTCCCTACGCCGTCGCCATCCTTAATCCAACCAGGCAGGACGACAAGGACTATTTCCTGACGCGTGGCCTGGAACTGGCCAAGCGTTACGGCTACACCACCGCGGTGGAAGGCCGATTGATGGGCACTGCCAACGCTGACCTGATGTCTGCTGCAAAGAATGGGCTGCTCGACATCGACGTGATCGGCTGGCAGGACTACACCGGCATTGATCAGCTGGACAAGTTCTACAGCAAGCGCTACAGGGACCACTATCGCTTGGGCGGTTTGAAAATCACACTCGATGGCTCGCCACAGGGACGCACAGCCTGGCGCACTACGCCTTATCTGATTCCGCCGGATGGGCAGAACCCCGGATACAAAGGCTACCCCGCCATTCCCGATACCCGTCAGGTGCAAGCCTATATGGATAAGGCTTACGCGAACGAGTGGCCGGTCAAGGTCCATGCCAACGGCGATGCGGCGATCGATCAGATGCTGGCGGCATTGCGCCCCGTCGTGCAGAAACACGGCGTGAGACCGGGTGAGGCGATCCTGGTCCACGGTCAGTTCATCAGGCCTGACCAGATCCCCCAACTCAAGGAGCTGGGGATCTTCCCCTCGATGTTCCCGATGCATACGTTCTATTGGGGGGACTGGTACGGCAAGATCATCGGCAGCGACAAGGCAGCGCAGATATCTCCCATGCGGTCCATCATGAACAGCGGGTTGCATGTGACCACTCACACCGACGCACCGGTGGCGCTACCCAACCTGATGCAGGTGGTATGGGCGACGGTCAATCGCGTCTCGCGGTCTGGAAACGTGATCGGCGGTGGCGAGCGGGTTACGGCCTATGAAGCCCTGAAGATGGTCACATTATGGAGCGCCGAACAGTTTGGTGAAGCAGACCAGAAGGGATCGATCGAGGTGGGCAAGCAAGCAGACTTTGTGGTGCTGTCCAACAATCCCGTTGCCATCGAGCCCATGCAGATCAATAAGATCGTCGTCGTTGTAACGATCAAGAACGGAAAGACCGTCTACGTCAGAAAGGAGACCCCTGACGCCAACGGGCTGGAAGCGCCGCTGATGTCGTGCCGAAGCGAGTGTAGCGGCTCTGCGCGAATCGACGAGTCGTAACGGTCCTGGCGATCGGGTCAACGCGCTGCTGTGGCGTGCTGTACCAGGCGGCACGCGGGTGTGGGAAAGTTCGGCCAGGGTGATCAGCAGTCTCGTCCTTGGCATGCTCTATCAACCGGTTGAGCAGGATGCCGATGTAATACGCGACGGACTTTCCAGATTACGCAACAGAATCCGCCTGCTCTTGCGCGAAGACAGAATGATCTGCCGGCCTCCCTCTGCTGCAACCGTCCAAGCCAGCCCCGGCGCGGCACACGCGCAGGCCCCGAGCGCGGAGACCAAGCAGGCAGGGCGATTAGGGATGTTTATCGGGGGTAGCGCGGATGTCCGCTTCTGGCCGAAAGCGGACATTGCCGAAGCACGCGTCACCCAATTCGCTTTGAATCTGACCTGCAAGGATCGCCGCTTGCTCAGGACTGGTAGCGGGATCATAGTCATTTGGTCAAGTTGGATAGCCGGGGCTTCTAGTGACCACTCCATCGGAACGGAATCGCCTTTGGTCTGCGGCAACGCAATCGGCAACGGATGCGAAGTTGGGCCGGGAGCTCACC
This sequence comes from Stenotrophomonas sp. NPDC077461, assembly GCF_049545475.1. Lineage (NCBI taxonomy): Bacteria > Pseudomonadati > Pseudomonadota > Gammaproteobacteria > Lysobacterales > Lysobacteraceae > Stenotrophomonas > Stenotrophomonas sp. NPDC077461. The sequence goes on from NZ_JBMWDO010000007.1 coordinate 198,519, forward strand.
AGCGTGGAAAGCGACAAGATCTGGAATACAGGCTCATTTCACGGACTTGAGGTGATCGATATGGCGATTCATCACTCGCAGTCTGTTGATGCTCTTGAAGCGTATCTCGCTGCATTGCCGGAATGCGAACCATTGCCCGAGAGATATACAAGACGCTTTTGATCGGAACCAACATATGAAAGACGACAGCCCGCAATCATATTTCGCAATCTTGGTAATTACAGGTACTGTTGCGAATGGTTAAACCTATGATTTATTGGGCAATTCGCAGAATTTTCGCTGTCAGCCCGTTGCTTCACACTTAAACCCCGAGGTGTTGCGCCATTAGGCAAAGGCAGCACAACAGCCATCGCTTCTCCGCGAAATCCTTTGTCCTGCAGGTGTTGCGTTACAACTGGAGCTGTAGCCCGGATGCGCTAGGAGGCAAGGAAATCGTCGCATTCGGCGACGAACTTCTCAAGATCTGGACCCTTGACACCTGGTCGAGTGGTAATCCGGCATAGAGGCTAGAATCTGGCACAAGCGCGTCGACAACACTACGCCTTCGTGTCCGCGTGGCTGTGCCGAGCGTCGCAGCCAACGCCAGTAGGTTGCGCTTGAAGCTTTCAGCGTCGGCAGCGGCGTTGTTTACGCTGGTCCATCCGCGGCTTTGCAGAGCTGCCCGCTTGGCGCGTGGAAGAACTTTTTCCATCGGACCAGTTCTAGCATCGTCATCTCATTTTTCCCAACTGGGCCAGTCTTGCGGCACCAGCGCCGGCGGATTCATCCACGGCTCTTCGACCAAGGCGTCCTGAAACCAATCTTCCGCGAAGTTGGCATGTTCGGTGACGATGAGCTGGAAACCCGGGACCAACGCTTTCGTGTAGTTCAGCAGCGTCTCAAACAGCTTCTTGGCGGCCTCCAGGTCCGCGTCCACGCGCTTGACCTTCTCCGTATCCCCCGCCACCGATTCATAGATGGTCTGCGAGGGGAAATAGACCTGCGTCGGCTGGTCCAGCATCAGGAAGCGAGGAATAGGGATGTGGTTTTCCGATGCGTAGTGATGCAGGGCCAGCAGAGCCGATATGTGATACGCCAGCCAGTTCGCGCCACCGCCGGTGCGAATCATCGGAACTGGATTGCCGGGACGCTGCACCACCACGGTCAGGTTGCGCATATCCAGCCGGAACGGAAACTCAGAGAAGAACGCCTTGAACTCCTTCACCAACGAGGTCATGGTGCTAGAGATGTGGGTAATGACCGATTCCATGCGCGCGTCTGCATCGTCGTCGGCGCCCGCGCTCTGGTTAATCTGGTCGAGCTTCGCCTGCAGCCGCTCGACTTTGAGCTTCAGCACGCTAATGGCATTGCTTGGATTCAAGCTGTCCAGGTAGAAGCTGACTCGGCCTTGAACCTTCAGAGCGCTCGCGTTGGCGTCCTCTTGCACTGCTGCCTTCTCATCGCTCAGGACCGCAGCGTTGAGCTCGACTTCAACCTCACGGATGGCGTCCTTCAGTCGGCTGGAACGGTCGGTGAGCGCCGCGAGGTGCTCATCCAGGCGAGGGCGCGCGCCGCCAACGTGCTCAAGCTCGCCGTCCAGGACCGATAGCTCGGCCATCAGCGATTGGGCGAAGCCATCCATGCGGGCGTCTTCCTCTTTCAGGAACGGCCATTGCCACGCGCCGGTCGACGAACGCGGCAGCGCATTGATGGACTCAAGGCGGGAGCGCTGCTCCTGGGCCTCGGTCTGGAAGTCGGACGCGCCTTTGACGTACCTCTGCGCCGATGCAATCTGGTCCAGGATCTGGCGGCGCTCTGTCCGCAGATTTGAACGGCGTGCCTGGAGCTTCGCCATTTCATTCTCGGCCATGAGTGCTACCTGTCCCGGCCGCCAACTAAGGACTTCACGAAGGGACGCGACCAAGTCGCTCTCGACTCCGTCCGTGCTCGGCCCGACACGGACTGGCGAGTTGTTGAAGGGAATACCCACAGTCCGCGCCTCAGCCAGTAGGCTCAAGCCGCGCGTGTCCAGCGCATCCTCAGTCTCCTGTGCCAGCTTCAGTTCTTTCTGAGCAATCTTCAGCTCGCGCTGCGTCGCACGTCGGTTCGCCTCAGTCTCCATGTCGCCGACGTTGGAGATGCCGAAGAGGACGGCAAAGGTGTCACGGATGGTCTGGGGAAGGTGTTCCTCTGCCTGTCGGTAGAACAGTAGCTCCTTGCTGGCCACCAAGCCCTGCTTCTGGAAGAGATAGAACGCTGTGTGCTTGACGTTCACGGAGTAGCCTGTGCGACTGCTGCGTTCAGGAACAGGCGTCTTGGTCTCCGGGATGCCCAGCAAAGATGAAAGCAGTTCGTGGACTAGCTCATCGCCACCGTTGTGCTTTAGGGCGTTGAAATCCGGCGTCTGAATCTGCTTGCCACGCATGATCATTGCAAGCGAGCACTGAACCTGACCCGGCTTGGGGTTGGGCTTGGCGACGAACACCTGCTCGTGTGGAAACTGGAAGGTGACCGCGAACCAAGACACCTTCTCGCGGATGAAGCCTTCCGCAATCTTGCATACGTCCTCACCCATGCAGTACTCGACGATGTCCGAGAGGGACGACTTACCCGTCGAGGCAAGGCCGGTGATGATGTTCAGCCCATCGGGATTGAGGGTGACGTCGCGTCTACGACCGTCGTGGCTGTAGATATGAATCGAAGCAATTTTCATGGGCGGATGGACAAACTGGTGTAGACCGTCACGCGGTCGTTAATCTGGGCGAAATCGCGACCGAGGACGATTGCGGCGGCGCGGCACCTCTCGGCGTCGTCGGTGTTCAACGGCTGAGGTGACACCCGTCTGGGAATGAGGCTGATGCAGCCGTCATCACCTACCTTGATGCAGCCCTTGCTTGCGAGCAGTGCGAAGGCCTCTGTGGCGTACTGGACCAGCGACCGTGCCCGCTCAGCGAAGTTGACCAGCAAGTCCGGGCGAAGCGCGAACACACGCAAGACGGATAGCCTCTTGTTCTCCAGAATCTCCTCTCGCGAGGCCTGGTGCAGGCACATCGGCAGAACAAGCAGCGTCAAGGAGTAGGGCATGGGCTTCCTCGCAACGCGTTCGTACTCGCGGATGGCGGCAACCAAGACTACCGCACAGAAAGCCGGGTTGAAGAGGTTACGCTCCTCAAAAGGGCGAGATGACCAGTCCCTCATGCAGGCACCTTGGCCGTGGCAGCCTTCAGGCGCTCAAGGAACTGGGGATGCCAGTGCACACGAGGCAGTGGCTTCTCGTCTGCAAGGATGTGAAAGCTGCCGCGGCGAACGAAATCCTCCGTGACGTCTTTGCGGATTTGCAAGCCCTTGGACTGGTTCTCAGCCCAGTCATATAGCTGGCGACCTGCAGCCTGGAAATCGGCCTCGTTCTGAGGCGCCTTCACCATAGCCCAACCTCTGGCGCGCTTCCATTCTTCGATTAGGCGCAGCTCAAACTTCCGAATCTCGCCGCCCACAAGGGCGTTAACTCGGGTCCAGTGTGCGCGTTGGGAGAACGCGCGGTAGAAGTCCAGAATGGCCATCTCTAAGCTGTCGCTGGACATGCCAATCGCTCGCAGCTGCTCGACGAACTGACGCGTGTCTTTCATCGCGTCGATTTCCTGGTCTGGGTACGCGTCGTCGAAGGTGATTGGCAGACGCTCGTCGTAGTACTCGCTGTTGACCTGCGCGAACTTCGCCCAGACCTCGGCGCCGGTGATGGGCTTGCGCTCACCCTGAATCAGCTCAATGGCCTCCCTGAGCCACCAACCTTCAATGCGTTCGCGGACATCGACGCGGAATTTCTCCGCCACCGATCGCAGCAGAGGGGCAAAGGCGGCGTCGAGCTCCATGATCCGCAGCGAACTGTCGGCAATCACGATACGGGCCAGGAAGTCGTCCTGTTGGGCAGAGGTCAACGAGCTGAACGAGGTGTCAATCTGCGCACTCAGCGCCGCCTTCGAGCCCTTGAGCTCAGCGATAAGCTGCTTTGCAAAGTCCGCTGGCTTAGCATCGGCGCGGGCTAGGAAATACCGAAGCAGTGAGGTTGGACCTACGCGCGCCGTCGTTGCCATGCAATATGAGTGGTCGCAGGCGAGGTTGCCGTCGCGGATGTACCGGTCGAGCCAGATACGGACGGATTTCCAAAAATCGGTCGACAGCGTGCCGACGGTCTCGCCGACCTGCTTGTGCTTCAGCGAAATCAGCGTCTTTTTACCCTCTACGTCTCTCAGTTCGACGTCGTCGTCGGCCTCGATTAGCAGTGCTTGGCTCTCGTCCTGCTTCATTAGGTGCGCGAGCGCGAAGCGAATCTGATAGACGTAGCCGAGCCCCTGCTCGCCGGCAGCATACTTGTCTGTTTGCGTTGCCACTTGCCCTCCCTTGCTTGCCCACAACCAGCCACGGGCACCTGATGCCCATGTCGTAGGTCTTCAGGTCCTGCCGATGCCGGCGCCATAGTCATTGACGCACGTATAGCTCCGTGGAATATACAGAGAGAGGAGCCAGAGGTGTGCCGAGGCGACGCGCGAGCACGATCGCCGTGTTTTTACCGTACGTTGAATTGAATGTCTAGGAGGAAGCGGCGCTATGCTGAGTCTGCCAATTCCGGCAGCGGTAGCCGCGCTCGGGAACGGACCAAGGGTATTTGACAGATGTCTGCCGGCGCGACAGCCTGCTCCGTAGCGGACATTCATGAACTGCCGCTTCCAGCCTGAACCCGACATTTTCGAGTCGCCGGCCAACGTCCGCTCTTGGCCGAAAGCGGACATGGGGGCAGGGGATTAGGAGGATTTATCGGGGGTAGGGGAGGGTAGCTTCCGAGCAAAAGATGTCAGCCAAACGGACGGTTCCGTTCAGATCCGGACGCCGAGGTTCGTCAGTCGGACGACCACTTCTCCGCCGCTCCTCCTCCACTTCGCAAAGCAGCGTCTTAGCCGCGTCCGAGAGTCGGCTCCTCGAAGCAGCAATTGAGAAAACGAGTCAACGAAGCCGGTTCGACGCAATGGGCAATACCCTGTAAGCGGGGCCATTAAGTTGCTGCTTTCGGAAAAACAGTCGTTGGAACTCCAGGACGCCCTCCGCCTCAAGCGCAGAGTTCTCGTCACCTAACACGCGTGTCGCGAATTCGAAGGCTGCCCGGTCACTGGCGTGCATCTGCTCCAGCAACAAGCAGCCCAGGCTGACGCCGCCTCGACTGCCGTTGCGTGCACATGCGTCGAGAATGGCTACCACCGCTTCTAGGCGATGGCCGACTGTCGCATGTACAGTTTTGGCGACATCGACTAGGTACCACAAGTGTGACTGAGGTCCGAAAAAAGTGCCGTCTGCAACCATCTCAGCAAACTGCGCCCATTTTTCTGAAGAGAGCGTCGACACGATGCTATAAGCAGTCCGTTCACGACGTTGCGAAGGGTTCTACCCCGATATCACGGACGGTTCTAAAAGAGCCGCAATCCTCTGATCCTGCCTGGCGACCCTTCGCCGCATCCTTGGGTTATGGCGTCGCTCGATGTAGTCAAACACATCCGCTCGTGCTGCATCCAGTGTCGGGTAGTTCGTTCGATAGACTCGCTCACGCTTGAGTAGCCCAAAGAAGCCTTCGCAGGCCGCATTGTCGCCGCAATGTCCCACAGCGCTCATCGAGCAGATCAGCCCGTTAGCCGCGAGATATGCCTGGTAGTCACCGCTGCGGAACTTACTGCCACGATCCGAATGCAGGATGACTGCGTGGCTGCCTTGACGCTGCCAGACCGCCATCTGCACCGCCCGGGTCACCATCTGTCGATCCTCTCGATCCTGTCGATCCTGTCGATCGTGCATTGACCAGCCCACAATGCGCTGGTCGTACAGATCCAGCACGATGCACAGATACAGCTTGCCCTGACGGGTCTTGATCTCGGTGATATCGGTCACCCACTTGGTTTCCGGCTCCAGCGCGAGAAATTCGTGTTCAAGCAGGTTGACCACGCCCGGCGGTGTCATGGCCGGACTTGCGCGCTGCCCGCGACGCTTGCGCCGGGGCCAGCCCTGCAGGCCGTCGGCAGCCATCAGGCGCGCTGCAGAACACGCGTGTGGTTGTGCGCGACGACGTGTGCCGGGATATTGCCCGACGGGGGGAACCCTACAACCCCTTCAAGCCGCCAGCGGCCACGCAGGCGCAGCAGCGCCCGCCTGATCAGACATCCGAGTCGAGTAGGGCGAACGCGTCAACTTCCGTGCAGCAGTCCGAAGCAACGGTGCAGGGCGGGGTTGTGCAGAAGCAGGAGCGGGTAATTGGCACCTTTCCGGAATCAGTTCAGAACCGCTACGGCGGCAGATAGTCTGTGACGTGTCACGCTGCTTAGCATGGTTCGTTTGGTCGATCACGCCATCCGCCGTTTATCCGCTGGAAGCGGCGGCCTTGTATACAGCGCTCATCCATTTGGAGTGGGCGAACGGGAGTAGGCTTCGGAGTGCCCGTCCACAACGTTCTCTGCAGTTCTGCGAGTTCCGCAGCGGTCTGCGCAGCCATTTCTCGTTCCCGCTTGGCGAGCTCACGCTTGAAGTGCGCCTCTTCCTGAGCGGTCATTGGTCTCGTAAGCTCTCGCGTTATGGCTACCGCTTGCCTTCGCGCGTTCCATTCGATCAGCCCGATGGCAACTACGATGGCCAGGACTACACCTCCCGCGATAAATACCCACTGGGGCGTCGGTTGTGGTCGTGGCACATACCGCGCCCGGTCGCTGCGGAAACGTAGCTCCGTCATGTCAGGCGTGCCGAGTGTCGGCTCGTGGCGTTCGCGGTCCATGTGATCCCCCTGGTTCCGTTCCTGCGCGCATTCTAGCCGGAGTGTAGGGGCCGCGCCCCTACGGGCAACGCCTTATCCGCGCTTGGGGCGTCGTGGCCCTCGGGACATGTGGACCACATTTGACACCCCGGCGGCGGGATCGGGATCGCCCATGTCGAGGGTCGGCAGGGATTCGTGTAAAAACGGGCCGAAAGTGAGCTAACTGCCTGTCGCAGCTGGCTTTATTGGCCGCTCCAGAAAATCGAGGGTTGGGCAGCACTCTCCCGCCGGCACTTGGGCGCACCGCGCTATTTTCTGTTCGAGATCCCTCTCCAGCTGTCGCAGCTCGCGGATTCGTAGACGGACATCGACGAGCTTTCGCTCGGTCAGCTGACGGGTCTGCTCGCAAGAACCTTCGCCTGTGATCTCTAGCAGGCCAGCGATCTCGTCGAGGCTGAATCCCATCATCTGAGCGCGCCGGATGAACTGAAGCCGATTGACATCGTTTTCGTCGTAACGACGCACGCCTCCTATGGGTCGCTCGGGTTGACGCAGCAGCCTACGCCGCTGGTAGTAGCGCACGGTTTCGACGTGCACATCGGCCGCCGCCGCCAGCCGGCTGATCGTAAACGTGTTCGGACGCACGGCTTGACTCCGTACCTAGGTACAGAGGCTAGTATGCTCTGATGCAAACAACCCCGGCCAAATCGTCTGTTCCAGCCATCGTTGGCGCGAGCATCGCCGCCATTGGCGCATCGGTCTGCTGCGTCGTGCCGCTGGTGCTGGTCCTGCTGGGCATCAGTGGCGCCTGGATCGGCACCCTGACAGCTCTCGATCCCTTGAGGCCCTGGTTCAGCGCCGCCGCCGTACTGTCCTTGGCCGTGGCGTTTTGGATGCTGTATCGACCGGCGGCACGGTGCGGTGTGGATGGCAGTTGCATCGCCCCGGACGCTCTGCGACGCAGGCGACGTTGGCTCTGGTTGGCGACAGCCCTCATCGTCCTGTTGCTGCTGTTTCCCTATTACATCGTCTGGATTCTGTAGGAGGCGCGATGCACAAGTGGATACTGGCCCTGGTGGCTGCTCTGTCGGTCGGTGCCGCTCTTGCGACGCCCGCAACCGTAGTGATGCTCGATGCTGAGAACATGACCTGTCCCGCCTGCGGCATCACCATCAGGAAGGCGCTGGAGAAGGTGCCGGGCGTGGCCGATGTGAAGGTGGACACCCGGGCTGAAACAGTCACGGTGACGTTCGAATCGAGCCAGACGGATGCAGCCGGAATCGCGCGTGCAGTCACGGAAGCAGGCTTCCCGGCCAAGGTGCGGACTGGCGGTGAGTGACGTCAAGCTGGAAAGCATCTTGACCTGCCCGGAGTGCGGCCATCGGGCGACCGAGACAATGCCCATCACAGCGTGTCAATTCTTCTATGAGTGCACGGGCTGTGGAGCGGTTTTGCGTCCGCATCAAGGCGACTGCTGTGTGTTCTGCTCGTTCGGAACAGTGCCATGTCCACCGATCCAACAGAACAATCCCTGTTGTGGTTGAACCGCGGACTCCGATAATAGTTGGACAGACAGGCTGCGAGATCGACTGTGCCACCCTGGAAAGCGCGCCGCTCAACCAGCGGTGTGCATGCGAAGTGGTCGACATCCTCCGTCTGCACGAGTCGATCCGGGGTGCCTTTCCGGAGTTCACGACTGATCCCGCCGTACACGCGCACTTATTTTCACCCTATGCCTTGTTCGTTGATCGGCCCGCGTTGGAGGCCATGGGACGAGTCGCGGCGGCGGTCTTCGACGTCGCAGGAAACCCGGGATATAGCCAACGGGTCCTGCAATGGGCCCCTGACATTGCAACCCATGATCCGGGTTCGGCGGGGGGCGTCCTGGGTCTGGACTTTCACCTGACGGTCGATGGCCCGCGGCTGATCGAGGTCAACACCAATCCAGGCGGTCTGCTCCTCAATGCCTTGTTGCTCGATGCCGTGCGGTCTTGCGCGCCGCCAGCATGGGCCACCTGGACCAACGCGGCCCAAGCGCGTGATGCGGCCGTCACGGCCTGGATGGAGGATGCTCGGCAGCAATCCGGGCGCACGCCGTCGCGCCTGGCCATCGTGGACAGCACTCCGCGAGCGCAGTTCCTTTACCCCGAGTTTGTGCTGTACGCGAACGCGTTTCGGGACCATGGCGTGGACTGCGTGATCAGCGCTCCCGAGGATTTGTCGTTTGGTTCGGACGGGCTTGAGGATGCCCACGGTCGAATCGACACTGTCTACAACCGGTTGACCGATTTCGCGCTCGAGGATGCCTCGCATGCAGACATTCGTGAGGCTTACCTGGCAGGGGACGTCGCGCTGATGCCGCATCCCCGAGCACACGCGCTGTTTGCCGACAAGCGCAACCTTGCGGTGCTCGGGGACCCGGCTCTGCTCGGCGGGTTCGGGGTCGATGCGGGTTCGACGGCACTGCTGGGCCAGGTGATCCCGCCCACGGTCGAACTCGTGCCCGCGAACCGGGATGCGTTGTGGGCAGTGCGCAACGGATATTTCTTCAAGCCTGCAGCAGGGTTTGGCAGCCGTGGGAGTTATCGGGGCGACAAGTTGACCCGGCGGACTTGGGCGTCTATGGCGTCGGCGACCTACATCGCACAGGCCTTCGCGCCACCGAGCATGCGGATCGTGCATGGGGGCCAGTCCCTCAAGGCGGATGTGCGCTGCTTCGCGTCCGAGGCGGGTGTCCTGTTGTTCGCGGCCAGGCTGTACCAGGGCCAGACCACGAACATGCGCACCCCCGGTGGTGGATTCGCAGCGGTGCTCACGTCGTCACGGATCGAGGAGTGATTCCCCACCGGAGCCGACCCTTGGGGCGTGTCGTGGCTACAGCCAGGCGAGTGCCGATTCAGCCAGTTCGCGCTCCTCATCGATCGCGACGTTCCATATGCTCGGCCCGCCCCCGCGGTCGATCCGCGTGGCTCCAGCATCGTTGACGTCAGGTGCCAGCGCCAGGCCGAGCCAGGCCAGTCGCGCGACGATGCGAGCCCGCAAAACCGGCGCGCGATGGCCGATGCCGCCGGAAAAGACGACATGGTCGAGACCGCCAATTGCCGTGGCCATGGCCGCGATGGACTGCGCAATCCGGACTGCAAAGAGCTCCACGGCAAGCTGGGCCTGCGGGCCGGGATCCGTCAGCAACACGCGCATGTCGCCATGGCCGGCGATTCCGGCAAGGCCTGCACTGCGGTACAGGCCGTTTTCAAGCGCCTGCGCATCCAGGCGTTCATGCCTCAGCAGATACAGCAACGCGCCGGGATCGAGATCTCCGGAGCGGGTAGGGCTCGGGATTCCACCCAGCGGAGTGAGCGCCATGGTGGTGTCGCGGCTGCGGCCGCCCTCGACGGCGCAGACGCTGCAGCCACCCCCCAGATGCGCGAAGACAGCGCGGCCCTTCAGGATTCCAGCGTCGTGGCTGGCCACTATGCGGAGCGCGGAGGCAAAGGCGAGTCCATGGAAACCGTAGCGGCGGATGCCCAGCGCATCCCATGCTTCAGGGACAGGCAAGCGCCGGCTCCAGGGCGCGAGCGACGCGTGGAAGTCGGTGTCGAAGGCCACGCCTTGGCGCGCGTGCGGCCAACGCATGCGCGCGGCACGCGCGAAAGCGAGGGCTACCGGCTGGTGCAAGGGTGCGAACGGCACCAATGCATCCAGTTTCGCGAGCACGGTTTCGTCGAGCTCGCGGGCGTCGTGCAGGTCACCGCCATGTACGATTCGGTGCACCACCACGTCGGGGCTGGGCCACGGCTCCGACAATGCCTCGAGCAGGGTGGCAAGGCGCTCCTGCGCATCCACGCCGACTGGAATTTCGGCCCGGGAGCGCTCGAGCAGACGAGACTGCGCGCCGTGTCCCTCAGTGTTGAACAGATAGGACGCGCCCTTGAGGGTGGACGAGCCAACGTTGAGTGCAAGAAGCCGGCGCGTGGTCACAGGTGTCCCCGAATCATGTTCATGGGGACCGCACCGCCCGGCGCAACAACTGCGCATTGATTGCCACAACGACGGTGCTCAGCGACATGAGCACTGCCCCAAGCGCAGGTTGCAGCAGGATCCCCCATGCGGCGAGAACGCCAGCGGCGAGAGGGATGGCGACGATGTTGTAGCCGGCGGCCCACCACAGGTTCTGGATCATCTTGCGATAGGTGGCCTTGCTCAATTCGATGATCGCTGGCACGTCGCGCGGGTCGCTGCGCACGAGTACGACGTCGCCGGCCTCGACCGCGACGTCCGTCCCTGTGCCGATGGCGATGCCGACGTCGGACGTGAGCAGCGCCGGAGCGTCATTGACACCGTCACCCACCATCGCGACGCGCTTGCCCTGGGCCTGCAGCTCCTCGATCTTTGCCACCTTGTCCTCGGGCAATACCTCGGCGAAGACGGTGTCGATGTTGAGTTCCTTCGCGACCGCGTTTGCGACCGCCGTGGAATCACCCGTCAGCAGGACAACCTCCAGTCCTTCGTCGTGCAGCCGCTTGACCGCGTCGAACGATTCGGGACGGATGGCATCCGCGATCGCAAATACGGCGAGCACCCGGTCGCCTTCCACCAGGTAGGTTGCAGATTGACCATCGGCTGCCGCTGATTCGGCAGCCCGCCGAAGCGTCTCCGGCGGTTCGACCGCGAGCATTCTCAACAGACCCGGCCCGCCAACGTGAAGCGAGCGCTCCTCGACGACTGCGCGCACGCCGCGTCCCGGCATGGACTCGAAGTCCTGCGACATCGGAACGTCGATGCCATGTTCCTTGGCGCTGGTCATCAGCGCCTGCGCGATCGGATGTTCAGCGTCGCGCTGGACCGACGCGGCCACGCGAAGCACCTCGTCGTCGGTGAGTCCATCGGCGGCAGTGGTCTTCACGACGCGGTGCGAACCGAGCGTGAGCGTGCCTGTCTTGTCGAACACGACCGTGTTCAGCAAACGGGCCTCTTCCAGGCCGCGTCGATCGCGCACGAGCAGGCCGTTCCGTGCGCCAATCGTGGTCGAGATGGCGGTCACCAGCGGGATGGCCAAACCCAGCGCATGGGGACAGGCGATCACGAGCACGGTCACTACGCGCTCGATCGTGAAGCTCCACGGTCGACCGAGGAGTGGCCAGACAATGGCGGTAACCGCGGCGGAGACGATGGCGATGATCGTGAGGTAGAACGCCGCCCGGTCCGCCAGGGCCTGGGCGCGCGAGCGCGACGTCTGGGCCTGCTCGACGAGCCGCATGATACCCGCGAGCGCGGTCTCGTCGCCGGTTCCCGTCACCTCGACACGCAACGAGCCCTGTCCGTTGACGGTGCCGGCGATCACCCGGTCGCCCGTCGACTTGTCCATCGGCTTGGACTCGCCGGTGATCATCGCTTCGTTGACGGCGCTGGTCCCTTCCTTCACGACGCCGTCGGCGGGAATGCTCGCGCCGGGCCTGATGAGCAGCAGGTCGCCGCGCTTCAGTTCCGCGACAGGGACTTCCTTCGCGGTACCGGCCTCATCCAACCGCACCGCCATATCAGGCAGCAGCTTCGCGAGTTCCTTGAGAGCGCCCTGTGCCTGGTTGATCGAACGCATCTCGATCCAGTGGCCGAGCAACATGATCGCCACCAGCGTCGCCAGCTCCCACCACAGGTCCAAGCCCTCGACAACGCCGAGCGTGACCAACGCGCTGTAAAGGAAGGCGACGGTGATCGCAAGCGAGATCAGCGTCATCATGCCCGGCAGGCGATTTCTCAGCTCGTGGTATCCGCCGCGGAGGAACGGCGAGCCGCCGTAGAAGTACACGATCGTGCCGAACACCGCCGGGATGTACGCCGACCCCGGGAACTGTGGTGCGGTGTAGTCGAACCAATGCTGGATCATCCCGCTCCAGATCAGAGTGGGGATGGTCAGCAGCAGCGTGAGCCAGAACTTGTCGCGGAAGCTCGCCACGCTGTGGCCGGCATGCTTGTCGTGCCCGGCATGGACGTCACCTTCAGCACCCGTGCGGGGATGCGGCGGTTGCTCGCCGTGCGCCTGATGATCTTGATGATGATGATTGTGTTGCGTCATGGGTCTGCCTTCCTGGATGCACTGATGCGCCGGGCACCAGCGGGGAGATAGATCAGTGTTCTGTTACAAGTGTCCCGATCTGGCGATGGCCATCACCAGCCGCAGTGAGAGCAATCCCGCAGCAGCGAAAGCCACCATAGCCAGGAAAGGCATGTGACCGAACACTTGCGGGCCGTCGGAATGCAGGCTCAACAGCGCACCGCTTACGTACAGGCCCAAGGTGACCAGGGCCAACGCCAGCCGGTTGCCCGTGCGCGCGATTGCCTCCTGCGTGGAACTCAGGCCATGGTGGTGTACGGAGAAGGCGGGTCGTCCGTCGCTCAGTTGCGCCTGCCGCAACAGGTCGGTGGCGATCTGTGGCAGTTGGCGCGCAGTGCGGGCCAGCCGCATGGCAAGCGGCCTGTTGCCGCTGGGGCGGCTGGCTTCGGCAATGTCGGCGATCGCGGCCGCCTGCGCGGACAGCGTCCCCAGCAGGTCCAGATTCGGATCCAGCGCCCGCAGCGTGTTCTCGACCAGGAACAGCGTCCGGATCAGGGACAGCAGGTGGGCCGGAAGCCGGAAGCCAGCGCCCTGCCCAATGCGTGCCACGCGCCAGATTGCCTCGGCAATGGACCACTGCGCCAGCGGACGGCTGGCCATCTCGGCCAGGATCAGGTGGATCTCGCGCACATGCGAGCGGCGGTCGACCTGCGACGGGAAGAAGCCCATGGCGATCGCTGCATCCAGCACGCCCTCGGCGTCGTCGGCCGCAATGGCCTCGACCATGCCGCCGAGCGCGAGCCGGGATGCAGGGTCGAGCACGCCGATCGATCCAAAGTCATGCAGGCACAGGCGACCGTCGTCAAAGAAGAACAGATTCCCCGGGTGCGGGTCGGCATGGAAGACGCCGGCGCCGAAGAGCTGATGCACGTAGGCACCGAGCAGCGCCCTTGCCAGTGCGGGAGCGGCCGCTGTGCCGTACGCGGCCTCCAGACGGGTCCCGTGGCTTCGATCCTGCACAAGCACGTTGCGGGTGGCATACGGCTCGACGACGTGCGGCTGGGTGATGCCGGGCAGGGCATCCAGCACCTTGGCCATGCGCCGCATGTTCTGCGCCTCGTGACGCATGTCGATCTCGTCACGCAGGAATGCGCCTAGTTCGTCCACCAGTTCGAGCGGCCGGTGGCGTTTCAGTGGCGGCCAGATCCACTGGGCGACGCGCATCGTGCGCCGCAGGAGCAGCAGATCCGCCTGCACCTGGGCATGGATCCCGGGGCGGGTGATCTTGACGACCACATCGCGACCATCATGCATGCGCGCTGGATGGATCTGGGCCACTGAAGCCGCGGCCAGGGGCTTGTCATCGAAGCTGGCGAAAAGTTCGCCGACCGGCGCGCCAAACGCCTGTTCGACGATACGCATGGCCTCCTCCGCCGGGAAGGGGGGCACATCGCTGTGCAATCGCGACAGCGCCTCGCGATAGGGCGCCGGCAGCAGGTCCCAGCGCAGGCTCAAGCCCTGGCCCAGCTTGACGAAGGTGGTGCCCAACCCCACCAGTGTGGTGCTGACGTATGCCGGAAGCAGGTCGGGTGCACGTCGGCGCAGGCGCAGCACGGCGACGCCGAGCTTGAGTCCCGCCCAGGCAATCTGGCCTCCGCGCCGCACCGTGCCCGCCATCAACGCGCGCTCCCGGTTGGACAACTCATGGCGTCGACCCACTTGCAGGACGCAGGATCGTGGCCGGATCGCCCCGACCATCCACTGCCGCCAGCTCCGCTTCCGACAACAGGCCGCCCCGGGACTGGCCGAGGACGCCCGCGGCCGCATCGACCACGTGCGCCCAGGTGCTGCGGTTGGCGAACAGCAGTCCCGGCACGTCCAGCGTGCCGCCGCGGTTGACGAAGCCGAGCGCCGCGGTCGTGGCCGGGCCAGTGTCGAGCCGGCGCAGCGCGCCCAGGAAGGGCTCGGGCCGCGTATGCGTGACGAATATGCGCGGCCGTTCCGCCGGGAACAGTGCATGGACCTCGCTGTCGGAGTGCACGTACCGCGCCTCGTCCGGATCGCGCGGCGTGCGGAACCGGCCGGGCTCGCCGAGATAGACGATCGCGGCCGACACGCCACGTTCAACGAGGCGCACCTGCGCGTGGCGCACTTCCTGCAATTGGTAAGCACCGGTGGCGACCAGCAGGATCGCCGCTGTCGCCGGGTTGCCGGCCAGGCACAGCGCACCTTGGGTGGCCAGCGCCTGCGCCTGCGTCGGTGTCAGCTCGTGCGGCACCGGTCGCTTGGGGACGACCAGGGTGGTGACCGTGCCGCGTTGCGCGTAGGCGTGGGCGAGGGCCGCGGCGGCGCCGTTGGCGTCCGGGGGAAACACCACGCGCGATATGTCGGCCATTTCGCCCAGGAGCGCCTCGGCCATGGTCGGATCCTGATGGGACTGCTCGTTCTTCGCGTTCTCCCACGTGTGCGAGGTCAGCACGAGAGGCACGCCCAGCCAGCCGGGCGGTCGCCCCGCCTGTGCCTGGTGACGCGCGAAGATCAATTCCTGGCGCACGGCGCCAAGCATCTTCGGTGCGAACGCCTCGTAGGTGACCACCAGGTTCAGCCCGCCCTTGTTGCCGAGCGCGGCGCATACCACGGCTTCCTCATTAAGCGCGGTGATGACCGCGCCAGTGGTCGATTCCGCGACACCGGGCTCGGGCTCGTGCACCCGGTGCTTCATTGCGTCCAGGGTGCGATCGAGCTTGTTGCTGCGCAGCTCGTCAGGATTGCCCACGCGCACGCGCAGCCCCGGGTTCGCTTCGGCGATGGCGACGAACTGCTCGTCGAGCGCGGTCATCGGCGAGCTCTCGCCGCCGGCGCCGCGGTCGGCGATCGCCGGGACGCGGGGCGGTTCCACCTGGCGATCGGCCAGCGCATGGTCGCGCTCGCGCACGCGCTGCTGGAGGTCGTGGCTGTTGAGTGCGGCAACAGCCTCCTCGAGCTCGGACGCGGCCACGAACAGCGCCGCGGCGCCTTGATTGAAGAGCGCGCGTGCCTCGGCCTCCTTCGACGGATTCCCGGGCAGGGGCAGGTTGTGCGAGGCGTTGGTCCCGGCGCCGGGGAATCCGAAGCCCTTCACGGTTTCGGCAATGCCATAGGGCAGCCGCACGTCGGCATCGGGAACGGCGGCGCCCGCTTGCAGGCGCGACTCCATCACATGGATACCCCACGCGATGCTGGCCGGATCGCGCCCGTCCAGCGCGATCGGATCAAAGCCGTTCAATCGCAGGTGCCGGTCCAGCCACCGCTCGCCGCCCTGCTGGGCGATCTGGCTGCGCTGTTCGATGCGCCGCCCGTTGAGGATGATGATCGGGCTGACCAGCCCGCTGTCCTCGGCACGCCACCAGCGCGGCGCCCAGTCGCTGCCGCGCTGTTCCTCGAACGCACCGTCGCTGAGGAACGCCACCAGGCGTTCGTCCTTGAGCGGTGCATGCACGTACTGCAGTTCGGCAAAGCCGAGATAGCCGCCTTCCATCACGCCCCCGGCGGTGTGCGCATTGACGTGGGAGCCCAGGGGCGACGCCGGTGTTCCGTCCGGATTGAGGGTGTAGGCATAGAAGTCGCCGACGAACCGGCTCAGCCCCGCGTCGGAGCGGTCGTAACGTTCGGCGTGCCGGGCGGTCATGTTGCCAACCAGCACGTTCAGCGCGTCGATGGCGGCCACGCAGTGCCCCTGGCCCATCATCCATGCGCGGGTGACGCCATCCAGGGCGTCCATCAGCAGGTAGCCGGCGTAGGCCGGCACCATGTTGAGGGACCCGCCAGTGTGGCCTTCGGGCGTGGCCTTGAAGTCATCGGCCTCGAGGGCCGCGCCGTCGGTGCGGACCCGCTGGCTGTAGGTCATGTGGGCCACCAGCCACATGCCGGCGCTGGTGACGCGATCGGCCGCGGCGAGCCGCTGCCAGGCGGTGCCGGCATCGGGCGTGCGGCCCAAGGCCACCAGCTCGTGCACCATCTGGCGGACCCGGAGCTGGGTGAGCGGGTCATGTCGGATCACGCCGTAGCCGGCCGCCCAATGGTCAAACGCGGGATCGGCCCGCCGGTGGGCGTCGGCGAGTTCAAGGGTCCGCTGGCGCTCGGCGGCCGACAGCTGGTCGGCGGTGCAGCAGTTGAGATGCAGGTTCATGGGTCCTCCGGGGAGTCGGCCGAAGCGGACATCAGGGTCGATGCCGCGTCAGCGAGGTCCGCGCCGAGCGCGATCGCGTTCGACGGGTGGGCAATGGTGTCGGTACTGACGATGCGGGCCAGACCTGCTTCCTGCAGGCGGGCATAGGCATCGCCGGCGAACACCGGATGGATGGCGACCAGCAGTGGCGGCGGCAACGACAACCGGCGCAGGTGTGCGAGGGTCTCCAGGATGGTGTGGCCGGACGACACGATGTCGTCGATCAGGACCGGGGTCCGGCCCGCCACGGCCTGCGGGTCGGGCAGGCTGACGCGCACGTCGTAGTCGCCGTGCCGCTCCTTGGCCAGCACCTGGTAGGGCATGCCGGACAGGGCGGCGATGTCCGCTACCCACTGCTCGCTCTCGCTGTCAGGGCCGATCAGCACAGCGTCGGGGACGGTCTCAGCGATCCAGCGGGCCACGGCCGGCGTCGCCGATACGTGGACCGTCGGAATGCGGTAGAGCGACTGCAGGCGCTCGACGCGGTGCAGGTGCGGGTCCACGGTCACCAGCCAGTCGAAAGCCTCTTCGAGGAATTGCGCAAACAGCGGTGTACTGACCGCCTCGCCGCGATGGAAGCGGGTGTCCTGGCGCATATACCCCAGGTAGGGTGCGATGAGGCCGACCGAACGAGCCCCGAACTCGCGCGCGGTCCGGGCGGCGAAGCGCAGCGGGAGGGCCAGGGCATCGGCGTTGCGCAGGCTGGCCAGGATCGCCACATCGGCGCCGTCCAGTGCGTCGTCCAGGGTGACCAGCGACTCGCCATCGGGGAAGTGCCGCCAGGCCACGGGTGCAATGCGCGCCTGCAGGGGCTGGTTGATGGTGCCGGCCAACACTGCATCGGCCGGGAAGGGCATCAGCACACGGGTCATGGAACCTCTCCAAGCACAAAGGGTTGCAGCGTCGCGGCGTGCTCCAGGGCGTAGGCCAGTTCTCCCGGCGACTCCGCATGCAGGGTCATCATGGGCTGTCCGCGCTCGACCGTATCGCCGATCCGCAGACCGGTTTCGAGGCCGGCGGTGGGGGATGTCGGGGCGCCGGCCAGCTTGGCCAGTTTGGCCAGCCTGCGGTTGTCGATCGCCGCGATGCGGCCCGATGCAGGCGCCGGGACGTCGGCGGTGAACGCCGCCCGTGGCGGTTCGCGGAAGCCTCCCTGGGCCTCGCAGATCGCCAGGAACTTGGCCAGCGCCGCCCCGGAATCCAGCACGCCGCGCGCGCGCTCCAGTCCGGTGCCGGCGTTGCTGCCCGCTGCCATGTCCAGCAGCGCCGCGGACAGCGCAAGTGCGCGTTCGCGAAGGTCGGCGGGTGCATCGGCCGCGTTGCGCAGCACCTTGAGCACGTCGTGCGCCTCGAGCGCCGGGCCGATTCCCCGACCCACCGGCTGGGTGCCGTCGGAGCGATGGATGCCCAACTGCAATCCCAGCGCGCCCGCGGTGTGGGCAAGCCGCGTGCCGAGGCTGTGGGCCGCGGCCTCACCTCGCACCTTGGCCGTCGGACCCACCGGCATGTCGATCAGGACGTGGGTGGAGCCCGCGGCTATCTTCTTCGACAGCACGCTGGCGACCAGTTGGCCGTCGCTGTCGAAATCCAGCGGGCGCTGGACCCGGATCAGGATGTCGTCGGCCGGGCTCAGGCGCACGTTGCCACCCCACACGATGCAGCCGCCCTCGCGCTCCACCACCCGGCGCATCGCCGCCAGGTCGAGCGCCACCGGCGCCATCACTTCCATGGTGTCGGCGGTGCCCGCGGGCGACGTGATCGCGCGCGACGAGGTCTTCGGGATGCGGTAGCCCAGCGCAGCCACGATGGCCACCACGATCGGGGTGGTGCGATTGCCCGGCAGGCCACCTACGCAGTGTTTGTCCAGCACCGGCCCTTCGCCCCAGTCCAGGCGCTGGCCCACGGAGATCATGGCTCGCGTCAGCGCGGTCGTCTCCGCATGGTCCAGGCGGTCACCCGCGCTGGCAGTGACGAAAGCTGCAAGCTCCAGGTCCGACAACCTGCTTTCCATCACGTCCTGCACCAGGGCGAAGTACTGCGCGTCGTCCAACCGGGCGCCGAACACCTTGGCACGGAGCGCGCCCGCCGACGCCGCGGGTTCCGCGTGCCTGACGCCGGCGAGGGCGTCGGGCGCGGGATCGAGGAGCGTCCACGCGGCCTCCGACAACGCCACCTCGTCCAGGCCGAGCCGATCGTCGATGACCACGTTCAGCGTCGCCACCAGCGTGCGGGCGTCCACGTCCAGCCTGACGCGCGTCATCGCGGCAAAGCCTTCCGAGCGACAGACCTCGCAGTCGCGGTGCATATAGACCACCGGCTGCTGGTAGGTGTCGATGCCGGCACGGGTGACGCGCAGGCGGGTGTGGCCCGGGGCCTGCGTGGTCATCTCGCATCCTCCAATCCGACTTGCTCCAGGTGCCCCGGCACGCGCGCACGCCAGCCCAGTTCACGCTGCACGCGCCCGCGCAGCGTGTCTGCAGCGTCGGGCTCGCCGTGGGTGAGGTAGACCATGCGCGGCGCGGACGGCGCGGTGCGCATCCAGTCCAGCAGCTCCCCGGCGTCGGCGTGGCCGGAGAAGCCCTCCAGCTGCACCACCTCGGCGCGGATGGGGACCTCGCGGCCGAACATGCGCAACGTGCGCTTGCCTGCCGCCAGCGCGGCACCGCGTGTTCCTCCGGCCTGGTAGCCCGCGAGCAGGATCGCGTTGCGGTCATCGGGGCCGAACGCCTCGATGTGGTGCAGCACGCGCCCGCCGGTGATCATGCCGCTGGCCGAGATGATGATCATCGGCCCGCGCTGGCGGTTGAGTGCCTTCGACTCTTCTACAGTGTTGACGAAGGTGGCCACGTCGAACATCCGCTGGCAGTCCTCGTCGGACACGTGGTGCTCGGAGTGGTGGTCGTGGTAGTGCCGGGTCGCGTTGATCGCCATCGGGCTGTTGAGGTAGACCGGCACGCGAGGGATGTCCTTGCGCTCACGCAGCCGGGCGATATGCAGCATGAGCGCCTGGGCGCGGCCGATGGCAAAGGCGGGAATGACGATCACGCCCCCGCGGGCGGCAACGCGGCGGATGATCGGTGCCAGCTCGGCTTCTTGGTCGATCGGAATGTGTTCCCGATTGCCATATGTGGATTCGCAGACCAGGACGTCACAGGCGGGCAGGGGCGTCGGCGGATTCATCAGCGACTCCTGCTGCCGTCCCAGGTCGCCACTGAAGTGCAGGCGCTGGCCCTGGACGTCAAGGCTGACATGGGCAGCGCCCAGGATGTGGCCGGCAGGATGGAAGCGGATCGTGACGCCTGATGCGACCTCGATGTCGCGACCATAGTCATGCCCCTTGAGCTGCTTCAGGCTGCGGCGGGCGTCATCCTCGGTATAAAGCGGCCGTGGTTCCTTGTGCTTGGAGTACCCCTTGCGGGCCGCGTACTTGGCCTCCTCTTCGAGCAGGTGTCCGCTGTCGGGAAGCAGCAGGCCGCACAGGGCCACGCTGCCATGGGTGCAGTGGATCCGGCCGCGGAACCCTTGTTTGACCAGTGCGGGCAAGTAGCCCGAATGGTCCAGGTGGGCGTGGGTCAGGACCACCGCGTCGATTGATGACGCCTCGACGGGAAACGGAGCCCAGTTGCGCTCGCGCAATTGCTTGTAGCCCTGGAACAGGCCGCAGTCCACGAGCACGCGCTGACCGTTGGCCTCGACCAGGTAGCGCGAGCCGGTCACGGTGCCCGCGGCACCGAGGAATTGCAGGGTGGGGTTGGAAGACGCTGTCATGGTGTGGCTCCTGTCCTGGAAGGGAAGTGATTGCGGAGGGCATGGCGAGGGCCGAGGCGCATCTGCATCGCCCGCGCGCCTGTCAGGGGCGGATCAGCTCCACTGTGTCGTTGACCTTGGGGCTCCCGGAGATCACTTCAGCCTCCGCGTAGTGGCTGTCGAACAGTTCGACGATGCGCACTTGGCCAACGTTCTCGCGGCGGTAGCGTGGACCGCCGGCCCGCGAATGCCGGATACGGCGCTTGTGCCGGATCACGTCCAGCACCTGCCCGACCTGGGCACCGTCGGCCTGCCCGACACAGACCACAAGCGTTCCGTCCTGCTTTTCCAGCACCTGGCCGCGCATCAACACGTTGTGGCGGAACCCACCCTCGTTCGCGGAGACGACCCCCGGCAATGCGAACGCGAGCGCGAGGGCCAGTGCGGCGACCCAATGGCTGCGATTGGTACCTCGGGGTCTGGAATGGGCGACGTGTGTGACCGTATTCATGGTGTGGACTCCTTAGATGGGCTGCGAGGGGTGGCGGCATCCGCCAGTGGAAGGCGTTTGAGCAGCAACGCGTTGAGGGCGACGATCACCGAACTGCCCGACATCGACAGCGCGGCGATTTCTGGCGACAGCACGAACGGATAGAGCACACCGGCCGCCAGCGGAAAGGCCAGCACGTTGTAGCCCACGGCCCAGCCCAGATTCTGATGCATCTTGCGCAGAGTGGCGTGGGCGATGGTGGTCGCGCGAACGACGTCATAAGGGTCGCTGTGCATGAGCACGATGTCGGCACTCTCGATGGCGACGTCGGTGCCGGCGCCGATCGCGAACCCAACGTCGGCTTGGGTGAGCGCCGGTGCGTCGTTGATGCCGTCGCCCACCATGCCGACCTTGAGGCCCTGCGACTGCAGCTTGATGACCTCATCGGCCTTGCCGCCCGGCAGCACGTCGGCCAGCACGATGTCGATTCCCAGGTCCTGTGCCACGCGCTCGGCCGTGGGGCGGTTGTCGCCGGTGATCATCGCCACCTTGATGTTGCGCCGGTGCAATTCGTCGATGGCCGCGCGCGAGGTCTCCCGGATCGCGTCGGCAATCGCGAAGAAGCCTGCGAGCCGGTCACCCACCCCGGCATAGATCACCGTGCGACCGGCACCGGTGAGGCGCGCAGCCTCCGCTTCCAATACCGAGAGGTCGATGCCGTGCTCGACCATCAGGATCCGGTTGCCCAGCACCACCTGCACCCCGTCAACCACGCCGGTAGCGCCCTGGCCATCGATGTTGGTGAACGCGGTAGCGCGCTCGGCTACCGGACCGGCACGCTTCAGGATGGCCTGCGCCAGCGGGTGCTCGGAGTGCGCCTCGACCGCGGCGGCCGCGGCCAGCAACCGCTCCTGCGTCCAGCCCGGCGCGACCGCCATGTCGACCACCTCGGGGGCGCCGACCGTCAGGGTGCCGGTCTTGTCGAAGATCACCACGTCCAGGCGTGCGCTCTTCTCAATCGATTCGGCATGCTTGAAGAGGATGCCGTGTCGTGCCCCCAGGCCAGTGCCGATCATGATCGCCATCGGCGTGGCCAAACCGAGTGCATCGGGGCAGGCGATGACGAAGACGGTGATCGTCAGCGTGAGCGCGAACAGCAGCGGCTGTCCCAGCCACCAGAACCAGACCGCGAAGGTCAGCAGCCCGATCACGATCGCAGCCAGCACCAGCCATTGCGAGGCGCGGTCGGCGAGCAGCTGCGCGGGCGCCTTGGAGTTCTGCGCGGTCTGGACCAGCTTGATGATCTGCGCCAGTGCCGTGTCGCTGCCGATCTTGGTGGCGGTGTAGGCGAATGCGCCGCTCTTGTTGATCGATCCGCCGACGACGGACTCTCCGGGATCCTTGCGCACCGGCATCGACTCGCCGGTCAGCATGGATTCGTCGACCTGAGAGCTGCCTTCCGTCACGATGCCATCGACCGGGATCTTCGCCCCGGGCCGCACGATCACGGTCTCGCCGACCAGCACTTCAGCGGTGGGAATGTCGAGCTCCTGCCCCTCGCGCCGGACGACCGCGCGGGGTGGGGACAGCTTCAGCAGCGCTTTCATGGCGTCCGAGGCGCCGGCGCGAGCCCGCATCTCGAGCCAGTGGCCAAGCAGGACGAAGGTCAGCAGGACGGCCGAGGCCTCGTAGAAGTTCGGCCCGTCGAAGAAGAACGTCGACGCGATGCTGAAACCGTAACCTGTGCCCACGCTCAGGAGCACCAGGACCGCCATGTCCAGCACACCCCGTCGCAGGGACCGGATCGCGGCGCTGAAGAATGGCCAGCCCGGATACAGCACGGCGCCGGTCGCCAGCAGGAACAACCAGACGTTCTCGCGCAGTCCGAACGGCACCGGCGGCGGCTCTATCAGCCCGCCCATGGGCGACCACACGAATACCGGGATCGCGAAGGCGAGGGCGACCAGGAAGCGGCGGCCCATGTCGCGCGCCGCGGCGTGCAGATCGCTGCCGTGGTTCATGCCCGCATGGGCGTCGTGGCCCCCGGCATCCGTGGCGTCATCGCCGTGGCCGGCGTGGGCGTCAGCGGGGCGCTCTGCGGCCAATTCCTGTCCGTGCCCGGCATGCGCAGCATGGGCGTGCGCGCCTGCGGCGGGGTCGGCATCGGGCATCGGCGCGTTGCATTGGAAGCCGCAGTCGCGGATCGCGGTGGCGACCGCGCCCGCCGACAGGCGGGCCGGGTCGTAGGACACCTGCAGGGTCGCGGTAGCGAAATTCGCGCTGGTGGCGTTGACTCCAGGCAGCGCGGCCACGGCCTTCTCCAGCGTGCGCGCGCAGCCGGCACTCACCATGTCGCCGATGGGCCAGGTGCGCGTGCGCACAGTGGGTTTGTGGACGTGCGTCATCGGGTTTCTCCTTGGGATGGAGCGGGGCCGCGCCGGCGTCGCGGGATGAAGGCCGGCACTTCCTGCATGTAGCGGACGTAGTCGTCGCCGAAGCGGCTCAAGCAGTCTTTTTCCTCACGACGCGCCAGGCGGGCATAGGCCCACACGAGCACTGGATAGCTGGCGAGCGTGAGCAGCGTGGGCCACTGCAGCAGGAAACCGGTCAGCACGAGCAGGAAGGCGACGTACTGCGGGTGACGCATGCGCGCATACACGCCCTCGCGGGCGAGCCGGCCTTCACGCTGTGCCCGATACAGCACCGGCCAGGCGGCCGACAGCAGCCAGAAGCCGCCGCCGATCAGGACGAAGCTTGCGATGTGGAATGGGCCGAAATGCGGGTTGGCGCGCCAGCCGAACCACATCTCGAGCAGATGGCCCGCGTCATGGCTCAGCCAGTCCACCTGCGGATAGTTGGCGCTGAGCCAGCCGCCCAGGACGTACAGCGTCAGCGGGAAGCCATACATTTCCGCGAACAGGGCCACGACGAAGGCGGAGAACATACCGAACCCACGCCAGTCCCAACGGGTCAGCGGTTTGTAGAAGCTCCAGGCGAAGAAGATGAAGAACGCGGCGTTGATGGCGGCGAGGAGCCAAAGACCGTAGCCGGAGTCGGGTGCCTGCATGTCAGTGCCCTCCGTTCGAGGTGTCGGACGTTTCGTCGTTCAGTGCCCGCTTGCTACGGCTCTCATGCTGGCCATGGGGTGTGTCGTCGGCATTGCCGTCGCGCCCATGACTTCCGGAACCTCCATGACCGCCATGCCCCTTGTGCATGAACACATGCATCAAGGGACATAGCAGCAGGATGGCCAGGGGCAACCAGCGAAGCGTCCCCCCAAGGTGGGCGCCGTGCTCGACGGCGAGATAGAACACGGCCAGCGCCAGGAAGATCCAGAAGACCCAGCGTCGGGAGCCTGAGGGGGCAGGACTGGAGGCTGTCATGGCAAATTCTCCTCTGTGGGGCGGCGTCCAAGAAGTCGCCGGGGGGTGGACTTGACGAACCCGCCGCCTTCAGCAGCGGCAACAGATTCGATCAATGCGCAGACGTCATCGCCAGTCGGAATGGAGTCCGGAAGCTCCGCCCAGGCGTGGATGGCACGCTCCATTCGTCCGTGCATGGCGAGCAGCCTGTCCAGTTGTTGGCGGGTGTCGTCGAGCCTGCGCCGAATGATGTCCCGCACAAGCGGACAGGGACTATGTCGCAGCAGGCTGTGGTGGATGATTTCCTCGATTTCCCCCAGCGTGAAGCCAAGGTGTTGCGCCGTGCGAATGAAGTGCAGGCGAAGGAGCTCCGAGGTGGAGAACAACTGGTAGCCGCCCTCGGTATGCGTGGCCGCTTGCAACAGACCGCGCCGCAGGTAGTTGCGCACCACATGCACCGTGACATCGCCCTGCCGTGCCAGCTGGCGGACCGTCATCAGCGGCAGCGTCACTTCTTCCTTGGTCGTCATCGGCTTGCTCCCGGCGAGGTGTTGATCAGGCTAGACCTGTGTCTCGCACACAGGTCAACCGGCCTTGCGGTGGGCGAAGCCAGTAACGCGCGAATTGGCCGTGGACGGACGGATGTTCGCGGCCACAGTTGCATGAGCCGTCGGTCCCTGCCTGCGTTGAACGGCCCCATCACTACTTCTCCTTGGGTAGTGCGGAGGAGGGGTGCGGCTTCCTGGCCAGCTGCCGCTGCTTGATCAGCGAGTACAGCGCCGGGATCACGACCAGGGTGAGGATGGTCGAAGACACCATGCCACCTACCATCGGCGCAGCGATTCGGCGCATGACTTCCGAGCCAGTACCGCTGCTCCACATGATGGGCAGCAGGCCCGCCATGATCGCGACCACGGTCATCATCTTCGGGCGCACGCGGTCGACCGCGCCTTCGATGATGGCCTCGCGCAGGTCCCGTGAATCCAGTGCCCGGCCTTCGGCCTGCCTCTGCGCGGCACGCGCTTCAAGTGCGTGGTCGAGGTAGATCAGCATCACCACGCCGGTTTCCGCGGCGACGCCGGCCAGCGCGATGAAGCCCACGATCACCGCGACGCTGGTGTTGTAGTCGAGCATCCACATCAGCCAGATGCCACCGACCAGTGCGAAGGGCACCGACAGCATCACGATCAGCGACTCGGTGACACGGCGGAAGTTGAGGTACAGCAGCAGGAAAATCAGCGCCAGCGTCACCGGAACGACGACACGCATCTTCTCCGCGGCACGTTGCATGTATTCGTACTGTCCACTCCAGGTCACGTAGTAGCCAGGCGGGAACTGCACCTGCTCGGTGACCGCTTCCTGCGCAGCCTTCACGTAGCGGCCGAGATCGCTCTCTCGGGTGTCGACGTAGATGTACGCCGCCAGCATCGCGTTCTCGGTGCGGATGCTCGGCGCACCCTTCCTGACCTCAATCCGCGCCAGTTCGCCCAGCGGCACCTGGGCGCCGCCGGGCACCGGCACAAGGACTTGGCTGCCTATCCGGTGCGGATCGTCGCGGAGTTCGCGGGGATAGCGCACGATCGCGCTGAAGCGTTCGCGGCCCTGGAGGATGGTGGTGACGATCTCGCCGCCCAGCGCGGCGGCCACCACGTTCTGCACCTCGCCCAGGGTGACGCCGTACTGGGCCAGGCTGCCAAGGTCGGGGGTGATGTCGAGGTAGTAGGCGCCGGTCAGGCGTTCGGCGAACGCGCTGGTCGTGCCCGGCACTTCGCGCACCACGGCTTCGATCTCGGTGGCCAGCGCGTCGAGTTGCTCAAGGTCCGTGCCGAAGAGTTTGATGCCCACGGGCGTGCGGATGCCGGTGGCCAGCATGTCGGTGCGCGCCTTGATCGGCATCGTCCAGGAGTTGGCGACGCCCGGGAACTTCAGCGCCGCGTCCATCTCGGCGATGAGCTTGTCGGTGGTCATGCCGTCCCGCCATTCGTCCTCGGGCTTGAGGTTGATGACGGTCTCGAACATCTCCAGCGGTGCGGGATCGGTGGCCGTCAGGGCACGGCCCGCCTTGCCGAACACCGACTCCACTTCCGGGAAGCCCTTGATGATCCGGTCCTGCTGCTGCAGCAGCTCCGAGGCCTTGGTCACCGACATGCCCGGAAGCGACGCGGGCATGTACAGCAGCGTGCCTTCGTTGAGGGTTGGCATGAACTCGCTGCCCAGCCGCGATGCAGGCCACAGGCTTGCAAACAGGGCGGCCAACGCAAACATGATTGTGGCCATGCGATGCCGCAGAACGACGTTGATCACCGGCCGATAGGCCGCAACCAGGAACCGGTTCACCGGATTCTTGTGCTCGGGCACGATCTTGCCGCGCACGAACAGCAGCATGAGTACCGGTACCAGCGTGATCGACAACAGCGCGCCACCGGCCATCGCGAAGGTCTTGGTGAAGGCCAGCGGCTTGAACAGGCGACCTTCCTGAGCCTCCAGGGCGAACACGGGCAGGAACGAGACGGTGATGATCATCAGGCTGAAGAACAGCGCCGGCCCGACCTCGCGACAGGCATCGATGATCAGCTGGGTCCGGCTGCGGGAGCCGTCGGAGCGCTCGATGTGCTTGTGCGCGTTCTCGATCATCACGATCGCCGCGTCGACCATCACGCCAATCGAGATCGCGATGCCGCCCAGGCTCATGATGTTGGAGTTCATGCCCAGCATGCGCATCGCGATCACCGCGATCAGCACGCCGACGGGCAGCATGACGATCGCGACCAGCGCGCTGCGCGCATGGAACAGGAATACCAGGCACACCAGTGCGACGATCAGGCTCTCCTCGAGCAGCGTCGTGCGTAGCGTCTTGATCGCGCGCACGATGAGATCGGAGCGGTCGTAGACCGCCTGGACGCTGACGCCCTCGGGGAGTCCACTCGCAAGCTGGGCGATCTTGTCCTTCACCCCCCCGATCACGGCCAGGGCGTTTTCGCCGAAGCGCGCAATGACGATCCCGCCCACAACGTCGCCTTCGCCGTCCAGGTCGACGATGCCACGGCGCTCATCGGGTACCAGTTCGACCCGGGCGACGTCGCCGATCAGCACCGGTGCGCCCCCTTCGGCGCGCAGAACCAGGCTCTCGATATCCTCGATACCGCGCAGGTAGCCGCGGCCCCGCACCATGTACTCGGTCTCGGCCATCTCGATCACGCGGCCGCCGACGTCGCGGTTGCTCTCGGCGATCACCTCGGACACGCGTGAAATCGGGATGTCGAACTCGCGCAGCCGGACCGGATCGACGGTGATCGAGTACTGGCGCACGAAGCCGCCGACGCTGGCGACCTCGGCCACGCCGGGCGCGGTGGTGAGCTGGTAACGCAGGTACCAGTCCTGCATCGCGCGCAGCTCGTCCAGCGAGTGGCGGTCGCTCTGCAGCACGTACTGGTAGACCCAGCCCACGCCGGACGCGTCGGGTCCCAGTGCCGGTGCCACGCCAGCCGGCAGGTTTTTCGACGCGACGTTGAGGTTCTCGAGCACGCGCGAGCGCGCCCAGTACAGGTCCGTGCCTTCTTCGAAGATGACGTAGATGAAGGAGGCGCCGAAGAACGAGAAGCCGCGGACGTCCTTCGACTTCGGCGTCGCGAGCAGGGCGCTGGTCAGCGGATAGGTGACCTGGTCCTCGACCACCTGGGGCGCCTGCCCCGGGTACTCCGTGAACACGATCACCTGCACGTCCGACAGATCCGGTTGTGCGTCCAGCGGCGTGTTCATCAGTGCGTAGATGCCACCGGCGACAATCGCCAGCGCCATCAGCAGCACCAGGAAGACGTTGCGCACCGACCATTCAACGAGACGGCCAAGCATGTCAGTGCCCCTCGTGGCCGGTGGGGGCGGGCGGAGTCTCTTCCGGGGTAGCCGGCATGGAATGACCGGCGTGCGGATCAGAGGCCTCGTCACCATGACCTGCGTGCGGGTCGGCGGCGTCCTCGCCGTGCCCGGCGTGTGGATCCTCAGCGGTGCCCGAAGGCGCGCCGTGTCCTGTGTGACCCTCAAGACCCTGGAGTGCCGACTGCAGGTTGCTTTCGGCGTCGATCAGGAAGTTGGCGGAGACCACGACCTGCTCGCCCTCGGTCAGGCCGTCGAGGATCTCGATGCGATCGCCGCCGCGCCGCCCCAGGCTGACATCGCGCGGTGCGAAGCGGCCAGGGCCGGTCTCGACCAGCACCACCTGGCGCGTGCCGCTGTCGAGCACGGCCGAGCGCGGAACGGTCAGGACCGGTCCAGCCCCCGGCTCCTCCAGCACCACCGTCCCATACAGCCCGGGCCGCAGGTCGCCAGCGGGGTTGGGCAGGGCGATGCGCACATCCACGGTGCGCGTCATCGCATCGATGACGGGCTGCACGAAGGTGACCTCGCCCTCGGCCACCTGGCCCGGCAGGGCCACGGTTTCAAAGCGGGCCGTTTGGCCGGGCTGGATACCCGCGGCCTGCGCCGCCGGCACCTTGGCGATCACCCACACCTTCGACAGGTCCGCCAGGCGCAGGATGGTTTCGCCGGGCTCGAAACGCGCGCCCTGGACCACCGGCTTCTCGATCACGACCGCGTCCGCGGGCGCGGTGAGCACCAGGCCCGTCTTGCCCATCTGCGCGTCACTGATTTCCCAGTTGCGCAGGCGGGTGCGGGCGGCATCGCGCAGGCGGACCATCGACGCCGCGCTCGCGGGATCGGACCCGGCCAGCCTGCGGGCGGTCTCGTCGGCCAGCCGGTATTCCTGCTGCGCCGCGGCCAGCTGCGGGCTGTAGACGGAGAGCAGCGGCTGCCCGGCGCTGACCCGCATGCCGGTCTGGTTCGCGTACAGCCGCTCCACCCAGCCTTCGAAGCGCGGGGCGATCGCGTACTGCCGGGTCTCGTCGACCTCGACCGTGCCGCTGGTGCGCACGGTAGCGGACAGGGCTCCGCGCTTGACCGCTTCGGTGCGCACGCCCAGCGCCTGCACCTTGTCCGGCGGCAGCACCACCGTGCCCGGTGCCGCCGGCGGTGCGTCGTCGGCATAGACCGGGACGTAGTCCATACCCATCGAATCCTTCTTCGGCACCGGCGACGTGTCCGCCAAGCCCATGGGATTGCGGTAATAGAGCACCTTGCGTTCTGCGGCCGGGCCGTCGATCGACGTGCCCGCGGTCGGGGAGTCGTTCGTGGCGCGGCCGGCAATCCAGCCGACGGCGAGGGCGGCGAGTGCAACGCCGATGGCGAGCGACAGGGTCTGGACACGGGTCATCGGATCTCTCCTTCGATGGCGCGCACGGCGGCGGCGCCCAACAGTTCGTCACGCAGTGCATCGACCCGTGCGAGGTCGGCGCCCTGCCATTCATTGAGTGCTTCCAGCAGCGTCCCGAAGTCGACTTCACCGACCTGGTAGCTGGCCAGGGCGGACTGCCAGGTGGCGTCGGCCTGCGGCAGCAGCGTGTTCTCGATCAGTCCGCGACGCTCGCGCGCGTTGGTCCACTGCGACCAGGCGGAAGCGCCGCGTTCCTCGACGGCCCGCAGCGTGGCGTCCCTGCGGGCAAGCGCTGCGTCTTCGAGCAGGCGCGATTCGCGCTCGCGCTCGCGGCGGGCACGCTGCTGGAACGGGATCTCGACCTCGAACATCAGCTCGGTGCTCTCGATGCCGTTGCCGAACTGCATCGCACCCACGCCCAGGGTGATGTCGGGAAAGCGGTTGCGACGCTGCAGTACCACGTTCGTGCGCGCCGCCTCGGCGCGAGCCTGCTGCGAGCGCACCGCGGGATGCGCATCGGCGTCATCCAGTGCCTCGGCAAGCGAGGCGCTGTGGACGGCGAGGCGCGGCGCCTCGTCGGGAGTCGCCAGCGGTGCATCGGACCGGCGCCCCAGCACCGCGTTCAAGGTGGCGGCCGCCTCCTGCTTGGTCGCGAGGCGTTCGATCCGCTCGCGCTGGAGGCTGGTCTGCTCGACCTGGGCGCGGATGGCATCCTGCTGCGCCGCGCGACCCAGGGCGTAGCGCACGCCGGCCATCTCTTCCACCTGGCGGAGCAGGGCGATGCGGCGATCAAGCACGGCCACGGCCTGGTCGGCATGCCAGTAGCGTGCGTAGGCCGCCTCGGCGTCGGCCAGCAAGTCGCGCGCAGTGGTGAGGCGATCGAGTCCGACCGCGACCGCGTCCTGGCTGGCCGCGGTCCGCGCCAGGGCGCGCTTGCCCCAAAGCGGGAGGCGCTGGCGCAGCGCGTAGTTGACCTCGCGCTCGGCACCGGCGGAGCGCCAGGGCTTGTCCGGATCGAGGCCGCGGAATCCAAGGGAAGCCGTCGGGTCGGGTAGGGCGCCCGCTGGCTGGATCCGTGCTTCGGCGGCCTGGGCCTCGAAGTCCATGGCCCGCAATTCCGGGTTGTGTTCCAGAACCCAGGCGCGGATCGACTCGAGGCTGTGCCCCGGGACGGGTTCGGTGGCGGTCACCGGCAGCGCCAGGGCCCACAAGGCGCCGGCAAGCACGCCGGCAAGAAGGTGCCGGAGCGGTGGCAGACGGCGGGACAGAGGGCGAGGGTGCAGGCGCCTGGCCGGCAGTCGGTCGAACGGGGATGCCATATCAGTGTCCTTGGGCCGACGCGACGCAGGTCGCTCGGACGAGGGCAGGAACACATGCCGTGACGCAGCCACGGCGCGAACGCACAGGACTGCGCCGCACAGACGTGCGGAGCAGTCAGCGTCCAGGCATCAGATCAGCAGGAGTGCCGCTGGATGGGCGGTAGGTCGGTGCCAGGCGGGTCTGGGCGGCGAATCCACCCATGTAGCCGTGACACCTGGCGCAGCATCCGCAATCGCGGCGATCGCAAGCCAGGAGAACCAGGCTTCGGCCAGCAGCGGCGGAATCGAAGGGATGCGCCCACTGTCCGCCGAGATGTCACCCTCGGTGCAGTGCGCGTCGCACACTGCCTTGCTCGCTGAGGGGAGCTCGGCATCGCAGCCGTGGCCATGGTCGTGTCGGGTGTCGGTGGCGGCAGCGACAAACGCCGCCGGCGTGACTGGGAGATCCAGGCAATCGCCATGGCCTGCGAGCGCGAACTGGGACCAGAGCAGGGCCACCATCGCGAGGAGGGCGGTGCGCTGGAACAAGTTCCGATGGCGGATGTGGACCATGGCGTGAGCTTACCTCTTACTGGAACCGATGCAATTGATCCAAGTCAATCCTTGGCCAGGCCCAGGGGCTGGCGCGGCACAGATGTGGTCGGCGAGGACGGTACGGCGGCCGACTTGGCAAGGCGAAGGGCGTTGGCCACCACCGACACCGAGCTCAAGCTCATCGCAAGCGCCGCGACCATCGGGCTCAGCAAGATCCCGAATGCGGGGTAGAGCACCCCGGCCGCGACCGGCACCCCCAGCGCGTTGTAGAGGAACGCGAAGGTGAGGTTCTGCTTCATGTTGGCCACGGTGGCCTGGGAGATCTTCCGGGCGCGCAGGATGCCCCGCAGGTCGCCCTTGACCAGGGTGATCTGGGCACTGGACATCGCGACGTCGGTGCCCGTGCCCATGGCGATGCCGACGTCGGCCGCGGCGAGCGCCGGGGCGTCGTTGATGCCGTCGCCCGCCATCGCCACCCGCCGGCCTTCGCGCTTGAGGCGCTGCACCAGCTCGGCCTTGTCCTCGGGGCGGACTTCGCCATGCACCTCGTCCAGGCCCAGCTCGGTGGCCACGGCCCGTGCGGTGGTGAGCCCGTCGCCGGTGGCCATGATGATGCGCAGCCCGGCGGCGTGGAGCTCGTTGATGGCCGCCGCGGCCGACGCCTTGATCGGGTCGGCAACCGCGACCAGCCCCGCCAGGCGCCCGTCCACGGCCAGGAACATGGCGCTCGCGCCCTCGCGGCGCATCCGCTCGGCCACGTCGACGTGCGCAGCGGGATTGGCGCCCAGGTCGTCCATGAGCGCGGTATTGCCCAGCGCAAGCGCATGGCCGGCCACGGACCCGCGCACACCCATGCCGGTCACCGAGTCGAAGTCCTCCACGCGGTCGAACTCGAAGTTCCGGCGTCGAGCCTCGGCGACGATGGCGTCGGCCAGCGGGTGCTCGCTGCCCTGGTCCAGGCTGGCGGCCAGGTGCAAGACCCGGTCGGCGTCGAAGCCCTCGAAGGCCACGACTTCCTTGAAGGCGGGGCGCCCCTCGGTGAGGGTGCCGGTCTTGTCGACGATCAGGGTGTCGATGCGGCGCATGTGCTCGATGGCCTCGGCGTCGCGGAACAGCACGCCCACCTGCGCCGCCTTGCCCGTGGCGACCATGATCGACATCGGCGTCGCCAGGCCCAGCGCGCAGGGGCAGGCGATGATCAGTACCGAGACCGCGTTGAGCACCGCAAAGGTCCAGGCCGGCTCCGGACCGAAGGAGCCCCAGATAAAGAAGGTGGCCACCGCGATCGCCAGCACCGCGAGCACGAACCAGTAGGCCGCGATATCGGCCATCCGCTGCATCGGCGCGCGGGAGCGCTGCGCCTGCGCGACCAGCTGCACGATCTGCGACAGCACGGTGTCGGAGCCCACCTTGGCGGCGCGGATCACCAGCGCGCCGGTGCCGTTCTGGGTCGCGCCGATGACCTGGTCGCCTGCGGTCTTCTCGACCGGAATCGGTTCACCCGTGAGCATCGACTCGTCGACGCTGGAGCGGCCTTCCACCACTTCGCCATCCACCGGCACCTTCTCGCCGGGACGCACGCGCAGGTGGTCGCCGACGTGGACGTGGGTCAGCGGGATGTCTTCCTCGGTGCCGTCGGCGTTGACCCGCCGGGCTTCCTTCGGCGCCAGGCCAAGCAGGCCCTTGATCGCCGCGGACGTTTTCGAGCGCGCCCGCAGTTCCAGCATCTGGCCGAGCAGGGTCAGCGAAACGATCACCGCCGCCGCCTCGTAGTACACCCCGACGCGCCCATGTTCGGTAAACGACGGTGGGAACAAGCCGGGTGCCAGCGTGGCGACCAGGCTGTAGCCAAAGGCGGCCGCAACGCCAATCCCGATGAGGGTGAACATGTTCGGGCTGCGGTTGCGGATCGACTGCACGCAGCGCTC
Source organism: Stenotrophomonas sp. NPDC077461 (assembly GCF_049545475.1). Classification (NCBI taxonomy): domain Bacteria; kingdom Pseudomonadati; phylum Pseudomonadota; class Gammaproteobacteria; order Lysobacterales; family Lysobacteraceae; genus Stenotrophomonas; species Stenotrophomonas sp. NPDC077461. The sequence goes on from NZ_JBMWDO010000007.1 coordinate 232,187, forward strand.
GAAGAACGGCCAGCCGGCCCACAGCACGACTGGTGTGGTCAAGACCAGCTCGACCCAGGTCTGCACGTCGATCGACAACGGCAGGATCTGCACGTCGCCCAGCACGACACGCGGGAGGTACTGGCCGAACATGGCCAGCACGAGCGTCACCACAGTCAGCGGAAGCGTCCACCAGAACCGGCGCGAGAAGTCGCGAAGTTCCGGATTGTCATCGTCCTCCAGGCTCGGCATTTCCGGCTCCAGCGCCATGCCGCAGAAGGGACAGTTGCCTGGACCTTGTTGCCGGACTTCCGGGTGCATCGGGCAGGTGTAGATGGCGCCGGGCTGTGCCACCTCGGGTTCGTCCTGGGGCGTCAGATAGCGCTCCGGATCGGCCACGAACTTCGCGCGGCATCGCTCCGAGCAGAAGTGGAAAGGTGTGTCGGCGTGGGTCGCATGATGCTGCGTCGTGGCGGGATCGACCTGCATGCCACAGACCGGATCGGTGACCCGTCCATCCGCAGCCTCGACAGGGGCTGCGCCTGCAGAATGGTGATGGTCATGGGACGACGGTGAGTTCATGCCGATGCTCGCTTTAGTGGGGATGGACTGCCAAGGCAGTGTGCCATTGCGGGTTACACAGCTATTCGGGGCTGAGCGTCCAGAGCACTTAAACAACATTCTGGAACAAGATGGCCAGCGAGGCCTCAGCCGTAACACTCTGCATCAAAGCCCGCACCTCCTG